>DAMBWF010000006.1:0-224144 GCA_032052615.1 Pseudomonadaceae bacterium
GGATGGCCACGAGACCATCACCATCCACAAGAACCGCACCGAGGAAGTGGACGGCAACGAAAAGGTGACGGTGCACAAGAACCGCACCAAGAACGTGGACCAGAACGAAACCGACGACATCGGCAAGAACTGGAAGATCTCGGTGGGCCAGTTCAAGACCGAAACGGTCAAGCTCGCCTACATGCAGTCGGTGGGAATGGGCAAGATGGTCAACATCGGCCTGGGCTACAACCTCAACGTCGGCATGGCCATGGTCTCCAACGTCGGCCTCAGCCGACATGACAACATCGGCCAGAACCACACCGCCTCGGTGGGCAAGGTCTACACCCTGACCGCTGGCGGGGCCAGCACGGTGGTGATGGACGACAAGAGCATCCTGCTGCAGGTCGGCAAGTCCAAGGTGGTGTTGGAGGCCGATGGCACCATCACCCTGGAGGGCGTGAAGATCGCGGTCAACGGCAAAGAGCTGGTGGACGTCGACGCCAAGAAAATCGACCTGAACTGAGCAGGGAAGCCGCCGTAGCATGACCGTCATCGTCAGCCAGTCCCTGTACCCGGTGCAGGGGTTCGAACACCGCTTCTACCACGGCAACCGCTACCACTGCCTGTCCGCCAAGGTCACCCTGGAGTGGGACGCCGAAGGGCGCCTCGCCCCCGTGGAGCGCCAGCCGGACATGGTCCTCAACGACGTCTGGCTGGACGAGGAGAACCGCTCCAGTCTGCTCTACCCCAGCGACCTGATCCCCTTCAAGCCGACCACCGATGTACTGGTCGTCGGCACCGCGCGGCCCCCGGAAGACCGGCCCATGCCCACCTGGTACGCCGCCCTGCGCGTCGGCGGGTTGGAGAAGCGGCTGCGCTTCCATGGGCCGCGCCAGTGGCGGTACACGCTGCTGGGCGGCTGGGCCCTGAGCGAGGCGGAGCCGGTTTCGGGGGTGGCGCTGCTCTACGAGAACGCCTATGGCGGCACCCTCGGGCCGGCCCGGGCCCATTACGAGGACGGCGAATTCTTCGCGCCCAACCCCCTCGGCCAGGGGTTCGTCGACCGTTCCAGACTCGACACCTCGCAAGCCTATCCCGCTCCCCAGATCGAAGCGTGGGACGCCCCCTTGGGAGCGTTCGGCCAGGACGTGGAGCCCGGCGGCTTCGGCCCGTTGCCCGGCTTCATGCCGGCGCGCCAGCGGTACGCGGGCACCTACGACGAGCACTGGCGGCAAACGGTGGCGCCGGACATTCCCCTGGACATGGACATGCGCTACTGGAACACCGCGCCGGCGGACCAGCAGCCGCCCACCTACCTCAAGGCCGGCGACACAATCGAACTGGCCGGCGTCCGCCCGGGGCCGCCCCTGCGCCTGGTGCTGCCGCCCCTGGACGCCGCCGGTGTCGCCCACTGGGACGACGACTCCCGGGAAACCCACCCGATGAACCTGGATACCGTGTTGATCGACCTGGACCGGGAACGCGTGACGCTGCGCTACCACGGCCTCGTCGACTTCGACGCGCGGATCAAGCGCATCAACGTCTACTGCGCCTCCACCACCTACCCGGCAGGAAGTTGAGCCATGGGCGATCCCATCAAGGCGGAACGGACACCCAAACATTTCGCGGCCGTGGTGTCCCCGGCACTGGCCGCCACGCCCTTCGGCACGCGCCCGGTGCCCAGTACGCCGGCGGTGAGCTTCGCGATGGCCGAAGGCGTCGCGCAGCGGACCTACGGCAACAGCGCCAACCTGTTCCTGCTGCGCTCCACCGCCATCGACAACGGCAAGATGTTCAGGCCCACCGAGTTCCTCCCGCAGAACCCAGTGGAGGGCAGCTTCTCCACCAGCCACGGCCACGTGGGGGTCATCAGCGGGCCGAGCATTTCCCCCTGCCCGGGAGCGATCAACTGCGGCGTGCTGCCGGGGCCCAACGCCAAGTGTTCCGCCGAACTCGAAGGGCTGCTCGAGGCCCTGGCCGATCGCATCGCCAACGAGTTCTCCAGCAATCCGCTTTCCTTTCTGCTGGGCTTCGCCAACGCTCGCGACCAAGCCAAGCAGGACCTGTTGCTGGAGAAGGGCAAGGGGTACTGGGAGTCGATCAAGAGCGGCGCCAAGTCGGTCTGGGGCGGCATCACCGATAGCGTCGACTATCTGTCCAGCAACGACCTCGGCACCATCGCCAACGATGCCAAGGAAGGGGTAGAGAAAGCCTACGACGCCTCGGTCGCCTTCACCGCCGACATGATGGAAGCCATCGACGAACTGAGCCAGCTCAGCGCCGACGAGATCAAGGCGATCATCAAGGACTGGCTGCGGGAAATGCTGGACGACCTGGCCTGCTCGGCTCAGGAACTGCTGGCCAGCATGCTGGCCGACCCCAAGCCGATGGCGGCGCAACTGGGCGAGGCGGCGGGCGCCGCCGAGGTGCATGTCGCCGAGACCGTGGTGATCGCCGTGGCGACCCGTGGCGCGGGTGGCGCGGCCAGCAAGGTCGGCCAGTTGATCGGCAAGACCGGCAACCGCATCGGCGACCTCTACGAGCGCCTCAAGAAGGCCACCAAGAAGCCCCGGGGAACCACGCCTTCCCATGAACCCAAGCCCAAGCCGGTGCCGAAGAAGGCCGAGCCCGAGCGGCCCCACGACAAGGATGGGGTACCCGGCAAGGAGAAAGGCGAGGCCAAGCCGAACTGCCTGAACTGCGGCCTGGCCACGCCCAAGCCGGTGAACGCCATCTACGGCGCCAAGCTCCTGGACGGCGCGGAGGACCTAGACTTCGTCCTGGATGCCCCCATGCCGCTGGCCTGGCAGCGCACCTATGCCTCCTGCAACCCCCGTCAGTCCTGGCTGGGACAGGGCTGGAGCGTGCCCCTCGATTTCCGCCTGGAGGTGGACGGCGAGGCCATCGTCTTCATCGACATGCAGGGGCGGCGGACCTCCTTCCCCGACATCGCCGTCGGCGAGCGCTTCTTCTCCCGCTACGAGTTCACCACCCTGCAGCGCAACCAGCGCAACCAGTACGAAGTGATCGCCCCGGACGGGCTGCGTCTGATCTTCGGGCTGTCGCCCCGGGACCAGGCGGCGCTGGGCGAGCGCGAGGCCGACGAGGCGCGGCGCCAGCAGCGCGAGGCGCAAGCCTGGGAGCGGCTGCTGGCCAGCCGCGCCGCCCAGGGCGAGGCGCCGCCGCCCGCCCCGGAGCGAGCCCCGAAGGACCTGCGGCCCCAGGCCGAGTCGCTGGTGCTGCTCGGCTTCATCGACCCCAACCACAACCACCTGCGCCTGCATTACACCGACGACGGCCTGCCCTATCACCTGGACACCAGCAGCGGTCGCCGGCTGGGCTTCGTCTTCGACCGCAGCCGCCCGCGCCAGCCACGGCTGACCCACGTGGTGGAGCTGTTCGGCCAGCCCGACGCGGCTGGGCACTATCCCCGCGAGCAACAGCAGTGGCTGGTGGAATACCGCTACGGCGCCGAAGGCGACCTGGTGGAGGTACGGGACGGCGACGGGCAGCTCTGTCGCACCTTCGCCTGGGCCAACCACATGATGGTGGAACACGCCGAGCCCGGCGGGCTGGCGGCGCGCTACGAGTGGGATCGCCTCTCCCCCAAAGGCAAGGTCCTGCGCAACACCCTTTCAAATGGCCAGAGCTGGACCTTCCAGTACGACGAACTGGCTCGGGAAACCCGGGTCGTCGACGCCGAAGGCCGCGTGGTCCTCTACCGCTACGATGAAGACGAGCGCCTGGTCGGCAAGGTGGACGCCCTGGGCGGAGAGAGTCGCTACGAACTCGACCCCTACGGCAACCTGCTGGCCAGCACCGATCCCTCCGGCCGCACCACCCGGTTCCAGTACGACGCCCGTGGCAACCTCACCTGCCTGACCCAGCCGGACGGTGCCTCCTACCGGTTCGCCTGGGACGCGACCTGGCGCAAGCCGGTGTCCATCACCGACCCGCTGGGGCGGGTCACCCAGTACCGCTACGACGCGCGCGGCAACCTGGTGGAGCTGACCGAGCCCGATGGCGCCCGCACCGAATACCGCCTGGACGCCCGGGGCCTGCCCACCGCCCTGGTGGACGCCCGGGGCGGGGTGAAGACCTTCGACTTCGACGCCCAGGGCCGGCTGCTGGGCTATACCGACTGCTCCGGCCAGCGCACGGACTACGCCTACGACGCCCACGGCAACCTGCTGAGCGTGACCGACGCCCTGGGGCATGGCACCCACTATGGCTACACGCGCGTCAACCGGCGCTTCCGCCTGAGCAGCGTGCGCCACGCCGACGGCGCCGAAGAGCGCTTCGCCTACGACCCCCTGGGCCGGCTGGTGGCGCACCACGACCCCCTGGGCCGGGCCACCCGCTACCGCCTGGACGCCGAGGGCCGGCCCCTGGAGCGCATCGACGCCCTGGGCCACCGGCTGGCCTACCGCTATGACCTGCACGGCCGGCTGGCCAGCCTGACCAACGAGAACGGCGCGTTGTACCGCTTCGCCTGGGACCCGCTGGACCGGCTGGTGGCCGAGCAGGGCTTCGACGGCCGGCGCATCGACTACCGCTACGACCCGGCGGGGCACCTGCTGGAGAGCGCCGACGGCGTGCCCCTGGGCCTGCCGCTGCTGGGCGAAGGCAGCGCGGCGCCGATCCTGCGCACCCGCTACGGCCGCGACGCCATGGGCCGGCTGCTGGACAAATACAGCGTCAAGCCCGACGCCTCCAGGCGTCCCCGGGTGGCCCACAGCCGCTACGTCTACGACGCCGCCGGGCAACTGGTGCGGGCGCGCAACCGCCAGGCGCGGGTCGAGCTGTACTACAACCAGGGGGGCCGGCTGAGCCGGGAAGTGCTGCGCGGGCGCGGAGGGCAATACAGCGAACTGCAACACCGCTACGACCTGCTGGGCAACCGCGAGGCCACCGTGCTGCCGGACGGTCGCACCCTCAACACCCTGACCTACGGCAGCGGCCACGTGCACCAGATCAACCTGGACTTCCGGACGATCTGCGACTTCGAGCGCGACGCCCTGCACCGGGAAGTGGGGCGCAGCCAGGGCGCGCTGTTCACCCAGTACAGCCTCGACCCCCTGGGCCGGCTGTTGCAGAGCCAGGCGCGCCTGCAGCGCGAGGCGGCCGAACCCCTGGCCGGGCAGGGCGCCCAGGCCAGCCCGGCGAGCCAGGGCCAGCGCATCGCGCGGCGCTACCAGTACGACCTGGCGGGCCAGCTCACCACCCTGGCCGACCGTCGCCAGGGGGTGACCCAATACGGCTACGACGCCCTGGGCCGGCTGCGGGCGGCGCTGTCGCCGCGTGGCGAGGAACTGTTCGCCTTCGACCCGGCGCACAACCTGATGGAGCCGGAGCAGGCGCGGCGCGAGGAAGCCAAGGCGCGCAAGACCCAGTGGACCGAGGAAGAATGGTCGGCCTACGTACAGGCCAACCTGGACAACCCCGACTTCAACCCGCTGCTGACCCCGGCCGAGGCCGCCTCCGACCCCAGCGCCTGGGGCGAGAGCAAGCCCAACCGGCTGCGGGTGTGGCAGGAGCACCGCTACGCCTACGATGCGTGGGGCAACTGCATCGAGAAGAAATCCGGGCCGAACCAGGTGCGGCGTTTCGACTGGGACGCCGACCACCAACTGAGCCGGGCGACGATCGAGAAACGCAACGGCCGCTTCGTCCACGTGGAGCGCTGGGGTTACGACTACGACCCCTTCGGCCGGCGGATCGCCAAGTACCGGCTCGACCGCAACAGCACCCGCTCGCCGCGCCCATGGCAGGACCCGGACGCCACCCACTTCGCCTGGGACGGCAACCGGCTGCTGCTGGAGCGGCAGGGTGGACGGCAGAGCCTGTACCTGTACGAACCCGACAGCTTCGTGCCGTTGGCGCTGGTGCGCAGCCAGCAAGCGAAACCCGTACCCGAAGACGACGTCCCGCTACCGGCCGAATGGCTGGCCCTGAAGGACCTGCACCCGGAGCACTGGGCGGCGACCACCGGGGCGATGCAGCGCAAGATCGAGACCAAGCGCCAGGCGAGGCGGGAACGGCTGGGCCTCGTCGACGAAGACAAAACCACCGATAAAGACGACACGGCGGAAATCCTCTACTTCCACACCGACCACCTGGGCACGCCGCGCGAACTGACCGACGAGCGCGGGCGGATCGTCTGGTCGGCGACCTATAAAGCATGGGGCAACACCGCGCAGATCGACCACCCGGCCCAGCCCATAAGACGAGTAATAGGCAATACCCAGCTCGAAACTTGGGAAGCCCAAGGCGACCCGGTGGTGCAGAACCTGCGCTTCCAGGGTCAGTACTTCGATGCGGAGACGGGGCTGCACTACAACCGCTTCCGGTACTACGATCCGGATATCGGGCGGTTCGTGAGCCAGGACCCGATTGGCTTGGCGGGTGGGGTCAATAACTACCGTTATGCGCCGAGTCCGGTGAATTACATTGATCCATTAGGGCTAGATACTCGAAGCGATGCTATTAAACTTGCCGAAAATCTGTCCGCATGTGGGGATTCTCGCCCTAATAGTCGTCATAGAGCCCACCATATAATCATGTCTAATTCAACTGACCCTAAGATGGTGGCGTTGCGGGATAAAATGAAGGTGCTTGGTATCGATATTAACTCTGCTGAAAATGGGGTGTGGCTCCCTGAAACAGTTGCGGACAGACTTCCTGGGTCAACCAAAACAGCTCATAAAGGTGAAGGTGTACATGGCCAGGACTATCAGAATACGTTGCATGAATTGCTTATAGACGCGAATACAAAAGAAGAATTTTTATCTAGGCTGGCTGATATGAAACAGAAACTAGAGGGTGGGGCTAAATTTAAATTAGGCTGCTGTTGCAGATTGTCTGTGGGAGGTGTTAAATGAGCTTCTATCAAGGATTCAAAGATGAAATTGTTAGTCTGGTAGGGCGGGTGATTTATAAATATCCTTTAGATGAAATTTCTAGGTTTGCTATAGTTTATGATTTTGGAAGTATCGAGTTTTTTCCGCTTTATGTGGCCGTTCTTACCAAGAAACTTGAGCTTGAGTATAGGGATAAAATATCCTCTGATAGTGATTATCAGTTGCTCTGGAATCCAGAAGAATTTTCAGAATATGCTACCGAGGATTTAATAGTTAATTTTAGTGATTCGGTTGTTAACTTCATAGGTGAGGCTATTCAGTCGCAGCTGGATTATGAGTTAAAAATTCGGACGGCTATATGTGAGGCATGCCTGGCTCTTAATCTTAAATTAAACGGGAAAGCTTTTGTTTATGCGGTGGATCCAGAGCTGGCTGATTTAAGGAAAAATTTGCTAATTATTAATAATATACCTAAAGATAAGGCGGCCGAGTTGCCAAGCTGGGCTTAATTATAATTTTCTTGAGGATAAGGGGCGACTACTGGGGCGACGCAGCGCAAGATTGAAACCAAGCGCCAGGCGAGGCGGGAACGGCTGGGCCTTGGCGGTGAAGCCGACCTCCAGGACGACCGCGGCCCGGCAGAAATCCTCTACTTCCACACCGACCACCTGGGCACGCCGCGCGAACTGACCGACGAGCGCGGGCGGATCGTCTGGTCGGCGACCTATAAAGCATGGGGCAACACCGCGCAGATCGACCACCCGGCCCAGCCCATAAGACGAGTAATAGGCAATACCCAGCTCGAAACTTGGGAAGCCCAAGGCGACCCGGTGGTGCAGAACCTGCGCTTCCAGGGTCAGTACTTCGATGCGGAGACGGGGCTGCACTACAACCGCTTCCGGTACTACGATCCGGATATCGGGCGGTTCGTGAGCCAGGACCCGATTGGGCTATATGGAGGAGAAAACCTCTATCTATACGTTGACAATCCAATAGGCTGGGTTGATCCCTTAGGTTTAAGAAGAAGAAAGGCTGATCGAGGTGATGAACGTTTTGCTGGAAACCATTCGCGCCCAATAAATGGACGTATGCCACCAAATTATTGCTATGCAGGACGAGTTATGCCTGCTTCCGATTTGCCAGAAGCACTGCAGCGTAAGTACCCGCATGGCGTTCCATTTAATATGTTTGGTTTTCCTGATTTTTCTAGATATTCAATAAAAAATGTAAGAATAGAGCTTGGTGGAAGTCGTAATACAGACTTTGGTCGAGCAAATAAAGCAGCGGGCTATGATGCTACTCCAGATGGCTATACTTGGCATCACCATCAAGATTCAGGATACATGCAATTGGTGCCTGAAGATATTCATGATGCCGTTAGGCATGCTGGTGGAATAGCAACTTCTAAATTTAATAGAGGATAACTTAATGTTTTTGTCCGATGGCCTAGAACCTATAAGTGAAGAAAGAATTTCGGCATTTGAAGAGAAGTGGAATATTATTTTGCCTGAAATATATAAGGATTTTTTGTTGAAAAATAATGGAGGTAAGCCTAAGCCTAGTAAATTTTGCTTTTTTGATAGTCATAGAAATAGAAAAGATGAAAGTGTAGTCAATAATTTTTATGGGTTGGCTAGCAGCAAAAAAGAAAAGAGGACTCATCTGAGTTTGGATTTCAAAATGCAAGTGTTTATGGATAGGTTGCCAGAAGGGGCAATTCCCATAGCGTCGGAGGTCTTTGGTAATCAGCTCGTTATGCTTTTAAGTGAAGAGCTAGGAGGGATTTATTTTTTTGATCATGAATATGAAGAGGATAATCTATATTTTGTAGCTAAAAGCTTTAAAGAATTCTTGGATATACTTCATTAAGTGCAGTTTATGAGCGCTACTACAACCAAGACGGCTGGCTGAGCCTAGCCCGACGGGCCGGCGCATCGCGCGACACTACCAGTACAACTTGACGGGCCAACACCACCCTGGCCGACCGTCGCCAGGGCGTGACCCAATACGGCTACGACGCCCTGGGCCGGCTGCGGGCGGCGCTATCGCCGCGTGGCGAGGAACTGTCGCCTTCGACCTGGCCCACAACCTGATGGTCAAGATGCGGTTGAAAGCTTAGAGCCTTGGGATGTTGCTACTGTGCGGAAATAGATGCTGAAACCAAACTATGAAATGTGGCTCTTAATGGTTGGGTGAATCTTCCCGTGCTGTAAGAGTTGCTCTTCACTTTTAAATATAACAAGGTTTCTACAGGAAAGACAAAATGAATTTTGAATTTAGTGCTCAAGTTTCTAAAGTTTTAAGAGATGGTGGGTGGTACCATGGGCGAAAGGTCGATATAGCTCACTATTTAAGTGCTTGGCGACAGGCTGGCTATTCCCCCAAAGGGCGGGTGCTGGAGTTTACTGCTAGTTTCGCAGGTCTGAAAATTGTCCATGATGGATATAAAATAGGTATTTCAGAGTCGGTGTTTGATCCGTTGTTGGCGCTGAATACCGCAGCATCTGCTCGAGTTAAGGAGGATTATTCTGTTTGGGCTGGGTGTCATCTCACTCCTGTTGGCGTAGCTTACTCCGAGCACATGACATATTGCATGGCTGAAAATGGTGCGTTATATGGAGGCTTTGACGACTATTTTTGCATAATAGGAGAGAGTGCTGAGGAAGCATTTGAAAATGTTTTCTTCAGAAAAAGCTTCTTGCAAATTTCATAAGGAATTGAAAATAGCGGCTATTTGTTTTGCTATAGGGAGTGTTTTAAATAAAAATAGCTAAAGGTATAACATGGATGGTTGCGGTAGTGATATATGAGAGGTGCTAGTGTAACGCTTCTTATTGGTGGGTGTAGGTTCTGGGGGGCTCTCCCTATTTGCAAGATAGTTTAGTTAGGTTAGGTGTGGGTGCTGTTAAAACCAAAAATTGGAATTCCTTTGGGATTGACTTATTGCTTATAGCAATTCATAGCTTAACGCTTCTTTAACAATTCTAAGCACAGCTTTAAGAGCTGAATACAACAAGGCCAGCTCACCACCCTGGCCGACCATCGCCAGGGGGTGACCCAATACGGCTACGACGCCCTGGGCCGGCTGCGGGCGGCGCTGTCGCCGCGTGGCGAGGAACTGTTCGCCTTCGACCCGGCGCACAACCTGATGGAGCCGGAGCAGGCGCGGCGCGAGGAAGCCAAGGCGCGCAAGACCCAGTGGACCGAGGAAGAATGGTCGGCCTACGTACAGGCCAACCTGGACAACCCCGACTTCAATCCGCTGCTGACCCCGGCCGAGGCCGCGTCCGACCCCGGCTGCTTGGACGCGCAAGTGTGGTTGAGTTCTGAATTACTGCATATAGTGCGCTGGCCGGAAGCAGGCATAGTAGCTGTAATTAATCTATGCAACGGTTGAGGTGCGATGGCTTAGCTGGCTGCCTGAACTTAAAAATCTTGAGGGTGGCGTTGATTTCACGTTGGTTTTCTATAGCTGCTGAGGTTGCCAGATGCATATATATGATTCTTTCAAAGAAGAGCTGTTGGGTAAGGTCAATAATGTTTTATCCAGGTATAAACTGGGTGTTTCCAGGTTTGCGATTGTTTATGATTTTGAGAGTCTGGATTTTTCCATATTTATTTGGCGGTTCTTACTAAGGGGCTGGAGAAAGACTATAGGGATAGAATTGTTTCCGATAGTGACTTAGAGCTACTCTGGAATCCTGAAGATTTTTCTGAATTTGCTACGGCTGATTTAATTATCAACTTGAGCGCTGAAGCAGAAAGCGTTTTAAGAAATACTCTTGAGAAGCAGGATGGCTATGAATGCCTTATTCGTAAGGCAATATGCTCAGTTTGCTCGTTGATAAATGATGGTTTAGTGGGTGCCTTTGTATACGCAGTTGATCCAGAGCTCTCCGATTTAAGCGTTAATTTGCATTCGATAGGAAATATTCCGCCAAAAGAAGTGGCCGAGTTGCCTTCATGGGTTTGATCTGCGTAGATTCCTAATATGATTTAATAGTGATCTTGGCTATTCGAGCGCCTCGCGATCAACATGCCCTCATCCGTGGGAGGCTGGATGTGGAGTTTGCCAGCAGAACTGATAGGCAGTTAGGTTGGGGAGTAAGCTATGACACTTAATCTGGATTTAAAAGTTGGCCCTAGGCTGATTGGTCAAGAAATCGAGTTATAGTCTGTGTTAGACACGAGAAGTAATCCTATGTCGACAAGAAGCAGTCTGGATAATTGGCTCGATAAACTCCTTGAAGGCGATTTCCTGGCGGACTATAGCGATGAGGAGAAAGTCATTGAGTGTTTGGATTCGAGGGATAGCGAACCATTCGACTCCGAGTGGGTGAGGGTGAGCGAGGTTATCGCACGGTCAAGCACGTATGCTTCCGGTACCAAGGCGCTACGGGCAAAGCAGGCAAAATACAGGAAGCTATTTTTCGAGAAAGTCGTTCAGACGACGGGCTCTGCTGATTTGGCCGGTTACGTTTCGGATGACATGGAAATGATAGTGGGCGCGGTGGCGCTGTCGATTGAGAGCGAATTTGTTTGGTCTTTGGTGAATGGTTATTCAAGAGGCGTCGTTCCTGACAATCGTATGGCCAGGATGAGTCATTTTCCCCTTTTATCGTAATTCTTTCGAATTTGGGCTCCCTTAGTAAGTGCGATGTGGCAAAAGGGGCGCGACAGACGCATACACTGAAGCTTTTTTGATCCTTTGTTTGGGCAGAGGAGGTATATGTATGCGGGCATTCCGCTCTCGACGCTTGGATAGACTTACCCTCGATGAAGCATGGCAGAGGCTGGCCTTCCACGAAGGCATAACGATGATGGGACGAGCCCTCCTACCCGAGGCCGATATCATCCGCTGTCGTATCCAGGAAAAGGAATTCAATATCAAGTTCGACCTTGCCTATGGTATCAGCCTGGACTTCATCGGGGACTTTACCGAGAGGGAGGTCGAGACGATTCTCTCGCTCTTGGCCGACCCCGAATAGACCGGCGTCGTAACCCGGAGCAGTCAATCAACAGCGGCCATGAACGGTTGACAATGGATTTGATGCTGCTCGAGCAAGCATATTCACACGGCAATGAAAGAGGCTTTAGGCATAGCCTGTCTATCTGTCATTGGCACAATGCCTCGCGCTGCGTCGGTGTGCGCTGTGCCCATGGGCGCCTGATCGTTATGTTGGAAGCGGGGACGTATGAGAAGTGGTTCTCGACGGATCGGAAACCTGCCGATGAGAGGTAAGCAGAGGCTGGCTGCGTCTCTTGGGCCAGCAGGCGAGAGGACGCGACAGTCGCGTCCTCGGCGCCTCGACACGTGCCGTCAGCGCTTGGCGGTCAGGTCCGGGTCGGCGGCGCGGCGCATGTAGGCCTGGGTAATCTCGGGCAGGTGCTCCAGCAGCCAGGCGGCCATGGCTTTTTCCTGCTCAAGGATGCGCTCGCAGGCGGATTGGGTTTCCTTGTCGCCCAGTTCCTGTGCCGCGGCGATGAGCACGGTGTAGGTGGAGATTTCCACACACTCGAAGGCGTAGCTGGCCATGGCGCCTTTCACCACTTCATCGGTCATGGTCATCCCGCCAACGGCTTGGCCGAAGGCCATCAACTTGCCCGCGAGATCCTTGAATGTGGAAGAACTGCCGCCGAGCCGAGTGATGCATTGGTCCAGCAGTTGCTGTTGCGAGCGGGTCTCTTCGAGGTGCTGAAGAATGCGGGTCTTCAGGGTGGGGTAGTTTTCGAGGCGGTCGGCCTGGGCCTTGAGCATCTGCTCGGCTTGTTGCTCCATGCCGTGGGCATCACGCAGCCAGTCCAGCAGGTTGTCCTTCTTGGTCACGGTGGTCATGAGTGCTTCCTCCTGTCGACTTGAGCCGTCGGAAACGGCAGGTGTCTGGGTTGGAAGCCCACGAAGCCGAGAAAATTCAAGCGAATTGACATGCGGCGAGGCGTGTCTGGCGAGCGTGGCCGGCAACGCGCGGCCGTCAGGACTCCAGGCAGGCGGCCACGGCTCGAAGGGCCTGGCGCTCGCGAGCCTGCCAGTCGCCACCGATCTCGATGCAGGGTTGGTCGTGCTGGTGCAGCCAGCTTCGGCAGGCGGCGTGGAAGGCACGGCGCTCGCCGAGGTCGGGTTGGCAGCGCTGCCCATCATCGATCCAGGGAACCGCCTCGGGCGACAGCAGCAGATGCAGGTCGTAGCGCCGGGCGAGCAGGGCGGGCTCGATCCAGTGGGGGCAGTCGCCGAACAGCAGGCGGCTCCAGAGCAGGTTGCTCAGTAGGTGGGTGTCCAGCAGCAGCAAGGGCGGCCGCTCGGCGCGGGCGGCGTCTTCCCAGGCCAGTTGACCCCGGGCGATGGGGTCGATGTCGGCATAGGTGGTGTCCCGGCCCTGCTCGTCGATGAAGTGGCGCACGTACTCGTCCACCACTCGCCCGCCGAATTGGACACGCAGGCGGGCCGCGAGCCAGCTCTTGCCGCTGGACTCGGGGCCGGTCAGCACGACTACCTTCATCCCGGATACCCGAGAGCGGGGTCGCGTCGCCAGGCGCGCCAGCCGTGCAGGGCCAGGGCCGTGAAAAGCGCGTACAGCGCGGCGGTCAGGTAGAGGCCCTTGAAGCAGAACAGGGCGACGAACAGGCTGTCCAGCAAGGCCCAGAGCGGCCAGCATTCCAGGCGCTTCTGGGCCATCCAGACCTGGGCCACCAGGCTGAAGGCGGTCAGGCTGGCATCCCACCAGGGTTGTGCGGCGTCCGTGTGGCTGGCCATCAGGTAGCCCAGCGCGAGGCTGCCCAGGGCGCCCGCCAGCAGCCCCGCCGCGCAGGCGGGACCGGAGAGCCGGCTCACTTGGCGGCCGTCGTGGCGCCGGCCGCCCCGGGTCCACTGCCACCAGCCGTAGAGTTGCAGGCCGGCGTAGATCACCTGCAGCAGCATGTCGGAATAGAGTTTCACGTCGTAGAAGATCCAGACGTACAACAGCACCATCACCAGGCCGGTCGGCCAGCACCAGACGTTCTGCCGGATCGTCAGCCAGACGGCGAGCACGCCGAGGGCGGCGGCGAAGAGTTCGAGCGGGGACACGGGGCACCTGTGGCTGGAAAAGCACGCATTGTAGCCTCGCGGGGGAGGGCGGTGGCGCGACATGGCCCGAGGCGCCGCCGCCGAACCGGGCGAACCCCGGGGCGGCTGGACCAGTCGTAGCCTAGAGCCGTCCTGGAGAACCGTCGTGGACACACTGAAGATCGCTACCTTCAACATCAACGGTATCCATACCCGCCTGCCAGCCTTGCTGGACTGGCTGGAGCGGGAAGCGCCGGATGTGGTCTGCCTGCAGGAATTGAAGGCGCCGGACAAGGCGTTCCCCGCCAAGGACATCCGCGACGCGGGCTATGGCGCGATCTGGCAGGGGCAGTCCTCCTGGAATGGCGTGGCGATCCTGGCTCGCGGCATGGAACCGCTGGAAGTCCGGCGGGGCCTGCCGGGTGGCGAGGACGATCCCCATAGTCGTTACCTCGAGGCGGCGGCCCATGGGGTGGTGGTCGGGTGCCTGTACCTGCCCAACGGCAATCCCCAGCCGGGGCCGAAGTTCGACTACAAGCTGGCTTGGTTCGAACGCTTCATCGAGCACGCCGCCGCCCTCCAGGCCAGCGGCCATCCGGTGGTGCTGGCGGGCGACTACAACGTGGTGCCCACCGACGAAGACATCTACAACCCCCGTTCCTGGCGCAAGGACGCCCTGCTGCAACCGGAAAGCCGCGCCTGTTTCGAGCGGCTCCTGGCCCAGGGCTGGACCGACGCGCTGCGGGCCCGCTACCCCGGGGAGCGGGTCTACACCTTCTGGGATTACTTCCGCCAGCACTGGCAGAGGAACGCCGGGCTGCGTATCGATCATCTGCTGCTCAGCGCCGAGCTGGCGCCGCGCCTGGTGGACGCCGGGGTCGACCGCTGGGTGCGCGACCAGCCCCATGCCAGCGACCATGCGCCCACCTGGGTCGAGCTGGACAGGAGCGAGGCCAAGGCGCCGGCCAAGCGGACGCGGCGCGCCTCGGCGAAGAAGGCGTCCGGCTAAGCCGCGATGCCCGGGGCGTTGCGTTCGCCTCCGGCGGACCACTCGGGCATTCTTCGCCGTCGAACTCGGAGCCGGACGATGTACCACGGGGAGAAATTCAACGCCTGGACCCACTTGGTGGGGGCGGTCCTCGCCAGCGTCGGTGCCATTTGGCTACTGGTCCTGGCGAGCCTGGACGGCGACCCGCGCAAGATCGTCGGCGTCGCCATCTATGGCGTCACGCTGGTGTTGCTCTACAGCATTTCGACCGTCTACCACAGCGTGCGCGGCCGGGCGAAGCGGGTGATGCGCAAGCTGGACCACTTATCGATCTACCTGTTGATCGCCGGCAGCTATACGCCGTTCTGCCTGGTCAGCCTGCGAGGGCCTTGGGGCTGGACGCTGTTCGGCACGGTCTGGGGACTGGCGGCGGTGGGCATGCTCCAGGAGATCAAGCCGCGTTCCGAGGCGCGGGTGCTGTCCTTGGTGATCTATGCGGTGATGGGCTGGATCGTCCTGGTGGCGGTCCAGCCGTTGCTGGCGGCCCTGGGCGCCGCCGGCTTCCGCTGGCTGGCGGCGGGCGGCGTGTTCTACACGGTCGGGATCGTTTTCTTCGTCTTCGACGATCGTTTCCGCCACTGGCACGGTATCTGGCACCTGTTCGTGATGGCCGGCAGCCTTCTGCACTTCATGGCAATCCTGCGCTACGTGCTGTAGCGCCGTGTAGACTCCCGCGAGCATTTTTGGCCGCTATCGGGGAGCTGGCATGGATTGGGACAACCTGCGGTTTTTCCTGGAGCTGTCGCGAGCCGGCAAGCTGACCATCGCGGCACGGCGCCTGGGGGTCGACCACACCACCGTGGCGCGCCGGGTGCAGGCCCTGGAGAAGCTGCTGGATCGCCAGCTGTTCATCCGCACCCGGGTCGGCTATCGCCTGTCCGAGGCCGGCCGGGCGCTACTGGCCCAGGCGGAGGCGATGGAAAGCGCGGTGATGTCCATCGAGCGCGCCAGCAGCACCGCCGACACCCTGTCGGGCCAGGTGCGCATCGGCGCCACCGAGGGCTACGGCGCGGTGATGCTGGCCGGGCAGCTCGCCGGGCTGACCCAGCGCTATCCGCACCTGAGCGTGGACCTGCTGGCGGTACCGCGCACGGTGCGCCTGGCCCGCCACGAGGCGGACATCGTCATCACCCTGGAGCGGCCGGAGCGCGGCCCTTACCTCATCACCAAGCTCACCGACTACGTGCTACGGCTGTACGCCTCGGAGGCCTACCTGGCGTCCCATCCGCCGATCACCGGTCCTGAAGACCTGCGCGAGCATGTCTTCGTCAGCTATATCGAGGACCTGCTCTACAGCAAGGAGCTGCTCTACCTCGACGAAATCGTCCGGCCACGGCAGAACGCCCTGCGTAGCACCAGCATCCTCGCCCAGCAGGCGGCGGTGGCGGCCGGCGCCGGGCTGGCGATCCTGCCGGCGTTTTCCGCCAGCACCGAGCCCCTGCTGCGGGAGGTGCTGGTGGGGCAGGTGGAATTCGTCCGCACCTTCTGGATGCTGATGCCCACCGAGAACAAGGAGATCGCCCGGATGCGGGTGTGCTGGGACTTCCTGCGGGATGTGGCGGCGCGCCACCAGGACCGCCTGCTGGGTCGCGCGGGCGGCTGAGCGGCGCGGCCGACGACCGCGCCGCGCTGGCCTCACAGGGGGTAGTCGGCCAGTTGCCGGGCGATCAGCAGGCGCTGGATTTCGCTGGAGCCTTCGTAGATCTGGGTGATCCGCGCGTCGCGGTAATAACGCTCCACCGGGTAGTCCTCCAGGTAGCCGTAGCCGCCATGGATCTGCATGGCCTTGGAGCAGACGAATTCCGCCATCTCCGAGGCGTACAGCTTGGCCTGGGAAGCCTCCGACAGGCACGGCAGGTCGGCGCTGCGCAGGCGCGCGGCGTGGAGGATCAGCAACCGCGCGGCGTTCAGTCGGGTGTGCATGTCCGCCAGCAGGTTGGCCACGCTCTGGTGCTCGATGATCGGCTTGTCGAACTGGACCCGCTCCCGGGCATAGCCCAGGGCCGCCTCGAAGGCCGCCCGGGCGATGCCCAGGGCCTGGGCGGCGATACCGATGCGCCCGCCTTCGAGGTTGGAGAGGGCAATGGCCAGCCCCTTGCCGCGCGGCCCCAGCAGGTTGGCCTCGGGGATGCGGCAGTCCTGCAGGGTGATGGCGCAAGTGTCCGAGGCGCGGATGCCCATCTTGTGCTCGCTGCGCTCCACCACGAAGCCGGGGGTGTCGGTGGGCACCAGGAAGGCGGAGAGTCCCTTCTTGCCCAGCTCCGGGTCGGTGACGGCGAAGACGATGGCCAGCTTCGCCCGGCGGCCGTTGCTGACGAACTGCTTGGCGCCGTTGAGCACCCATTGGCCGTTCTCCAGCACCGCGCGGGTGCGCAGGTTGTGGGCCTCGGAGCCGGCCTGCGGCTCGGTCAGGCAGAAACAGCCGATGGCGCGACCGCTGGCCAGGTCCGGAAGCCAGGCGTGCTGCTGTTCCGGCGTGCCGTATTTCAGCAGCGGGCCGCAGCCTACGGAGCTGTGGATGCTCATCAGGGCGCCCAAGGCGCCGTCGCCGGCGGAAATTTCTTCCACCGCCAGGGCATAGGCCACGTAGTCGATATAGGTGCCGCCGAACGCCTCCGGCACCACCATGCCGAGCAGGCCGAGGCCGCCGAGCTGGGCGACCACCGCGTCGTCGATCCAGCCGGCCTTTTCCCAGGCCTGGGCATGAGGCGCCACTTCGGCCCGGGCGAAATCGCGGGCCATGTCGCGGATCATGCGTTGTTCGTCGCTGAGTTCGAGGTCGTGCATGGTCGTTCCTTACACAGAGGAGGCATGGAAGCCGTCGAAGAACGCTTGCACCCGTTCGGCGCTCACGTCGGCCAGGCGGGGCGGGTTCCAGCGCGGTTGCTTGTCCTTGTCGACCAGCAACGCGCGCACGCCTTCCATGATGTCGCCATGGTCGAACCACTGGCGGTCGAGGTGGGTTTCCAGGCGGAAGCAGTCGGCCAGCCGCAGGGCGCGGCCCCGGCGCAGCAACTCCAGGGTGACCGCCAGGGCCAGGGGCGAGCGGCCATCCAGTTGGGTCACCGTTTCCTCCGCCCAGGGTCGCAGGGCCGGGTCGTCTTCCGCCTGCAGGGAGGCCCGGATGGCGGCCACGTCGGGCTGGGCGAAGTGCCGGTCGATGGCCGGTCGCAGAGGGTCCAGGCGGGCATCGGGCAGGCGCCGGGCGCCCAGCTCGTCCAGCAGCGCGGTCAGTGTCTCGATGGGCGGCCGGTCCCAAACGAGGGTGTCCAGGCGGGCTTCCAGCTCCGTGAAGCGGGCGCTGGGCAGGGCATAGTCGGCCAAGCCGGCGCTCAAGGCATCGGCGGCGCCCACGTGGGTGCCGGTGAGGCCCAGGTAGAGGCCCAGCTCGCCCGGCAGGCGCGGCAGGAAATAGCTGCCGCCCACGTCCGGGAAGTAGCTGATGCCGGTTTCCGGCATGCCCATGCGCACCCGCTCGCCCACCACCCGCAGCGACGCGCCTTGCACCAGGCCCATGCCGCCGCCGAGGACGAAGCCGTCCATCAGCGCCAGCACCGGCTTGGCGTAGGCGTGGATGTACTGGTCGAGGGCGTATTCCTCCTCGAAGAAACGCAGGTGCAGGTCGCCGCCGGACTTGTGGCTGTCGTACAGGGAGCGGATGTCGCCGCCGGCGCAGAAAGCTTTCTCGCCGGCGCCGCGAAGCGCCACGGCGCGGATCGCCGGGTCGTCCGCCCATTGCCGCAGCCGCTCGTGGAGCAGGCGCACCATCTCCAGGGTCAGGGCGTTGAGCCCCGTCGGGCGGTTCAGGGTGAGGTAGCCGATGCCGTTGCGGACGCTGACCAGAACCGGGCTTTCGGTCGCCGCGCTCATGCCTGGTCCTCCCGCGCATAGAGCTTGACGATGGCGGAGAAGTCCAGGCCGCCATGGCCCTGCTGGCTGAAGGACTGGTAGAGCTGCTGGGCCAAGGCGCCGAGGATCACTGGCTGGCGCACGTGTCGGGCCGCCTCGCTGGCCAGGCCGAGGTCCTTGAGCATGAGGTCGGTGCCGAAACCACCGCTGTAGCCCCGGGACGCCGGGGCATTCTCCAGCACGCCGGGGAACGGGTTGTTCACCTCCGAGGCCCAGCAGCGGCCGCTGCTGGTGTTGATGATGCCGGCCAGCACCTTGGCGTCCATGCCCAGGGCGACGCCCAGGGACATGGCTTCGGCGACGCCGATCATGGAGATGCCCAGCAGCATGTTGTTGGCCACTTTCGCCACCTGGCCGTTGCCCGCCGCGCCGCAATGCACGATGTTCTTGCCCATGGCGGCGAGGATCGGCTGGGCCCGCTGGAAGGCGTCGGGCTCGCCGCCGACCATGAAGGTCAGGGTGCCGGCCGCGGCGCCCACGGTGCCGCCGGAGACCGGGGCGTCGAGCATCGGGTTGCCGTGCTCGGCCGCCGCCTTGGCCACCTCCCGTGCGCTCAGCGGGTCGATGGTGGAGGAGTCGATCAGCAGCACGCCGGCCGGCAGGCCGGCCAGCAAGCCGTCCTCGCCCAGGTAGACCTGTTTCACGTGGGCGGCGGCGGGCAGCATGGTGATCACCACATCGACCCCGGCGCCGGCCACGGCGGCCACCGAGGCCGCTTCCCGGGCGCCGGCTTCCACCAGGCCCGCCAGGGCCTGCTGGGAGAGGTCGAAGGCGGTGACCTGGTGGCCGGCCTTGAGCAGGTTGCGGGCCATCGGGCCGCCCATGTTGCCGAGTCCTAGAAATCCGATATGCATGGCCGTGTCCTTGTTGTTCTTGTCGAGGTAGGGCGCCCGCCTGGCGGGCGCCCGGACGAATCCCGCGCCGCCCAGGCGGCGGCCGGGCTCACTTGAGGGAGATGGTGGTGTTGATGGCGCCGACCTCGTCTTCGTCGAACCAGCGCTGGGTCACGGTCTTGGTCTGGGTGTAGAACTGCACCACCTGCTTGCCATAGGGGCCCAGGTCGCCCAGCTTGGAGGCCCGCGAGCCGGTGAAGGAGAACAGCGGCACCGGCACCGGGATCGGCACGTTGATGCCCACCTGGCCCACGTCGATCTCTTCCTGGAAGTGGCGGGCGGCGGCGCCGGAGCGGGTGAACAGGGCGGTACCGTTGCCGTTGGGGTTGGCGTTGACCAGGGCGATGGCCTCGTCCAGGGTCTCGGCCTCCATCACGCAGAGCACCGGGCCGAAGATTTCCTCCCGGTAGATGCTCATTTCCGGCTTGACCTTGGCAAAGATGGTCGGGCCGACGAAGTTGCCTTTCTCGAAGCCGGCGACGGTCGGCTGGCGACCGTCCAGCACCAGTTCCGCGCCTTCCTCGACGCCGCGCTGGATCAGCCCGCCGACCCGATCCAGGGCGGCGCAGGAGACCAGCGGGCCGACGTCGGTGCCGGCCTCGGTGCCGGCGTTGACCTTGAGGGTCTTGGCCTTTTCCACCAGTTCCGGCAGCCAGGCCCGCGCCTCGCCCACCAGCACCAGCACCGACAGCGCCATGCAGCGCTGGCCGGCCGCGCCGAAGGCGGCGCCCACCAGGTT
Organism: Pseudomonadaceae bacterium; assembly: GCA_032052615.1. Classification (GTDB taxonomy): domain Bacteria; phylum Pseudomonadota; class Gammaproteobacteria; order Pseudomonadales; family Pseudomonadaceae; genus Pseudomonas_T. The sequence goes on from DAMBWF010000006.1 coordinate 20,474, forward strand.
GTTGAGGGTCTGCTGCTTGGGCGCGTCGGGCAGGATCACCCCGTGGTTCTTCGCACCCATCATGCATTGCACGCGTTTGCCGGCCTGGCTGGCGCGATGGTAGACGTGGGTGCCCACCTTGGTGGAACCGACGAAGGATACCGCCTTGATGTCCGGATGGTCGCAGATCAGGTTCACCGCGTCGGCGCCGCCGTGGATGACGTTGAGCACGCCCGCGGGGATGCCCGCTTCCAGGGCCAGCTCGGCCAAGCGCATGGTGACCATCGGGTCTTGCTCGGACGGCTTGAGGACGAAGGTGTTGCCGGTGGCGATGGCCATGGGGAACATCCACAGCGGAATCATCGCCGGGAAGTTGAACGGGGTGATGCCGGCGCACACGCCGAGGGGTTGCAGCAGGGTGTAGGTGTCGACGCCATTGGCCACGTTGTTGGCCAACTCGCCCAGTTGCAGGTTGCCGATGCCGGCGGCGTGCTCCACCACCTCCAGGCCGCGGAACACGTCGCCCTCGGCATCGGGCAGGGTCTTGCCCTGCTCGGCGGTGAGGATGGCCGCCAGTTCCTTCATGTGTTCCCGGATCAGTTGCTGGTATTTCAGGAAGATTCGCGCGCGCGTCCCGATGGGCGTCTTGCGCCAGGTCTGGAAGGCGCGCTTGGCGCTGGCGACGGCGGCGTTCATTTCCTCGGGGGTGGCGAACGGCACGCGCGCCAGCACTTCCTGGGTCGCCGGGTTGATCACTTCGCGCCAGTGTTGCGTGGTGGATTCCACCAGCTTGCCGTCGATCAGCAATTTGACGGTGGGGACGGAGTTCGCGTGGGACATGGCAGGGCCTGCTCGATTGTTGTTGTAGGACTGCCGGGGCAGTGGGTTGCCCCGATCCTAACAACGCAAATTTGCCGATATCAAGGCGGCTTCGCGCATAGCGGGTCTGCATGGATGCACAGGCACGAGCGCGGACAGGACGCGGGCGAGCGCCCGAAGGCAGGAAGAGGGCTGCCAGCCTGACCAATAAGAAGAGGGGCCGCGCCCCGCCGGCGGCGGGGCGCGGGACGTCAGGCGCCGAGCAGGATGTCCCGAACCTGGGTGGCCAGCCGGTCGAGGCTGAAGGGTTTGGTCAGCACGTACATGCCGGGTTCCAGGTTGCCATTGCTCACCACCGCGCTTTCCGCGTAGCCGGTGATGAACAGGACCTTCAGGGCCGGCCTGGTCTGCCGTGCCGCGTCGGCCATCTGCCGGCCGTTCATGCCGCCGGGCAAGCCCACGTCGCTGACCAGCAGGTCGATGCGCGCGTCGGATTGCAGGATGCGCAACCCCTCGGCGCCATCGGCCGCCTCCAGGGTGGCATAGCCCAGTTCCGCCAGCACTTCGCCGATCAGCATGCGCACGGCCGGCTCGTCGTCCACCACCAGCACCGTTTCGCCGGCCTCGGTGCGAGGCGACGGTCTGAAGGGCGTGGGCGTCGGCTCATCCTGGCTGTCGCCGAAGTGGCGCGGCAGGTACAGGCAGACCCGGGTGCCGGCCCCTTCCCGCGACTGGATGTGCGCTTGGCCGCCGGACTGCTTGGCGAAACCGTAGATCATCGACAGGCCCAGCCCGGTGCCCATGCCCAGCGGCTTAGTGGTGAAGAAGGGGTCGAACGCCCGCGCCGCCACGTCGGGGGTCATGCCGGTGCCTGTATCGCTGACGGCGATGAGTACATAGGGACCGACCGGCAGGTCGCCGTCGTCGAGCTGGACGTTGGCGGTTTCGATCAGCAAGCGACCGCCGTCCGGCATCGCGTCCCGGGCGTTGATGCACAGGTTGAGCAGGGCGTTTTCCAACTGGTTGGGGTCGCAGAGGATGGTCCACGGGTCCGTGGCCGCCGAGGTGCTCACCTCGATTTGCGGGCCGACCGTGCGCCGGATCAGCTCCTCCATGTCGGCGATCAGGCGGTTCGCCCGGGTGGGCTTGGGGTCGAGGGTCTGCCGGCGGGAGAAGGCCAGCAACCGATGGGTGAGGGCGGCGGCGCGGTTGGCGGCGCCCAGGGCGGCGTCCACGTAGCGCCCCAGGTCGGCGATGCGGCCCTGGGCGATGCGGGTGTGCAGCAGGTCCAGGCTGCCGATGATGCCGGTCAGCAGGTTGTTGAAATCGTGGGCCAGCCCGCCGGTGAGCTGGCCCACGGCTTCCATCTTCTGGCTGTGGTGCAGGCGCTCTTGGGCTTCGCGCAAGGCGGCGGCCTGTTCCTTCATCGGTGTCACGTCCCGCACGGTGGCGTAGACGAGACCGTCCCGGGGCACCGCGTTCCAGGAAAGCCAGCGGTAGCCGCCGTCCCGGTGCCGGTAGCGGTTCTCGAAGCCGGTCACCGTGGCGTTGTCCACCAGCGCCTGCAAGGCGCGCTCGGTGCGCTCCAGGTCGTCGGGGTGCACCAGCTCGGAAAACGGAGTCCGCCGGAGTTCCTCGTCGCTCCAGCCCAGGGTGCGCTCCCAGGCCGGATTGAGGGTGACGAAGCGGCCATCGAGCCCCGTGGTGCACAGCATGTCCGGCGACGTTTGCCAGACCAGGTCGCGCTCCCGGGTGCGTGCTTCCACCCGTTGTTCGAGGGTCTCGTTCAGCTCCCGCAGTTGCGCCTCGCTGGCCCGCAGACGGTCTTCGGCGACGATACGCTCGGTGAGGTCCACGGTGACGGTGAGCACGGAGCGCGGCCGGCCTTGCTCGTCGTCGAGCCGGCTCAGGCTGCTGTGGGTCCAGACGACGGCGCCGTCCGGCCGCAGGTAGCGTTTTTCCAGGGTCACCGGCCGTTCCGAGACCAGGACCTGCTGGAAGGCGGCGCTGCTCTTGCCGAGGTCTTCGGGGTGGGTGACGTCGGCGGCCGTCGCCGCGAGCACCTGATCGTGGCTGCGCCCGAGCAGCCGGCAGAGTTCGGCGTTGGCCCGCAGGAAGCGGCCGTCCAGTCCGCGTTCCGACAGCCCCACCGCCGCCTGGGCGAAGATCGCCGCGAGGCGCGCCTCGCTTTCCCGCAGCGCGGCTTCCACTTGCAGGCGCTCGGCGATCTGGCGGTGGGCGGTCCGGTCATGGACGATCTTCAGGAACCCCGGGCCGTCGGAGCCGCGCAAGGGAATCGTTTCGCCGTGGCCCCAGAAGCGCTGGCCGTTCTGCCGCCGGTACCAGCGTTCGTCCCGGGCGCGCCCCTGATCCAGGGCTCGCCGGCGCTCCTCGGCGGAGCGCCCGGCGCGAATGTCGTCGGTGGTATCGCAGCGTTCGATGGGTTCGCCGCGCATGTCGGCGGCGCGCCAGCCGAACAGGCATTCGGCGCCTTCGTCCCAGTCCAGCAGGCGTCCCTCGCGGTCGGTGACCAGGATGGCCATGTCCCGCTCTTCGGAGCGCGAGGCCCGGTCTTGCCGGGCCTCGGCCGACAGGCGTGCGTTGTCCGCTTCCAGTTCGCCGATACGGCGTTGCAGGCGTTCGAGTTCTGACTCCGACATGCGGGCTTGTCCTACTTCAGGAATGGACGGGCCGGACGTGCGTCGGCCTGCGCGTGGTCGCCCCACCGTGCCGCTGAAGGCCGGGGCACAGAGAGGAGGCGGTGAGTCGAACGGCGGAGTATGGCTTGCCAGTCCCCCCCTGTCATCCGATGCCTGCCGGGCACGGATGCCGTCGGCAGACTCGCTTCCCGGAGAGCGGTGGCGGCGCCTGGGGCGCCGTCGGGTTCCAGGTGCCCGGGAAGGTGCCTCGACGGGCTTCGAGGGAACCGGCGAGGGAGCATCGGGGCCTGATCTGTGGGACTGGCCGACGCGGTAGGGTCGACGGTTCCGAGCGTCGGCCTGGCGAAGCGGCGTGGCGTTTCGCGGCGTCCCGGCGGGCCGGCGCCTGTCTGCGAATTCCAAGGAGGTAACCATGCGGATCGATCTGAACGGCAAGCGTGCCCTGGTCAGTGGCTCCACCGGCGGCATCGGCCTGGCCATCGCCAAGGGTCTGGCCGGCGCTGGCGCCGAGGTGGTGGTCAACGGGCGCGGCGAGGAACGGGTGCGAGAGGCCCTGGCGGCGATCCAGGCCGAACACCCCGACGCCCGCCTGCGTGGCGTGGCCGCCGACCTGGGGACCGCCGCCGGCGCGGAGCGGCTGTTCGCCGAGGTGCCGGAGGTGGACATCCTGGTCAATAACCTGGGCATCTTCGAGCCGAAAGGCTTCTTCGATATCCCCGACGAAGACTGGCAACGCTTCTTCGAGGTCAACGTGATGAGCGCGGTACGGCTATCTCGCCACTACGCGCCGGGGATGGCCGAGCGGGGCTGGGGCCGGGTGTTGTTCTTGTCCAGCGAGTCGGCCCTGCAGATTCCCACCGAGATGGTGCACTACGGCATGACCAAGACGGCGCTGCTGGCGATTTCCCGAGGGCTGGCGGAGACCCTGGCCGGCAGCGGGGTGACGGTGAACGCCGTGTTGCCGGGGCCGACCCGTTCCGAGGGAGTCGCCGATTTCTTCGAGTCCCTGGCCCAGGAGAAGGGCGTGCCGGTGGTGGACCTGGAGCGGGACTTCATCCGCGACAACCGGCCCAGCTCGGTGATCGGCCGGCTGGCCAGCGTGGAGGAGGTCGCCAACATGGTGGTCTACCTGGCCTCGCCCCAGGCGTCCGCCACCACCGGGGCTTCGGTGCGGGTGGATGGCGGCGTGTTGCGCTCCATCGCCTAGCTCAGGCGTTGCGCCATTCCTCGGCCAGCAGTTCCACCAGCGCCGCCGCCGGCAGTTCGCGGGCGAGGGCGGCGGCCTGGCCTGCCCAGTGCACGCCGAAGCCGCGGTTGCCGGCGGCGCGTTGCAGGGCTCTGGCGGCGGCGTAGGCAATGGGGTAATCCGGCCATGCCGGCGCGCCCGGGCGTTCCAGCTCATGGAAGCGGTTCACCAATCCCCGCGCCGGACGACCGGAAATAGCCGCGGTGATACGGGTTTCCCCGGCTTGGCGCAGGGCGTCGCGGTAGGCGGCATCCGCCCCGGATTCCGGGCAGAGCACGAATGCCGTGCCCATCTGGGCGGCGCAGGCCCCCAGGTCCAGCACCGCGGCGATGCCCTGGCCGTCCATGATGCCGCCGGCGGCGATCACCGGCAGGCGCCCGCGGCGGACCAGCAGGCGCACCAGGGCCAGGGTGGTGTAGCCGGCATCGCCGCGCTCGGGGTCGAATACCCCACGGTGGCCGCCGGCCTCGACGCCTTGTGCCACCAGCAGGTCGACGCCGGCCGCCTCGGCCTGGGCAGCTTCCGCCGGCGTGGTGACCCCTGCCCAGACCTGCAGGCCGGCGGCCTTCAGGGCCTGGATATGCGCGTTCGGCGGCAGGCCGAAATGCACGCTGACCACCGCGGGCCGCTCCTCCAGCAGCATGTCCAGCAAGCCTTCGTGTTCCGAATAGCTGCAGTAGGGCTCCACCAGGGTCGCGGGCGCGGTGGTCCCCAGTTCGGCGAAGAAGGGGGTCAGGTGAGCCAGCCAGTCGCGTTCGCCGGTTGCGTCGGCTACCGCCGGTCGGTGGCAGAACAGGTTGACGTTGAACGGGCGGTCGGTGAGGGCGCGGGTCTCGCGGATCGCCGTGCGGGCCTGCTCCACCGAGCAGGGACCCAGCGCCAGGGAGCCCAGGGCGCCGGCATTGCACACCGTGGCAACCAGCGTCGGGGTGGAAACGCCTACCATGGGCGCCTGCACGATGGGGTGGCGCAGGCCGAGGGTGAACAGCGGATCGACGATCATGGATAGAACTCCAAGCGAGAGGCTTGCTGGTTTTATCTCATGGAGAGATCATTCGTTCAATTTAATTCTTCTAGTGAGAACGACGTGGACTTCATCTCGTTGGATATTTTTCGCACCGTGGCCACCGAAACCAGCGTGACCCGCGCCGCGCAACGGCTGGGGCGGGTTCAGTCCAGCGTCACCACGCGTATTCGCCAGTTGGAGGACGAGCTGGGCGTTGTGCTGTTCTCCCGGGAAGGCAAGCGCATGCTGCTGACCGAGCGCGGTCGCGCCTTTCTGCTCTATGCCGAACGCCTGCTGGCGCTGGCGGAGGAGGCGCGCCAGGCGATGCGACCGGACCGGCCGGGCGGTGCTCTGCGCCTGGGAAGCATGGAAAGCACGGCGGCCAGTCGCCTGCCGGCGGTGCTGGCGGATTACCACCGGGCCTGGCCGGACGTGGCGCTGACGGTGAGCACCGGCCCCACGGCGGTACTCGCCGAGGCGGTGCTGGAGCGCCGCCTGGAGGCGGCCCTGGTGGCCCGCCCCCTGCTCTGGCGGGAGGGCGCCTGGCGGGAAGACACCCTGGCGCCCGAGCTGGACGGCGTTCCGGTGTATCGAGAGACTCTGCTGCTGGTGACCCCGGAAGGCCATCCGCCGGTAACCGGGCCGAGCGACGTGGGCCTCGAGCGCGTGGCCTGCTTCGCGCCTGGGTGCGCCTATCGCCGAGCCTTGGAAAGCTGGCTGGCGGCGGGCGGACGCGCGCACCGGGTGCTGGAAGTGGGTTCCTACCACGCCATCCTGGCGTGCGTGGCGGCGGGGGATTGCGTGGCGGTGATCCCCCGTTCGGTGCTGGATCTGCTCGACAGGCCCGGGCGGCTGAACGCGGTACCGCTGGTGACGATGGAGACCTTGCTGGTCCGGCGCCGGGACTATGCCAGCGCGGCGTTCGATGCCCTGCGCGAGCGATTGCTGGCGGGTTCCGGAACTCGCCCAGAGGACGCGTCCACCGCTCCATGAATACCTCGCCGTTTCGCTTGAGGGCGCGCTGTCAAGGGGTGGAAATATTCAGAACGAATTTCGCGAGCCCTCACTCCAAGCCCAGGAAGTCATGGCTTGGAAGAGACGTACATGCCTCGCGCGTTCCGTTCCTCACCGGTCGTCACCGGTGCGCTGTTGGTGCTGTCGGGACTGGCCTTCGCCGTGGGCGGGGCCTGGCTGCTGATTCTCGGCGGCAGCCTTTATTACGTCTTCGCCGGGCTGGCGCTGATGGCCACCGGGGGGCTGCTCGTGGCGGGCCGTCGGCAGGCGCTTTGGGTCTACGGCGCGCTGTGGCTGGCGACCCTGGCCTGGTCGCTCTGGGAAGTGGGGCTGGAGCCCTGGGCCCTGGAGCCCCGGCTGATGCTGCCGACCCTGCTGGGCCTTTACCTGCTGACGCCCTGGGTGCGCCGCCGGCTCGACGGTCGCCCGCCCCGGACGAACCGAGGCGCCTGGGCGCTGCCCTTGGTCGGCGCGCTGCTGGTGGCCTCGCTGTTCTTCGCCCATTCCCGCCCCCAGCCGGCGCCGGACTTGGCCCGGGTCGAGGCGCCCGTGGCCGATGGCGTGGCGGAGGCGGACTGGCCGTTCTACGGTCGCACGCCCCGTGGTGAGCGCTGGTCGCCCTTGGAGCAGATCACCCCGCGCAACGTGACGCGCCTGGAAAACGCCTGGTCCTACCGCACCGGCGACCTGCCGCGCGCCGGCGAGAACGAGCACGGCTACGAATTCAATTTCGAAGTCACGCCGATCAAGGTCGGCGACCTGCTGTACGTCTGCACGCCCCACAGCCAGGTGATTGCCCTGGACCCGGATACCGGTGTCGAGCGCTGGCGCTTCGATCCCAAGCCGAAGACCGGCAACAATGCCTACCTGGCCTGCCGCGGCGTGTCCTACTACGAGGCGCCGGCGGGCACGCCCTGCGCCCAGCGCATCATCGCGCCGGTGGCGGATGCCCGGCTGATGGCCTTGGATGCCCACACCGGGCAGCTCTGCGAGGGGTTCGGCGACCACGGCTATGTCTCGCTGCGACGCTACTTGGGCGACGTGCCCGAAGGTTTCCATTTCGTCACCTCGCCGCCCCTGGTGGCCCAGGACCGGGTAATCCTCGGGGGCTGGATCTACGATGGCCAGGCCACCCGCGAGCCGTCCGGCGCGGTGCGCGCCTTCGACCCGGTGACCGGCGAGATCGCCTGGGCCTGGGACGTGGGCCAGGCGGATTCGCCGGTGGTCCGCCCAACGCCGGAGCAGACCTTCACCCGGGGCACGCCCAACGCCTGGGGCGTCTACACCGCCGATCTCGAGCGCGGGCTGGTCTACCTTCCCACCGGCAATGCCGTGCCGGATTACTACGGGGCGAAGCGGCGGCCGTTCGACGAGCGTTACTCCAGCTCGGTGGTGGCCCTAGACATCCGCACCGGCGCGCCGCGCTGGTCCTTCCAGACCCTGCACCACGACCTGTGGGACATGGACGTGCCCATTGGCCCCACCCTGGTGGACCTGCCGGGGCCGGCCGGCACCAGTATTCCCGCTCTGGTGCAGACGACCAAGCGCGGCGAACTGTTCCTGCTCAATCGCGAGACCGGCGAACCCATCGCCGACGTCGAGGAGCGTCCCGCGCCCCTGGGCGGGCTGCCCGGCGAGCCGGTGGCACCGACCCAGCCCTACTCGGTGGGGATGCCATCCTTCGCTCCGCCGGAACTCACCGAGCGCGACGCCTGGGGTGTGACCCCCTTCGACCAGATGCTCTGTCGCATCCAGTTCCACCGGCTGAACTATCGAGGGGCCTTCACTCCCTTTGGCCTGGACCGACCGACCCTGGTCTACCCGGCCTTCGACGGCATCATCGACTGGCAAGGTGCCTCGCTGGACCCCTTGCACCGGCGGCTGTACGCCAACCTCAGCTACATTCCCTTCGTCGCCGAGGTGTACCGGCGCGAGGAGGCGGAGCGGCGCGGCCTGGTGGAGCCTTGGGATGGCAAGGGCACGCCCCCTCGTCCCAAGGACTTCGCCATCAACCCGCAATACGGCACGCCCTATGTGGTGAAAGTGGAGCCCTGGCTGGGGGCCTTGGGAGCGCCGTGCAAGGCGCCGCCCTGGGGGCAGTTGGCGGCGGTCGACCTCGACAACCGGCGCATCGCCTGGCGCCACGACCTCGGTACCACCCGCGACACCGGCCCCTTCGGCCTGCGCGCGAACCTGCCGTTTCCCACGGGCATCTTCAACATCGGCGGCGCCATCAACACCCGCTCCGGGCTGATCTTCATGGGGGCCACCGCCGACGGTTACTTGCGCGCCTTCGAAGCCAGCGGCGGCCGCGAGCTGTGGCGGGCCCGCTTGCCCGCCGGGGGGCAGGCCACGCCCATGACCTACCTGGGCAAGGATGGCCGCCAGTACGTGGTGATCGCGGCGGGCGGCCATGGGGGGCTCAAGAGTCGGCCGGGGGATTACATCATGGCCTATGCTTTGCCGAGCCCGGCGCCCTGAACTCAGAGGCTCGCCGGCCGCAGGTAAGACTCTGTGTTTGTTCTTACAAAATGCATTTTTATTCTAAATGCATAAAAAGTGGGCTTGTTACCATGGCTCAGGCGCCCACCAGGCGCATTCTCTTCACTACAGCAGCCGATCCGGCGCCCGCCGCCGTTTCGGCGATAAGGACGATCATGCCCCTCATCCTGAACATCGCGGGTTTCCTGGCCCTGCTGGTTCTGCTCGCCCGCTGGGGGCGGGACCACTGGAGCCTATCCCGCAAGGTGTTGGTCGGCTTGTTGCTGGGCGCCGCCTATGGCTTGGCGCTGCAGCTCATCTATGGCGACGGCGCTCCGCCTCTCAAGGCCTCCATCGCCTGGTTCGACGTGGTCGGCAACGGCTATGTGCAACTGTTGCAGATGGTGGTCATGCCCCTGGTGTTCGCCTCGATCCTGAGCGCGGTCGCCCGCTTGCACGACGCCAGCTCCCTGGGCCGAATCAGCGTCTCGGTCATCGGGGTGCTGTTGGGCACCACCGCCATCGCCGCGCTGGTGGGCGTCTGCGTGACCCACCTGTTCGGCCTGACGGCCGAAGGGCTGGTGCAGGGCGCCCAGGAGACCGCTCGGCTTTCCGCCATCCAGACCACGTACGCGGGCAAGGTGGCCGACCTCACCGTGCCGCAATTGCTGGTGTCCCTGATCCCGCGCAATCCGTTCGCCGACCTGGCGGGCGCCAATCCCACCTCCATCATCAGCGTGGTGATCTTCGCCGCCTTCCTCGGCGTGGCCGCCCTCGGCCTGGCGAAGGACGACGAGGCGAAGGGGCGCCGGGTGCTGGTGGCCATCGACACGCTGCAGGCCTGGATCATGAAGCTGGTGCGCCTGATCATGCGGCTGACCCCTTATGGCGTGCTGGCGCTGATGGCCAAGGTGGTGGCAGGTTCCAACCTGCAGGACATCCTCAAGCTGGGGGGCTTCGTGGTCGCCTCCTACCTGGGCCTGGCGATCATGTTTGGCGTGCACGCCTTGCTGCTGTGGGTGAACGGCATCAACCCGCTGCGCTTCTTCCAGAAGGTCTGGCCGGTACTCACCTTCGCCTTCACCAGTCGCTCCAGCGCCGCGAGCATCCCGCTCAACGTGGAAGCACAGGTGCGGCGCCTGGGCGTTCCGGAGTCCATAGCCAGCTTCTCCGCCTCCTTCGGCGCCACCATTGGCCAGAACGGGTGCGCCGGCCTGTATCCGGCCATGCTGGCCGTCATGGTGGCGCCGACGGTGGGCATAAACCCGCTAGACCCGGTGTGGATTGCCACCCTGGTAGGCATCGTCACCCTCAGTTCCGCCGGCGTCGCCGGGGTCGGGGGCGGGGCCACCTTCGCCGCGCTGCTGGTGCTACCGGCCATGGGGCTGCCAGTCACCCTGGTGGCATTGCTGATTTCCATCGAACCGCTGATCGACATGGGTCGCACCGCGCTCAACGTCAATGGCTCGCTAACGGCGGGGACCCTCACCAGCCGCTGGTTCGGCGCGACCGATCAGGCCGTGGTCAGCGCCCGGCCGGTGGAACGATTGGGCTGATCGATCCCTTTGTCCGACGGGCGGTCATTTTCCTTGGGAAGTGCCGCCGTTCGGTACTTGGTTGGCAAAAAAGACAAACACCTGGTGCGGCTGGTCGCCATCCTTGATTCGCGTCAATGAGCGTGACACGGACTGCCCGGATGCTGGCGGCACATCCCCATCCGGGGGAAAGGAGCCGTTCCATGAGCCTTATGAAGCACACCGTCCTGGCCGTCGCCATCAGCATGGCGAGCCTGCTCGCCGCCATGCCGTCCGTCGAGGCCGCCTCCGCCCTGGACATCATGGCGAGCACCCGTGACCAAGCCCCGGACCTCTCCAGCTTGCCCCACGAACGCGTCCAACTGGTGCGCCCGCCTTTCGTCCACCCCCATGACCAGGTCGCCAAGGGCGGCCCGAAGGTGATGCAGTTCACCTTGCCCATCGTCGAGAAGGACCTGGTACTGGATGCCAAGGGCACCACCGTGCACGGCATGACCTTCGGCGGCTCCGTTCCCGGCCCGATGATGGTGGTCCACGAGGGCGACTACGTGGAGCTGACCCTGGTCAACCTCGCCAGCAACGCCATGTCCCACAACATCGACTTTCATGCCGCCACCGGCGCCATGGGCGGCGGCGACTTCACCCGGGTGGCCCCCGGCCAGCAGGTCACGCTGCGCTGGAAGGCCACCCGGCCGGGCACCTTCGTCTATCACTGCGCTCCGGGCGGTTCCATGACGCCCTGGCACCTGGTGCAGGGCATGCAGGGCGCGGTGATGGTGCTGCCGCGCGACGGACTGAAGGACGAGAAGGGCCAGGCCCTTCGCTACGATCGCGCCTACTACATCGGCGAAAGCGAGTTCTATGTGCCGAAGGACGGCCAGGGCGGCTACAAGCGCTACGACACCCCGGGCGCCTCCATGCCGGATACGTTGCAGGCCATGCGCGGGCTGGTGCCCACCCACGTGGTCTTCAACGGCGCGGCGGGCTCGCTCACCGGCGAGCACGCCTTGCGGGCCAAGGTGGGCGAGCAGGTGCTGTTCATCCATTCCCAGGCCAACCGGGACAGCCGTCCGCACCTGATCGGCGGTCATGGCGATTACGTCTGGGAAGAGGGCAAGTTCAACAACCCGCCGTTGCGCGACCTGGAAACCTGGTTCATCCGCGGCGGTTCCGCCGGCGCCGCGCTGTATCGCTTCCGCCAGCCGGGCACCTACGTGTATCTCAACCACAACCTGATCGAGGCGATCGAGCTGGGTGCCGCCGCCCAGGTGGTGGTGGACGGGGATCGCTGGGACCACGACCTGATGACTCAGGTCGGGCCGGCCACGCCGATCAAGACCGATACCGACCTGAGCCTGCCCGCCGAACAACCCGCCGCCAAATAGCGAGCGGCACCGCGAAGAGCCGCCTCCGGCTCTTCGCCAGCATGTACGTAAGCGCACTCCCCGACATTGATCGTGGCGCCCTCGCGTCGAGGGCGCCGCCGAGCGGCATGCCATTGGTCCGCCGGCCTTAAAGCCGACGTCCTTCCCGACGATAGCGTGCCTGACGCAAGCAGGATTGCCAGCGCCTTCCACGCCTGTGCCGGAACGAGGATTTTCCGGCGGCGGCTTCATGAGTGCCCTTCAGATGATCGACCTCAGTGTTTGGAGTCTCACGATTCCGGAGCAGGTGCCTGCCCGGACCATCCAAACCCAGCAGATGCGGGCCGGTTACACCAGCAATTACTTCTATCGCCGTGGCGACTCGTTCGTCTTCTGGGCGCCGGTCACCGGAACCGCCGCCGGTAACAGCGATTTTCCCCGGAGCGAGCTGCGCGAGGTCTATCCCGACGGCAAGGCGCGCAACTGGCTGTACAGCGAAGGCACCCAAACCCTTCACGCCCGCCTGGCGGTGAACAAAGTGCCGTCCACCGGTCAGATCGTGATCGGCCAAGTCCACGCCAAGGACAACCTCACCCCCTATGTGAAGCTGATGTACAGCCAGGTGCGGGGTGTCGGCTACGTCCAGGTATATCTGCGCGTGCATCCCGACGACGTGAAGAGCCCGGTGGTCATGACTTACAAGAGCATGCCGCTGAATTACTTCTTCGATTACTCCATCACCGTGACCCGGGAAGGGCTGCTGATGGTCGATGTGGCGGGCCAGCAGTACGTCAACCCGATCGACAGGTCCTGGGCCAGCAAACACTTCTACTTCAAGGCGGGCGTGTACACCTTGGACAACCAGGGTCCCCCCAGCGAAGGCGGGCAGGCGGAGTTCTCCGAGCTGACCGTGAGCCATCAGAAGTAACGCCGCGAGGCGGCCACCCTGGCATCGAGCCCGCTCGACCCCTTGAGCGGGCATTCGGCGAATACGTTTTAATATCAAATAGCAATTGTTATCATTGGCTCCTTATTCGATAAGGAGCTCATGGTGGTCTACACGCGCATTGTCCCGGTATCCCTGTCCGTACTGGGTCTGCTGGCTATCCCGACAGTACAGGCCGACACCCCGAAAACCCTGGCGATTCCGGCGACATCCGTCACCGGTGGCTACGAACGGCAAGACTACAAGGCCGCCGAAAGCCGTAGCGCGACGAAAATCGACGCGCCGCTGCGGGATATTCCCCAGACCGTCAACGTGGTGCCCGAAAGCGTGATCGAGGATCAGGGCGCCCAGTCCATGGAGGATGTCCTGAAGAACGTGCCCGGCGTCGGGTTTTCCAATGGCGACGGCCAGCGCGACCAAGTCAGCCTGCGCGGCTTCAATGCCCTGGGCGACATGTACCTCGACGGCATCCGGGACGACGCCCTGTACTTCCGTGACCTGTCCAACATCGAGCGTGTCGAGGTCATCAAGGGGCCTGCCGCTGTGCTCTACGGGCGCGGTTCGTCCGGTGGCCTGATCAACAGCGTGAGCAAGAAGCCCGGCTTCGATCCCGTCCAGGAGGTGGGCGTCAGTTTCGACAGCGAAGGCAGGCGGCGCACCCAGTTAGACACTGGATGGGCCGACGAGACCGCGCGGGACAAAGCGTTCCGCGTCACCGGCGCGTTCGAGGACAGCGACACCTTCCGCGACGACGGCTACATCGACCGCAAGGCCCTCGCGCCGTCGGCTTACTTCCGACTGTCCGACGACCTCGAACTCAACCTGGGCGCCACCTACCTGTACGACAAGCGCCTGATCGACTTCGGCATTCCCGCCCGGGGCGACCGCCCGGTGCACGTGGACCGGGACCGGCGCTTCGGCTCCGGCGAGGCCGACCAGGACTATGCCCGCAGCGAGGTCTTCACCTTCACCGCCAGCCTGGACTATCGGATCAACGACGATTTCACCCTGACCAATACCAGTCGCTACTACCGCTACGACCTCGACCGCAACCACACCCTGGCCGACAGCGGGCCGAACCGTTTCGTCACCGCGCCCAACGGCGAACTGCTGGTGAAGCTGAACCGGGGCAACGTGGCCCGCGACGAGGCGGGCGTGTTCAACCAGACCGAACTCAAGCAACAGGCGCGGCTGGCCGGTCTGCAGCACACCCTGCTGTACGGGATGGAGGTGGGCATCCAGGACAAGGACCAGCGGGTGTTCAGCCAGAACGACGTGGCGCGGGTGCCGGTCTATCGCGACAGGCTGGTCCCGGTGCCGGAACATGCCGGCACGCTCACCACCAAGGGCACCAACACCCAGGAAACCGCCGGGTTCTACGTTCAGGACCTGATCGAGCTGAACGAACAGTGGAAGGCGTTGCTCGGCGTGCGCTACGACATCTTCGGTCAGGGGTACGACGATCGTCGCCCGGCGAACGTCGACCTCGACCGCACCGACAAGACCTGGAGCCCCCGGGCGGGCCTGGTGTACCAGCCGGATCGGGTCCAGTCCTACTACGTCTCGGTCAGCCGCAGCTACCAGCCCTCGGGCGAGACCTTCGCCATCTCCCCCAGCAACCAGCACCTGGAACCTGAGGAAACCACCAACTACGAGGTGGGCGCCAAATGGGACCTGCTCGACGACCGCCTGGCGCTGACCGCCGCGCTGTTCCGGCTCGAGCGCACCAATATGAAGACCAGCGACCCGCTCAACCCGACCCTCACGGTGCTGGCCGGCGAGCAGCGCACCGACGGTTTCGAGGCGACGGCCAGCGGCCAGATCACCGACGCGTGGCAGCTCTACGGTGGCTACGCCTACCTGGACGCGGAAATCACCAAATCCAACAGCAAGACCAACGGCGTCTCCAACGAAGGTCGCGTGCCCACCTTGACGCCTCGCCACAGCGCCAACCTCTGGGTGGTGCGGACCCTGACGCCGGAATGGCGACTGGGAATGGGGGCGAACTATGTGGGCGACCGCTACACCGCCCTGGACAACAAGGTGGAGATGCCGGCCTACACCACCTTCGATACGGCCTTGCTGTACGACGTCCGCGAGTGGGGCATGGCGGTACGGTTGCGCAACGTCTTCGACCGCGACTACTACGCCTCCGCCCACGGCTCGGTGGACCTGGTCACCCCCGGCGCTCCGCGAACCCTGGAAGTCAGCGCCAACTACCGCTTCTGATCCGCCCCGTCCGGCGCCCGCGGCTTGCCGGGTGCCGGACCGCGACGCGCCCCAGGCGCGCTCAACGCGGGGTCGCATCCTTCAACAGGTAGCGGGCCAGCGTCTTCGCGCAGGCGCCGATGCCTTCGAGCAGCACGATCTCCACGCCATGGGTGTTCTCGGTGGGGATCGACAGGCACCCGGCCTGGGGCGTCAGGCCGGTGCTGAGCAGGGCGCTGGCGTCGGAGGCGAACTCGACGAACAGCGCGGCCTGGGGCGAGTAGCCTTCCAACTGGGCGGCCTCCATCAGTTCCTCGGCCACCTGCCGGGTGTAGTAGCCCTTGCTGTCGCCGGTGTTGACGATGGGGTCGGCCGACAACCGGGTCGCGTATTCGCTGGCGATGGGCCCCACTTCGAGGGCAATCGCCCGTACGCATTGCAGATTGCGCGCCGCGTAGAGCGCGCCTGAATTGCTCTCTTCCTCCATGGTGGTGCAGACGAAGTAGACGTCGTGCTTCAACTGCTCGCGCCCGGCGGCCACCCGCCGCGCGGCGATCAGCATCGCCAGGAGCGGCGCCCGGTCGTCCAGGAAGTGAGCGGCGACGGCGTCCGGCAGATAGGTCGGCGTGCGATAGGGCCGGCCCAGCACCACCCGGGTGCCCGGGCGGATCCCCAGCTTCAGGAGTTCATCCGGCGAACGGCGGGTGGTGACGTGAACGTCCTCCCACTGGACGTTCCCGCTCAACACATCCCGGCCCTGCCGCGAACTGCCCGAGGTGTGCATGGTGCCGAACGACAGGACCCCCTGGACCTCCCCGGACGACCCCAGAACGTCCACCGGGCACGTCCCGAAGTTCACCGGATGGGCGCCACCGAGAGCCACCACTCGAAGGCTGCCGTCGTCCTCGACCCGTTTGACGATCATCGCGATCTCGTCCAAGTGGGCAAGGACCAGCACGGCCGGCCCCGGGCTCTCTCGACCACAGCGCAACGCCCCGACCAGGTTGCCGGCGGGGTCCATCCATACCTCGTCGCAGACGCGCTCCAGTTCCGCCTGGCACAAGGCGCGTACTTCGTCTTCCTGACCTCCAGGGCCACGGGCCTGCAACAGGGCTTCGAGCAAGGCTTTGTCTTGGGCTTCCATCGCTTTTCCTGAGGTGGCGGTTTTCCTTAGGAGGAAACCCCCGGCCCATTCGTTCCCCCGGGGGCGGGTGAACGAACTCGCTCCGGTCCGGGTCAGCCCTAGTGTCGGGACGGAAGGCGCCGATCCGAGGCTCGATCCGGTTCCAGGAACGGGGCAGGGCCCGCTCGGCTCGACGCGGCCGCCTGTCCCCCACCCCTGAACGCCGCTCAGGCGAGGAGAACGCATGAACAACGAACGACCTTTGAAGACTTTCGGTACTCCCTTGGCGCTGGGCCTCGGCGCGTATTGCGTCCTGCGCGGCGTCGCCGGCGGAGGGCTTTCCGGCTTGCTCAAGATCGGCCTCGGCGCGGCGCTCCTGGGTAACGGCATGTCGCGCTTGCGGGCGCGCTCGGTGCATGGGGAGAAGGCCGTCAGCGTGGGTGAGGCCTTCGCCAAGGCCATCGACGGGCAAGCCCCCCATCCCGGAGACGTACCGGGCGGCGCCTACAACGTGCAACCCCTGGAAACCCTGGAGCGCAAGCTCGGCGGGGCCTAAGCCGGAGGCGACGGGGCGCTGTCCCGCCCGAGGCGCGCCCATTGCCCCAGGCGAGCCGGTGTCGTGCGTCGGGCCGGATACGCTATTGGCCATCCCCTCAAGCGACGGCGATCAGCGAGGCGGGAAGAACGGCTCCGCTTGCCGCTGGGTCCGGCGGTATTCGCCCGGCGTCACGCCGCTCCAACGCTTGAAGGCGCGCTGAAAGGCTTCCGCCGAGGCGAAGCCCAGCAAGTAGGCGATTTCCCCGAACGCCAGCTCGGTGTCGCGGATGTAGCTGATCGCCAAGTCGTGGCGAGTATCGTTGAGCAACGCGCGAAACGAACGGCCTTCTTCGGCCAGCTTGCGGCGAAGGGTCCAGGCCGGTAGCTGCAAGCGCGCGGCGATATCCTTCAGGGCGGGCTCGCGTCCGTGCAGCAGCGGGCCCAGCAGGTGGACGACCCGTTCCCGCAGGCTGCGGGTGCGGGTCAGTTGCTCCAGCTCCCGCTCGCAGAGTTCGAGTAATTGGCTCCAGGTGCTGGGGCAATGCCCGGGGCAAGGCCAGTCGAGGGTCTCGGCGGAGAGGCGCATCTGGTTGTCCGTGGCGCCGAATTCCACCGGGCAGTCGAACACCTCGGCGTAGCGCTCCGCGTAGGCGGGGGCCTCGAACTCGATGTCCACCCGCGCCACCGCCAGGCGCCGGCCCGCCAGGGCCCCGAACTGGGCCGCCCAGCCGGCCAGCACCGAATCCACCACGAAGCGGTTGTAGCGGTTATAGGGGCTGATGGAATAGAAGCGCAGCCAGGCGCCGTCGGCGTCTTCCCGGAAGCTGGACTGGCCTCGGTAGTTGTGGGCGTACAGGGGCTCGAAGCGCGTCAGCGCGCGGGCCGCCTCGCGCAGGGTTGGCGCCTGGGCCGCGGCGACGCCGGCGAGGCCGGCCTGGCTCAAGCGACTGTGGCAACCCATGGCCAAGCCCAGGCTTTCGTCGCCGGTCAGTTCGATCGCCGCGTGTCCCAGGCGCATGTAGCGGGGGATGGATAGGCGCGCCCGCGCCTCGCCCAAGCGACGGGCATCCAGGCCGTATTGCGCCAGCAAGGGAAGGGGGTCGACCTGGCGCTCGCGCAGCGCCATGGCCAGGCTGTCGACGAAGCCCACGGAGAGGTCGCCGAGGCGAATCCGCGACGGGCGCACCAGTGCTACAGCCAGAGGTTGATCAACCGGGCACCCTGGCCATCGTCCACCAGGCGGGCGCCGTCCTGGGCCAGTACCAAGCTACGGCCCGCGCTGCCCAAGTCCCACAGGCGGCCACGCATGAACACCGCGATGCCGGCCTGGACGCCGCTCGCTCGCAGGGGGTTGGCCGGCGCGGCGGCGACGGATGGCGGAATCGGACAAGCGCTGGGCGGCAGCGGCGCGGGCTGGAGCAGGCGGTCGGCCTGGTCGCGGTGGCGTTCGCCGACGAACGCCGGCACCGCCAGCAACTGGGCGCCATGCCGGGCGAGTTCGGCGTGGCTGGCGGCGTCCTCGCTGTCGGCATAGAACAACACGCCCAGGCGACCGGCCGGCGTGTCCACCACGTCCAGGTCGTCGCGCCGCGCGGCGCCGGTGACGCGGCGCTCGCCGCCGGAGGAGGACACCTTGCGCTGGGGCTGGCCCAGGGGGTGGCCGTCGGGGCCGAAGACCAGGCTGACGTTGTACAGCGGGCCGTCGCCGACCCGTAGCGCGCCGCCGTCCACCCGGGGGGCGGGCAACACGATGGAGCCGGCCACCAGGGTCACGCCGTAGGCCTTGGCCAAGCCGCCGAACAGGGTCTGGTAGTCCCGCGCCATGGGCTCCGCCTTCATGCGCAGCAAGGCGTCCCCCAGCCGATCCTTGCCCTCGGCGTGCCACAGCGCGCCGAGGGTCCCCAGCGGATTGCCCAAGGCCAGCCAGGCCATGGCGGAGCCGAGGGTACGCGCGCCGTACACCTGTTCCTTCTCGCCGGTGGCTACCAGCCAGGTGCCGATGTGCTCGGGCAGTACCACCACGGTCTTGTCGTTGAGCAGGCCCTCGTCCCGGGCCTTGTCCAGGTAGGCGGCCAGTTTCAGGCGCAGGCGGGAAACGCTCTGGTAATCGGATGGAAACAGCTCGGGCTGGATGCCCAGGAGGTTGCCACGGCCGTTGGCCTGGCCCTGGCTGAAGTCCAGGCGGCTGCGCAGGTCGGACAGGTAATGGGGCGCGGTCCGTTCGCCGGACCACAACCCGTAGGCGGTGAGGCCGGCGGCGAGCAGGAGGCCGGCGACGAGGCCGGCGAGGGTGAGCAGCAGCTTGCGCATGGCGGACAGGTGGCTTCGACTGTCCGGGCAGGGTAAGGGGCAGGGCGCGGCTTGCCAACCCTACCGTGCGCGATTCGATCAGTAACTTGTCGTTTTCGATCATTGAGCCGCCGTCGGGCGCTCTTTATCGTTCGGCCCACAACGACCGGCGCGCCTGGAAGCGCCGGCGATTTCGACCGTGTTTGCATCGCCCGATGCCGGAGACCGCCATGACCGTTCCCTATCCGCACCTGCTCGCGCCCCTCGACCTGGGCTTCACCGTACTGCGCAACCGTACCCTGATGGGGTCGATGCACACCGGCCTGGAGGAAAAACCGGATGGCTTCGAACGCATGGCGGCCTATTTCGCCGAGCGCGCCCGGGGCGGCGTCGGCCTGATGGTCACCGGCGGCATCGGGCCGAACGTGGAAGGCGGGGTCTACGCCGGCGCCGCCAAGCTGACCACCGAGGAGGAGGCGGCCAAGCACCGGATCGTCACCCAGGCGGTGCACGAGGCGGGCGGCAAGATTTGCATGCAGATCCTCCACGCCGGGCGCTACGCCTACAGCCCGAAGTCGGTGGCGCCCAGCGCCCTCCAGGCGCCGATCAACCCGTTCAAGCCCCACGAGCTGGACGAGGCGGGCATCGAGAAGCAGATCGCCGACTTCGTCACCTGCGCCACCCTGGCCCAGCAGGCCGAGTACGACGGCGTCGAAATCATGGGCTCGGAGGGGTACTTCATCAACCAGTTCCTCGCCGCCCATACCAACCAGCGCACCGACCGCTGGGGTGGCAGCTACGAAAACCGCATGCGCCTGCCGGTGGAGATCGTTCGCCGGGTGCGCGAGGCGGTGGGGCCGAATTTCATCATCATCTACCGCCTGTCGATGCTCGACCTGGTGGAGGGCGGCAGCGACTGGGAGGAAATCGTCACCCTGGCCAAGGCCATCGAGGCCGCTGGCGCCACCCTGATCAACACCGGCATCGGCTGGCACGAGGCGCGTATCCCGACCATCGCCACCAAGGTGCCGCGTGCGGCCTTCACCCCGGTCACCGCCAAGTTGCGCGGCGCGGTGAAGATTCCGCTGATCACCACCAACCGCATCAATACCCCGGAGGTGGCCGAACAGGTGCTGGCCGCCGGCGAAGCCGATATGGTATCCATGGCGCGGCCGTTCCTCGCCGACTCCCAGTTCGTCGCCAAGGCCGCCGCCGGCCGCGCCGATGAGATCAACACCTGCATCGCCTGCAACCAGGCATGTCTGGACCACACCTTCAGCGGCAAGCTCACCAGTTGCCTGGTCAACCCCCGGGCCTGCCACGAGACCGAGCTGAACTACCTGCCCACTCCCCAACCCAAGCGCATCGCGGTGGTCGGCGCCGGCCCGGCCGGCCTGGCCGCGGCCACCGTCGCCGCCGAGCGGGGCCACCGGGTGACGCTGTTCGAGGCGGGCGCCGAGATCGGCGGCCAGTTCAACGTGGCCAAGCGTATCCCTGGCAAGGAAGAGTTCCACGAAACCCTGCGGTATTTCCGCCGCAAGCTGGAGACCACCGGGGTGGAACTGCGGCTGAACCGGGTGGCCACGGTGGATGCCCTGGTGGCGGAAGGCTTCGACCATATCCTGCTGGCCACCGGCGTGGTGCCGCGCATTCCGGAAATCCCCGGCATCGACCATCCCAAGGTGATCGGCTACTTGGACGCCCTGCTGGGACGCAAGCCGGTGGGCGCGCGGGTGGCGGTGATCGGTGCGGGCGGGATCGGCTTCGACGTTTCCGAGTTCATCACCCACAGCGGGCCGTCCACCAGCCTGGACCGCGAAGCCTTCTGGCGCGAATGGGGCATCGACGCCCGGCTGCAGGCCCGGGGCGGCATCGCCGGCCTGCGCCCGCAACCGCAGCCGGCGGCCCGCGAGGTGTACTTGCTGCAGCGCAAGAAATCCAAGGTGGGCGACGGTCTCGGCAAGACCACCGGCTGGATCCATCGCGCCGGCCTGAAGATGAAGCAGGTGCAAATGCTCAATTGCGTGCAATACCTGAAGGTGGACGACGAGGGCCTGCACATTCGCGTCGGCGAGGATGAGCCGCGGGTGCTGGCGGTGGACACGGTGATCGTCTGCGCCGGCCAGGACCCGCTGCGGGAGTTGCAGGCCGGCCTGGAGGCGGCGGGGCAGCGGGTGCACCTGATCGGCGGCGCCGACGTGGCCGCCGAACTGGACGCCAAGCGCGCCATCGGCCAGGGCTCCCGTCTGGCCGCCGAGCTGTGAGGGCGGCGGGCGCCGCCCGCCACCGACCCGTTCACAGTTTCCTTCGACGAGGTCCCGCCCGGGAGGGTGGGACGGGACACAGTGCCAACCCAGTCACAGTGTGGAACGCCTCATTCCCCTAGACTGGCGCGAAACGAATGCCGACCTCCCGCCGGAGCGTCCGTGCCGGTCCCGTCCGGGACTCACCGTGTTGGCCTGGAGGGAAACCGATGAGCATGCAGAACAAACCCCGCATGGTCGAAGCCGTGATGTTCTTCAACGACCGCGGTATCTGCAAGGAAATGCTCTTCGCCGAGTTCGAGGCGATGCTCGACGGCGTGGTGAACATCCCCGAGTTCGCCGACCAGCAGATGCGTGTCGCCTATGTGCTGATCAACCCCCGCCTGCTGCTGCGCTCGGTGGTGTTCTTCTACCTCGATTTCGACGAAAGAGGGCAGGCCGACAGCGGCTGGAACATGCCCCTGCGGCACTTGGCCGAGCGCGCCGGCCGTGGGCCGGACCTGGGCGCCGGGCCGATCCGCCTGGCCTGCCGCAGCCAATGCCCGGTGTCCTGGCATCAGATGCACCTGTGGGACCCGAGCCTGGCGCCCGGGCAGAACGACCTGGTGCTGCTGCGCGACGCGGCCAAGCGCAACACCCTCGGCATCCTCGTCGAGGACGAAGCGCCGCCGGTGGAGCCGCAACGCTTGCAGATGGCCCCGGAAGACGCCTGGTACGCCGCCGACCCGTCGCGTGAAGTGGCCGAGAAGCTCGCCGCGCGGATGGACAGCGAGCATCGCCTGAAGACCGCCCAACTGATCAAGCAGCAACGCCTGCGCATCCACAGCCTGACTCAACAGCACGAAGAAGAGCTGGCCCGCGTCAAGCTGGCCGCCGAGGAGCAGCAGAAGCGACTGGCGGCGGACGTCCAGGCGCTGCGCCAGGCCCTGAAACAGCAAGAAGACCGCCATGCCGCCCTCAAGGAGCAACTGGCGGTGCAGGCCGAGGCGTTCCAGAAAGGCCGCGAGGAAATGACTCGCCAGTTGCGCGCCCTGGAGCGCCATGGGCGCACAGAGGCGGACATCCTGCGCGCCCAGTTCGAGGGCGAGCTGCAGGCCAAGATCGCCGCCGCGGTGGTGGAGTACAAGGAGCAGATCGCCATCCGCGACGTGGAACTGGCCTACCGCAACGAGCTGGACAGCCAGATGCAGGAGGAGATCGAGCGCCTGCGCCAGGAGCGTGATCGCCTCGCCCGCGACGGCGGCGACCAGATCCTCCAGCGCCTGGCCAAGCTCGGCGTGGTGTTCGTGGTCTATCACCCCGGCGCGGGCCACCTGACCATTCCCTTGCAGGACATGGCCCGCTACCAGGACAACCCCCTGGCCTACGCGGCGGCCAAGTGCTTCGTTTCCGAGGAGCAATACCGCCACTGGTTGAGCCATTACCAGCAACCTTCGTGCGCGGCCCGGCTGCCCGGCGGCGAGCGGTGCGGGGTGCCGGTGGAACGGATGGAATCGCCGAGCCGCTTCGTCCCCGGCGAAAGCGACTGCTGCGGGCGGCACCGCACGGGCAACCGATTGCGCACCGTCGGCTGACCTTGCCCCTCGTCATGCCGGACTGGCGCCCGCGGGCGCCGCTGCAACCCGTGAGCCTCGATTGGCTGGACGCCGCCGGCGTCCGCCTCGCCTTGCTGCGCCTCGACCGGGTCGATTCGCTGATCGCCGGCAACAAGTGGTTCAAGCTGGCGCCGCATCTGGCGCGAGCGGCGGCCCAAGGCGCGCGGGGCGTGATCAGCCTCGGTGGCGCCCATTCCAATCACCTGCATGCCCTGGCGGCGGCCGGCCAGCGCTTCGGCTTCGCCACCGTCGGCCTGTTGCGCGGTCATCCCCAGGACAGCCCCACGGTATGCGATCTGCGGGCCTGGGGCATGAGCCTGCACTGGCTCGGCTACGGCGGCTACCGGGCGCGCCACCAGCCGACGTTCTGGACACCCTGGCGCGAACGCTATCCCGACCTGCTGGCGGTGCCGGAAGGCGGCGGCGGACTGGACGGCGCCCTCGGCTGCGCGTCCTTGGTGGCCCAGGTGCGCGAGGGTTTGCCGGCGCTGGGCTGGACGGACTACGACGCGCTCTGGGTGGCGGCGGGCAGCGGCACCACGCTGGCCGGGCTGGTGCTCGGCGAAGCGGGCGCGCATCCGGTGGTGGGCGCGCTGGCGGTCCCGGAAGACCATGGCGTGGCCGCCCGGGTGCGCGAGCTGCTGCGGGCCGCCGGGCAACCCGACAGCGGCTATCGCCTGCTGGATGCCAGCCGGGGCGGCTTCGCCCGCCTCGATGCCGAGCTGGCCGGGTTCTTCTTCGACTGGGAGCGGGAAACGGGCGTGCCGCTGGACCCGCTCTATACCGTCAAGGCCGTGCTGGCGTTGCAGCATCGGATCGCCCTCGGTAAGGTAGCGCCCGGCTCGCGCCTGGTCATGGTGCATACCGGCGGGCTACAAGGACGGCGCGCCAGCCTGCCGCGCCTGCGGGCCCTGGCTGGCTACACTCAAGGCGATGGCGTCGGAGAGGCCCCATGAGCGAACCGCTGAATCCCGAACGGCTGCGCGGTTTCACACCGCTGGATACTTTGTCCGAGCAGCAATGGCGAGAGTTGCGCGAGCAACTGATCCCAGGGCCGCTGCTCGCCGGGCAGACGCTGTTCCGCCGGGGCGATTCCGCTCGGCTGACCTACTACCTGCTCTCCGGCGAGCTCCTGCTGCGGGACGCCGATGGTCGCGAGGAACGCCTGGTGGCGGGCAGCGAGGCCAGTTGTCACCCGCTCTCGCCGAGCGTGCCCCGGGTGCAAGAAGCACAGGCGCTGACCGAGGTGAGCGTGCTGGCGCTGGACAGCGAGACCCTGATCCGGCTGGTCACCTGGCGCTCGGCCTACCACGACCTGCTGCTGGAACTGAGCCAGGACGGCCAGGAGGTGGAATGGCTGGAGCGGCTGCTGGCGAACCCGCTGTTCGCCAAGGTACCGCCCGGCAATGTGCGCGCCATGCTCGGGCGCCTGCGCCGCGAGACCTGGCCGGCCGGCCACGCCGTCCTGCGCGAGGGTGAGCCCGGCCAGTGCTGCTACTTTCTCGAATCCGGCCGCGCCGAGGTCTTTCGCGGCGCCGATAGCGACCAGCAGGTCCTGGCGGAGCTGGAGGTGGGCGCCTGCTTCGGCGAAGAGGCGCTGCTATCGGATCGTCCGCGCAACGCCACCGTGACCCTGCTGGAGGACAGCGTGGTCCTGCAACTGGACCGCCAGGATTTCTTCGCCCTGCTCAAGGCGCCGGTGGTAGAGGAGGTCTCGCCCGGCGAGGCGACGCGACTGCTCGGCAAGGGCGCGCAATGGCTGGATGTGCGCCTGCTGGAGGAGTACCAGCGCGGCCATCTCCGCGAAGCGCTGAGCATGCCGTTGCACCTGCTGCGGCTGAAGGCGCGGTTGCTCGATCCCGCCCGGCTTTACCTGTGCTACTGCGACAGCGGCAAGCGCAGCGCCAGCGCGGTGTTCCTGCTGACCCAATTGGGGTTCAAGGCCCGTGCCCTGCGCGACGGCATCGATGGCTTGCCCGCGCGGGAGCAGGAGACCCTGGCCTGGGAGAGCGGCGCCGGCTACCTCGCCCGTTCCGGGGGGCGCATAGAGCGCAGCCGTTGAGCGCGGCGCGGTCTCATCCGGGCCTCGCTTCGTCCTGAGACGATCAGGTTTCTGTCCTTGGGCCTGGCGATCCGGCATCCGGCGGGCCCGACGGAGAAAGCCTCGGCCGCTGAAATGGCTCCGCCTCGGCTCCGAGGGCACTGCGTCCATGGCTTCGCTCGCGTCGGCTGCTCTCGGCGGGCGTCTCCCCCCGGTCTTCCCTCTCAACCCGACGGCCCGGCGTTCGGCTCCGGCAGGCCCGGCCAGTCGTCCCCCACCAGGAACAGCCGCTCCGCTTCCCGCCACTCATCACGGCCCGTCGGCACCAGGCGGGCCAGCAGCTTCGGTCGCTCGGGTGGCGCATCGAGAAGCGCCGTGGCGACGAAGCGATCACCCAGGCCCTCGTCCGGCACCGAGTCGGTCCGCGCCGGGGAGAGCCAGGCCAGGCGGATCAGCTCCACCCAACGGCCCGGCGCTTCCAGAGTAGCCGCCCGCAGGGCCGGCCAGTCGGCATGGCGAACCCAGCGTCCACGCAGGTGGGTGGCGTTCACCTCCGGCGGCACGGAAAGAGAGGAGCCCACGGGATGGAACAAGTAGCCACCCATCCAATAATGGGCGCGGGGCGCGCCAAGACCCCGTCGCGCCAGCAGGGCGAGGGTGTCGGGACGCGCCGAGAGGGGCAGTTGATGGGTCAGCAGGCGCGCCCGCTTCAGATCGAGGCGGTCCCGGCGATCCGGACCGATCCAGGCTTCGCCCGGTCGCGCCCCGGGTACGCCCAGGTAGAACTTCACCGCCAGTTCCAGGTGATGCAGGCCCTCGTCGTCCTCGAACAAGACATCCAGCTCGCCCAGGGTATGGCCCTCCGCGCGAATCGCCAGGTTGGCGTCCCGCCAGCGAATGCCCGGTGCCCGGGTCAGGGCGAAGGCCCAGAGACGCTCGTAGTAATGCCCGAGCCGGGGGCGCCCACCGCCCAGCCAGGCCTCCAGGGGCGCCGGCGCCCGCTCCAGCCCGAACAGCCAGTCGGCCAGGCGTTGCGGGCGCATCGCCCACTCGCTGGCGGCCAGGGGGTGGCGCTGGTGGCCGTCGTCGGCGAGCAGGGGCGGCGAGACCAGGGCCCAGGCCAGGTCGCGCAGGGCGGGGTGGCGCAGGCGACAGGGCAGGTCGAGGAGGGCGGCGAAGGGCGTCATGCCGGCAGCATAGCGCCCCGTCGGGCGTTTGCCGCTGTGCCGGGCTTTCGCCCATAATCGGCCTTCCCGCCCGCCCAGAGAGCCTTATGGAGCAGTTCCGCAATATCGGCATCATCGGTCGCCTGGGAAGCGCCCAGGTCCTCGACACCATTCGCCGGCTCAAGCGCTTCCTGCTGGAGCGGCACCTGCACGTGATCCTCGAGGAAACCATCGCCGACGTGCTCCCGGGCCACGGCTTGCAGACCTCGTCGCGCAAGAACCTGGGCGAGGTCTGCGACCTGGTGATCGTGGTCGGCGGCGACGGCAGCATGCTTGGCGCGGCGCGGGCCCTGGCGCGGCACAAGGTCCCGGTGCTGGGGATCAACCGCGGCAGCCTGGGCTTCCTGACCGACATCAAGCCGGACGAACTGGAAATCAAGGTCGCCGAGGTGCTCGACGGCGAGTACATCGTCGAGAGCCGCTTTCTGCTGGAAGCCGAGGTGCGCCGCAACGGCGAGGCCATCGGCCAGGGGGACGCCCTCAACGACGTGGTGCTGCACCCAGGCAAGTCGACCAAGATGATCGAGTTCGAGATGCACATCGACGGCCAGTTCGTCTGCACTCAGAAGGCCGACGGCCTGATCGTGGCGACCCCCACCGGTTCCACCGCCTACGCGCTGTCGGCCGGCGGGCCGATCATGCATCCCAAGCTGGATGCCATCGTCATCGTGCCGATGTGCCCCCACACCCTGTCCAGCCGGCCGATCGTGGTGGACAGCAACAGCGAACTGAAGATCGTCGTCTCGCCGGCCCTGCAAATCTACCCGCTGGTGTCCTGCGATGGGCAGAACCACTTCACCTGCGCCCCGGGCGACGCCATCACGGTGAACAAGAAGCCGCAGAAGCTGCGGCTGATCCACCCTCTCGACCATAACTACTACGAGATCTGCCGGACCAAGCTCGGCTGGAGCAACCGGCTGGGCGGTGTCGAGTGATCCCCCTCGACCCGGATCGCGGGTATGACCTGATCGGCGACATCCACGGCTGCGCCCATACTCTGGAGCGGTTGCTGATGGAGCTGGGCTACCGGCCGGAGGCGGGCGTCTGGCGCCACCCCCGGCGCATGGCCCTGTTCCTTGGCGACCTCATCGACCGCGGCCCGCGCATCCGCGAAGCCCTGCACCTGGTGCGCGGCATGGTGGACGCCGGGCAGGCCGCCTGCATCATGGGCAACCATGAGTTCAGCGCCCTGGGCTGGCACACCCCGGCGCCCCCTGGCAGCGGCCGGCGGCATGTCCACGAACACACGCCGCGCCACGCCCGGCTGATACAGGACACCCTGGCCCAGTTCGAGGCGTACCCGGAGGACTGGAAGGCATTCCTCGAGTGGTTCTACGAACTGCCCTTGTTCATCGACGCCGGACGCTTCCGTCTGGTGCATGCCTGCTGGGACGCCGAGTTGATCGACGGCGTGCGAGCGAGCCATGCCGACGGTCGCATCGACGAGGCCTTCGTCCGCGAATCGGTGGTGGCCGGCAGCCTCGCCGCCCGGGCGACGGCCCGCCTGCTACGGGGCGTTTCCATGCCGTTGCCCCAGGGCGTCGCCCTCACCGGACGGGATGGCCTGACCCGCACGGTGTTCCGCACCAAGTTCTGGGAAGAGGACCCGCAGACCTACGGGGACGTGGTGTTCCAGCCGGATGCCCTGCCCGAGCACGTCGCCGAGCGCCCGCTCAGCGAGGCACAGAAGGCGAATCTGTTGCACTACGGCCCTCACGAGCCGCTGCTGTTCGTCGGCCACTATTGGCGGCGCGGCCGGCCGGCGCCGATCCGCGCCAACCTCGCCTGCCTGGACTACAGCGCGGTGATGCACGGCAAGCTGGTGGCCTATCGGCTGGACGGCGAAACCCGCCTCGACCCCCAAAAGTTCGTCTGGGTCGACGTGACGCCGCCGGGGGACGCCGGATGAAGCCGGTGGCCGCGTTGCGCCTGCCCTTGGGGCAAGACCTGCGGGGCTTCCTCGCCCTGCTGGAACGCTTGCGGGTTCCCTGCCGGGTCAGCGAGGAAGCCGGCGAGCAGGTGCTGTGGGTGCCCGGTCCCGACTGGGCCGGGGAGGTCCGCGCGTTGTATGCGCGGCTGCCCGATGGCGCCCCCGACGCCCTACTGCCGGGCGCCGCGTCGGTCCTGCCGGGGGGCAGCCCGTGGCGGCGCGCCAAGGCCAGCCCGGCGACCCTGCTGGTGCTGCTGGCCGCGCTGCTGGTGTCCCTGGTCACCCTGATGGGCGAGAACCTGGCCCTGGTACGCTGGTTCACCTTCCTGGACTTCCAGGTGCACGGCGAGTACCTGTGGTTCGCGCCGCTGTCCGAGACCCTGTCCGGCCAATGGTGGCGGTTGTTCTCGCCGATCCTGCTGCACTTCTGGATTCCCGGCATGGGCCCGCTGCATCTGGTGTTCAACGCCCTGTGGTACTGGGAACTGGGACGGCGCATCGAGCGCTACCAGGGCGGACGCGTGCTCCTGCCGCTGACCCTGGCGTTCGGCCTCGCGTCCAATGTCGCGCAGTACGTCTATGGCGGGCCTGGCCTGTTCGGCGGACTCTCCGGGGTGCTCTACGGCCTGCTCGGCTATTGCTGGCTGTACCAGTGGCTGGCGCCCAACCCCGCGTTCCGCCTGCCCCGGGGCGTGCTGGCGATGATGCTCGGCTGGCTGCTGCTGTGCCTCACCGGGGTGTTTTCCCTGGGCGGGGTGGCGGTGGCCAACGCCGCCCACGTCGGTGGGCTGCTGGCCGGCTGCGCCGGCGGGCTGCTGGGTGGCGCGCTGGCGCGCTGGCGCCGCTAGGCCGGAGTCCGGCGAGGAGCCCTCGCCGGACTCGACGCGCCTGGCGTTCCTCGACGCGCTGGGGCACAGAATCTAGAATGCCGTCCTTTTCCGCCGTTCCTCCCCGGGAGATTGCCATGTCCTCGTTCGCCCACCTCATCGGTTCCCTCACCCCGGATATCTACGAAAGCCTCAAGCAGGCGGTGGAAACCGGCAAATGGGCCGATGGCAGCTCGCTCACCCAGGAGCAGAAGGAATTGAGCCTGCAAGCGATGATCGCCTACGAAGTCCGGCATCTGCCCGAGGACCAGCGCACCGGCTACATGGGCGACCAGCACTGCGCCTCCAAGGCCCAGCCGGTTCCCAACATTCTGTTGAAGTCGGACGCGATCCATTGAGCGAGGTGGGCCGCGGCGCGCTGAGCAAACTGTCGGCGCACCTGGAGGACCCGGTTCGCTACTCGCTGCGCCTGGGTGAGCGGGACGTCCCGGCGAACCCGTTGATCGGGCGCCACCTGCGCCTGGAATACCTCGGCGAAATCCATTGCACCCATTGCGGCCGGCGCACCCGCAAGAGCTTCGCCCAAGGTTACTGCTACGCCTGCTTCACCCGCCTGCCCCAGTGCGATCTGTGCATCGTCAGCCCCGAGCGCTGTCACCACGCGCTGGGCACCTGCCGCGACCCGGAGTGGGGCGAGCGTTTCTGCATGACCGACCACATCGTCTACCTGGCCAACTCTTCCGGGGTCAAGGTGGGCATCACCCGCGCCACGCAGATTCCGACCCGCTGGATCGACCAGGGCGCGACCCAGGCGCTGCCGATCCTGCGGGTGGCGACGCGGCAACAGTCGGGGCTGGTGGAGGACCTGCTGCGCAGCCAGGTCGCCGACCGCACCAACTGGCGCGCGCTGCTCAAGGGCGAGGCCGAGCCGCTGGACCTGCCGGTCCTGCGCGACCAGGTGCTGGAGCGTTGCGACGAGGGCCTGCGGGCCTTGCAGCAGCGCTTCGGCCTGCAGGCCATCCAGCCGCTCGACGGCGCCGTACCGGTATCGATCCGCTACCCGGTGGAGCGCTACCCGACGAAGGTGGCCAGCCTCGATCTGGACAAGACACCAGTGGTGGAAGGTACCCTGCAGGGCATCAAGGGCCAGTATCTGATCCTGGATACCGGCGTGATCAACATCCGCAAGTTCACGGCCTACCAGCTCGCCGTGCACGCTCACTAGAGGCAAGACGCCCCATGCGCACCGAACAGCCGAAGATGATCTACCTGAAGGACTACCAGGCCCCGGATTACCTGATCGACGAAACCCACCTGACCTTCGAGCTGTTCGAGGACCACACACTGGTCCATGCGCAACTGGTGATGCGCCGCAACCCCGAGCGGCACGCCGAATCGCCGGGCGCGCTGCCGCCCCTGGTGCTCGACGGCCAGGGGCTGGAGCTGCTCTCCGTGGCCCTCGACGACCAAGCCCTGCAACCCGGCGACTACCAGCTGGACGACAACCACCTGACCCTCCAGCCGCGCCAGGCGAGCTTCGTGGTGGACAGCAGCGTGCGCATCCACCCGGAACGCAACACCGCCCTGGAAGGGCTGTACAAGTCCGGCACCATGTTCTGCACCCAGTGCGAGGCGGAAGGCTTCCGCAAGATCACCTACTACCTCGACCGCCCCGATGTGATGAGTCGCTTCACCACCACCCTCAGCGCCGACAAGCAGCGCTACCCGGTGCTGCTCTCCAACGGCAACCCGCTGGCCACCGGCAGCGAGGAGGGCGGTCGCCACTGGGCCACCTGGGAAGACCCCTTCAAGAAGCCGGCCTACCTGTTCGCCCTGGTGGCCGGAGACCTGTGGTGTGTCGAGGATGGCTTCAAGACCCGTAGCGGTCGCGACGTCGCGCTGCGCATCTACGTCGAGCCGGAGAACATCGACAAGTGCCAGCACGCGATGGACAGCCTGAAGAAGGCCATGCGCTGGGACGAGGAGGTCTACGGCCGTGAATACGACCTGGACATCTTCATGATTGTTGCGGTGAACGACTTCAACATGGGCGCGATGGAGAACAAGGGGCTCAACATCTTCAACTCCAGCGCGGTGCTGGCCAAGGCCGAGACCGCCACCGACGCCGCCCACCAGCGGGTCGAGGCGATCGTCGCCCATGAGTACTTCCACAACTGGTCGGGCAACCGGGTGACCTGTCGCGACTGGTTCCAGCTCTCCCTAAAGGAAGGCTTCACGGTGTTCCGCGACGCCGAGTTCTCCGCCGACATGAATTCCCGTACGGTCAAGCGGGTGGAGGACGTCGCCTACCTGCGCACCCACCAGTTCGCCGAGGACGCCGGCCCCATGGCCCACCCGGTACGACCGGATGCATTCATCGAGATTTCCAACTTCTACACCCTGACGGTATACGAGAAGGGCTCCGAGGTGGTGCGCATGCTCCACACCCTGCTGGGGGCCGAGGGCTTCCGCCGGGGCACCGACCTGTACTTCGAGCGCCACGACGGCCAGGCGGTGACCTGCGATGATTTCGTCAAGGCCATGGAAGACGCCAACGGTGTCGACCTGACCCAATTCAAGCGCTGGTACAGCCAGTCCGGCACGCCTCGCCTGGAGGTGGCCGAACACTACGACGCCGGCGCCCGGCGCTACAGCCTGACCTTCCGCCAGAGCTGCCCGCCGACGCCCGGCCAGCCCGAGAAGCAACCCTTCGTGATCCCCGTGGAACTGGGCCTGCTGGACCCCGCCGGCCACGAACTGCCGCTGCGCCTGGACGGCGAGGCCGAGGCGGCGGGCGGTAACCGGGTGATCCAGGTGACCGAGGCGGAGCAGACCTTCACCTTCGTCGACGTGCCCGAGAAACCCCTGCCGTCGCTGCTGCGCGGGTTCTCCGCGCCGGTGAAGCTGAGCTTCCCTTATGGTCGCGACCAACTGATGTTCCTCATGCAGCACGACAGCGACGGCTTCAACCGCTGGGACGCCGCCCAGCAGCTCTCGGTGCAGGTGCTTCAGGAACTGATCGAGGCCCATCGCGCGGGCGAGGCGCTGGTCCTGGACCAACGGCTGATCGAGGCGCTGCGCGCCGTGCTGGCCGACGACAGCCTGGATCAGGCCATGGTCGCGGAAATGCTCTCGCTGCCGGGCGAGGCTTACCTGGCGGAGATCAGCGAGGTGGCGGACGTGGACGCCATCCACGCCGCCCGGGAATTCGCCCGCCGGGCCATCGGCGAGGCGCTGTACGAGCCGCTGCTGGCCCGCTACCGGGCCAACCGCGCCGAGTCGCAGCGGGTCGCCTACGCGGCCCAGGCCGACCAGATCGCTCGCCGCGGATTGCAAAACATCGCCTTGTCTTACTTGATGCTCGGCGAACGGCCGGAAATCCTCGACGCCTGCCTGGACCAGTACCAGCACTGCGACAACATGACCGAGCGCCTGAGCGCCCTGGCGGTGCTGGTACAGTCGCCGTTCGAGGAGCAGAAGGCCCGCGCCCTGGCGGCTTTCGCCGAGCACTTCGCGGACAACCCGCTGGTGATGGACCAGTGGTTCAGCGTGCAGGCCGGCAACCCGCTGCCGGGCGGCCTGGAGCGGGTGCAGGCGTTGATGGGCCACCCGGCGTTCACCCTGAAGAACCCCAACAAAGTGCGCGCCCTGATTGGCGCCTTCGCCAACCAGAACCTGGTGAACTTCCACCGGGTGGACGGGGCCGGCTACCGCTTCCTCGCCGACCAGGTGATCGCCCTCAATGCCCTCAACCCGCAGATCGCCTCCCGCCAACTGACCCCGCTGACCCGCTGGCGCAAGTACGACGAGGCCCGCCAGGGCCTCATGCGCGGCGAACTGGAGCGCATCCTGGCCTCCGGGCCGCTGTCCAGCGACGTCTATGAAGTGGTGAGCAAGAGCCTCGCCTGAGGCTCGCGAGGCGCGTCGCCGGCCCGGTTGGCCCTAGCCAGGTCGGCGCGGGCCCCTCCAGGCTGCCGGGTATCGCGCTGCCGGGGCCTGGCCGGCAGGGCGGCGTTCCGCTGGCGCCTCCGGCCACTGCGGGCGCGCGGCTTTCGCTCGCCATAGCGCCTTTCCACGTCCAGCCGCCGGGCGCCACGAGGCCCCGTCCGCTCGGGGCTTCGCCCCGGCGAGCGGGCCGGGCCCCGCCGGGCTGAACGCGCGGCGGCTCCGTCGCCCGGTTCCTCCTCCCTCGCGCGGCTTACCGCAACCTTCATTCAGGCCACTGCGGACAAGGGATTCAAAAGGCCAATGAACCTCTCAACCACGCGGGTTTCGGCGTAACAAAACATAACGTCTGGCCAATTGTCAGGGCTGTCGAAAACTGGCTAGATGGCTCGGTCCTGCCCTGGGACCTATCACTAATAACAATAAAGGGAGAAGGTTTATGCGTGAGCCCGTTTCGTGGCGCACTCTGTCCGACGTGCCCGAGCAGTACGCGTCCGCCGCGACGTTCCGCTTCCGCACTCCTCGTGGTCCCACGCTGTCGCTCTGCGCGGCATTGATCGCTTCGCTCACCCTGACGGCGTCCCTTCCGCTCCGGGCGGCCGAGCCCGCCAGCATGTCCGCCATCGAATCCCCCCGCGCCGTTCACGGCCTGCTGATCGACGTCGCCCAGGCCGGCACCCGGCGGGTGGCGGTGGGCGAGCGCGGCCACATCCTTTACTCCGACGACGACGGCGCCACCTGGCTGCAGGCCAAGGTGCCGACCCGCCAGTTGCTCACCGCCGTCTACTTCAGCGACGACCGCCACGGCTGGGCGGTGGGCCACGATGCGCAGATCCTCGCCAGCGAGGACGGTGGCGCTACCTGGACCTTGCAGTTCCAAGACCTCAAGCGCGAGGCGCCGCTGCTGGACGTCTGGTTCAAGGACGCCCAGGTGGGCTACGCGGTGGGGGCCTATGGCACCTTGCTGGAAACCACCGATGGCGGCCAAGACTGGGAAGACGTCAGCGACCGCCTGGACAACGAGGACCAGTACCACCTCAACGCCATCGCCGCGGTGAAAGATGCCGGGCTGTTCGTGGTGGGCGAGATGGGCAGCATGTTCCGTTCCGCCGATGGCGGGGCGTCCTGGGAGAAGCTCGAGGGGCCGTATCAGGGGTCGCTGTTCGGCGTCACCGGCACCGCGCGCCCGGGCACTCTGATCGCCTATGGCTTGCGCGGCAATCTGTATCGCTCCACGGACTTCGGCTCCAACTGGACCCGGGTGCCCCTGGCGACGGCGGCCGGCGGCGTCCTGGAAGCCGGGCTGTCCGGGGGCACGCTGCTGCCCGACGGCACCCTGGTGGTGGTCGGCCATGGCGGCAGCGTGCTGGTCAGCCACGACGACGGCGCTTCGTTCGAGGTCGTCAGCCGGCCCGACCGGCTGTCCCTGTCGGCGGTCGCCGCCGACGCCAAGGGCAACCTGATCCTGGTGGGGCAGGGGGGCGTCCGCGTCGCCTCGCCGACCGGCAGCGACCCTCAACGATAACGCCGGAGCCGAACCATGAGCATCGTCAGTAGCCATCATCAGGACAAGGCGAGCCTGCTGGAACGCCTGATCTTCAACAATCGCCCGGTGGTCATCGTCCTGTGCCTGCTGGTCAGCCTGGTGTTGTTCTACCAGGCCCTGCAGATCCGTCCGTCCACCAGCTTCGAGAAAATGATCCCGCTCCATCACCCTTACATCGAAAAGATGATGGAGCACCGCAACGACCTGGCCAACCTGGGCAACACCGTGCGCCTCTCCGTGGAGGCCCTGGACGGGGATATCTTCAGCAAGGAGTACATGGAAACGCTGCGGCTGATCAACGACGAGGTGTTCTACATCCCCGGCGTGGACCGTTCCGGGCTGAAGTCCCTGTGGAGCCCCAGCGTGCGCTGGACCGAGGTCACCGAGGAGGGCTTCGCCGGCGGCGAGGTGATCCCCCAGACCTACGACGGCTCTCCGGCGAGCCTCGACGCGCTGCGCGACAACGTGCTCAAGTCCGGGCAGATCGGTCGCCTGGTGGCCAACGATTTCCGCTCCAGCATCATCGACGTGCCGCTCCTGGAGAGCTACCCGGCCCCGGACGATCAGGGGCGCCTGCTGACCCTCGACTACCGCCAGTTCTCCCATGAGCTGGAAGAGAAGATCCGCGCCAAGTACGAGGCGCAGAACCCCAACATCAAGGTGCACATCGTCGGCTTCGCCAAGAAGGTGGGCGACCTGATCGACGGGCTGATCATGGTGGTGGCGTTCTTCGGCATCGCCTTCCTCATCACCCTGGTGCTGCTCTACGGCTTCACCTGGTGCCTGCGCAGCACCCTCGCCGTGCTGTCCACCACCCTGATCGCGGTGGTCTGGCAACTCGGCCTGATGCACGCGGTGGGGTTCGGCCTGGACCCGTACTCCATGCTGGTGCCGTTCCTGATCTTCGCCATCGGCATCTCCCACGGGGTGCAGAAGATCAACGGCATCGCCTTGCAGTCCAGTGGCGCGGACAACGCCCTGACCGCCGCCCGGCGCACCTTCCGTCAGTTGTTCCTGCCGGGAATGATCGCGATCCTCGCCGACGCGGTGGGCTTCATCACCCTGCTGGTGATCGACATCGGGGTGATCCGCGAACTGGCCATCGGCGCGTCCATCGGCGTGGCGGTGATCGTCTTCACCAACCTGATCCTGCTGCCGGTGGCCATCTCCTACGTCGGCATCAGCCGCAAGGCGGTGGAGCGCAGCAAGCGCGACGCGGTGAGCGACCATCCGTTCTGGCGCCGGGTGTCCTACGTCGCCCACCCGGCGGTGGCGCCGGTGTCGCTGATCCTGGCGCTGGTCGCCGGGCTCGGCGGCTTCTGGTACCAGAAGCACCATTTGCAGATCGGCGATCTCGACCAGGGCGCGCCGGAGCTGCGCCCCGACTCCCGCTACAACCGCGACAACGCCTTCATCATCCAGCACTACTCCACCAGTTCCGACGTGCTGGTGGTGATGGTGAAGACGCCCCGGGAAGGGTGCTCCGCCTATGGCACCCTGGAGCCCATGGACCAATTGGCCTGGACGCTCGCCAACACCGAAGGGGTGCAGTCGGCGCTGTCCCTGGTGACCGTATCCAAGCAGGTGATCAAGGGCATGAACGAGGGCAACCTCAAGTGGGAGAGTCTGTCGCGCAACCAGGACGTGCTGAACAACTCCATCAGCCGCGCCGATGGCCTGTACAACGCCGACTGCTCCCTGGCGCCGCTGCTGGTGTTCCTCCAGGACCACAAGGCGGCCACCCTCAAGCGGGCGGTGGACGCGGTCGAGCGATTCGCCGCCGGGCACGACCGGGACGGCCTGGAGTTCCTGCTGGCCGCCGGCAACGCCGGGATCGAGGCGGCCACCAACGAAGTGATCGCCCGTTCCGAGCTGATCATTCTGGTGCTGGTGTACCTGTGCGTGGCCGCCATGTGCCTGATCACCTTCCGCTCCCTGGCCGCGACGCTGTGCATCATCCTGCCGCTGATCCTCACCTCCGTGCTGGGCAACGCCCTGATGGCCGCGCTGGGCATCGGCGTGAAGGTGGCGACCCTGCCGGTGATCGCCCTGGGCGTGGGCATTGGGGTGGACTACGGCATCTACATCTACAGCCGCTTGGAGAGCTTCCTGCGGGCCGGCCTGCCGTTGCAGGAGGCGTACTACGAAACCCTCAAGTCCACCGGTAAGGCGGTGCTGTTCACCGGGCTGTGCCTGGCCATCGGGGTCGCGACTTGGATGTTCTCGGCGATCAAGTTCCAGGCCGACATGGGCCTGATGCTGACCTTCATGCTGCTGTGGAACATGTTCGGCGCGCTCTGGCTGCTGCCGGCCCTGGCGCGCTTCCTGATCCGCCCCGAGCGCCTCGCCGGCCGGGTGGGCGGTTCGCTGCTGGCGCACTGAGGGCGGCAAGGCGGGGCGATGCCAGAGGGCACCGCCCCGTCGCGTCGGCATAGCGGAATGCCTTGGTGGGCGAGCCGGGGATCGCTGTCCGTCGGGTCCGCCCCAACCCGTCGACCCGGGGACTGATCGAAGGACGGTTTCGCGACGCTGCCGCGACGCCCGGCGGCCCCGCGATATCCGCAGCCCCCCGGGGTTCGCTTTCAACGGGCGCTTCGAGCCTGATCGCCCCGGCTCGGGGCGCGATGAGGAACCTCGCGACAGCTCGTTCGAGGGCGAAGCTCTTCCCAACCCCACCCCGCGCCGTCCCGCTTCGCCCGATCCGTGGCCGCCGAGCGGACCTTCTGATCAGCGCGGGTACAAGGGCGGCAGCGGGCTGGCTTCGGCGGCGCCGTCGCCCTTCGCTTCGGCGGGCGGCAGGGCGCGAATGGCCTTGAACAAGGCCTCGCCCTGCCAGTGCTGGCCGGCCTCGCTGTAGAGCGCGCCGTTCAGGCCATCGAGGCTTTCCGAGAGGGGCGCGAAGCGGGCCGCCATGGCGGCGAGGGTCTCCGGCTGCTGCCGCGCCCAGGCGTCCAGCGCCTGGCGGGTCGCCTGGGGATCGTTGGCCTGACAAGCGCGGCGCAGGTCGTCCAACAGGGTGCGCGGGCTGGGACCGCTCTGCACGGTCGGCAGGATCGCCGGTTGGCGACGAGCGCGCCACCACAGGCCGAAGCCCAGCAGGGTGGTGCAGGCCAGCAGCGCCGTGGCCGCCTGCCAGGGCCACAGGGGGCGGGCGGACGGCGCCTCCACCAAGGGCGCCGCCAGGGGAGCTTCCGGCTCCAGGCTCGGGTTGCCGGCGACGTGCAGGGTGCGCCCCGGCAGGCGCGCGTGTTCCAGGCGATCCTCGGCGGTATTCCACCAGACCAGGTTCAAGGCCGGGACGGCCACGTCCCCGGCCTGGGTCGGCACCAAGGCGACCCGCTCCTCGCGGCTGCCGGCGATGCCTCGTTCGCCCGCCTGGCTGGCCAGTTGCGGCTGGTCCGGGTAGCGGCGCAGGCCGTCGGGCTCGTCGGCGGGCAGTGGCGGCAACTGCGCCCCGGACAGCCCGTCCACCTTGAGCAGCAGGCTACGAGTCAGGGAGTCGCCGGCCTTCACCGTGGCGCCCGGCTCGGGGTTCCAACTTTCGCTCAGGCTGAGGGCGCGGGCCGGCAGCCAGGGGGCGTCGGCGGGGTACTCGGCCGGCTTGGGTTTCACCGCCAGCGGGATGTCCGGCGACTTCACCCGGGTCAGCTTGCCCGGGCGCGAGCCGAACGGCTGGTAGGGGTTGCGGGTGTTGCGCTCCACCAGGGTGGCGCTGAAGGTCTGGGAGGGGATGGTCAGGTCGCCGCTGCGCTGAGGGAAGATCGCGTAGCGCAGCTCGATCACCCCGTGGCGCACCCCATTGATGTCCTTCTCGTAGGTACGCGGGTCGCCCAGTTGCTCGACCCGGGCGTCGGGCATCTGCAAGGCGGTCAGGCTGCTGTCGTCGTACAGCGAGACGGAATGATAGATGCGCAGGGTCAGCACCACCTGGGCCTGCACATAGACGCTCTCCTGGTCGAGGCTGGCATCGATGAACACCGGCGCCAGTTGCCGTTGCCCGCCCTGGGTGTCGGCCGGCATCACCCGCACGGTGAGCGGCTGGCTCTCGGCTTCACCCAGGCGCAGCGGCGGGATCACGACGAAGCCGGTCTGCTTCGGCCTCAGGGTGATCAGCCACTGGGTGGAGGCGCGGGCGGTACCGTCCAGGGTGGTCAAGCGGTTGACCTGGCGGGTGTCGAGCACCTCGAACAGCGGCTCCAAGGGGCTCAGGTCCGGCTTGCCGAAGGCCGTCGCATCGTCCGAGACCAGGGTCAGCTCGACGGTCTCGCCTTCGCTCAGGCGCGCCCGGTCGACGCTGGCGGTAAGGGTGGCGGCGCCCGCCTGGAAGGCCAGCAGGGCGAGGAGCAGAAGGCAAAGGGAGCGGATCATCGAGCGGTTTCCTGGCGCCGTTGCTGTTCGTACCAGAACTTGCGGCGCAGCAGTTCGGCGGGGTCGTCGGGAATTTGCCGCAGCCATTGTTCCAGGGCCTGGCGACGTTCCTCGCCCAGCGCTTCGTGGCGGCCCTCGCCGGCGTTCGCCATGGCGGCGGGCGCTTGGGAGGGCGAGGTCCCGTCGCCGGCGGAGGCGTTGCCTGGGGCGGGCTGGCCGGGCGGTGGCGGCTCGGCGGAGGCGGTCTCGGATCGCGGGGCCGTCTCCTCGCGTTTCCCGGCGCTGGGCGGGGCCTGGTGGGTGGACGCCTGCGGCGGCGGCGCGTCCGGCTTGCCGTCGTCGGGAGACGGCGATGTCGACGCGCTGCCGGCCGAGGGCGAGGCGTTCGGATCGGCCTGGCCGCCTTGGCCCTCCTGGGCCGTCCCGCCGCCCGGGGACGACGCGCCGGTGGACGGCTTCGCCGACGGCGACGGCTCGCCGGCGTCGGGGGAGGAAGGGCGTTGCTGCCGCTCCTTCAGCATTTCCTCCACCAAGGCCCGGTTCCGCTGGGCGGGCTGCAAGTCGGGCTGGCGCTCCAGGGCGCTCTCGTAGGCATCCAGGGCGGCCTCCAACTGGCCGGCCCTGGCCAGGGCGTTGCCGCGATTGTAGTGGGCCGCCGCGCTGTCCTCGCTGGCGAAGCGCTCGGCGGCGCCGGCATAGTCGCCCGCCTGGTACAGGGCGAGGCCCTGCCACTGGCGGTTCTCGAAGCGCTGCGCGGCCTCCGCCGGCCGTTGCGCCTGCAGCAGGCGCTGGCCCTGCTGGTCGGGGCGCAGCCACAGGTCGGCCAGCTCGAAAGCCTGGCTCGGCTGGGGTAGCGCCAGCAGCAGCGGCAGGCAGAACAGCCAGCCGCGGCGCCCGGCGCAGGCGGCCAGCAGCAGCAGCGGCAACAGCAGCCAGTGACCCTGGTCGACCCAGGCTTGCAGGCGCATCGTCCGGGTTTCCTCGCGTGGGCCGAGGGTCTCGTCCAGCAGGCCGAGGCCGCGCAGGTCGCGGTCGTCCAGGCGGGCATTGGCATAGCGTCCGCCGAGCGTGCCGGCGAAGCGCTTGAGGCCCTTGGCATCCAGCTTGGGCAGCAGGATCGCGCCGTGCTCGTCCTTGAGGAAACCGCCGTTCTCCTGGGCCACCGGCGCGCCCTGGGGCGTGCCGACGCCGAGGATCGACAAGCGCGCGCCCCGCGAACCCAGGGCTGCCCGGATGGCGTGGCGTTCCTCCCGGTCCAGGCGCGAGGTGATCAGCAGCAGCCGGCCTTGCCCTTGGGCACCCTGGTCCAGCAGCGCCAGCGCCTTGGCCACGGCGAGGTCGGCGCGACGACCGGCCACCGGCATGATGGAGGGCTTGAGCGCCTCCAGCAGGTTGCGGGCGGTCATCAGGTCGTCGGACAGCGGTACCAGTGTGTGGGCGCTACCGGCGTAGACCACCAGGGCGGTCTGGGCGTCGCGACGCGCCTGGAGCAGATCCAGCAGCTTGCGCCGGGCCTGTTCGAGGCGCGAGGGAGGCGCGTCGGCGGCGAGCATCGCCGGGGTCAGCTCCAGCATCACCACCAGCGGGTCGGCTCGCTTGCCGGCGCTCTGCTCGACCTGGCGCCAGCTCGGCCCGATCAGCGCCAGGACCGCCAGCAGCCAGGCCAGGCCCAGGGCGATCCAAGGCAACCGCGCGCCCCGGGCGCGCTGGTTCAGCAGCAGCCAGGGCTGGAAGGCGGCCGGGAGCAGGTGCTGCCAGCGGCCGCTGCGCCGCTCGCGGTGCCAGAGGCGCCAGAGCAGCCAGCCGAGCGGCGGCAGCGCCAGCAGCCAGAGCGGGCGCAGCCAATGGGGCCAGAGGTCGATCACGCGCGCCTCCAGGGAAGCCGGGCATGGGGCCACAGCAGGCGGCCCGCGAAACCCGCGCTGAGGAGTAACGCCAGGGCCAGGGGCCAGGGGTAGAGGGCCCGGGCCGGCCGCGCCTGGGTCGGGGCCTGGGTCACCGGCTCCAGGCGGTCGAGGGTACTCTCGATGCGCCGCAGGTCCTCGCCGGTGCGGGCGCGGAAGTACTCGCCGCCGGTGCGCTCGGCGATGGCGGTCAAGGTCGGTTCGTCCAGGTCCAGGCCCGGGTTCATGCCGAGGAAGCCGATGGCGCCGGCCTGATTGGGGTCGGCGCCGATGCCGATGGTGTAGACCTTGACCTCTTCGTCGGCGGCCAGCCGCGCGGCGGTCAGCGGGTCCACTTCGCCGCCGGTGTTGGCGCCGTCGGTGACCAGCACCAGCACGCGGCTGCTGGCGGGGCGCTGGCGCAGGCGCTTGACCCCCAGGCCGATGGCGTCGCCCAGGGCGGTGGTCTTGCCGGCGATGCCGATCAGCGCTTCGTCGAGCCAGGTGTGCACGGTCCGCCGGTCGAAGGTCAGCGGGGCTTGCAGGTAGGCCTGGCTGCCGAACAGGATCAGTCCGATGCGGTCGCCCTGGCGGCCGTCGATGAACTCGCCCATCAGTCGCTTGACCAGGGCCAGGCGGCT
The DNA here is from genome assembly GCA_032052615.1 of Pseudomonadaceae bacterium. Taxonomy (GTDB): domain Bacteria; phylum Pseudomonadota; class Gammaproteobacteria; order Pseudomonadales; family Pseudomonadaceae; genus Pseudomonas_T. Next base: position 61,947 of record DAMBWF010000006.1, read on the forward strand.
GACCTTGCGGCCATCCAGGTCCATGTCGGCGTATTCCATGGAGCCGGACACGTCCACCGCCAGCAGCAGATCCCGCCCGCTGGTGGGCAACGGCAACGGTTCGCCGACCCACTCCGGGCGCGCCGCCGCCGCCAGCAACAGCGCCCAGAGCACGGTGAAGCGCAGTTGCTGGCGCCAGGCCGGCAGGCGCATCAGCGCGCGACGCCCAGCCAGGGTTTCCAGTTCGGCGAGGAAGGGCGTCCGCAGGGCGGACTCGCCGCTGTCGGCCGCCGGTAGCAACCGACGCAGCAGCCAGGGCAGCGGGGCGAGCAGGACGATCCAGGGCCAGGCGAATTCAAACATGCTTGCGAATCCAGGTGTCCACGGCCTGCTGGAGCCCGTCGATGGCCTTGTCGTCGAGGCGGCAATCCGGACGGTAGGCGCCTTCCACGAGGATCATCCAGCGGGTCAGGCCGGCCGCCGGGCAGCGGTTGTCGAGGAAGGCCAGCCAGGCGCGGCCGCTGAGGACATGGCTCGCTTCGTCGGGGTAATGGGCCCGGCAGAGGCGCTTGAGCAGGCCGTTGAGCTGTTGCAGCCAGTGCTGGGCGGGGATGTCGTAGGGCTTGCGCAGTCGCGCCAGTTCGTCCAGCGCCGCCTGGCGCAGCGGGTCGAGCACCGGCGCGGCGTCGCTCGCCGGGCGGCGCCGACGCGGCAGGCGCCGGCCCAGGCGCCACAAGCCCCAGAGCGCCAGGGGCAGCAGCAGCGCCAGTAGCCACCAGCCGGGCGCCGGCGGCCACCAGGCTACCGGCGGCGGGGCGATGGGCGGCGCCAGGCGATCCAGCGGGTTCATCGCCCGCCTCGCTGTTGCAGGTGTTCGCGTAGTTGATCCACCACGTCGCGCTCGGTGCCCAGGGGCATCAACAGCACCCCGAGCTTTTGCGACAGGCGCTGCCAGCGGGCGAGACGCGCCTCGGCCTGACGCTGGTAGGCCAGGCGCAGTTCGCCGTCGTGGGTGTCCAGCTCCAACTGGGCGCCGGCATCGGCGAAGCGCAGCAGCCCGGCGGCGGGCAGGGCGCGATCCAGGGGGTCGGACAGGGGCAACAGGATCAGGTCGGTGTGCCGCGCCAGCAGGCCCAGTTGCTGCTCCGCGGTGTCGGACAGCGCGCGCTCGTCGCAGAGCACCACCGCCAGGCTGCCGGGGCGCAGCACCTCGCGGGCGCGCCGCAGGGCCAGGCCGAAGCCGTCGCGGTCGGGCGCGCGCTCCTGGTGCAGGTCACCGTTGACCCGTGCCAGTCGGCCGAGCAGTTGCAGCAGGCTCTGCTTGCTCCGCCGGGGCTTGATTTCGTAATGCTCGGCGTCGCCGAACACCAGCCCGCCGATGCGGTCGTTGTGGCCCAGGGCCGCCCAGCCGAACAGGCTCGCCGCCCGGGCGGCGACCACCGACTTGAAGGCCTGGCCGCTGCCGAAGAACAGCCGGCGGCTCTGCTCCACCAGGATGAACACCGGCCGTTCCCGCTCCTCGTGGAACAGCTTGGTGTGGGGCTCTTGGGAGCGCGCGGTGACCCGCCAATCGATGGTGCGCACGTCGTCGCCGGCCTGGTAGACCCGCACTTGGTCGAAGTCCACGCCGCGCCCGCGCAGGCGCGAATGGTGCACGCCGATCAGCGGACTGCGCCGCGACGGGGAGGAAAACAACTGGACTTCCCGCGCCCGGTGGCGGATGTCGATGAGTTCGGCGAGGCTGGCATGCACGCCGAGCGTCGTCACGCCGAGCGTCGCCACGCCGGGCGTCGCCACGCCGGGCGTCGCTACGCCGGAGGCCCCGGGAGCGGCGTCGACCCCGCTGGCCGGCGGCGTTCCGGCGGTGGGCCGGGCGATCACGCCACGGCCACCACGTCGAGGATGCGCTGGATCACCCGGTCCTGGTCGATACCGGCGGCTTCCGCCTCGAACGACAGGATGATGCGGTGGCGCAGCACGTCGAACAGCACCGCCTGGATGTCTTCGGGGCTGACGAAGTCGCGCCCGGCGAGCCAGGCGTGGGCACGGGCGCAACGGTCCAGGGCGATGGAGCCGCGCGGGCTGGAGCCATAGGCGATCCACTCGGCCATTTCCCCGTCGAACTTCGCCGGGGTGCGGGTGGCCATGATCAACTGCACCAGGTATTCCTCCACCGCGTCGGCCATGTACAGGCCGAGGATTTCCTTGCGGGCGGCGAAGATCGCCTGCTGGCTGACGCGTTTCTCCGGCTGGGTCTCGCCGTTGAGCGCCTCGCCCCGGGCCTGCTGGAGGATCTTGCGTTCCACCCCGGCGTCGGGGAAGCCGATCTTCACGTGCATCAGGAAGCGGTCGAGCTGGGCTTCCGGCAGGGGGTAGGTGCCTTCCTGCTCGATGGGGTTCTGGGTGGCCATCACCAGGAACAGCGGCGACAGGTCGTAGGTGCTGCGCCCGACGCTCACCTGGCGCTCGGCCATGGCCTCCAGCAGAGCCGACTGCACCTTGGCCGGGGCCCGGTTGATTTCGTCGGCCAGCACCAGGTTGTGGAAGATCGGCCCCTGCTGGAACACGAAGCTGCCGGTCTCCGGGCGGTAGATCTCGGTGCCGGTGATGTCGGCGGGCAGCAGGTCGGGGGTGAACTGGATACGGTGGAATTCCGCTTCGAGGCCCTCGGCGAGGTCCTTGATCGCCTTGGTCTTGGCCAGGCCCGGCGCGCCTTCCACCAGTAGATGGCCGTCGGCGAGCAGGGCGATCAGCAACCGTTCGAGGAGTTTTTCCTGGCCGAGGATCTGGCTGGACAGGTAATGGCGCAGCGCGACCAGCGCTTCACGGTGTTCCATCGGGAGGTTCCGCAAAAGTGGGGCGCAGGATACGCCCCCGTCGAGGGCCCACACTTTAATGCATCGGCCGGTCGCCGCCCAAGCGGGGGCGTCCGCCGGGCGTTTCCGGGGCCCGGACGGCGAGGCTCAGGCGGTCCGCCAGCGCGCCAGGTCGCGTCGGTGATCGCGCTGGGCGCCGTCGGCGTCCCGGGGCCGCAGGCGCAGCGTTTCCCCCGGCAGGCATTGGGCCAGACGCGCCTGGGCCCGGGGGGCGAGGGCGCCCAGACGCGGGTAGCCGCCAATGGTCTGGCGGTCGTTGAGCAGCACGAAGGGCTGGCCGTCGGGCGGCACCTGCACGGCCCCCGGTGGGATACCCTCGGAGACCAGGCCCTCGCCCCGGTAGCGCAGGAGCGGCCCCAGCAGGCGCACCCCCATGCGGTCGCCCCGGGTATCCAGGGTCCAGTCGCGGTTGAAGGCGTCGAACAGGCTTTGCCCGTCGAACTGGCCGATCTGCGCGCCCACCACCAGGTCCAGCCGAGCCGGGGCGGTGAAGTCGGGCAGGGCGCCGGCGGGAATCTCCCGGCCGGTCATGGCGACGCCCCGCCAGTCCAGCCCGTCGCCCGGCCGCAACGGCCCGCCGTCGCCCGCCAGACCGCCCAGGCCCTCGCGGGCCACCGTGGCGCAGCTCCCCAGCACCGGCGGCGCGACGAAGCCACCGGGCGCCGCCAGGTAGGCGCGGGCGCCCAGGCGCGGACCGGCGAACGCCAATATCTGGCCGGCGCGCATCGCGAAGGCGCGCCAGGGCGACAGCGGCTCGCCGTCCAGAGTGGCTTGCAGATCGGCGCCGGCCAGGGCCAGGCGGGCGTCCCGCTGGCAGATCAGGCGCAAGCCGCCCAGGGTGATTTCCACCACCGGCGCGGCCAGGGGATTGCCCAGCAGCCAGTTGGCCCAGTACATGGACACCCAGTCGAGGGCGCCACCCTGGGTCACGCCCAGATGGCGCACGCCGAAGCGGCCCGCGTCCTGCACCTGGCACAGCGGGGTGCTGCGCTCCACCATCAGGCCGGTCATGGCGCGCAGCCCTCGGTGGGCACCAGCGGGGCGTCGTCGCCCCCCAGGCGCAGGAAGGTGGGGTGGTCGATCGCCTCGAAGCGCACCCGGTCGCCGGGGCGTAGCAGGCTGTAGCCCTCACGCTCGCGGTCGAACAGTCGCGCCGGGGTGCGGCCGATGAGGTTCCACCCCCCCGGCGACGCCAGGGGATAAGCGGCGGTCTGGCGCTCGGCGATGCCGACGCTGCCGGCCGCCACCCGGGCGCGCGGGGTGTCCAGTCGCGGCGCGGCCAGGCGCGGGTCCACCAGGCCCATGAAGGCGAAGCCGGGGGCGAAGCCCAGGGCGAACACCCGGTATTCCCGTTCGCTGTGCAGGCGGACCACGTCCTCGGGCTCCATCCCGCCGCGCTCGGCCAGGCGGCCCAGTTCGGGCCCGACCCGCGGGTCGTACCAGACCGGCAGGGTATGGCAGGCGCCGCCGCCGTCTTCCGGTACGCTCAGATCGGCCAGGGCGCCGGCCAGGCGACGGCGTGCCTCGGCCAGATCCAGGCGGGTCACGTCGTAGTGCAGCATGAGGGTGGTGTAGGAAGGCACCAGGTCCAGCAGGGCATCGCCGAAGGCCTCGGCGATGCGCGTCTGGGCGGCCAGCAGCCAGGGCAGGTTGCCTTCCTCGATGCGGTCGAACAGGCGCAGCATCAGCGCGTCCATGGCCACCACCTCGATGCGTGGGGTCATGGCCGGGCTCCGCCAGGTAAGGCCCCGCCGGGAAGGCCCCCGGCAGGAAGGTCCCCGGCAGGAAGGCCCCCGCCAGGTCGCGCCTCGCCCTGCAAAGCCTCGCGGATACGCTTCACCGCCGCCACCGAGGCGGCGTTGTCGCCGTGCACGCAGAGGGTGTCGCTGTCCAGGCGCAGCGCGCTGCCATCGGCGGCCCGCAGCGGCTCGTGGCGGGCGAAGGCCAGGGCCTGGGCGACCACCGCGTCGCTATCGTGGTGGACCGCGCCGGGCTGGCCACGGGGCAGGAGGAAGCCGTCGCCGTCGTAGCCACGGTCGGCGAACACCTCGAACAGCAGCGGCAAACCGTACTCGGTGGCCAGGGCTCGGACCGGGCCGTTGTCCCGGGTGCTCATGAGCATCAGCGGCAGGCCGGCCTCGTAGCGGGCCACCGCCGTCATCACCGCGCGCAGGGTCGCCGGATCGCGCATCATGTCGTTGTACAGGGCGCCATGGGGCTTGACGTAGCCGACCCGCGCGCCTTCCGCCCGGCAGATGCCGTCCAGGGCGCCGATCTGGTAGAGCAGCAAGTCTTCCACTTCCTGGGGCGTACAGACCATGGAGCGACGGCCGAAGCCCACCAGGTCGGGGTAGGCGGGATGGGCGCCGATGCGTACGCCGTGGCGTGCCGCCAGGACCACGGTCCGGCGCATGGTGCCGGGGTCCGAGGCATGGAAGCCGCAGGCGACGTTGGCGCAGTCGATGAAGGGCATCACCTCGGCGTCCAGGCCCATGGTCCAGGCGCCGAAGCTTTCGCCGATGTCGCAGTTGAGCAGCGGAACGGTCACGGAAACATCCTCGTGAAGGGGCGGGGCGCTCGACGCGTCCTCCGCCACGGCAGGGGTGCCGTCGAGAATACGCCGATCCCCCGAGGGGGCGAACGGGCCGGCGACGGCGCGCGGTGTCGGGTCGTTCCCGGCATCTTTCAGCCGACGGGGGACGACCGTCCAACGGAAAAAGCCGGCCGGGCGGGATAAGAAATTCTGATCCGGCGCCCCCCGGTTTCGGGTCACAATGCCGTCGGCGCGCTCGTTCGCGTCGCTGCCGGAGAGCGTCGATGAACCTCAGATTCCTCGAAACCTTCGTCTGGGTCGCGCGGCTGAAGAGCTTTCGCCTGACGGCGGAGAAGCTCTTCACCACCCAGGCCTCCGTATCCAGTCGCATCGCCGCGCTGGAAGGCGAGCTCGGCGTGCGCCTGTTCATCCGCGACAGCCGTGGGGTGTCGCTGACCCCGGCCGGGCTCAAGGTGCTGGACTACGCCGAGCGGATGCTCGACGTACAGCGGGCGCTGCGCCAATCCCTGGAAGACGATGCGCGCCTGCAACAGGGCTACCTGCGGGTCGGCGCCATGGACACGGTGATCCACACCTGGCTGAGCCCGCTGGTGGCGCGGCTGATGGAGCGGTACCCGGCGGTGGAGATCGAGCTGACCGCCGACACCGCCCACAACCTGTGCGACCTGCTGCGCAAGGGCTACCTGGACGTGGTGTTCCAGACCGACCTGATCCGTCACGAGACGGTTCGCAACCTGCCCCTGGCGTCTTACCCGATGCGTTGGATCGCCGCCCGGGGGTCTTCCTACGACCGCGACTACGCCTCCCTGGAAGACCTGGCGGGGGAGCGCATCATCACCTTTTCCAAGCAATCGCGGCCCCACCAGGACGTGCTCAACCTGCTGCACGCCCACGGCATCGCGGCGCCCCGGGTGAACTGCGTGAATTCCGTCTCGGCGATCACCCGGCTGGTGCAGGATGGCTTCGGCGTCGGCGCGCTGCCCCCGGCGCTGGTGGCGCGCTCCCTCGCCGCCGGCGAACTGGTCGAGCTGGCCCTGGACAGCGGCCTGCCGCCCCTGGAGGCGGTGGCTTCCTGGCGCACCGGGGTCGGCCTGGAGCTGGTGGAGCGGGTCGTGGAAATCGCCCGCTCGGTGGTGGCCGACTACGCCAGGGAGGTAGGCGCCGAGCGGATGGCGCGGGCGGAGGCATCCGCCTGACGGCGCCTTCGCGAGGGGTGAAAGAATATGTCGCGGCGTGGTAAGCACGGCGGCCGGGACCCTCGTTAAGCTTCGCGGTGACCGGGCGGTCTGCCCTCGTGCCGTGCCGGTCGCAGATTTTCCGCAAGATGAACCGCGGCCCCGATCCAGAGTCCTTCACCACAAGCGCACGCGCTTCCGACAACAGCCCAAGCGGAGCATACCCATGGCGTTCTTTACTGCGGCCAGCAAAGCCGACTTCCAGCACCAACTGCAAGCGGCGCTGGCACAGCACGTCAGCGAGCAGGCACTGCCACAAGTGAGCCTGTTCGCCGAACAATTCTTCGGCATCATCGCCCTCGAGGAACTGACCCAGCGCCGATTGTCCGACCTGGTCGGCTCCACGCTCTCGTCCTGGCGCCTGTTGGAGCGCTTCGAACACGCCTCGCCGGAAGTACGGGTCTTCAACCCGGATTACGAAAAACATGGCTGGCAATCCACCCACACCGTGGTGGAGGTCCTGCACCCTGACATTCCGTTCCTGGTCGATTCCGTGCGCGTGGAGCTGAACCGCCACGGCTATAGCATCCATACCCTGCAGAACAGCGTGCTCAGCGTGCGCCGCGATGCCAAGGGCCTGCTCCAGGAGGTCCTGCCCAAGGGCACCCAGGGCGAAGGCATCAGCCAAGAGTCGCTGATGTTCCTGGAGATCGACCGCTGCGCCAGCGCCGCCGACATGCGCACCCTGGAGCGGGCGGTGCTGGACGTGCTCGGCGAGGTCCGCCTGACCGTCGCCGACTTCCAGCCGATGAAGGCCAAGGCCCGCGAACTGCTGGCCTGGCTGGACAAGGCCAAGCTGCAGGTCGAGGCCGCCGAGCGCGCGGAAATCCGTGTGTTCCTCGAATGGCTGCTGGACAACCACTTCACCTTCCTCGGCTACGAGGAGTTCACCCTGGCGGACGACGCCGACGGCGGCCGCCTGGTCTACGATCCGAACTCCCTGCTGGGGCTGTCCAAGCAACTGCGCAGTGGCTTGAGCGACGAAGACCTGCACGTCGAGTCCTACGCGGTGAAATACCTGCGCGAGCCGGTGTTGCTGTCCTTCGCCAAGGCCGCCCAGCCGAGCCGCGTGCACCGCCCGGCGTATCCCGACTTCGTCTCCATCCGCGAGCTGGACGGCAACGGCCGGGTGGTCAAGGAATGCCGCTTCCTCGGCCTCTACACCTCCACCGTCTACAGCGAGAGCGTGCGGGCGATCCCCTATATCCGTCGCAAGGTGGCGGAAGTCACCCGCCGCGCCGGGTTCGATTCCCAGGGGCACCTGGGCAAGGAACTGGTCAAAGTGCTGGAGGTTCTGCCCCGCGACGACCTGTTCCAGACCCCGGTGGAGGAGCTGTTCAGCACCGCCATGTCCATCGTGCAGATCCAGGAGCGCAACAAGGTGCGCCTGTTCCTGCGCTTCGACCCCTATGGCCGCTTCGTCTACGCCCTGGCCTACGTGCCCAGGGACGTGTATTCCACCGAGAGCCGCCTGCGCATCCAGCAAGTACTGGTGGATCGCCTGCAAGCCACCGACTGCGAGTTCTGGACCTACTTCTCCGAGTCGGTGCTGGCGCGGGTGCAGTTCATCCTGCGGGTCGATCCGAAGACCAAGCTCAACATCGACCCGCAACAACTGGAAAGCGAAGTGGTCCAGGCCTGCCGGTCCTGGAAGGACGACTTCGCCGGTCTGGTGGTGGAAAGCTTCGGCGAGGCCCAGGGCACCCGCGTGCTGGCGGATTTCCCGAAGAACTTCCCGGCCGGCTACCGCGAGCGCTTCGCCCCCCATTCGGCGGTGGTGGACCTGCAGCACCTGCTGAGCCTGAGCGACGAGCGGCCACTGGTGATGAGCTTCTACCAGCCCCTGGCCCAGGGCGAGCAGCGCCAGTTGCACTGCAAGCTCTACCACGCCGACACCCCGTTGGCGCTGTCCGATGTGCTGCCGATCCTGGAGAACCTCGGTCTGCGGGTGCTCGGCGAGTTCCCCTATCGCCTGTATCACCGCAACGGCCGTGAATTCTGGATCCACGACTTCGCCTTCTCCTGGCCCGAGGGCCTGGACGTGGACATCCAGCAGCTCAACGACACCCTGCAGGATGCCTTCGTGCAAATCGTCCAGGGCGCCGCCGAGAACGATGCCTTCAACCGCCTGGTGCTGACCGCCGGGTTGCCGTGGCGCGACGTCGCGCTGCTGCGCGCCTATGCCCGCTACCTCAAGCAGATTCGCCTGGGCTTCGACCTGGGCTACATCGCCAGCGCCCTGCTCAACCACGCCGACATCGCCCGCGAGCTGGTGCGGCTGTTCAAGACCCGCTTCTACCTGGCGCGCAAGCTCGCCGCCGACGACCTGGACGACAAGCAGCAGCGTCTGGAACAGGCGATCCTCGCCGCCCTGGACAACGTCGCGGTGCTCAACGAGGACCGCATCCTGCGGCGCTACCTCGACCTGATCAAGGCGACCCTGCGCACCAACTTCTACCAGCCGGACGCCAACGGCCAGGCCCGTGGCTACTTCAGCTTCAAGTTCAATCCCAAGGCCATCCCCGAGCTGCCCAAGCCGGTGCCGAAGTTCGAGATCTTCGTTTACTCGCCACGGGTCGAGGGCGTGCACCTGCGCTTCGGCAACGTCGCCCGGGGCGGCTTGCGCTGGTCGGACCGCGAGGAGGACTTCCGCACCGAGGTGCTGGGCCTGGTGAAGGCGCAGCAGGTGAAGAACGCGGTGATCGTGCCGATGGGCGCCAAGGGCGGCTTCATCCCGCGTCGCCTGCCGGTCGGCGGCAGCCGCGACGAGATCCAGGCCGAGGCCATCGCCTGCTACCGCATCTTCATCTCCGGCCTGCTGGACATCACGGATAACCTCAAGGACGGCGAAGTGGTGCCCCCCAGCAATGTGGTGCGCCACGATGAGGACGACCCCTACCTGGTGGTGGCGGCGGACAAGGGCACCGCGACCTTCTCCGACATCGCCAACGGGATCGCCAACGAGTACGGCTTCTGGCTGGGCGACGCCTTCGCCTCCGGCGGCTCGGCCGGCTACGACCACAAGGGCATGGGCATCACCGCCAAGGGTGGCTGGGTGTCGGTGCAACGACACTTCCGCGAGCGCGGGATCGACGTGCAGAAGGACCGCATCACCGTCATCGGCATCGGCGACATGGCCGGCGACGTATTCGGCAACGGCCTCTTGCTGTCGGAGACCCTGCAACTGGTGGCGGCCTTCAACCACCAGCACATCTTCATCGACCCGAACCCCGAGCCGGCGAAGAGCTTCGCCGAGCGCAAGCGCCTGTTCGACCTGCCGCGCTCCAGTTGGGCCGACTACGACACCTCGCTGATCTCCGCCGGCGGCGGCATCTTCCTGCGCAGCGCCAAAAGCATCACCCTCACCCCGGAGATGAAGGCGCGCTTCGACATCCAGGCCGACAAGCTGACCCCCACCGAACTGATCAACGCGCTGCTCAAGGCGCCGGTGGACCTGATCTGGAACGGCGGCATCGGCACCTACGTCAAGTCCAGCCAGGAGAGCCACGCCGACGTGGGCGACAAGGCCAACGATGCGCTGCGGGTGGACGGCCGCGAGCTGCGGGCCAAGGTGGTGGGCGAGGGCGGTAACCTGGGCATGACCCAACTGGGCCGGGTGGAATACGGCCTCAACGGCGGCGCCAGCAATACCGACTTCATCGACAACGCCGGGGGCGTGGACTGCTCCGACCACGAGGTCAACATCAAGATCCTGCTCAACGAGATCGTCGCGGCCGGCGACATGACCGGCAAGCAGCGCAATGCGCTGCTGGCGGAAATGACCGACGCGGTGTCCGAACTGGTGCTGGGCAACAACTACAAGCAGACCCAGGCCCTGTCCCTGGCGCAGCACCGCGCGCGGGAGCGGGTCGGCGAGTACAAACGCCTGATCGCCGCCCTGGAAGGCGCCGGCAAGCTGGACCGCGCCCTGGAGTTCCTGCCCAGCGACGAGGAACTCAACGAACGCGCCTCCAACGGCCTGGGCCTGACCCGGCCGGAGCTGTCGGTATTGATCTCCTACAGCAAGATCGACCTCAAGGAAGCCCTGCTCAAGTCCCAGGTACCGGACGACGAATACCTCGCCCGGGAAATGGAGACGGCGTTCCCGGCGTTGCTGGCGGAGAAATTCGGCGACGCGATGCGCCGTCATCGTCTGAAGCGGGAGATCGTCAGCACGCAGATCGCCAACGACCTGGTCAACCACATGGGGATCACCTTCGTGCAGCGGCTCAAGGAGTCCACCGGCATGAGCGCGGCCCACGTGGCCGGCGCCTACGTCATCGTGCGCGACGTGTTCAACCTGCCGCGCTGGTGGAAGCGCATCGAGGCGCTGGACTATCAGGTGCCGGCGGAGCTGCAACTGACCTTGATGGACGAGCTGATGCGCCTGGTGCGCCGCGCCACCCGCTGGTTCCTGCGCAGCCGCCGTAACGAGCTGGACGCCGCCCGCGACGTCGCCCACTTCGCGCCCCGGGTGGCGGAGCTGGCGGGACGCCTCGACGAGCTGCTGGAAGGCCCGGCCCGCGAGCAGTGGCTGGCGCGCTACCAGTCCTACGTGGAAGCCGGGGCGCCCGAGGACCTGGCGCGGGTGGTGGCCGGTACCAGCCATCTGTACACCCTGCTGCCGATCATCGAGGCGTCCGACCTCACCGGCCAGGACACCGCGCGGGTCGCCGAGGCGTACTTCTCCATCGGCGGCGCCCTGGACTTGTCCTGGTACCTGCAGCAGATCACCAACCTCTCGGTGGACAGCACCTGGCAGACCCTGGCGCGGGAAGCCTTCCGCGACGACCTGGACTGGCAGCAGCGCGCCATCACCGTCTCGGTGCTGCAAATGACCGAGGCGCCGGAGGACATCGAGGAGCGAGTGGCGCTGTGGCTGGAAGAGCATCGCCCCCTGGTGGAGCGCTGGCGCCTGATGCTGGCGGAGCTGCGCGCCGCCGGCGGCAGCGACTACGCCATGTATGCCGTGGCGAACCGCGAGCTGATGGACCTGGCGCGGAGCAGCCAGCGAGGCGCCGGCGCCCTCTGATGGCCCGGTGAGATCGGAAAACCCCGCTTCGGCGGGGTTTTTCGTTTCCATCCGCGTGAAGCGCCACGCGTTCCGCTTCATTCCCGCGCCCCGAGACTTTCCAGCACCGGCCTCGCATGGTTGAATCCGGGCTCGGCTATTCGATTCGCTGGAGCGCGACTCGACGCCGCGCCCGCGGACCTTGTCCGGTGGCGACGCGCCTCGCGAGCGGCTCCAGTGCCTGTATCGGGAAATCCATGCCTGCGCCCAGAACGATCACGCTGCTGCACATCGAGCCCGACCCCCACGCGGCCCGACAGGCCCACGACGCCTTGGAGCGCCTCGGCTACCGGGTGGAGTCAGTCCGTGTCGCGGACGACGCCCAACTTGCCGCCGCCCTGGAGCGCCCACGCTTCGACCTCGTCCTCGGCGAATCCGGCCTGCCCGCTCCGGAGGGCGTCGGTGCCCTGGAGCGAGTGGTCCGTCACGCGCCCTCCGTTCCGTTCATCGTCCTCAGCCGCCTGGGCGGCGAGGCCCGGGTGGTGGACCGGATGCGTCGGGGCGCCGCCGACTACGTGCTCAAGGACGACCCCGTGGCCTTGGCGGCGGCCGTGGAGCGCGTCCTCGCGCGAACCGGCGAGCGCCCGTCGCCCGAGGCCACGCAAGACGCCCTGCTGAGCATCCGGGAGCATGCCTACCTGGCGGTAGAAGCGGCCCGGCTGGGAATGTGGGAATACGAGCCGCTCACCGACACGCTGCACTGGGACGCTCGCTGCAAGGCCATGTTCGGCCTGTCGCCGGAGGCCGAGGTGAGCCTGGCCGTCTTCGAGGCCCGCTGCCACCCGGACGACCGGGCGCGCATGCAGAACGAGGTGCGCCAGGCGATCGAGGTGGAAACCGACCAGGCCTACCATTCGGAATACCGCATCCTGCTGGAAGACGGTGTCGTCCACTGGGTGGTGACCCGGGGGCGGGCGTTCTTCGAGGACGGCGTGTGCGTGCGTTTCCTCGGCGTGCTGCAGGACATCACCGAGCAGCGCCAGGCCACCGAGTCGCTGCAACGGCTCAACGCGGTGCTTGGCGAGCGGGTCGAGAAGCGCACCCGCGAGCGCGACCGTACCTGGGAGCTGTCCCGGGACATGCTGGCGGTGATCGCCTTCGACAGCATGCCCCTGGCGCTCAACCCGGCCTGGGAATACACCCTGGGCTGGTCGCGCGAGGAGCTGTCGCGGCGGCCGTTGCTGGACTTGGTCCACCCGGACGACCGGCCGATGCTCAAGGCCAAGGCGGACAGCCTCAGGCGCGGCCTCATCGCGCCGCGCTTCGACATCCGCATGCGTCACGCCCGCGGTGTCTACCGCTGGCTGTCCTGGACGGCGGTACCGGAGGACGGCGCGATCTATGCGGCGGCCCGCGACATCACCGGCGAGATCGCCGCGATGGAGGAGCTGGCCAGCGCCAACCGCAAGTTGCGCGAACAGATCGGCGAGCGTGAGCGGGTGGAGGCGACCCTGCAGCAGATGCAACGGCTGGAGGCGGTGGGCCAGCTCACCGCCGGGGTCGCCCACGACTTCAACAACCTGCTGACCGTGATCCTGGCCAGCGCCAGCTTCCTCACCCGCGACTTGGAGAAAGGCGTGGAGCCGGAGAAGCTGTTGCAGCGCCTGCACAACATCAAGGAGGCGGGCGAGCGAGGGGCTCGGCTGACCAACCAGTTGCTGGCGTTCTCCCGGCGACAGCGACTGGTCCCCGAAGCGGTGGACCTCAACGAAACCCTGCTCGACACCCTCGACCTGCTGGAAAGCACCCTGGGCGGCAGCGTGTTGATCGAGACCGACATGCAACCGGGGCTCTGGCGGGCCCTGGTCGACCCCACCCAGATCGAACTGATTTTGCTCAACCTGGCGATCAACGGCCGTGACGCGATGCCGGTGGGCGGCACCCTGCGCCTGGGCACCGCCAACGAAACCGTCACCCGCGCGCCGTCGCGCCCCGAGGATCCCGAACCGGGCGAGTATGTGGTGCTGAAGGTGGAGGATACGGGATCGGGCATGAGCGACGAGGTGCTGGCGAAGGCTTTCGAGCCGTTCTTCACCACCAAGGACGTGGGCAAGGGCTCGGGCCTCGGGCTGCCCCAGGTGTTCGGCTTCGCCAAGCAGTCCGGCGGCGGGGTCGGTATCGAGACACAACTGGGACGCGGCACCACGGTGAAGGTCTACCTGCCTCGGGTGAAGGCCCAGCCGGTCGCCTTGGCGGCCGCGCCGACCGCCGATGCCAGCGCCGCCCTCGACGGCCCGGCGCGGACCATCCTGCTGGTGGACGACGACGACCGGGTGCGCGAGGTGACCGCCGCGCTGCTGGAGCGCTTCGGCTATCAGGTGCTGGCCGTGAACAGTGGCGCGGCGGCGCTGACGGTGCTGGCGGAGCGGCCGGTCGACCTGCTGCTGGCGGATTTCGCCATGCCCGGCATGAACGGCGCCGAGCTGGCCAGGACCGCCCGGGAGCGATGGCCGGGCCTGCCGGTGGTGTTCATCACCGGGTACGCCGAGTTCGGTCAGTTGAATGCGGGGGAAACCTCGGTCGTGGCCAAGCCCTTCAGCGAGGACACCTTGCGCGAGACATTGCTCCAGGCGTTCCTGGCGTCCCGCTACCCCCGTGACCGGGGCGTCGCCAGCCCGCGCAGGTAGGTCACCACGTCGGGGGCGCCGGCCACGCGCAGCCCGGCGCCCAGGGCGGTGGCGTCGGGGTCTCCCTTGGGCAGCAACAGCCATTCCGGCGCGCCCGCCCGGCGCGACAGGGACAGCCGCGCATAGGGGATGGCGGTTTCCACCAACAGACCCATGAAGTCCCCGTCGACCCAGGTCCGGCTGGGCATCTCCAGGACGTGGTAACGCGCGTCCAGGCGCTCCAGCGCCTCGGGGTCCACGGCGTACTCGGTGAGTTCGGCGGGCGCCAGCAGGGTCAGGTCGCGAAAGCGCGCATAGGCGATGGCGCTGGCGAAGGCCTCGCCGGGTTGCTCGCCCGCCCAGAACAGGCGCGAACCGCGCCAGTCGGCCCGCCGCAGGCCGACCGGCTGGCCCTCGCCGAGGCGAGGCAGGGCGAGGGCCAGCGCCTTGAGGTAGTCCTTGTAGCCGATGATGCGCACCCGGCGCTGAGGTAGCGCGGCGACGAAATCCTCGAGGCGGGCGCAGGGAAGACGCGGGTCGAAGCCCGGCAGGCCATCCACCTCCCGCAGGTCGAGGCTGGGCAGGGCCCGCGTCTGGCACCGGACCAGCCCGAGCAGCGCGCTCCGGGCGGCCTGCTTGTCGTCCTGCACCGGGCCGGACAGGGCGTCGCGAGGCAGGTCGGCCAGCCGGTGCAGCGGCTGACCGTCTTCCCACCAGATGCTCTCCGGCGGCTGCGCGAGGGGCTCGAAAGGCAGGCGCAGCTGGCTGGCCCGCTCCAGGATATGGCGCGCGGCCCGGCCGCTCAGACCCAGCCGCTGGGCGAGGGCGGTCAGTCGCTCCGACAGGCTCGCCGACGGCGGTGTCATGGGCGCTGCCCGTCGCGGAGGGCGATGCGGGACCGGGGCGCACCTCCCGGCGCTCCCGCGGTCGGAATGTCGAGGGCCGCGCGCGCGCGTCGTGGCGACGTCATCGCTTTATCCATCCTGAGATCGGTCTCCATGCCAAGCCTGATTCTCGATATTGCCTTATCCGACGATCAGTTGCGTGCTGTTTATCAGGGACATGCGAATCGGATCATGCTGCGCAGCCGCGACGGCCGCCGGGTCAGCCTGCCCGCCCATCACCTGCGCCCCTTCCTGACCCACCACGGGGTGCAGGGCGCCTTCGTGATGGATTTCAGCCCCGCGGGCGAGTTGTTGGCGTTGCGGCGCCTCGCTTGAGGCCCGGTGGCCTGGCTATAATCGCCGTCCTTCCCGCCGCCCGAACCTACCGCCCATGTACAACCTGGCCCGCGACCTGCTGTTCAAACTCTCGCCGGAAACTTCCCATGAGCTGGCGATCGACCTGATCGGCGCCGGCGGACGCCTGGGGTTGAACCGCTTGTTCGGACGACGGCCGTCCCTGCCGGTGAAAGCGATGGGCCTGGAGTTCGCCAACCCGGTTGGCCTGGCGGCCGGCCTAGACAAGAACGGCGACGCCATCGACGGCTTCGCCGACCTGGGCTTCGGCTTCATCGAAATCGGCACCGTGACGCCCCGTCCCCAGCCCGGCAACCCTAAGCCCCGGCTGTTCCGCCTGCCCCAGGCCCAGGCCATCGTCAACCGCATGGGCTTCAATAACCAGGGCGTCGACCATCTGCTCGAACGGGTTCGCGCGGCCCGCTACCGGGGCGTGCTGGGCATCAACATCGGCAAGAACGTCGACACGCCGGTGGAGCGGGCGGTGGAGGATTACCTGATCTGCCTGGACAAGGTCTACGACCTGGCCAGCTACGTCACGGTCAACGTCAGCTCGCCCAATACCCCGGGCCTGCGCAACCTGCAATTCGGCGATTCCCTCAAGCGCCTGCTGGACGCGCTGCACCAGCGCCAGCGGCACCTCGCCCAGCGCTACGGGCGGCACGTGCCGATGGCCATCAAGATCGCGCCGGACATGAGCGACGAGGAAACCGTGGAAGTGGCGCGGGCCCTGCTGGAGGCCGGCATGGATGGCGTGATCGCCACCAATACCACCCTTGGGCGGGATGGGGTCGAAGGCTTGCTGCACGCGGACGAGACGGGCGGACTGTCCGGCGCGCCGGTGCGGGAGAAGAGCACCCATACGGTCCGGGTGCTGGCCGGTGAGCTGGCCGGCCGCCTGCCGATCATCGCGGTGGGGGGCATCACCGAGGGCGCCCATGCGGCGGAGAAGATCGCCGCCGGCGCGAGCCTGGTCCAGCTCTATTCGGGGTTCATCTACCGGGGCCCGGCGCTGATCGGCGAGGCGGTGGATGCCATCGCGGCGATGCCGGCCTACGGAAAAGAGGGGGTTCGGTGACCGGAAGGGCTCCCGAGGGAGCCCTGGGCTTGCGCCCGCCGCCCGGATGGGGCGTGCTTGGTCGGATCGGTTCGGTGGCGGTTAGCCGACCGCTTTGAGTTCGTTGAGTCGATGAATACCGGCGGCGCCGGTCAAACCATCCCAGTGGTCGCCGCGACCCTCGCGCCAGCCATTAATCCAGGCTTGGCGTGTGGACGGATGGGTGAAAGGACAGAGATCGCGGGATTTGCCATGAATGCCGTGTTGATAACCGCGTAGAAATGCTCGTTCCATCGGATCACGCTTAAGTCTTCTCATAGGGTGTTGCCCTCACTTGTTGACTGTTATGTCCCGTGGGCCCCATGGCGGGGTCTTGAGCGGCGAGGCCGCCGGAGTCCGCTGCCGGCGTCGCGGTACTCCTGCCGGCACCATTGCGGTGTCGGCTAGGCTGTGTTCTAACCAATTGCGCCTCGGGCTGGGAACGAACGTTTTGTCATAAGGCGGTAACGAATCGGCGCTCAAGGCCATAAGATGCCGCGAAACGGCCCGGATCGAACCGCCAAGCCCAAGGGGAGTCGCGCCCTAAGCGCTCCGGTGACACTTCCGCCTTGCCCTTCGAAGGCGTCTCGAGGCGCGTTTCGCCCCGACGGAAGGTCGCTTCGGCCCATTTCATTCATGGAAACGCCCGCCGCGTTTCCCTTGCCCAGCATTGGAACCCACATGTCGGACCGCTATGAAATCTTCCTCACCTGCCCCAAGAGCCTGGAAGGGCTGCTGCTGGACGAGGCTCGCCAGCTAGGCCTCGAAGAGGCGCGGGAGCAGGTCGCCGCGGTACGCGGCCTCGGCGACCTGGAAACCGCTTACCGCCTGTGCCTCTGGTCGCGCCTGGCGAACCGCGTGTTGCTGGTGCTGCGGCGCTTTTCCACCGACAGCGCCCAGCGCCTCTACGAGGGCGTGCGCGAGGTGAACTGGGCCGAGCACCTGTCACCGGCCGGCAGCCTGGCCGTGGAGTTCAGTGGGCACGGTTCGGGAATCGACAACACCCACTTCGGCGCGCTGAAGGTCAAGGACGCCATCGTCGACGCCTTGCGCACCGCCGACGGTCAGCGCCCCTCGGTGGAAAAGATCCATCCCGACGTGCGCGTCCACCTACGGCTGGAGCGCGGCGAGGCAATCCTGTCCCTCGACCTCTCTGGCCACAGCCTGCACCAGCGCGGCTACCGCTTGCAGCAAGGCGCCGCGCCGCTCAAGGAAAACCTCGCCGCCGCGCTCCTGATCCGCAGCGGATGGCCGAGGATCGCCGCCGAGGGCGGCGCGCTGGCCGACCCGATGTGTGGCGTCGGCACCTTCCTGGTGGAGGCGGGGTTGATGGCGGCGGACATCGCGCCCAACCTCAAGCGGGAGACGTGGGGCTTCAGCCAGTGGCTCGGCCACGTGCCGGCGCTATGGAAGAAGCTCCACGCCGAGGCCGAGGCGCGCGCCCAAGCCGGCCTGGCCCGCGCGCCGCTGTGGATTCGCGGCTACGAGGCCGACCCGAGGCTGATCCAGCCCGCCCGCAACAACATCGAGCGGGCCGGATTGTCGGCCTGGATCAAGGTCTACCAGGGCGAGCTGGCCACCTTCGAGCCGCGCCCGGACCAGAACCAGAAGGGCCTGGTGATCTGCAACCCGCCTTATGGCGAGCGCCTGGGGGACGAGGCCAGCCTGCTCTACCTCTATCAGCACTTGGGGGAACGCCTGCGCCAGGCCTGCCTAGGCTGGCAGGCGGCGGTGTTCACCGGCGCGCCGGAACTGGGCAAGCGCATGGGCCTGCGCAGCCACAAGCAATACGCCTTCTGGAATGGCGCGCTGCCCTGCAAACTGCTGCTGTTCGGGGTGGAGACGGCCCAGTTCGTCACCGGCGAGCGCCGCGAGCGCGCCGCGCCGGACGCCCCGGCTCCCGAGGCGACGGTTTCCGGCCCGCGCCCCGTCGAGGCCGCCCGGTTGTCCGAGGGCGGCACGATGTTCGCCAACCGCTTGCAGAAGAACGCCCGGCAACTGGGCAAGTGGGCACGCCGCGAGAAGATCGACTGCTACCGCCTGTACGACGCCGACATGCCGGAATACGCGGTGGCCGTGGACCTGTATGGCGACTGGGTCCATGTCCAGGAATACGCTCCGCCGCGCTCCATCGACCCGGCCAGGGCCCAGGAGCGGTTGCTGGATGCCCTGGCGGCGATCCCGGTGGCGTTGGGGGTGGACCCCGCCCGGGTCGTGGTCAAGCGCCGCGAGCGCCAGGCCGGCGCGCGCCAGTACGAGCGCCAGGGCGCCCAAGGGCGTTTCCAGGAAGTGAACGAAGGGGGCGTGAAGCTGCTGGTCAACCTGACCGACTACCTCGACACCGGGCTGTTCCTCGACCACCGGCCGATGCGCCTGCGCTTGCAGCGGGAGGCGGCCGGCAAGCGCTTCCTCAATCTGTTCTGCTACACCGCCACCGCCACGGTGCATGCCGCCCGGGGCGGCGCTCGCGGCACCACCAGCGTCGATCTGTCGAATACCTACCTGGACTGGGCGCGGCGCAACCTGGCGCTGAATGGTTTTTCCGAGCGTCACCAACTGGTGCGTGCCGACGTCATGGCCTGGCTGGAGGAAGACCGGGGCGAATACGACCTGATCTTCATCGACCCGCCGACTTTCTCCAATTCCAAACGCCTGGAAGGGGTGTTCGACGTACAGCGCGACCATGGGCGCCTGCTCGACCTGGCGATGGCGCGGCTGGCGCCCGGGGGGGTGCTGTACTTCTCCAACAACTTCCGCAAGTTCCAGCTCGACGAGGATGTGCGGGCGCGCTACCGGGTGGAGGAGATCAGCGCCGACACCCTCGACCCCGACTTCGCGCGCAACCCGCGCATCCATCGCGCTTGGCGCCTGGGCGCGGCCTAGCTAGAGTGCCAGCGGACGGCCCGGTGTTTTACCGGGGCGGCGTGCCCGGGATGGCGCCTATCGCGAGTCGCGACTCATGAGTGTGATTGGTGAACCCAGGCCGAAACGGCCTGGCCTCGTCAGCTTGACCGCCCCCGCCTGGCCTCTCGCGGTGACGGCCTTCGGCGCTGGCCTGCTGCTGACCCTGATGGTGGTGGCGAGCACGTGGCATTTCTACCGCGAGCAGGTGCGGCAGCGCTTTCTCTGGGCGGCGGACGAGCGCGCCGAAGTGCTGCAAGGCCGCTTCGACGCCCAGGCGAAGGACCTGGACGGCCTGCGGCGTTTTCTCCTTCACCCCGATCACCTGCGGCGCGACGAGTTTTCCCGCTACGTCGCGCCGTTGCTGGACACGTCCCTCGCGTATGCCTGGGTGCCCCGGGTGCCCGATGAGGCGCGCGCCGCTTTCGAGGCGTCGGCGCGCGCCGACGGCGTGGCCGATTATGCGATCCGAGATGCCTCGGACGACGGCCACCTGCGGCCGGCCGGCCGGCGCGCGGAATACTTCCCGATTCTCTACAACACCTTCGCGCGAGCCCCCCTGGGGCTCGACCTGCTGTCGCACCCGGTCCGGCGCGAAACCCTGGAGCGCGCCCGCACGCGGGGCGGCATGGCGATCTCCGACCCGCTGCGAATACCGGGCAGCGGCGGGGATGATCGCGCGCTGTTGCTGGTGGCGCCGGTGTTCGCCGGGGGCCGGGAAGCCGGCGAGGCACCGCTCCTCGGCTACGTCAGCACCCTGTTCAGCCTGCATCGGTTGATGCGCGAGGGCGGCAGCCGGGACGCCGAGGCCAACCTGGCGACCACCCTGAGTCTGGAGGGCGCCGACACGCCGCTATATCGCTCCATGAGCGTTCCCGCCGGGGACACCGACTTGCGGGCGAGCAAGGCCCTTTCCGTCGCCGACCGCCGCTATCGCCTGGATATCCAGCCCACCCGGGCCTTCCTGGATGCCAACCACGCGCCCGAGCCCTGGCTGGTGTTCGCCGCCGGGTCAATCCTCAGCGGGTTGATGGCGGCCCTGCTGTACACCCTGGCCAGCCAGCGGCGCCGGGCCTTGCTGCTGGTGGATGAAAGCACCGAGGCACTGCGCCAGCGCGAGCGCGAACTCCAGCAGAGCGAGCAACGCTGGCAGTTCGCCTTGGAAAGCGCCGGGGATGGGGTCTGGGACTGGAACATCGAGACCGGCGAGATTTACCACTCGGCGGCCTGGCGCCTGAACCTCGGTTATGCCGCCAGCGAGTCGGCGATCAGCCTGGAAGCCTGGCAGCGTCGGCTGCATCCGCAGGACAAGCCGGACTATTTCGCCTGCCTGCGGGCGCACCTGCGCGGCGAAACCCCGGACTACCGCCACGAGCACCGCATCCGCCGGCCCGACGGCGGCTGGATGTGGGTACTGGAGCGCGGCAAGGTGCTGGAATACGACGCCCTGGGCGCTCCCCGGCGGATGGTCGGGACCCATGTGGACATCAGCCGGCGCAAGGGTGCGGAGCTGGAGCTGGCGCGAGCCCATGGGCAACTGCGCGGCATACTCGACTCCGCCACCGAGGTCGCCATCATTGCCATCGACCCCCAGGGGACCATCCTCACCTTCAACATCGGCGCCGAGCGCATGCTCGGCTACAGCGCCGCCGAACTGGTCGGCTCGGGCTCCATCGAACGGCTGCACCGTTGGTCGGAATTACAGGCGCGCTCCCAGGTCCTGGCTCGGGAACTCGGCCGACCCGTGGTGGGAATCGAGGCGCTGGTGGCGCGGGCGGTGGAACTGAACGAGCACGAGGCGGGCGAGTGGACCTACGTGCGCCAGGACGGCGGCACGCTGACGGTCAACCTGATCGTCACCGCGATCCGCGACGAGGCCGGGGCGCCCATCGGTTTCCTTTGCGTGGCCATGGATATCAGCGAGGCGAAGCGTGCCCGCGAGGTGTTGCTGGAGCGGGATCGTCTGCTGGAAAAGCTCACCCTGTACCTGCCGGGGGCGATCTATCAGTACCAGCGCGACGCCGACGGCCACGCCCATTTCCCCTATGCCAGCGCGGGTATCCGCGATGTCTACGAGTGCGCCCCCGAAGCGCTGCGCGAGGACGCCGCGCCGATTCTCTCCCGGATCCACCCGGAGGATCTGGAGCGGGTCATGGCCTCCATCGACCACTCGGCCCGGCACCTGAGCACATGGCGAGAGGACTACCGGGTGCTGCTGCCGAGCCAGGGCCTGCGCTGGCTGCGCGGGCAGGCCGCGCCGGAGCCGCTGCCCGACGGCGGCGTGCTCTGGCACGGCTACCTGGCCGACATCACCGGGCTCAAGCAGGTGGAGCAGGAACTGCGTGAACGAGCGGTCACCGACGCGCTCACGGGAGTGTACAACCGTCGTTACTTCAACGAGCGCCTGGAGCACGAACTCATCCGCGCCCATCGCCACGGCAAGCCGTTATCCCTGGTGATGCTGGATATCGACTACTTCAAGCGGATCAACGACCGGGCCGGCCATTCCGCCGGCGACCTGACGCTCAAGGAAGTTTGCCGACGCCTGGTCCAGCGGTTACGTCGCATCGACAGCCTGTGCCGGCTCGGCGGCGAGGAATTCGTGGTGCTGTGCCCGGACACCGACCTGGAGCAGGCCCTAAACCTGGCCGAGGCGCTGCGCCAGGCGATCCGCCGCGAGCCGATCGAGGGTGTCGGGACGATCACCGGCAGTTTCGGCGTGGCGACCTGGAGCCCCGAGGAAAGCGCGGACGCGCTCCTGCGGCGGGCCGACAACGCCGTCTATGAGGCCAAGCAGGGCGGCCGCGACAGGGTCGCCGGCCACCGCGCGTCCCACGACGCGGCGTTTCCGGGGCCAAGCGCCCCGGAGGTCCGCTAAGGCGCGCTGCCCGACGCATTCGGGGAGCGCCCGGGTCGATCAGCGCGCCGCGGCGGCTTTCGGCTGCTTGTACAGTTCCAGCAATATCTGATCGAGGATCGACGAGGCGCCCCAGGGCCGGGGATCGTTGAGGATCGCCACCACGGCCCAGGTGTGGGCGTTGGCGTCCCGGGCGAAGCCGGCGATGGCGCGCACGGTGTTCAGGGTCCCGGTCTTGATATGGGCCTGGCCGGCCAGGGGCGTGTTGCGCAGGCGCTTGCGCATGGTGCCGTCCATCGCCACCAGCGGCAGCGAGGACATGAACTCGGCCGCATACGGGCTTTGCCAGGCGGCCTGCAACAGCGTGGCCATTTCCCGGGCGCTGACCCGTTCCTGTCGCGACAGCCCCGAGCCGTTTTCCAGCACCAGGTGCGAGGCGATGATACCCTTGCGCGCCATCCAGGCGCGGATCACCCGCTGCGCCGCCTTGGCGTCGTCGCCGTCCGCCTCGTTGCGGAACTGCGCGCCGATGCTGAGGAAGAGTTGCTGGGCCATGGTGTTGTTACTGTATTTGTTGATGTCACGGATGATCTCCACCAAGTCCGGGGAGAACGCCCGCGCCAGCAATTGCCCGTCCTTCGGCACTTCGCCCAGGCGGTCGTTGCCGAGGATGGTGCCGCCCAATTCCTTCCAGATCGCCCGCACCGCGCCGGCGGCGTAGGCGGGATGGTCGAGCAGCGACAGGTAGGACTGGGCGCTGCACCCTTCGATCATTTCGCCGGACGCCACCAGGGTGGTGCCGTCGGCCTGGGTCACGGGGCTGTAGCGGATGTCCGGCCAGGCCGGGCACTTGCCGCTCGGCTTGACCTTGATCTTGTTGTCGATCCGGATGGTCTCGATCGGCGGGTCGAAGCTGATGTTCGCCTTGCCGCCCTCGGCGCGGACGATGAAGCGCAGGGCCTTGAGGTTCACCAGCAGGGAGTCGGGGCCCACCAGGAAGGGCTTGTTCTCGTCGCCGCCGTCGTCGTCGAAGGCGGGCAACTGGGGATGAACGAAGCGGCTGCGGTCGAGCACTAGGTCGCCGGTGACCTTGAGCACGCCGTTGGCGCGCAGGTCGCGCATCATCAACCAGAGCTTTTCCATGTTCAGCTTCGGGTCGCCGCCGCCCTTGAGGTAGAGGTTGCCATGGAGCACCCCGTCCTTGAGCGGGCCGTCGCTGTAGAACTCGGTGCGCCATTGGTAGGTGGGCCCGAGGATTTCCAGGGCGGCGTAGGTGGTGATCAGCTTCATGGTCGAGGCCGGGTTCACCGAGACATCCGCGTTGACCACGGTCTGGGCGCCGGGGCCGTCGAGGGGAATCATCACCAGCGACAGGGCATCGTTGCCGATCTTGTTGGTTTTCAGGGCTTGCTGAATCTTGGCCGGCAGCGCGGTGCTGACCGGCGCCCCCTGGGCGGGCAGGGCGAAGGGCGCGAAAAGACTGGCGAGCGCCAGGATACGAATGGACCTGAGCATCAAAAGAAGACTCCTGGGTGGGAGCGGCTGAAAAGACAATATGAAGAAAAAAGAAAGGCCGACAGGGGCGACATGCAAAGGATTTCCACGATGAATGCGGGAAATTGCGACGCATTATGCCTAACGCGCGGCGTGCCGCGCCAACGCTGATCGACGCTGGCGGTATGGGCGATCGAAGCGCCGATGGGCGGGCGGGCACCGTCCCAACCTGCTAGAGTGCCGCCCGTGATCACTCAAGAGGACTGCTCCATGGCCACCAACCGTTCCCGCCGCCTGCGCAAGAAACTGTGCGTCGACGAATTCCAGGAACTGGGTTTCGAATTGAACATGACCTACCCGGAAGGTACCGCGCCGGCCGACATCGAGGCGTTCCTCGACCGCCTGACCGAGGAAGCGCTGGTCGCCAATGGCCTGGGCTATGTCGGCGGCGAGGACTATGGCTTCGTTTGCCTGGGCAAGCGTGGGTCGGTATCCGAGGAGCAGCGCCAGAAAGTCGAGGCTTGGCTGAAGGGCCGCAAGGAACTGGCGAGCTTCACCATTAGCCCGCTCATGGATGTGTGGTACCCGGAAAATCCCATCAACGCCTGAGGCGAGGGGAAGGAAAAAAGGCGCCGAGGCGCCTTTTTTCGTTTCCGCCTTCAGACAGAGGAGCCTTTCCAGGTCCGGGCCGGAGCCGGGGCGGTCGTCGGCTCAAGGCTCGGAAGAGGGGTCGGCCGAAGGCGAGGGGCGGCCTGTCCCGGCCCGGGCCAGCCCGAGGGTGACCACGACCACGACGGTGGCCACCGCGAATGTGGCGCGCATTCCGGCGGCGAGGGCTTCGGGCGATGCCGAGGACAGGTCGCCCGGCAGCCCTCGGGCGAACACGGCGCCCATCACCGACGCTCCGGTGATCAGCCCCAGGTTGCGCGACAGCGCGAGGGCCCCGGAGACCACGCCACGCTGCCCCGGACCGGCGGCCATCATCACCGCCGTGGTGTTGGCCGCCTGGAATACCCCGTAGCCGGCGGTGAGCAGTGCCAGCGGAAGCAGGTAGCCCGGGATGCCGTAGGCTCGCGGCGCCAGGGCGAGGACGGCGCAGCCGCCGGCCATGGCGACGAGCCCGGCGATGACCAAGGCTCGCGGACCATGGCGGTCCACGAGGCGGCCCGCCGGAGGCCCGGCCAGCGCGGCGACGACGGGTCCGATGGCCATGACCGCGCCCACGGTGGCGGCGTCGAGGGCAAGGCCGAGCGCAAGGTAGAACGGGCCCACGACGAGGGTCGCCATGACCACGGTGGAGACCAGGGCGCTCGTGGCGAAGCCCGAGCGCAGGGCCGGGTCGCGGAACGTCGCCAGGCTGATCAGGGGCGAGGCCGTGCGGGATTCGACCCAGACCAGCGCGCCCGCGCCGACGAGGCCGAGGCTCAGCCATCCCAGGCCCAGCGGCTCGAGGCCGCCCCGTCCGGTGGTGACGGCCAGCGCGTAGCCCGCAAGGGCCATGGCCAGCAGCAACGTGCCCGGAAGGTCGAAGCGGACGCGAGCGTCCCCTGGCGGCCGGCGATCCCGGGGCAGGTAGCGACGGGCCAAGACCAGGGCAAGCAGGCCGACCGGCACCTGGACGAAAAACAGCGAGGTCCAGCCGACCCGCTCCAGTAGCATCCCGCCCAGGGAAGGCCCCACCGCTGTGCCGACGGCGGACAGGCTGCCTAGCAGGCCCATCGCCCGCCCCGTCCTCGCCCGGGTCACGCACTCGCTCACCAATGCCAGGGCGAGCGCCATCATCAACGCCGCCCCCAGGCCTTGAAGCGTGCGGGTGGCGATCAGCACCGGCAGCGTCGAGGCGACCCCACCCAGCAGCGCGGCCAGGGTGAACGAACCGAGTCCGACGAGCAGCAGCCGGCGCTGGCCGAACAGATCGCCCAATCGGCCGGCGCCGACGACCAAGGTCGTCGTGGCGAGCAGATAGGCCAGCACGATCCATTGCGCCGACTGGAACGAGGCGTGGAAGCTCCGGGCGACGGTGGGCAGGCCCACGTTGACGATGCTGGTGCTCAGGGATGCCAGCCCCATGGTCAGCGAAAGCGCGGCCAGCGCCCCACGCTCCGGTGATCCCTTGGCGATCCGGGGTCCTGGCGCCCGTCGGGCGGAAGTGTCTTGCGGGTATTTACGCCGGAACGGCCATCGTTCCGCGAGCAGGGCGGGCGGAAGGCCGACTTGCCGGGCCTTCCCATCGAATGCGGGGGAGCGAGCCGGGTGCGGGTCGAGGGCGAGAAAGAAAGGCGGCGGGCCTAGGGCGAAGCGGAGCCGGGGGCGCCGAATGAATGTCGTCGAAGCCATGGGTTGCATACCTTGCCGGGGACGGGAGACGAGGCGTGCTCGTCGCGAGGCAGGGTGTCAGCGGAGGACGGTTTGCGGAAGGCGCGGGGTTTGCACTTTAATCGTGCGCCAGACGCCTGATGCCCGCTGGAGCGCCGTCCCGACATGTCCAGACCCGATCTCAACCTTCTCGTCACCCTCGACGTTCTGCTGAGCGAAGGCAACGTCGCCCGCGCCGCGCAACGGCTGCGGCTCAGCCCCTCGGCCATGAGCCGGGCGCTGGCCCGGTTGCGCCTGACCATGGGCGACCCTTTGCTGGTCAGGGCCGGGCGCGGCCTGGTACCGACGCCCCGGGCCCTCGAACTGCGAGAGCGGGTCAGCCGGATGGTGGAAGAGGCCGAGACCCTGCTGCGCCCCGCCGAGCGCCCCGATTTGGGTCGCCTGGAAAGGATCTTCACCCTCAGGTGCAGCGAGGGCTTCGTGGAAAATTTCGGCGCCGGGCTCGTCGCCCGCCTCGCCAGCGAGGCACCTGGCGCGCGGCTACGCTTCGTGCCCAAGCTCGACAAGGACAGCGCCGCGCTGCGGGACGGCCGCGTCGACCTGGACACGGGGGTGATCGGCCGGGCCATGGGCCCCGAAATCCGGACCCAGCGCCTGTTCCGGGACCACTTCGTGGGCGTCGTGCGGAACGGGCATCCCTTGTGCGAGGGCGAGGTCACCCCCGAGCGCTACGCGGCCGGGCTCCACATCCTCGTCTCCCGGCGTGGACGGACAACGGGGCCCATCGACGAGGCTCTGGCGGCCCGAGGTCTGGAGAGAGGCATCGCAACCGTGGTCGGCGGGTTTTCGGCGGCTCTCGCCCTTGCCCGGAATTCAAACCTGATCGCCAGCGTGCCCGCGCGCCATACGAACGCCCTGCGCGCTGGCCTGTACAGCTTCCCGCTGCCGGTTCCGCCCCCGGACATCACCGTTTCCATGTTTTGGCATCCGCGCTTGGAAGCGGACCCCGCCCACCGCTGGTTGCGGCAATGCGTGCGGGCGGTGTGCGCCGAGGGGGAGGAGGAGAGGCCCGACGCCTGAGCGTTGGGGCGGGCCAAGAGCGGAAGGGCGCGCGCCCATCGCGTCTGGCCGTTGCTTTGCCTTCAAGGCCGGTTGCCCGGCCCGCTCACTTGGCCAGGGGCTTGCCAGCCCGCGTCCGGGCGGATCGCTCCTCGACCTCGGCCAAGGCCGCGGCGGTGGCGGCGCGGCGATCGTGGTTGAGCCAGCGCTTGCGCGCCTGGTGGGCGAGGGTGGAGACCAGCAGCGCCAGCACGGCGCCCAGCAAGGTGTTGTACAGGCGCACCTCCGCCAGGTGCCACTCCCGCGCCAGGCTCTCGGCCAGCAGCACGAAGCAGACCGTGGTCTGCAGGACGAACAGCCCGTAGTGCTGGGCGATGAAGGCGCGGCTGAGCACGATCAGCGGCAACATGCAGGCCACCAGCCAGCCGGGTGTCGCCAGCCAGTGGCCGAGCAGGATCAGGATCACCGCGCCCAGCAGGCTGCCCAGGCAGCGGTGCACGGCGCGCTCCAGGCTGCCGTTGAG
This sequence comes from Pseudomonadaceae bacterium, assembly GCA_032052615.1. Lineage (GTDB taxonomy): Bacteria > Pseudomonadota > Gammaproteobacteria > Pseudomonadales > Pseudomonadaceae > Pseudomonas_T. The sequence continues at coordinate 89,752 of DAMBWF010000006.1, forward strand.
TTCCATCTGGATGGTGGTCACCACCGTGAGGGTCAACCAATAGCCCCGTGGCATGCCGCTCAGGTAGACCGCCAGGCCCGCCAGGGAGGTGGCCAGACTGCAGGCCAGGGCATGGATCAACCAGAGTTGCCGGGGCAGGCGCCGCGCATGCCGGGCCAGGACCCGGAACAAGCCGCGCATCCGGGGCAGGTGCGGCCACATGCGCAGCCCGTGCAGCCCACGCAGTGCGAAGGCCAGCAGCATCACCCACAGACCGCCGAGGGCGAACAGCGCGCCGATGGCCACGCCGTTGGGCAGGTTGCCGGTGCCCGCCTGGCCCTGGCCGAGGCACAGGCACACCGCGAGGCCCACGCCGAGCTTGCCCAGCTCGCTGCCGAAGCGTTGCAGCCAGGCCAGCAGGAAACCATAGAGGGCGAAGAGCGACAGGCTCAGCAGGCCATGGCTGGCCGACCAGAAGCCCAGGCCGACGCTGAGGGCGCCGAGCGCGGTGAGCAGCAGCATGCGTAGCATGCCGAAGCGGTGCAGGGGGTTGGTCAGGGCCGCCTGGAAGGCGCCGGTGGCGGCCCAGATGAAACCGCTGTGGGCGCTGAACAGGCCGAGCAGCAAGGGCCCGCCGCAGCCGATCCCGGCGATCATCGCCGGTCCCCAGGCGGGCGGTCCGGCGTGCCAGTAGAGGAATTGTTTGAGCAGCTTGCGCATCGGGTCTCCCAGTGAATCCCGAGGACTTTACACCGGGCTGGAGCGTCCGGTCATCTCGCGGGCCATCTCGGTGGCATAGCTGTCGGTCATGCCGGCGATAAAGTCGATCATGCGCAGGAAGGAGCGGTACAGCGGCCACCGGGGGTCCGGCGCGTTGTTGCCCAGCAGGTCGAGGATGCGCCGGTTCTTGAACGAGGGGCGTCGGCCGCCATGCTGCTCCAGCGCCGCGCCGCAGAAGGCGTTGAGGAGGATCTCCAGAGTGGTGTAGGCGCCGATCTCGTGAAGCGTCTTGCGCTTGTCCTGGAAGATTTTCTCCCGGGCCAGGGCCTTGGCCTGTAGCACGCAACGCTTGGCCGGACCGTGCATGTGTTCCACCAGGTCGCCCGGCAGGCGCCCGGCGAGCAGGGCGTCCTGCTGTTCGACGAAGGCATGGGCGGCGGCGTTGGTCAGGTGCTCGATGGCCTTGCCGCGCAGGATCGCCAGGCGTCGGCGGCGGGAGTCGCGAGGGCCGAGTTGGCGGTAGGTCTCGGGCACGTCGTCGCCCACCAGGGCCAGCAGCAGGGCCTCCACCTCGGCGTAGTCCAGCAGCTCCATTTCCAGGCCGTCCTCCAGATCGATCAGGCCATAGCAGATGTCGTCCGCCGCCTCCATCAGGTAGACCAGGGGATGGCGCGCCCAGCGCTGGTCTTCGATCAAGGGCAGGCCGAGCTTGCCGGCGATCTGCTCCAGCAGCGGCAGCTCGTTCTGGTAGCAGCCGAACTTGTGCTTCTTATAGCCCAGGGCCTCGGCATGGCGGGCGGTCCAGGGGTACTTGAGGTAGGCGCCGAGGGTGGCGTAGGTAAGCCGGGTGCCGCCGTCGAACTGGTGGTATTCCAGTTGGGTGAGCACGCGAAAGCCCTGGGCGTTGCCCTCGAAATTGAGGAAATCGCCGCGCTCCGCTTCTTCCATGGCATCCAGCCAGCCGCGTTTCTCGGCCTGCTGGAACCAGTGGCGGATGGCGTCCTCGCCAGAGTGGCCGAACGGCGGGTTGCCGATGTCGTGGGCCAGGCAGGCGGACTGTACGATCATGCCCAGGTCGGCGGGCGTGCACCAATCCGGCAGCGCGTCGCGCAGCACCTCGCCGACCCGCATGGCCAGGGAGCGGCCGACGCAACTGACTTCCAAGGAATGGGTCAGGCGGGTATGGATATGATCGTTGCTGGAGACCGGGTGGACCTGGGTCTTGCGTCCCAGGCGGCGGAACGCGCCGGAGAAAATGATGCGGTCATGGTCCTTGTGGAAGGGGCTGCGGCCCAGTTCCTCTGGGTCATGCACCGGTTTGCCGAGTCGTTCGCGGGTAAGCAGGGTTTGCCAATCCAAGGCCGGTCCTCTTCAGTCGTTACCGTGGGCCTAGCTTCCCGGTTCGTTCGGCGGGCCGCAAGACGATGATGGCCTCGGTATGATGCCTCGGTGCCCGGTTCGTTCGTGTCGTCGGTGGCGAAGGGCATTCGTCATGGCCAGCCGATGGCGCGGGGGCTTGCGACACTGCGCCCGCGAAGCTCGCTCGCTTTCGATTCAACCGGCGCCGGCCGGCGCTTCCCCGGAGGATCATGAACTCGACCGAATTGTTGCTGGGCGTACTGTTTGGCGGTATCGGCGTGGGTTACCTGCTGTACGGAAAACGCCAGCACGCATTCGTCTGTACGGTCTGTGGCCTGCTGCTGCCGATCGTCCCCGCCGTTTCCAGCGGGGAAGGGGTCACCGTGGCGCTCGGCCTGGCGCTGATGGCGCTACCATTCTTCCTGCGGTTCTGACGGCTCGCCAAGGCGAGCCACCTGCTCGCGCGCCGGACGCCGCCGCTCTGTCCATGCCTGTCCGCCCCTTGGCTTTCTTGAAGGCGAGCGTGAGGACCGATCAGAGAGCAAGACTGGGAAAGGTCGCGGCCGACATACGAAGACGCCCGAAAAAGAAAAGCCCGCTGGGGCGGGCTCGATGGGGCTGATCCTTCAGCGCGGGCCATCATCGCCCGCCTTCGTGACGCGGGTATGACTCGTGCGATTGCGGCGAGCTTCATGGAGGGGGCGACAACCGACAGAAACGAAAAAGCCCGCGCGAGGCGGGCTTTTTCGGAGGGTTTCGTGTGAAACCAAGGGTTTGGTCGGAGAGACAGGATTCGAACCTGCGACCTTCTCGTCCCGAACGAGACGCGCTACCAAGCTGCGCTACACTCCGATGGGCGGAATAATACCGAAAAACTTTTGCCGCACAAGAGGTTAGTCGAAAAAAAATCGACCGAACGGCGGGTAGCCCACCTAGAGTTCGCGAATGGTGCTTACCTGGTCTTTGTTGACCCGGGCGCGTTTTCCATCGAGTTGTTCGAATTGATAGAAACCGGTGTCCGCGTCGTACCGTGGGGTATCCACGGTTTGGATTTCCCGTCCGTCGTTGAGGGTGAGGATGCTGGGGGTCGAGCAGCCTGCCAGGGCCAGGGCGGCCAGAAAGGCGATGGGAAACAGGCGATGGCGCATGAAAGGCTCCTGGTTGAGTACGGCGAGTGGCTTATGACGAATCCCCCGGGGCCGAGTTCCGAAGGGCCCCGCGGCCCGCTCCATGCGGGCCGACGTCCAGCCCGGGGAGCGCGGCGTCGGAAAACCGTCGTGGTATAACAGCCCGCTCGCTTCCAAGGAATACCCGTCATGACTCGTCAGGCCGAAGCGGCATTCGTGCCGTTGAACATCGCCGTGCTCACCGTCAGCGACACGCGGACGCCGGAAACCGATACTTCCGGGCAATTGCTGGCGGAGCGCCTGCAGGCCGCCGGCCATCGCCTCGTCGAGCGCGCACTGCTGAGGGACGACCTTTACCGCATCCGGGCGCGGGTGGCCGCCTGGATCGCCGAGGATGCGGTGCAGGTGGTGCTGATCACCGGCGGTACCGGTTTTACCGCCCGTGACAGCACCCCGGAGGCCGTCGCCTGCCTGCTGGACAAGCACGTGGATGGCTTCGGCGAGCTATTCCGGCAAATCTCCGTGGCCGACATCGGCACCTCCACCGTACAGTCCCGTGCCCTCGCCGGACTGGCCAATGGCACCCTGGTCTGCTGCCTGCCGGGGTCCACATCCGCCTGCCGGACCGCCTGGGACGGCATTCTCGCGGAGCAACTGGACGCCCGCCATCGCCCCTGCAATTTCGTCGTTCACCTGAAGCCCGCCGGAACCAGCGGCGGACGGAGCTGAGCCCATGGCCGTCTCGCCCCTGCTCTCGGTGGAAGCCGCGCTGGAGCGCCTGCTGGAACGAGCGATACGCACGCCCATCGATACCCCCGAACGCGTTCCCCTGGAGGACGCCGACGGCCGCGTGCTGGCCGAGCCGCTGGTGGCCGGCTTCGACCTGCCACCCTGGCCCAACAGCGCCATGGACGGCTACGCGCTGCGCCTGGCCGACTGGCGCGGCGAGCCGCTGCCGGTCAGCCAGCGCATTTTCGCTGGCCAGGCGCCGGCGCCGCTGTGCCCGGGTACCTGCGCGCGCATCTTCACCGGCGCCCCGCTGCCGGAAGGGGCCGATACGGTAGAGATGCAGGAAAACGCCCGGGTGGAGGCGGATGGCCGGGTTCGCTTCGGCGAAGCCCTTCGCCTGGGGCGGTTCGTCCGCCCCCGGGGCCAGGAGGTCCGCCAGGGGGAGGTGCTGCTGCCAGCGGACACCCGGCTGGGCCCGATCGAGCTGGGGTTGGCCGCCTCGCTCGGGGCCGCCCATCTGACCGTGTATCGCCGCCCACGGGTAGCGGTCGTGTCCAGCGGCGACGAGTTGGTCCAGCCTGGCCAGCCCCTTGGCCCGGGGCAGATCTACAACAGTAACCAGCGCCTGCTGCTCGCCTGGCTGCGCCGGCTCGGCTGCGATACTGTGGACGCGGGGATCCTGCCCGACCACCCGGCTCGCGCCCGGGACAGCCTGGCCACCCTCGGCGAGGTCGACCTGATTCTCTCCAGTGGCGGCGTCTCGGTGGGCGAGGCGGACGTGCTCGCCCACCTGCTGGAGGAAGAGGGGGAACGGATGCTGTGGAAACTGGCGATCAAGCCCGGCAAGCCCCTGACCTTCGGCCATTTCCGCGGCGTTCCGCTGCTTGGCCTGCCCGGCAACCCCGCCTCCACCCTGGTGACCTTCGGCCTGCTGGCGCGGCCCTACCTGCTGCGCCGCCTCGGGGTCGCCGACGTGGCGCCGCTGGGCTTCGACGTGCCCGCCGGATTCGCCTGGCACACGCCGGGCGACCGCCGCGAATACCTGCGGGCGCGCCTGGAGAACGGCCGGGCGGTGCCGCACCCGAACCAGAATTCCGGGGTGTTGAGCAGCGCCGCCTGGGCCGACGGCTTCGCCGAGGTGCGGGAGGGGCGCACCCTGGCCGAGGGCGAGCCCCTGCGCTTCATCCCCCTGAGCGAACTCCTCGCCTGAGGCCCGCTGGCGCCGCTCAGGGCGCCGGACGGCGGCGGTGCCTGTCGCGGTATTCGCCCGGGGTCTGGCCGGTCCAGTGCTTGAAACTGCGGTGGAACGAGCGTGCCTCGGTGAACCCCAGGTAGCCGGCGATGGCCTGGATACCCAAGTCGCTGCGCAGGAGGTAGTGCTCGGCCAGCTCCCGGCGCAATTCGTCCAAGAGCTGCTGGTAGGTGGCCCCCTCCTGCTGCAAGCGACGTTGCAGCGTGCGCGCGGTCAGGCCGAAGCGCTCGGCGACCCGCTCCTTGCGAGGCAGGCCATCCTTGAGCAGGTGGCGCAAGACATGCTTGACCCGGACCGGCAGCGGCTCGGCGTCCTCGTCCAGGCCCGCCATCAGGGCCAGCGCGTGTTCCTCCAGGGTTCGCAGCAGGGTCGGGTCGGCCAGGCGCAAGGGCAGGGCGAGATATTCAAGGGGCACCAGCAGGGCGTCGCAGGGCTGCTCGAAGCGAACCGGGCAGCCGAACGACGCCTCGTAGTCGTCCATCGGCGCCTCGGCGGGCCGCGCGTGGCTGAACCACACCGCCCGGGGCGAGCGCGGGGTATCGGCGATCCAGCGCGCGTAGCCTACCCACGAGGCCAGGACGTTCTCCACCAGATGCCGGCGAATCTCCCGGTCCCGATGTCGGCATCGCCAGATCAGCCGGACATGATCGGCATGGCCCTCCACCTGGCTGACCCCCATGTCTCCCACCAAGCGCTCGTAAGGCACGATGCGGCCCATGGCCTCGCCGAGGGTGGCACAGTTCATGGCGATATAACCGAGCACGCTCCACGAGCCCGGCTGGACGAAGCGCGCCGCGTGCAGGCCGAACAACGGATCGCCGGAACGGCGCAGCAGGGCCTGCAGCAGGCGTTCGTGGGCCTCGCTGGGCAGGCGCGCGCCGGTGTCCGCCAAGTCCGCCTCGACGAGGCCGGCGTCGGCCAGGGCGGGACCGGCGTCCAGGCCGAGGTGCTCGGCGTAGCGCAGGTACTTCAGCAGGACGGGAACGGCGGTATGACCCAAGGGCTGCATGGCGTGCGTTCGGTGGCTCGATTGGCGACAGTCACTGGCCCGATCCGACAGTGACGCCCGGAGGGGGCTGGCTAGTATAGGCAGCCAGGAGGCGCGCCCGGCTAGCCCAGGCGCGCGATCAGAGTGCGCCGGGTGGACGAGGAGCGGGTTATGCGACGGTGGAACGGGTGGGGCGACGAATCGACGAGCATGGAACTGCCCGCCCATGGGGCGACGTTCCTGGCCCAGCGCATCGGTCCCGGGCAGCGCCTCGCGGATGCGAGCCTCGCCGAGGTCCTGGCCCGCGTGCCGCCTTCGCGCCTGCCGCCCCATCCCCTGGTGCGGACCGATGCCGAGACGCGAGTGCGCCATGCCCGGGGGCAGAGCCTGCCGGACTGGCTGGCCATGCGCGAAGGACAGTTCGGTACCTTTCCCGATGGGGTGGCCTTCCCGGAAAGCCCGGAGCATGTCCGCGAATTGCTCGCCTGGATCGTCCACCACGACCTGCAGGCGATTCCCTACGGCGGCGGGACCTCGGTGGCCGGCCACGTCACCCCCCAGGCGAGCCCCAAGCCGCTGCTGACCCTGTCCCTGGCGCGCATGAACCGCCTGCTGGAGCTGGACGAGACGAGCCAAGTCGCCTGCTTCGGGCCCGGCGCCAACGGGCCTCAGGTGGAAAGCCAGCTCCGCGCCCGGGGCTTCACCCTCGGGCATTACCCCCAATCCTGGGAGCTGTCGACCCTGGGCGGCTGGGTGGCCAGCCGCTCCAGCGGCCAGCAATCCCTGCGCTACGGCCGAATCGAACAACTATTCGCCGGCGGCCTCCTGGAGACCTTCGGCGGGACGCTGGCCATCCCCACGTTCCCGGCTTCCGCCGCCGGGCCCGACCTGCGAGAGCTGGTGCTGGGTTCGGAAGGCCGCTTCGGGGTGATTTCCGAAGTGCGGGTGCGGGTCTCGCGATTGCCCGAGCGGGAGCGCTTCTACGCGGTGTTCCTGCCTAATTGGGAGCGGGCCCTGGACGCGGTGCGGCACCTCGCCCAGGCGCGGGTGCCGCTCTCCATGCTGCGCCTGTCCAACGCCATCGAGACCGAGACCCAGTTGGCCCTGGCCGGACATCCCCGGCAGATCGGCCTGCTGGAACGCTACCTGGCCCTGCGTGGCGCCGGCGTCGGCAAGTGCATGCTGACCTTCGGCGTGACCGGCGCCCAGGCGCCCTGCGCGGCGTCGCTGCGCCAGGCGCGGCGGCTGCTGAGGCGCTTCGGCGGGGTATTCACCGGCACCGTGCTGGGGCGCAAGTGGGCGGAGGGGCGTTTTCGCTTCCCCTACCTGAGGGAAGCCCTGTGGGAGGCCGGCTATGTGGTGGACACCCTGGAAACCGCCACCGACTGGCGCAACGTGGCCACCCTCATGGGCAAGATGGAGGGCGCGCTGCGGGAGGGGCTGGCGGAGCGGGGCGAGCGGGTCCACGTGTTCACCCACCTGTCCCATGTCTATGGCCAGGGCTCCAGCCTGTACACCACCTATGTATTCCGCCCCGGCGCCGACTATGCCGAGGCCCTGGAGCGCTGGCGCCGCCTCAAGCACGCCGCCAGCGAGACCCTGGTGCGCAACGGCGGCACCATCAGCCATCAGCACGGCGTGGGCCGCGATCACGCCCCGTACCTGACGGTGGAAAAGGGTGAGCGGGGAATCGCCGCCTTGCGCGCCCTCGCGAGCCACTTCGACCCCGACGGCCGGCTGGCGCCCGGCGTGTTGTTGCCCGAATGAGCGCATGGAACGCGGCCTGGCGCGAGGCGGCGCTGCCCGAGCTGGCCGGGCGCGACTGGGACTTACTGGTGGTGGGCGGCGGTATCAGCGGCGCCGGCATCCTTCGCGAGGCGGCCTGGCGGGGCTGGAGCTGCCTGCTGCTGGAACAGCGCGACTTCGCCTGGGGCACCTCCAGCCGCTCCTCGAAAATGGTCCATGGCGGCCTGCGCTACCTGGCCAAGGGCCGCGTCGGCCTGGCCCGCGACTCGGTGCGGGAGCGTCAGCGCCTGCTGGAAGAAATGCCCGGCCTGGTGGAGCCGTTGAGCTTCGTGCTGCCCCATTACCGGGGTGGCTTCCCCGGGCCCCGGCTATTCGCCGGGGTGCTGGCTGTCTATGACGCCCTGGCCGGGGCGCGTCGCCATCGTTTTCACGACGCGACCCAATTGCGCTACCTGGCGCCGGGCCTGCGCCAGGACTGCCTCCTGGGTGGTTCCTGTTTTTTCGATGCGGTCACCGACGATGCGCGACTGGTCATGCGGGTCCTGGGGGAAGCCCGCGACGCCGGGGGCGAGGCGCTGAACGGGATGGCCGTGAAGACGCTGACCCGGGAGGGCGGCCAAGTGACCGGGCTCGTGGCCGAGGACCGGGAAAGCGGCTGCGCCTATGCCTTTCGCGGCCGCGCGGTAGCCCAGGCCACCGGTGCCTGGGCCGGCCGGCTCGGCTCCGGGACGCACGCCGCGCGCATCCGCCCGCTGCGGGGCAGCCACCTGCTGATTCCCTCCTGGCGTCTGCCGGTGGCCCACGCCTTCAGCTTCATGCACGCCGCCGACCGGCGTCCGGTGTTCGTCTTCCCCTGGGAAGGCGCCACGGTGGTGGGTACCACCGATCTCGATCATCGCGAAACCCTGGACGACGACCCGCGCATCGCCCCGGCGGAAGTGGACTACCTGCTGGCGGCCTGCGCCCAGCAGTTCCCGGCAGCGGCCATCGGCCGGGCCGACGTGCGCGCCACCTGGGCGGGGGTACGCCCGGTGGTGGGCGAGGGCGGGCCCGCGCGCAAGCCTTCAGACGAATCCCGTGAGCACACCCTCTGGGTGGAGCCGGGCAGCGTCACCCTGGCGGGTGGCAAGCTCACCACGTTCCGTTTGCTGGCGCGGGACGTGCTGGACGCCTGCGCGCCGTTCGTCGGGCGTCCGCTTCAAGCCGAGGGGGCTGCCCGACCGCTCCCGACCTTGGGATTTCCAAGTGGCTTATCTGTTACGGGGCGCCGCCGGCTGGCGGGCCGCCATGGCCTCGCCCTGCCTGGCGTGCTGGCCGAAATCGAGAGAGTGGGGGACGAACGGGTTGGCGGCAGCGACACCCTCTGGGCCGAACTGGCCTGGGCCGCCCGGGCGGAACTGGTGCTGCACCTGGACGACCTGCTGTTGCGCCGCACCCGCGTCGGCCTGCTGCTGGCCGAGGGCGCGGCCGCCGAGCTGCCGCGCATCCGCGCGCTGTGCCAGCCCTTGCTGGGCTGGAGCGATGACCGCTGGGCCGAGGAAGAACGGGCCTACCGCGCCCTGTGGCGGCGTTGTTACAGCCTGCCGAGTCCCCCCGCTACCGAAATCCCGCTCCGAGAGGACCCGACATGAGCGACTCCTATGTGCTGGCCTTGGACAACGGTACCCAGAGCGTGCGGGCGCTGCTCTTCGACCTCTCCGGCAACCTGCTGGCCAAGGGCAAGGTCCCGCTGCACGCCTATTATTCGACTCAGCCGGGCTGGGCCGAGCAGGATCCCGAGTATTTCTGGGCGTGCCTGGGGGAAGCCTGCCGGCTGCTGTGGGCACAGGTGAACATCGACCGCCGGGCGATCCGCGGGGTCGCCCTGACCACCCAGCGCGGCACCCTGATCAACGTGGACACCGACGGCCGGCCGCTGCGCCCGGCGATCCTCTGGCTCGACCAGCGCCGCGCCGAGGTGGCCGGGCGTATCGCCGGGCCCTGGGGTTGGCTGTTCAAGCTGATCGGCGCCGAGGGCACGGTGGATTACTTCCGCGCCCAGGCCGAGGTCAATTGGATCGCCCAGCACCAGCCGGACATCTGGGCGCGCACCCATAAGGTGCTGCTGCTCTCCGGCTTCCTCACCCATCGGCTCACCGGGCGCTTCGTCGATTCCCTGGCGTGCAGCGTGGGCTACCTGCCCTTCGACTATCGCCGGCTGCGCTGGGCGGCGCCCCGGGACTGGAAATGGCGGGCGATGCCGGTGCGTCGCGAGCAATTGCCGGAGCTGCACAAGCCGGGCGAGCCGCTGGGCGTCATCAGCGAGGCGGCCAGTCGTCACACCGGCATCCCGGCGGGCCTGCCGCTGATCGCCGCCGGCGCCGACAAGGCTTGCGAGGTGCTCGGCGCCGGCGTGGCGACGCCTGGCATCGCCTGTCTGTCCTATGGCACCACCGCTACCATCAACACCACCCGGGCGCGCTATCTGGAGACCGTCCCGCTGATCCCCGCCTTCCCGGCCGCGATCCCCGACCATTACAACACCGAGATGATGATCTACCGGGGCTATTGGATGGTCAGTTGGTTCAAGGAGGAGTTCGGCCTGCGCGAGTCGCAACGAGCCGGGGCCCTGGGGCTCGAACCGGAGGCGCTGTTCGACGAGCTGGTGAGCGCCGTGCCGCCGGGCTCCATGGGTCTGATGCTGCAGCCGTACTGGTCGCCGGGCATCCGCGAGCCAGGGCTGGAGGCGAAGGGCTCGATCATCGGCTTCGGCGACGTCCACACTCGGGCGCACCTGTACCGGGCGATCCTCGAAGGGTTGGCCTATGGCCTGCGCCAGGGCAAGGAGCGCATCGAGCGCCGCTCGAAGACCCCGATCGAGCGCTTGCGGATTTCGGGGGGCGGTTCCCAGAGCGACGCGGCGATGCAACTGACCGCCGATATCTTCGGCCTGCCGGCGGAACGCCCCCATACCTTCGAGACCGCCGGCCTCGGCGCGGCCATCGACTGCGCGGTGGGCCTGGGGCTGCACGCGGACTTTCCGACCGCCATCGCGGCGATGACCCGGGTCGGGCGTACGTTCCAGCCCGATCCGGAAGCGCATCGCCTGTATCAGCGCCTCTACCAGGAAGTCTACCTGCGCATGTACCGCCAATTGCGTCCGCTGCACCAGGCGATCCGCTCGATCACCGGCTACCCTGCCTGAGGCGCGAGCGCTCCGAGCCCGGAAACCAACGGGGCCGGCGCCAGTCCTAACCTGCGCGCCCCGCCGAACGGCGGGTGCGCTTCCAACCAGGGAGACTGACATGACGGATGTTGTGGCGCCCCCGCGCCGGGCCTTGCTGATCCTGCATGGCAAGCAGGCCACCAACGAAGAGGTGCGGGCGGCGGTGAACGAATACCGGTCCCGGGGCTGGGAACTGGCGGTGCGCCTCACCTGGGAGGCCGGCGATGCCCGGCGGATTACCGACGAGGCCCTGGCGGCTGGCTACCCGATCCTCGTCGCCGGCGGCGGCGACGGCACGCTGCGGGATGTCGCCGAGGCCATGGCCCGCGCCGGTGGCGACGCGTCCCTGGCGATCCTGCCCCTGGGCACCGCCAACGACTTCGCCCGCGCGGCGGGCATTCCCATCGTCCCCGGGGACGCCCTGGCCCTGCTGGAGCGACCCGCCCCCCCCATCGACCTGGGGGAGGCCGACCAGCGGTTGTTCCTCAACATGGCCACGGGCGGTTTCGGCTCCAAGATCACCGCCAACACCTCGGAAGACCTGAAGAAGGTCTTGGGTGGCGCCGCTTATCTGCTGACCGGCCTGACCCGGTTTGCCGAGGCGCGCTCGGCGTTCGGGCGTTTCCGCTCCCCCGACTTCGCCTGGGAAGGCGAATTCCTCGCCTTGGGCATCGGCAACGGCCGCCAGGCCGGAGGCGGTCATCTGCTGTGCCCGGACGCCCGGATCGACGACGGCATGCTGGACCTGTGCATCGTGCCGGCGCCGCCGGACATGGTCGGCACCCTCGGCACGCTGTTCGCGGGCGGGGTGAAGGGCGTGGACACCGTCGCGGTGCGCGCCCGGGTGCCGTGGGTCGAGGTCGAGGCCCCCGACGGGCTGGACATCAATCTGGATGGGGAACCGTCGAAGGGCGACAGGCTGCGTTTCGCCGTGCGTCCGCGCGCCCTGCGCGTGCATCTGCCGTCCGATTCGCCCCTGCTCGGCCAGGCCGGCCCATCTGGCGCCGACCAGGGGGCTGGGGCATGATGGCGTGGCTGGCGGAGCAGGGCGGCGACCGCTGACCTGAGCTTTTCACCGGCCTGGGCTAGACTCGTGGAAACGACAGGAGCAGACGATGGCCGGCATTCTCGACAGCGTTGATCAAAGAACCCAGCTGGTGGGCGAGAACCGGCTGGAAATCCTCATGTTCCGCCTGGCCGGTCGCCAGCTGTTCGCGATCAACGTGTTCAAGGTCCAGGAAGTCCTGCAGTTGCCCAAGCTGACCCTGATCCCGCAGCGCCACCCGGTGGTGTGCGGCGTGGTCAACCTGCGGGGGCAGACCCTGCCGGTGATCGACCTGTCCCAAGCCATCGGCATGCGCCCCCTGGTACCCGACCAGAACAGCACCATCATCGTCACCGAGTACAACCGGTCGATCCAAGCCTTCCTGGTCGGGGGCGTGGATCGCATCCTCAACCTCAACTGGGAAGCCATCCTGCCGCCGCCGGGCGGAGCGGGGCGTCAGCACTACCTGACCGCCATCACCAAGGTGGACGATCAGATCGTCGAGGTCATCGACGTGGAGAAGGTGCTCGCCGAGATCGTGCCCATGAGCACCCGGGTCTCCGAGGAACGCCTGGGCGACCCCGTGCTGGAGCGGGCTCGGGGTCGCGAGGTGCTGCTGGTGGACGACTCGAACGTCGCCATCACTCAACTGCGCGACACGCTCACCCAGCTCGGCATCAAGTGCCATGTGGCCAGCGACGGTCTCAAGGGGCTGAAGCTGCTGAAAAAGTGGGCCGATGCCGGCGAGGTCCTGACCGACAAGCTGCTGATGATCTTCACCGACGCGGAAATGCCGGAGATGGATGGGTACCGCATGACCACCGAGATCCGCCAGGACCCGCGCCTGCGCGGGCTCTATGTGGTCATGCACACCTCCCTGTCGGGAAGTTTCAACGACGCCATGGTCAAGAAGGTCGGTTGCGACAACTTCCTCTCCAAGTTCCAGCCGGACAAGCTGGTGGATGTCGTGCGCGATCGCTTGCAGCGCGACCAGGCCTGAGCGCTTCTTCGCGCGGGCCGGCGAGCCTCCACCTGGGGTAGCATGATGCGCCCTGACCCGATGAGAGAGCTCCGCCGTGCCCCATGTCTCCGCGCTCTACCGCTACCCCCTCAAGTCCGCCATTGGTGAACCCCTGCCGGCGCTGGAGCTGGATGCCCTGGGCGTCGCCGGTGACCGTCGCTGGATGCTGGTGGAAGAGGACAGCGGGCGTTTCCTCACACAGCGCGCGTTGCCCCAGATGGCCCACCTGCTGGCCCGCTGGAACGAGACCGGTGGCTTGCGACTGTCGGCGCCGGGGTTGCCCGACCTCGACGTGCCTCGGCCGGGCAGCGATGCGGCTTGGCGTGGCGTGGTGATCTGGAAGGATGCCTTGCAGGCGCCGGACGCCGGCGATACGGCCGCCGAGTGGCTCAGCCGGTTCATCGGCAAGCGCTGTCGGCTGGTGTACATGCCGACGGAGCGAGGCCGCCTGATCGCCGGTGCCCTCGCCTCGAGCGAGAAAGTGGCGTTCCCGGACGGTTTTCCGCTCCTGCTGATCGGCCAGGCGTCCCTGGACGACTTGCAAGCCCGGGTCGGGCGGCCCTTGGAGATGCGGCGGTTCCGGCCCAACCTGGTGATCGAGGGCGCCTCGGCCTTCGCCGAGGACGGCTGGAAGCGTATCCGCATCGGGGGACAGGTGTTTCGCGTGGCGGGCGGCTGTTCCCGCTGCATCCTCACTACCATCGACCCCGACCTGGGCGAGCGCAGCCCCGACCGGGAGCCGCTGACCACCCTGAAGACCTATCGCGAGCGGGAAGGCCAGGTGTACTTCGGGCAGAACCTCGTCCATGAAGGGCCTGGTCGCCTGGAAGTGGGCATGGCGGTGGAAATCCTCGACTGATCCGGGTCGGCCAGGCGCGCCCTGGCCGACCGTCGCGTCAGATATCGTCGAAGAAGCGCTCGTGCCAGTCCACGATGGGCTGGGGCGCGTCGAGCTTCTGCCCGTAGATGACCGAGTAGGACAGCACGTTCTGCACGTACTGCCGGGTTTCGTCGAAGGGAATGTTTTCCACCCAGACGTCGAACGCCAGGTGATTGGCGTTCTTCAGCCACTGCCGGACGCGACCCGGCCCGGCGTTATAGGCCGCCGAGGCGAGCACCCGGTTACCGTTGAACTGCGCATGCACCTGACTCAGGTAGGCGGCGCCCAACTGGATGTTCAGGTTCGGGTCGATGGCTTGCTGCGGCGAGGCCAGCGGGATGCTGAACTTGCGCGCGGTTTCCTTGGCGGTGCTGGGCATCAACTGCATGAGCCCCATGGCCCCGACCGGCGAGCGGGCGTCGTCCATGAAGGCGCTTTCCTGGCGGGTGATGGCGAATATCCAGCTCGAATGCAGCCCGCGCAATTGGGCCTGCTGCACCAGGGTGGAGCGGTGCGCGATGGGGAAGCGGATGTCCAGGTCGTCCCAGTACTGGGCCTGGCTGATGGTTCGAATCGCCGGGAAATACCATTGCAGGTCATAGGCCAGCTTGGCCTGGGCGACCATTTCCTCGCGGCTGAACAGACGGCTGACGTGGTACCACTCGCGACGGCCATTGACGATCTCGCCCCGGTCGTGGAATTCGAGGGCGCGCCGGATGCCGGCGGTGTTGCGGACCTTCTGCACGACCCGGGGATCGAGGGCCAGGGGCTTGTTGTTCAGGCTGTACGGCGCCTGGATGCGGTCCGCCGCGAGGAACCCATAGAAATCGCGTTCCTTGGCCACGGGTTGGAACAGCGCCTGGACCTCCGCGCCTTGGGGCTGCGCCAGTTGCAGGCTGCGGGCGCGCCAGTAGCGCCAACGGTTGGTATTGGCCAGGGAGGCGGGCATCTGGGTGGTAAGGCGGTAGGCTTCGTCCCAACGGCCCAGGCGCAGCAGCAGGCGCGCGCGCCATTCCGAGACCGTGTCATCACGCAACTCCGGGTCGTATTCACTCATGATCGCCAGCGCGCGCGGGTCGAATTTCTTCGCCAGGGTCAGCCCCACTTCACGGGCGATGGCCACTTTCTCTTCCTTCGAGAAGGGCAGGCGGCCCGCATACTGGTTCAGCAGTTGCAGGGCCTGCTCCGGGTCCTGCTTGGCCAGGCGCCGCAGGCCGAGCCCGACCACATCGGCCATGGCCCGGTCGGCCGGGGCGAACAGGCCCGGTTGGTTGAGCATCTGCGGTTTCTGGGCCACGTCCACCAGCAGCTTGCCTTGCTTGGCCAGACTGGGCAGCGCATTCGCCAACTGGGTGGCGAGGCCGTAGTTGCGCGCCTCGGCGGCGAGCTTGGCGCGTTTCCAGCGTTTTTCCTCGGTGAGCTGGCCATCGGCGCTCCACAGGCCGAACAGGGCCTCGCAGGCGTCGGGCTGGGACTTGCCGACCAGCCAGAGCCGCTCGGCTGTCTGGTAGCCCTCGGCTTTCATGCCGTGCTGGAGCTGGTATTGGCCGTACAGGCAGTCCAGTTCGGTGAAGTTGAGCTTGGGGTCGTAGTGGTCGATGAAGGTCTTCCAGTCGCCCCGTTCGGCCGACCAGCGCAGCCAGCGCAGCTTCATCCAACCGGCCTGGGGCAGGTCGCCATGCTCGGCGAGGAATTTCTCGATCTCTTCGTTACTGGCGGATTTCAGACGGGCGGTCAATTCGTCATAGGCCAGATAGGGCTCCAGCGGATAGTCCTTGAGGGCGCTGGCATAGCGCCGGTAGGGCTCGCTGTCCCCCTTGGCCAGGGCGCGCTTGGCTTCGTCGTACATCTGGCGCTGCTGGGCCAGACTGGCGGCCTGGGCGCCAAGGGGAAGCAGGGTGAGGAGCAGGCAGGAAACGAGGAGCAGACGACCGCGCATGACACTTCCGGAAATAGGCTGGGACCTGAGGGGGCGCAGGACGCCCTGGCCGCCTAGCTTAGCCGCTGGCCGGGGGCGGCGAAAGCACCGCGCGAGGCGCGGTCGCGCGGGGAAAAAAGCCAGCAAGGCGGCGATGCATGCCGCTAGAATGCGCCCCAGTTTTTTCCGGAGGTGCCCATGGCCCTGCTCAAGTTCACCGACGTCGCCCTGGCTTATGGCACCACCCCGTTGCTGGATGGCGTTTCCTGGCAAATCGAACGTGGCGAACGGGTCTGCGTCATCGGTCGCAACGGCACCGGAAAGTCCAGCCTGTTGCGTCTGGTGAAAGGCGATCAGCCGCCGGACGACGGCGAAATCTGGCGGGCGCCCGGGTTGAAGATTGGCGAGCTGCCGCAGGAACTGCCCCCCGCCGACGAACGCACGGTATTCGATGTGGTGGCCGAAGGCTTGGCGGGCGTCGGCGAGCTGCTGGCCCGTTACCATCACCTCAGCCAGAACATTCACGACCAGGAAAGCCTGGATACGCTGACCCAGGTCCAGCACGAACTGGAGGCCCGCGATGGCTGGCGGCTGCAGCAGTTAGTGGACAGCACCCTGAGCCGCTTGCAACTGCCGGCGGACAAGACCCTCGCCGAGTTGTCCGGCGGCTGGCGGCGGCGCGTGTTGCTGGCCCAGGCCCTGGTGTCCGAGCCGGACCTGCTGCTACTGGACGAGCCCACCAACCACCTTGACATCGGCGCCATCGCCTGGCTGGAAGACGCGCTGCTCGGCTACGGCGGCGCGGTGCTGTTCATCACCCACGACCGTTCCTTCCTGCAAAACCTGGCCACTCGCATCCTCGAACTGGATCGCGGTCATCTCATCGACTGGAACGGCGACTACGCCAGCTTCCTGGTTCACAAGGAACAGCAACTGGCCGCGGAAGAGACCGCTAATGCGCTGTTCGACAAGAAACTGGCTCAGGAAGAGGTATGGATTCGCCAGGGCATCAAGGCCCGGCGCACCCGCAACGAAGGCCGGGTACGGGCCCTCAAGGCGATGCGCGCCGAGCGTAGCGAGCGGCGCGAGCGCCAGGGCAAGGCCAGCTTCCAGCTGGAAGTGGCGGATAAATCGGGCAAGCAGGTGATCGTCGCCGAGCATCTGAGCTATGCCCACCCGGGCGGGCCGAAATTGATCGACGATTTTTCCATGGTCATCCAACGGGGAGATCGCATCGGCCTGCTGGGCGCCAATGGCAGTGGCAAGACCACGCTCCTGAAGCTCCTGCTGGGCGAGTTGCAGCCGACCTCGGGCCGGATCGACATCGGTACCCGACTGGAAGTGGCCTATTTCGACCAGTTGCGCCAGCAGCTCGAACCGGAAAAGACCGTCATCGACAATTTGGCCGAGGGCCGCGATTTCATCGAAATCGAGGGGCAGAGCCGGCACGTCCTGAGCTACTTGGGGGACTTCCTGTTCAGCCCGCAACGGGCACGCACGCCGGTCAAGGCGTTGTCCGGCGGCGAGCGGGCGCGGCTGTTGCTGGCCCGGCTGTTCAGCAAGCCCGCCAATCTGCTGGTGCTGGACGAGCCGACCAACGACCTCGACGTGGAAACCCTGGAACTGCTCGAGGAAGTGCTGCTCGGTTTCAAGGGCACTGTCCTGATGGTCAGCCATGACCGCGCTTTTCTCGACAACGTGGTCACCAGCACCTTGGTGTTCGAGGGCGACGGCCGGGTGCGCGAATATGTCGGCGGTTATCAGGACTGGCTGCGCCAGGGCGGTTCGCCGCGCCTGCTGGGCGTGGGCGAGGGCAAGGCCGCACGGCCGGACGAGGCCCGGGCCTCGTCGTCCACGGCGGCGCCCGCCGAAACGCCCCGCGCCGAAGCTCCCAAGAAGAAGCTGAGCTATAAATTGCAACGGGAGCTGGACGCCCTTCCGGAGCAGATCGACGCGCTCGAACAGGAGCTTGCCGCTGTACAGGCGGAGACGGCCGACCCTGCGTTCTACCAGCGTCCCGCCGCCGAAACGGGCGCGGCGCTAGGGCGCCTGGAAACCCTGCAAAGCGAACTGGACCGGTTGCTCGAGCGCTGGGCCGAACTGGATGGTTGAAGCGAGCTGAAAGATGGCTATCGAGTACCGCATCACCCTCGACGATGATCACGAGTTCAGCTATCGCATCGAGCTCGAACGGGAATACGACGAGGAGCGCGCCGCCGTCGCGCCTAAATGGACGCGCCTGGAGCACCAGCAGTGCAGCAACTGCCCGCTGAGCCCCGAGACCCATGGGCATTGTCCGGCGGCTGTCGACCTGCAGCGCGTCATCGAGGACTTCCATGGCTTGCCTGCCTTCAAGAAGGCGGTGGTCTGGGTGCGCACCCCGGAGCGGGAGTACGTCAAGACCGTGGGGCTCGAAGAAGGGCTGCGTTCCTTGCTGGGGGTGATCATGGCCACCAGCGCCTGCCCCATGCTCGGCAAGCTCAAGCCCATGGCGCAGCAGCATCTGCCGTTCGCCAGCAACCAGGAGTTCATCCTGCGGACCGTATCCATCTACCTGGCGCGGCAATACTTCAACATGCGCGAGGGGCGCCACGCGGACTGGGAGCTCAAGGGGCTGGTGCGGCTGTTCCAGCAACTGCAACTGGTCAACCAGGCGTTCTGGCAGCGCATCCATGCCACCTGCGAGGGGGATTCCAACCTCAAGGCGTTCCTGACTTTCTTCTCCATGGCGTCGAGCATGACCTATTCCCTGGAGACGCAGTTGCAGAAGATCCGGCCGCTGGTGATGAGCGCCGGGGAGCGCTTCGATTAGTGAGGCAGGCGCCGCCGGGTGCCCGGCGGCGCGCACGGTCTCACTCGGTTTTCTTCAGGCGGACCGCCAATACGTCGCAAGGCGCGCCGTGCAGCAGGTCGTTGGCGGTGGAGCCCAGCAGCAGCGCCAGGCCATGGCGACCGTGGCTGCCCACCACCACCAGATCGCACCGTTGCTCGGCCGCCAGCCGGTGGATTTCCTGGCGCGGTTGTCCATAGGCCAGGTGGCGTTGCTCGGGTTGTAGCTCGGGGTAGCGCGAGGCGAAAGCATCCAGGCGCTCGCGGGCCTGTTCGAACTGCTGCTGTTGCAGCATCGACAGGTCCATCGGCACGTCGCCGCCGAAGGCCATCGCCATCGGCTCGACGATATGCACCAGGGACAGCTTGGCATTGCTGGCGCGGGCCAGGGACTGGGCGCGCTCGATCACGGGGTGGCAATCCTCGGTGAGATCGATGGCGATCAGGATGTGCTGGTAGGTCATGGCGGTGGTCTCCGGTAGAAACGAGTGTGGGACATGGCCGACGGGCCATGGAAACGGCTTCGCTGAAGGCAGGATAACCAATGAATATGGGCTGGGTGATACTGTTTCTCGCGCTGGCGTTGAGCCCCTTGGTCTGGCTGATGCCTTCGCGACGCCAACGGGGCTCCATGGATGTCCGTCTCCAGGCGCGGCGCTTGGGGTTGGGCATGCAGTTGTCGACTCAGGAGTGGCCGTTCTGGCTGGAGCGCAACGTGCCCATCCGCTGTCCGGAATACCACCGCGGCCGCTCCCGTGACCGACGCGACGTCTGGTGTTACTGGCAAACGAGCCCGGGCGTCTGGCTGAATATCTGGCGCGAGCCTTGCGCCGATCCCTCCCTGGCCGAGCGACTCGCCAGGCTGCCCGCCGATGTATACAAGGCCGAAGCCACCGCCCAGATGGTCGCGCTGTATTGGGGCGAGCGAGGCGGTGAGGAGGCGTTGCAGCGCGTCGACGCCTTCCTGCGGCTATCGGCCTGACGTTCCCCCGCGCCTATCTCCGCGGTCCTTCGGGAGCGATGCCTGTCGGTATGACCCACCCGCTTCGTTGCGTCGCGCGGTGACCGTTCGGCTCGCGACGGGCCCTGGAGCGGTCGTCGGATCGGCTCGCCATCGACGCCCAGGCCTTTTGGTGGTACGAACAGGTTTGCCTGATATTTCTTCGAACGTTTGGGCTTGCGTCAGTCGCTTTCGGTGCAATTGACAATCGCACGCTTTTCCCCGAAGGTGTGCGGACCCCAATCAAACGGGCGTATGAATTGAGTGTTTGCCCCGGGGCAGGCCTCTTACGACCCGATGTACGCGTCGGCGGGTATGCCGTACGGATTGCGCCAAAGCCCACTGGCATCCGCCTTGGGCGGCTCGCCGAAGGTGTCCGATGTGAAACTGTCCAGCTTCCATACCGTGGAGATCAGTTGATGATTTACGAAGGTAAAGCCATCACGGTTAAAGCTCTTGAGGGCGGCATCGTCGAATTGAATTTCGACCTCAAGGGTGAGTCCGTCAACAAATTCAACCGCTTGACCTTGAACGAACTGCGTCAGGCAGTGGACACGATCAAGGCCGAAGGTTCGATCAAAGGCGTGATCGTCACCAGTGGCAAAGACGTGTTCATCGTCGGCGCCGACATCACCGAGTTCGTCGACAACTTCAAGCTGCCCGACGAAGAGCTGGTGGCCGGCAACCTCGAAGCCAACAAGATCTTCAGCGACTTCGAAGACCTGGGCGTGCCCACCGTGGCGGCCATCAACGGCATCGCCCTGGGCGGTGGTCTGGAAATGTGCCTGGCCGCGGATTACCGCGTCGCCTCCGAAACCGCCAGGATCGGCCTGCCGGAAGTCAAGCTGGGCATCTACCCGGGCTTCGGCGGTACCGTGCGCCTGCCGCGCCTGATCGGTACCGACAACGCCATCGAGTGGATCGCATCCGGCAAGGAGAACAGCGCGGCCGATGCGCTGAAGGTCAGCGCCGTCGACGCGGTGGTGAAACCCGAGCTGCTCAAGGACGCGGCCCTGGATCTGGTCAAGCGGGCCGTCTCCGGCGAGCTGGACTACAAGGCCAAGCGCCAGCCCAAGCTGGAAAAACTCAAGCTCAATGCCATCGAACAGATGATGGCCTTCGAGACCGCCAAGGGCTTCGTCGCCGGCCAGGCCGGTCCGAACTACCCGGCTCCGGTCGAAGCCATCAAAACCATCCAGAAGGCCGCCAGCTTCGGTCGTGACAAGGCATTGGAAGTCGAGGCCACCGGCTTCGTCAAACTGGCCAAGACCCCGGTCGCGGCAAGCCTGATCGGCCTGTTCCTCAACGATCAGGAACTTAAGAAAAAAGCCAAGGACTACGACAAGCAGGCCAAGGACGTGAAGATGGCCGCCGTGCTCGGCGCCGGGATCATGGGCGGCGGCATCGCCTACCAGTCCGCCGTCAAGGGCACCCCGATCCTGATGAAGGACATTCGCGAGGAGGCCATCGAACTGGGCCTCGGCGAAGCTTCCAAGCTGCTCGGCAAGCGCGTCGAGAAAGGCAAACTGACCCCGGCGAAAATGGCCGAGGCGCTCAATGCCATCCGCCCGACCCTGTCCTACGGCGACTTCGCCAATGTCGACATCGTGGTCGAGGCGGTGGTCGAGAACCCGAAGGTCAAACAGTCGGTGCTGGCCGAGGTGGAAGGCGCGGTGAAGGAAGACGCGATCCTCGCCTCCAATACCTCCACCATCTCCATCAGCCTGCTGGCCCAGGCGCTCAAGCGTCCGCAGAACTTCGTCGGCATGCACTTCTTCAACCCGGTGCACATGATGCCGCTGGTTGAGGTGATCCGGGGCGAGAAATCCGGCGAGACCGCCATCGCCACCACCGTCGCCTACGCCAAGAAGATGGGCAAGACCCCGATCGTGGTCAACGACTGCCCCGGCTTCCTGGTCAATCGCGTGCTGTTCCCGTATTTCGGCGGCTTCGCCAAGCTGGTCAGCGCCGGCGTCGACTTCGTCCGCATCGACAAGGTGATGGAGAAGTTCGGCTGGCCCATGGGTCCGGCCTATCTGATGGACGTGGTCGGCATCGACACCGGCCACCACGGCCGCGACGTGATGGCCGAGGGCTTCCCGGACCGCATGAAGGACGACCGCAAGTCCGCCATCGACGCTCTGTACGAGGCTAAGCGCCTGGGCCAGAAGAACGGCAAGGGCTTCTATGTCTACGAGACCGACAAGCGTGGCAAGCCGAAGAAGGTCTTCGACGAGTCCGTTCTGGAAGTACTCGCCCCGATCGTGTACGAGAAACGCGAGGTCACCGACGAGGACATCATCAATTTCATGATGATCCCGCTGTGCCTGGAAACCGTGCGCTGCCTGGAAGACGGTATCGTCGATACCGCTGCCGAGGCCGACATGGGCCTGATCTATGGCATCGGCTTCCCGCCCTTCCGCGGGGGCGCGCTGCGCTACATCGATAGCGTCGGCGTGGCCGAATTCGTCGCCCTGGCGGACCAGTACGCCGACCTCGGCCCGCTGTACCACCCGACCGAGAAACTGCGCGAAATGGCCAAGAACGGCCAGAAGTTCTTCGGTTAATCGAGCGAGAGTGAAGATATGAGTCTGAATCCGAGAGACGCCGTCATTGTCGACTTCGGCCGTACCCCGATGGGTCGTTCCAAGGGTGGCATGCACCGCAACACCCGCGCCGAGGACATGTCCGCGCACCTGATCAGCAAGCTGCTGGAGCGCAACGAGAAGGTCAACCCGGCGGAAGTCGAGGATGTGATCTGGGGTTGCGTCAACCAGACCCTGGAGCAGGGCTGGAACATCGCCCGCATGGCCTCGCTGCTGACCCAGATCCCCCATACCAGCGCCGGCCAGACGGTCAGCCGCCTGTGCGGTTCCTCCATGAGCGCCCTGCACACCGCCGTGCAGGCCATCCAGACCGGTAACGGCGACGTGTTCGTCGTCGGCGGGGTGGAGCACATGGGCCACGTCGGCATGATGCACGGCGTCGACCCGAACCCGCATCTGTCGCTGTACGCCGCCAAGGCCTCGGGCATGATGGGCCTGACCGCCGAAATGCTCGGCAAGATGCACGGCATCACCCGCGAGGCCCAGGATCGTTTCGGCGTGCGTTCGCACCAGTTGGCCCACAAAGCCACCGTCGAGGGCCTGTTCAAGGATGAGATCATCCCGATGCAGGGGTATGACGAGAACGGCTTCCTGAAAGTATTCGACTACGACGAGACCATCCGTCCGGAGACCACCCTGGAAGGCCTGGCCGCGCTGAAACCGGCGTTCAACCCCAAGGGGGGTACCGTGACCGCCGGGACTTCCTCGCAGATCACCGACGGTGCCTCGTGCATGATCGTCATGTCCGCCCAGCGCGCCCAGGACCTGGGCATCCAGCCTATGGCGCGGGTGCGGGCCATGGCCGTGGCGGGCGTCGACCCGGCGATCATGGGCTACGGCCCGGTGCCGGCCACCCAGAAGGCGCTCAAACGCGCGGGGCTGACTATCGACGACATCGACTTCTTCGAGCTCAACGAAGCCTTCGCCGCCCAGGCGCTGCCGGTGCTGAAGGACCTCAAGGTGCTCGACAAGATGGACGAGAAGGTCAACCTGCATGGCGGCGCCATCGCCCTCGGCCACCCGTTCGGCTGTTCCGGAGCGCGAATTTCCGGCACCCTACTCAACGTGATGAAGCAGAACGGCGGTAACCTGGGCGTGGCCACGATGTGCGTGGGCCTCGGTCAGGGCATCACCACTGTCTTCGAGCGCGTCTGAGCATAACCGTAGCGGCGCCGTGCGCGCCGCGTCGGAAGAGCCGGGGCCCAGTGCCCCGGCTTTCGTTTTTTCCGCGACTAGGTGAGAGGGGAACATGACCGTGCAACCGGGACTCTATCGTCACTACAAAGGCCGCCAGTACCGGGTATTCGGCGTCGCCCAGCACTCCGAGAGCGGCGAACAGGTAGTGGTCTATCAAGCCTTGTATGGCGATTTCGGCCTTTGGGTCCGGCCCTTGGACATGTTCGCCGGTACCGTGGAAGTGGAAGGCGAACTCATCGCCCGCTTCGCTCTGATGAGCGAGGAGCCGGACCCGTTCCCCCGCGCTTGAGTCTCCCGGCCGCGGGCGCCGGCCTTGACCTTCCGTGAGTCGCCACTATATATAGCGGTGCCGCGCCAGGCGGCTCCCGCCTTTCTTTCTCTTCGTTTTCAGGAATCGTCTGATCCATGGGCAAATCGCTGGTCATCGTGGAATCCCCGGCCAAGGCCAAGACCATCAACAAGTATTTGGGTAACCAGTACGTGGTGAAGTCGAGCATCGGCCACATTCGCGACCTGCCGACCAGTGGTTCGTCCAGCGCCGCCAAGGAACCGGCCAAGCGTGGCAAGTCCGCCGAGACGGCCACCCTGTCGCCCAAGGAAAAGGCCAAGCGCCAATTGGTCACCCGCATGGGCGTGGACCCCGAGCATGGCTGGAAGGCCAAGTACGAAATCCTGCCGGGCAAGGAAAAGGTGATCGAGGAACTGCGTCGCCTGGCCAAGGAAGCCGACACCATCTACCTCGCGACCGACTTGGACCGCGAAGGGGAGGCCATCGCCTGGCACCTGCGGGAATCCATCGGTGGCGACGAGAGCCGCTACAAACGCGTGGTATTCAACGAAATCACCAAGAAGGCCATCCAGGAAGCCTTCTCCCAGCCGGGCGAGCTGGACCTCAACCGGGTCAACGCCCAACAGGCGCGTCGCTTCCTCGACCGCGTGGTGGGTTACATGGTCTCTCCGTTGCTTTGGCAGAAGATCGCTCGTGGCCTGTCCGCTGGCCGGGTCCAGTCGGTGGCGGTGAAGCTGGTGGTGGAGCGGGAGCGGGAAATCCGCGCATTCGTTCCCGAAGAGTACTGGGAAATCCACGCCGACCTGGGTACCGCGAAGAAAGCCACGGTGCGCTTCGAGGTGGCCCGGCAGAACGGCGAGACCTTCCGGCCATTGAACGAGGCCCAGGCCATGGCGGCCCTGGAGGCGCTCAAGGTCTCTACCTACAGCGTCGTCAAGCGGGAAGACAAGCCGACCAGCAGCCGGCCTTCCGCGCCGTTCATTACCTCCACGCTGCAGCAGGCGGCCAGCAACCGGCTGGGCTTCGGCGTGAAGAAGACCATGATGATGGCCCAGCGCCTGTATGAGGCCGGCTACATCACCTACATGCGAACCGACTCGACCAACCTGTCCGGGGATGCGCTGGCCATGGCCCGCGCCTTCATCGAAGGCGAGTTCGGCAAGCAGTACCTGCCGGCCAAGGCCAATGTGTATTCGAGCAAGGAGGGCGCCCAGGAGGCCCACGAGGCGATCCGCCCCTCCGACGTCAACCTGCGGCCTTCCCAGCTCTCCGGCATGGAGCGCGACGCGGAGCGTCTGTACGACCTCATCTGGCGCCAGTTCGTGGCCTGTCAGATGCCCCCGGCGGAATACCTGTCCACCAGCGTCACGGTCAAGGCCGGCGAGTTCGAGCTGCGCGCCAAGGGCCGTATCCTCAAGTTCGACGGCTATACCCGCGTCCTGCCGGCTCAGGGCAAGCCCGGCGAGGACGCGGTGCTGCCGGACATGCGCGAGGGCGAGGCCCTCGATTTGCTCAAGCTCGATCCTTCCCAGCATTTCACCAAGCCGCCGGCGCGTTTCTCCGAGGCCAGCCTGGTGAAGGAGCTGGAAAAGCGCGGCATCGGCCGGCCTTCCACCTACGCGGCGATCATCTCCACCATCCAGGAGCGGGGTTACGTCACGGTACAGAACCGGCGTTTCTATGCCGAGAAAATGGGCGATATCGTCACGGACCGGCTTAATGAGAGCTTTTCGAACCTGATGGACTATGGGTTCACCGCCGGGATGGAGGAAAACCTGGACGACGTCGCCCAAGGCGAGCGCGACTGGAAGAACCTGCTCGATGAGTTCTATGGCGACTTCAAGAGGAAACTGGAAGCCGCCGAGGCCGGCGAGAAAGGCATGCGGGCCAATCAGCCGACCCTGACAGACATTCCTTGTCGCGAGTGCGGGCGGCCGATGATGATCCGCACTGCCTCGACCGGTGTCTTTCTTGGCTGCTCCGGCTACGCGCTGCCGCCCAAGGAGCGTTGCAAGGCCACCCTCAACTTGATTCCAGGCGACGAAATCGCCGCGGATGACGAAGGGGAATCGGAGTCTCGCGTCCTGCGTGGCAAGCATCGCTGCGCGAAATGTGGAACGGCGATGGACGCCTACCTGCTGGACGAAACCCACAAGCTACATATCTGCGGCAACAACCCCGACTGCTCCGGGTACGAGATCGAGGAAGGCCACTACCGCATCAAGGGTTACGAAGGCCCCAGCCTGGAGTGCGATAAGTGTGGTAGCGAGATGCAGCTGAAGACGGGGCGCTTCGGCAAATTCTTCGGCTGCACCAACCCCGCCTGCAAGAACACTCGCAAGCTACTGCGCAATGGCGAGGCCGCGCCGCCGAAGATGGACGCGGTGAAAATGCCGGAGCTGAAGTGCGAGAAGGTCAATGACACTTACGTGCTGCGAGATGGCGCGTCGGGCTTGTTCCTCGCCGCCAGCCAGTTCCCGAAGAACCGCGAAACCCGCGCGCCGCTGGTGAGCGAGCTGATCCCGCACCGGGATGAGATCGACCCGAAATACCACTACCTGCTGGATGCCCCGCAGAAAGACCCGGAAGGGCGGCCCGCGGTGATCCGGTTCAGTCGCAAGACCAAGGAGCAGTACGTGCAGTCCGAGGTGGACGGCAAGCCTTCCGGCTGGCGAGCCTTCTACGACAACGGGCGCTGGAAAGTGGAAGACAAGCGCCAGTGATGCGGTGAGTTCGCTCAAGCGGTTGCGGGGTATCGGGTGCTCCGCGCGCCGCTGGCTCGACGTTGACGTTCGGGCGCGCTATGGTCGCCCATCGCTTTCGCCTGGAGAGTCGTCGTGGCCCATGAGTTGTATACCCGTACCAACCAGAAACTCTATTTCGCCTGGCTGGCTCTGGAGACTTGGCGCAAGGCGGAGGAAACCCGCTCCATGAACGGTCAGGCGCGTATCCAGGCCGAGCGCGAGGCGGTGCTGTTCCACCTGTACGGCGCGCTGCTGGGGCTTTGTCACGAAATCGCCGGTTACTATCGGTTGACCCTGGCGGACAGTGCCCGGGTGGAGGCGGTCCTGAACTGCGCCGTGCTCGAGGCCGCGCCCAACCCCGAACTGGCGGAGCTGGTCGAACTGGCCGGGAGCCCGGCAAGCTGGTTGACCCGGCTACTGGAGGCATACAACGCCTTGTTTCGCCCACCACGGCCAGCGAAGCCCAGTCAGGCGACGGCAACCACAGAGGATCGGGAATCGCTGATCCAGGCGGTCGCTCTCGAGGACACCGAGTCGCCTTTGGGTCATGAGCAACTGGAGGCTTGGCGCCAGGCGTTGAAGGCGTTGGTCCTGCGCTACCGCGAAGCCTTATCCGAGTGCTGAACAGGTGCCGATGGTCGCCCGCCTGACTGTGAGCGCACGACGTTCGCGCTAGGGCGCGTATCGCTCTGCTGATACACTACGCACCCCTCATGGTGCCGCCCCTGCGTGGAGAAAAAGTTCACATGCCAACGTCTTTCCTGGAGATCGTCGAATTGCCTGACGGACGCATCATTCTGCGTCGCGCCGAAGACGAAGAAGTGCTGGTGACGTTGGACTTTTCCGCCGATGCCAAGGCTTTTCTCCAAGGGCATCACGTGGAGGTGGCCAAGGCCATGCTGAACATTGGCGTGCAGATGGCGGGTCGCTTGGCTGAAGGGGAGATCGAGCAGGACGAGCCTCGGGTCCTGCACTAGCTCTCCATCACGCCAGTCGGATGTTCAGGCTTTTCGCCTGGCCCTGACGAGCGGCCTGAACCAAACTGCGTCGTCCGCTTCGGCCCAGCGTACCCAGCCAGCTCACCACCGTGTGGCTACGCCCCAGGCGCAACGCCTCGCAAGCCAGCTCCAAGGCGGTTTGCGATCCACGGGGGTGGAGCATGAGAATGCGTTCCCGGTTGGCGCCGGCCCTGCGCAGCCAATCCTGCATCTGTCCCGAAGGAGGCGCGATAAGGGTAAGCCAGCGCGCTTCCTGCTCCTCGCTCAGGGCCCGGAGGATGGGCGCCAGTAAATGCTGGCAGTTTCCGGCGCTGCCTCGTAGCGCAACCTCGCTGAAGGCCTCGCTTTCATCCATCCACTCGTCAGGCAGCGCCGCTGGGCTTACCGCGGTCACGGGCTGGCTGAACAAGGCCTCTTGAAACAGGGACAACTGGTTTCGGTCGAGCGACTGCGGGAACTGCATACGGCCTCCTAGCGGCGGATGACGCCAACACTCAAACCCTCTATCACGAGATCTTGTTCGTGCAGATCGACTTCGATGGGCGCGAAATCGGCGTTTTCGGCGATCAGCCAGACTTTGTCGCCTTCGCGCTTGAAGCGCTTCACGGTGACCTCTTCGCCGAGGCGGGCGACCACGATCTGGCCGTTACGCGCCTCGCGGGTCACATGCACCGCCAGCAAGTCGCCGTCGAGAATGCCGACGTCCTTCATGCTCATGCCGCGCACGCGCAACAGGTAGTCGGCTTTCGGATGGAAAAAGGACGGATTGATCCGACAGGATTCCTCGATGTGCTGCTGGGCCAGGATCGGCGCGCCCGCGGCGACACGGCCGATCACGGGCAGGCCATCGACGTTGCCGCCCGGCTCGAAGCCGGGGACGCGAATGCCCCGCGAGGCGCCTGGCGTCATCTCGATGGCGCCCTTGCGCGCCAGGGCCTTGAGATGCTCCTCGGCCGCATTCGGCGATTTGAACCCCAGTTTCTGGGCGATTTCGGCGCGGGTGGGCGGATAGCCGTTATCGTCCAGGGACTGCTTGATGAATTCCAGAATTTCGGTTTGGCGTGGCGTGAGCTTCAACATGATGAGTTCTGTCTTTTTATACAGTGGCTGGGATTATATACAGCGAATTCGGAGGCGCAATCGCTCTCGCGACCGATGGTTGATGCCGCGCCGGCATGCTAGAACATGGGCAGCGCGTGACCGCTGCGTCGGATCATGAGGGCCGAGGCTTGACAAGGAGCACGCGTGAAACGTATGTTTCAAACGACTGTTTGTCTGGTGTCTTTCCATGGCTCAATCGGAAACCGTCGAGCGTATTCTCGACGCAGCGGAACAATTGTTCGCGGAGAAGGGGTTCGCGGAAACCTCGCTGCGCCTGATTACCAGCAAGGCCGGGGTCAACCTGGCTGCGGTGAATTATCACTTCGGCTCGAAGAAGGCGCTCATCCAGGCGGTGTTCTCTCGTTTTCTCGGGCCATTCTGTCAAAGCCTGGAGCGCGAGCTCGACCGGCGCCAGGGCCGGGGCGATGAGCCGGCCACGCTGGAGGAACTCTTGGAGGTCTTGGTCGAGCAGGCGCTCGCCGTGAAGCCGCGCAGCGGCAATGACCTGTCTATCTTCATGCGCCTGCTGGGCTTGGCGTTTAGCCAGAGCCAGGGCCACCTGCGTAAATACCTGGAAGAAGTCTACGGGAAGGTCTTCCGTCGCTACATGCTGCTGGTTCACGACGCCGCGCCGCGCCTGCCGCCCCTGGAATTGTTCTGGCGCGTGCATTTCATGCTTGGCGCGGCCGCCTTCAGCATGTCCGGTATCAAGGCGCTGCGGGCCATGGCCGAGACGGATTTCGGGGTGAACACGTCCATCGAGCAGGTCATGCGCATGATGGTGCCGTTTCTCGCCGCCGGCATGCGCGCCGAGACCGGCGTCGTCGACGAGGCGTTGGCCGGAGCCACCCTCAAGCCTCGCGGCAAGGCGCCGACGGCTCCAGCGAAAAGCTGACCATGGGCGTGCTCGCTCGCATCGGCTAAGCTAGCCGGCCGCGAACGGGTACCGTCGCGCCAGCGTGGCGAACGCCGTTCCTTTACAGTGTCGGCCCGGCCTCTCGGTCGGGCCGTTTCGTTTGTCGAGGATTCCCATGAGCATGCAAGGCTCTCTGATGCTGGATGTGGAGGGGACCTGGCTGACCGCCGAGGATCGCCAGATCCTGCGCCAGCCTCAAGTGGCGGGACTGATCGTATTCGCCCGCAATATCGAACACCCCCGTCAGGTTCGCGAACTCTGTGCATCGATCCGGGCCCTGCGTCCCGATCTGCTGTTGGCGGTGGACCAGGAAGGCGGCCGCGTGCAACGCCTGCGCCAGGGGTTCCTGCGTTTGCCGGCCATGCGCGACCTGGCCGCCCGCGCCGATGCCCCGCTCATCGCGGAGCATTGCGGTTGGCTGATGGCCACCGAAGTGCTGGCGGCTGGCCTGGATTTCAGCTTCGCCCCGGTACTCGACCTGGATCATGGCCGCAGCGGTGTCATCGGCGCCCGGGCGTTCGAGGGCGACCCGCAGCGGGTGGTCGAGCTGGCGGGCGCGTTCATTCGCGGCATGCGGACCGCCGGCATGGCGGCCACTGGCAAGCATTTCCCCGGGCACGGCTGGGCCGAGGCCGATTCCCACGTGGCGATTCCCACTGATGAGCGCGCCTTGGAGACGATTCGCGGCGCCGACATGCTGCCCTTCGCCCGGCTTGCCGGGGTGCTGGACGGCGTGATGCCGGCCCATGTGATCTATTCCCAGGTGGATGGAAGCCCCGCCGGCTTTTCCCGGCGCTGGCTGCAGGACATCCTGCGCGGTGAGCTGGGCTTCGACGGGGTCATCTTCAGCGATGACCTGTCCATGGCTGGCGCCCATGTCGTGGGCGATGCCGGCGAGCGCATCGAGGCGGCCCTCGCCGCCGGTTGCGACATGGGCTTGGTGTGCAACGACCGCGGCGCGGCGGAGCTGGCCCTGAGCCGTCTGCAGCGCCTGAACGCGACCCCGCCGGCGCGCCTGGCACGCATGGCGCGCCGCGCCTTCCCGGGCCGGGAGTATCGCTGCGACCCGCGCTGGGCGACCGCCGTCGCCGCGCTGCGCGACGCCCATTTGCTCGAATCGAGGTAATCCATGACCGTTTACGCCATCATCGGTGGGACTGGCCTGACTCAACTGGAAGGCCTGGAAATGAAAGCGCTACTGAGCCCCGAGACGCCCTATGGCGCACCCTCGGCCGGTATCGCCCGTGGTGTCTTCGCCGGGCGCGATGTCCTGTTTCTCGCCCGCCACGGCCATCCCCATCGGATTCCGCCGCACCAGGTGAACTATCGCGCCAACATGTGGGCATTGAAGGAAGCGGGGGCCGAGGCCATCGTCGCGGTCAATGCCGTGGGCGGTATCCAGGCCGCCATGGGGACCGGCCATCTGACCGTTCCCCACCAGCTCATCGATTACACCCATGGCCGCATCGGCACCTTCCACGAAGGGACGCTGGACCATGTGACCCACATCGATTTCTCCCATCCCTATGACGAGCCCCTGCGCGAGCGCCTGCTTCAGGCCCTGCGCGCCTGCCGCTTCGCCCATAGCGGTCATGGCGTCTATGGCTGCACCCAGGGCCCGCGCCTGGAGACCGCAGCGGAAATCGCGCGGATGGAGCGGGACGGCTGCGACATCGTCGGCATGACCGGCATGCCCGAGGCGGCCCTGGCGCGGGAGCTGGGGTTGCCCTATGCCTGTCTCGCGCTGGTGGTCAACCCGGCGGCTGGCAAGAGCAGTGGGATCATCACCATGGCGGAGATCGAGGCGGCCCTGGCCGAGGGCATCGGCCGGGTCCGCGAGGTGCTGGCGTATCTGCTGGCGGCTTGATCAGCGCGTTGGCAACGGGGCGAGGAGGGTGTCGATGTCTTCGTCCCGCAGGGGCCAGTCGCCCTGTTGGCTGCCTTCCAGGATGCTCGCCGCCAGCGCGGCCTTCTCCCGCTGCAATGCCTGGATCTTTTCCTCGACGGTGCCACGGGCGATCAGCTTGTAGACGAATACCGGCTTGTCCTGGCCGATCCGGTAGGCACGGTCGGTGGCTTGGTTCTCCGCCGCCGGGTTCCACCACGGGTCGTAATGGATCACGCTGTCCGCCGCGGTCAGGTTGAGGCCCACGCCGCCGGCCTTGAGGCTGATCAGGAACAGGGGCGCCTCGCCGCGCTGGAAGCGCTCCACCGGCTCGCGGCGGTCGCGGGTGGCGCCGGTGAGCATGACGTAGTCGATTCCCCGGCGCCGCAGTTCGGCCGCGATCAGCGCCAGCATCGAGGTGAACTGGGAGAAGAGCAGGACACGGCGGCCTTCGGCGAGCATGTCTTCCAGCAGAAGCAGCAGGCTGACCAGCTTCCCCGCCGGCTCGGCGTGCCCCTTGACCGCGCGCGCCACCTCCGGTTCCAGCAGGCGGATGTCGCAACAGACCTGACGCAGCTTCAGCAGCGCATCGAGGATGACGATCCGGCTGCGGGCCAGCCCCTTGCGGTCGATCTCGTCGCGAACCTTGCGATCCATCGCCAGCCGGACGGTTTCGTAGAGGTCCCGCTGGGCCTCGCTGAGTTCCACCCAATGGACGATTTCGGTCTTCGGCGGTAATTCGCTGGCCACCTGCTCCTTGCGACGACGCAGGATGAACGGGCGGACGCGGTTGTTCAGGTGGGCCAGCCGCTGCGTGTCGCCATGGCGCTCGATCGGGGTCCGGTACTCCCGGGCGAAGCGCTTGGCGTCGCCGAGCCAGCCGGGCATGAGGAAGGCGAACAGCGCCCAGAGTTCGCCCAGGTGGTTCTCCAGCGGTGTGCCGGACAGGCACAGGCGCTGCTCCGCCCGCAGCCGCGTCACCGCCTGGAATGCCTTGCTGGCGGGGTTCTTGATGTACTGGGCCTCGTCCAGCGCGAGTATCGAGAACATCCGTTCGGCCAGGACGTCCGCATCCCGTGGCAGCAGGGCGTAGGTACTCAGCAACAGATCGTGTTCGTCGATACGCGGGAACAGCTTGCGTCGTTGCGGCCCGTGCAGGGCCAGTACCCGCAGGGCAGGGGCGAAGCGGGCAGCCTCGTCCCGCCAGTTGTGGACGAGGCTGGTGGGCACGATCACCAGGGCCGGCCGGGTCAGGCGTCCGGCCTGCTTTTCGCTCAGCAGGTGGGCGAGGGTCTGCAGCGTCTTGCCCAGGCCCATGTCGTCCGCCAGGATGCCGCCGACTCCCAGCTCGCGAAGCGTCTGCATCCAGCGCAGCCCTTTGACCTGATAGGGCCGCAGGCTCGCCCTCAACCCTTCGGGTGCCTCGACCGGGTGCGCTTGGAATGTCCGCAGGCGCTTCGCGAAGTCGCGCTGCCGCTCGCCGCCCTGCCAATCCAGGGCCAGGCCGTCCAGTGCGCCCAGGCGGGCGGCGTCCGGCGCCGACAGGCGCAGCGCGTCGCCCTCGGGCTGGTCCCGCAGGTACAGTTCGCTCAGGGTAGCCAGCACCGGCTTGAGGTGGCCGAACGGAAGTGCGACCTGCAACGGGCGGCCGCCCTCGCCGGCGCCGTCCAGTTGCAGGCGCAGTGGATCGTCGTTGGCGTGGCGCTGCAACTGGGCCGGGGAAAACAGCTCGGGGTGGCGGCGGATCAACCGCAGCAGCACCGGAAGCAAGCTGATCCGCCGCCCCTCGACGAGCACCCCCAGTTCCAGGTCGAACCCGTGCGGCGCGTCGTTCAGCCTGGCGTACCAACCCTGCACGGGGGCGAGGTCGAAGCGGAACCCGGGGCGGATATCGATTAGCCAGCCGGCTTGCCGCAGGCGTGGCAGGTCCCGCTGGACGAACTGCTGCCAGTCGGCTTCGCCGGGCAGCTCGAACATTTCCCCCGAATCCTTGGGCAAGGCGGCGCTCTGGCGTAGCGCGGGGCGGAAGCCCAGGCCGTGCAGGGTGTCGCGGAAACCCTGTTCGACCGACGACTGGCGGCGCGGGAGGCCGCCCTGGGGGCCGCCTCGTCGTTCCGGCCCATGGACCTGACGTTCGCCATAGCGGAACGCCAGCCCGGCGCGATGCTGGGGCTGGGTCAGCATGCGTCGACTACGCGCGTCGTAATAGGTATGGGGATGGCTGCCCAGGGCCAGGCAAGGACGCGGCGGGCCGTCGTCGCGCGGCTCGGACGGTCTCGCGACGGGGGCGGGCAGCGGCGTGGCGCGACTTTCCAGCTCCAGCAGCGCCGCCGCGCAATGCTTGCAGTTGTAGGCCACCGGACAGGTACAAGTGGCGTTCACCCGGCTGCGCTCGGAGCCCATGAACAGGATGTTCTGCCGGTAGAGACGATCCTGGCTGCCTTGGCAATGCGCCAGTACCTGCCGTTCTCCCACCGAGTCGAGGTCCACCCGGCGTTGCGCCTGGTAGTCCAGGGCGCGGGCCAAGGTGGCGGCATCGAAGTCCTCGCGCCAGGGAATGAGCGAAAGCAGGTCGTGGAGCGAATCCATGATGCGGCCGGGGCGCCCTAGAGGGGCGAGCCCTGATGGCGGAGGGCCCGGCTCGCGTTGCCCCGGGCAGCGCGGCCGGGACGATGAGTGCGCAAGGCTAGGCCCGTCGCCCGCCCATGAGAGCGTTCGCCGTTATCCGCCATCGGGTGGGTGGCAAGCGGTTTCCCGGCCCGTGGTGCGGCTTTCCTTTTCAACCGCTTATCCATCGAGGACAAAGTCCGCTCCTGCGCGTCGGTGCGTCGGTGAATCGCCGCCAGCATGGCGGCATCCGAGGCGTGGGCGGGCGAGGCGGGCGGCCACGAGGGCGGGGCGAAGGGATGAACGGCGGGCATGGCGGTCCTTCAACAGCATTGCGGATAGGGATAGCACCGCTCCAGGCCAATGCCTGGAGCGGGCCGGCTAGGCGGTTTTCGCCGCCAGCCGTTCGAGCAACGCTTCCAGCACGTTGAAGCGCTCTTCCGGGCGCTCCATGGGTACCTGGAATTTGAATAGCGTGGCGCCCTCGAACTTGTAGCGCTTCGGCTGGCTCTGGATCAGCTTGATCAGCACCAGTGGATCGACCTGGGTATCCGCCGCGAACTCGATGCGCCCGCCCTGGGGACCGGCGTCGATCTTGCGGATGCCCAGTTGTTCGGCCCGCAGCTTGAGCAGGGTCAGGCGGATGAGATGCTTGGTTGGCTCCGGCAGCAGGCCGAAGCGGTCGATCATTTCCACCTGCAACTCCTTCAGGCCGTCCTCGTCCGTCGCCGAGGCGATGCGCTTGTAGAGAATCAGGCGCGCGTGCACGTCCGGCAGGTAATCCTCGGGGATCAGGGCCGGCAGCCGCAGGTTGATCTCCGGACCGCCGCCCAGGGGCTGCTCCAGATTGGGTTGCTCGCCCTTGCGGATGGCTTTCACCGCCCGCTCCAGCATCTCCATGTACAGCGTGAAACCCACCGCCTGGATCTGTCCGCTCTGGCCGTCGCCCAGCAATTCCCCGGCGCCCCGGATTTCCAGGTCGTGGGTAGCCAGGATGAAGCCGGCGCCCAGGTCCTGGGCATTGGCGATGGCCTCCAGTCGCTTTTCCGCGTCGGGGGTCATCTGCTTGCGCGGCGGGGTCAGCAGGTAGGCGTAGGCCTGGTGGTGGCTGCGGCCGACCCGTCCGCGCAACTGGTGCAACTGGGCCAGGCCGAACTTGTCGGCGCGCTCGATGAGGATGGTGTTGGCGCTGGGCACGTCGATGCCGGTCTCGATGATGGTCGAGGCCACCAGCACGTTGAAGCGCTTGTGGTAGAAGTCGCTCATCACCCGTTCCAGCTCACGCTCGTTCATCTGCCCGTGGCCGATGCCGATCCGCGCCTCGGGCACCAGCTCGGCCAGGTCGGCGGCGCACTTCTCGATGGTCTTGACATCGTTGTGCAGGTAATACACCTGGCCGCCGCGCAGCAGTTCCCGCAGCAGCGCTTCCTTGATCACCGCGTTCTGCTGCTCCATCACGAAGGTCCGCACCGACAGGCGGCGCGCCGGCGGCGTGGCGATGATGGACAGGTCGCGCATGCCCGAGACCGCCATGTTCAGGGTGCGGGGGATCGGCGTGGCGGTGAGGGTGAGGATGTCCACCTCGCTGCGCAGCGCCTTGAGCTGCTCCTTCTGGCGCACTCCGAAGCGGTGTTCCTCGTCGATGATCACCAGGCCGAGGTCGTGGAAGCGCACGTCTCCCTGGAGCAGCTTGTGAGTGCCGATGACGATATCCAGCTTGCCTTCGCCGAGTTTCTGCACCGCCTCGTCCACTTCCCGGGCGGTCTTGAAGCGGCTCATCACTTCCACCCTTACCGGCCAGTCGGCGAAGCGGTCGCGGAAACTGTTGTAATGCTGCTGGGCCAGCAGGGTGGTGGGCACCAGCACCGCCACCTGCCGGCCGCTGTGGACCGCGACGAAGGCGGCGCGCATCGCCACCTCGGTCTTGCCGAAGCCGACGTCGCCGCAGATCAGGCGGTCCATCGGACGCGGGGCCAGCATGTCCGCCAGCACCGCGTCGATGGCGGCCTGCTGGTCGGGGGTTTCCTCGAACGGGAAACCGGCGCAAAAGGTGGCGTAGTCGGCCTTCGGGTCGCTGAAGGCGAAGCCCTCCCGGGCGGCGCGGCGGGCGTAGATATCCAGGAGCTCGGCGGCCACGTCGCGGACCTGTTCGGCGGCCTTGCGCTTGGCTTTCTGCCATTGCTCGGAGCCGAGCCGGTGGAGCGGGGCCAGGGCGTCGTCGCTGCCGGTGTAGCGGGCGATCAAATGCAGGCTCGCCACCGGGACGTAGAGCTTGGCGTCGTCGGCGTACTGCAGGGCGAGGAATTCGGCGGCCTGGCCGTCGAACTCCATGGTGACCAGCCCAAGATAGCGACCGACCCCATGGTCGATGTGCACCACCGGCGCGCCCTCGCGCAGCTCGGTGAGGTTCTTGATGACGTTGTCGCCGCCGTCTCGCTGCTTTTCGCGGCGTCGACGCTGCATTACCCGTTGGCCGAACAACGGGCTTTCCGCCACCAGGGCCAGGTCGTTCAGCAGCAACCCCTCGTCCAGGGGCGCGATGCAGATGCCCAGGCGTTCGCCGCTCTCGACGAAGGCCGGCCAACCGGTGACTTCGAGAGGCTTCAGCTTGAGCCGGGCCAACAGTTCCAGCAGCACCTCGCGGCGGCCGGCGGTCTCCGCCGTGAACAGTACCCGCCCGTCGTAACCGTCGAGGAAGCGCCGCAGCGCGCCCAGGGGCTCGCTGGCCTTGGCCTCGATGGCCAGCTCGGGAAGGGGGCGGGCGTCGAAGCGCTCGCGGCCGACGCCTGCTTCCACGTCCTCGGCGCTCACCACCACCCGCGACCAACCCTTGAGCCGGGCGAAGCAGTCCTCCACCGGCAGGAATAGCTCGGCGGGCGGCAGGATCGGCCGCTCCAGGTCGCCGCGGCGATCCTCGTAGCGGTTGCGCACATCGTTCCAGAACTGCTCGGCGGCCTGCTCGATGCCGGGCAGGGAAAACACCTGGGTGTCGTCCGGCAGGTAGTCGAAAAGGGTGGCGGTTTCCTCGAAGAACAATGGCAGGTAGTACTCGATGCCGGCGGGAGTGATGCCGCTGGCCAAGTCCTGATAGATCGGGCAGCGGCGGAAATCCACATCGAAGCGTTCGCGGAAGCGGCCGCGAAAATCGGTGACGGCCTTCTTGTCCAGGGGGAATTCCCGGGCCGGCAGCAGGCGGATCGACTCCACCTTGTCCACCGAGCGCTGGCTTTCCGGGTCGAAGGTACGCAGGGTCTCGATCTCTTCGTCGAAGAGGTCGATGCGATAGGGCACCACGCTCCCCATGGGGAAGATGTCGATGAGCGCGCCGCGCACGGCGAACTCGCCGTGCTCGTAGACGGTATCGACGCAGCGGTAGCCGGCGGCTTCCAGGCGCGAGCGGGTGGCCGAGACGTCGAGCTTCTGGCCGACGTCCAGCACCAGGCTGCCGCCCAGCAGGAAGCGGGTCGGCGCCAGGCGGTGTAGGGCCGTGGCGATCGGGACTACCACTATGCCGTGGCGCAGCTCGGGCAGCCGGTAAAGGCTGGCGATGCGCTGGGAAACGATGTCCTGGTGGGGCGAAAACACGTCGTAGGGTAGGGTTTCCCAGTCGGGAAAGTGCAGCACGGGTAGCTCGGGGGCGAAGAACGCCAGCTCCTGCTCGAGGCGCTCGGCGCTGCGGCTGTCGGCGGTCAGCAACAAAGTGAAGCGGGGCGTCGCGGTGGCCGCCTCGGCCACCGCCAGGCTCAGAGCGGCGCCCGGCAGGTTTCCCCAGTGTTGTTTGCCGGCCGCGGCGGGCAGGCGTGGAAGGCGCAATACAGACACGGGCAGGCTGGACTCCGATGGGTTCGAGCGGATCGATTGTAACGATCGGAGCGTGTCGCTGTCAGTGTCTCGACCGCTGCAGATTGCCGGCGATTGAGCGCGCCGTCATAATGTAGCCCCTTTTTTCAGCCCCTACATGTGGAAGGTACTGCCGTGACCCAGAAGCCCGACCAGTGTCTTGGTGAATGGATCGATCGTGAAGCCCTCGCCGAGGCGATGATTCCCCTGATCGGTCAGCTCTACCGCAATAACAACGTGGTGACCTCGATCTTCGGCCGCAGCCTGATCAACCGGTCGGTCATCTCGATCCTCAAGGCGCATCGCTTCGCCCGTCATCGTCTGGGCGACGACGCCGAGCTGTCGGTGCACGATTCCTTCCAGGTCCTCAAGACCATGAGCGAACTCAAGCTGGGCGCCGCCTCGGTCGACCTGGGCAAGATGGTCGCCAAGTTCAAGCGCGAGGGGGCGGGGCGCGGGCTGGAGCAGTTCGTACGCGAGGAGCTGGCCGACGTGGCCGGCAAGCAGAGCGACGTCAAGCGCAAGGGCACCGATGTGGTGCTATACGGCTTTGGCCGCATCGGCCGCCTGCTGGCGCGCATCCTGGTGGAGAAGACCGGCGGCGGCGACGGGCTGCGCCTGCGGGCCATCGTCGTGCGCAAGGGGGCCGATAACGACCTGGTGAAACGCGCCAGCCTGTTGCGCCGCGATTCGGTGCACGGCCCGTTCGACGGCACCATCGTGGTGGACGAGGCCAGCAATACCCTGACCATCAACGGCAACCTGGTCCAGGTGATCTACTCCAACGACCCGGCCAGCGTCGACTACACCCAATATGGCATCGAGCACGCGCTGCTGGTGGACAACACCGGCAAGTGGCGCGACGCCGAGGGCCTGTCCCAGCACCTGAAGTGCCCGGGCGTGGACCGTGTGGTGCTCACCGCGCCCGGCAAGGGCAAGCTGAAGAACATCGTCCATGGCATCAACCACGGCGAGATCACCGACGACGACAAGATCATCTCCGCGGCGTCCTGCACCACCAACGCCATCGTCCCGGTGCTCAAGGCGGTGAACGACAAGTACGGCATCGTCAACGGCCACGTCGAGACGGTCCACTCCTACACCAACGATCAGAACCTGATCGACAATTTCCACAAGGGCGATCGGCGTGGCCGCAGCGCCGCGCTGAACATGGTGATCACCGAGACCGGCGCCGCCACCGCCGCCGCCAAGGCGCTGCCGGAACTGGCCGGCAAGCTGACCGGCAACGCGATCCGCGTGCCGACGCCCAACGTCTCCATGGCTATCCTCAACCTGAACCTGGAGAAGGCCACCAGCCGCGAGGAAATCAACGATTACCTGCGCCAAATGGCCATGCACTCCGACCTGCACAAGCAGATCGACTTCGTGAACTCCCAGGAAGTCGTGTCCACCGACTTCGTCGGCTCGCGCCACGCCGGCGTGGTGGACGCCGAGGCGACCATCGTCAACGACAACCGCGTGGTCCTCTACGTGTGGTACGACAACGAGTTCGGCTATAGCTGCCAAGTGGTTCGCGTGATGGAAGACATGGCCGGGGTTAACCCACCGGCCTTCCCGCGCTAAGCTGCGCGCGCCAGGGAAACGGGGGCTTCGGCTCCCGTTTTTCATTGCCACGAGAAAACTCGCAGTCCCACCTCATCTTCCGGGGAGTCCTCGCATGGATGGACATGCTTCGCAGTCAGGCGCGCTCAAGCGCGGCTTGAAAAATCGCCATATCCAACTGATCGCGTTCGGTGGCGCCATCGGCACGGGGCTGTTCCTCGGCTCCGCCGGGGTGCTCAAGTCCGCCGGGCCGTCGATGATCCTCGGCTACGCCATCACCGGCTTCATCGCCTTCCTGATCATGCGCCAGCTTGGGGAAATGATCGTCGA
This sequence comes from Pseudomonadaceae bacterium, assembly GCA_032052615.1. Taxonomy (GTDB): domain Bacteria; phylum Pseudomonadota; class Gammaproteobacteria; order Pseudomonadales; family Pseudomonadaceae; genus Pseudomonas_T. The sequence goes on from DAMBWF010000006.1 coordinate 129,626, forward strand.
GGAACCGGTGGCCGGCTCGGTGAGCCACTTCGCCCATCGCTACTGGGGCGGTTACGCGGGCTTCCTGTCGGGTTGGAACTACTGGGTGCTGTACGTCCTGGTGGGCATGGCGGAGCTGACGGCGGCGGGCAAGTACATCCAGTTCTGGTTGCCAGACATGCCGACCTGGGTCACGGCGGCGGCATTCTTCGTGGTGATCAACCTGATCAACCTCAGCAACGTGAAAGTCTTCGGCGAGGCGGAGTTCTGGTTCGCCTTGGTCAAGGTGGTGGCGATCATCGCCATGATCCTGCTGGGCGCCTATCTGCTGGTCAGCGGCCAGGGGGGCGAACAGGCGGCGGTGAGCAACCTGTGGAGTCACGGCGGTTTCTTCCCCAATGGCCTGCAAGGGCTGGTGATGGTGCTGGCGATCATCATGTTCTCCTTCGGCGGCCTGGAACTGGTGGGCATCACCGCGGCCGAGGCGGCCGAGCCGCGCAAGGTGATCCCCAAGGCCATCAATCAAGTGATCTACCGCATCCTGATCTTCTACATCGGCGCCCTGGGTGTGCTGCTGATGCTCTATCCCTGGGACAAACTGCTGGAGACCCTGGGCGCCGCTGGCGATCCTTACAGCGGCAGCCCGTTCGTGCAGATCTTCTCCCTGATCGGCAGCGACACCGCCGCTCACATCCTGAACTTCGTGGTGCTCACCGCCGCGCTGTCGGTCTACAACAGCGGTGTCTACTGCAACAGCCGCATGCTGTACGGCCTGGCGGAGCAGGGCGATGCGCCCAAGGCGATGGCCCGAGTGGATCGCCGTGGCGTGCCGGTGCTGGCCATCGCGGTCTCGGCCCTGATCACCCTCCTGTGCGTGGTGATGAACTATCTGGTGCCCCGGGAAGCGCTGGAGCTGCTGATGGCCCTGGTGGTGGCGGCCCTGATGATCAACTGGGCGATGATCAGCCTTTCGCACCTGAAGTTCCGCCGCGCCCTTGTCAGTCAGGGCGTCGAGCCTGGCTTCAAGGCCTTCTGGTATCCCTTCACCAACTACCTGTGCCTGGCGTTCGTGGTGTTCATCCTGGGCATCATGCTGCTGATTCCTGGCATCAATATCTCGGTCTATGCGATCCCGGTCTGGTTGGTGTTCATCTACGGTTGCTACCGGGTACGGCTCGCGCGTGGCGCCGCGCCCGCGACCCCGGCCTGAAACGGCCCCAGCCCCGCCTGGAGTGGCCCTGCCTGGAGTGGCCCTGCCTAAAGCGGCCCTGCCCGGGGCGGTTCTACTCGGGGTGAACCCGTCCGGGGCCGCCGGCGGGCGAGGCTTCGTTCCTTGCCCGAGGGCCTGGCTGCGGCGCGCCCTCGTGGCGATGTCGCTGTCGCTGCTGGGCGGCTGCGGCCCCGGGGTGGAGCGACTCGAAGGACCGACCATGGGCAGTCGCTATGCCATTCAGTACGTGGCGGCGGCCGGGGTGCCGTCCCCCTCGATCCTGCGGGAGGAAGTGGAGCGTCTGCTGGCCGAGGTCGACCGGGACTTTTCCACCTATCGCGGGGATTCGGCCGTCTCGCGCTTCAATGTCGCGCCGGCCGGGGCCTGCCTGGAAATGCCAGAGCCTGTCCTGCGTCTGGTGCGCTTCGGCGAGGCGCTGTCCCGCGCCAGCGACGGCGCCTTCGACCTGACCGTGGAGCCGTTGCTCGACCTCTGGGGCTTCGGTCCCCAGTCGCGGAAGATGCGCGTGCCTTCGCCGGAGGAGCGCGAGGCGGCGAGACGGCGTGTCGGCTACCAGCACGTGAAAATCGTCGGCGGGACTTTATGCAAGGACGTGGCGGCGCGACTGGACTTCAACGCGATCGCCGCGGGCGATGCGGTGGACCGGGTCGCCGCCCGGTTCGAGGCGCTCGGCGTCAAGAATTACCTGGTGGACATCACCGGCGAACTCAAGGCCGGCGGGCACCGGCCGGACGGTTCCCCCTGGCGGGTGGCCATCGAGGCGCCCCGCGCCGACCGGCGCGAGGCCGAGCGGGTCCTGGCGCTGAAGGGCTACGGCGTGTCCACCTCCGGCGACTATCGCCGCTATTTCGAGCGGGACGGCCGTCGTTACTCCCATACCCTGGACCCCCGCCACGGGGTACCTATCGCCCATGAACTGGCCTCCGTGACCGTGGTCGACCGTTCCGCGCTACGGGCCGATGGCCTTTCCACCTTGTTGATGGTTCTGGGGCCGGAGCAGGGGCTGGCGTTCGCCGAACGCGAGGGGGTCGCCGCGCTGTTCGTCAGCCGCCGGGGGGAGGATTTCGTCGAGCGCTCCACCCGGGCTTTCGAGGCACTGCCGAGGCTTCGGGAATGACCGGACATCGCGGCGTTCGAGCGGTCGTGTAGTGGACATGGCGCTCGCCTACGCCACGGCCACGGGTTAATGTGGGGCGCTTTGCCGCGAGGCTGAGCCGCAGAAGCGAGGCGTCGATCGGCCAGACCCGCGATGGCGCCGTAACGAAGGGGAGAGAGAGATGGCGGTCTACAACTACGATGTGGTGGTACTGGGCTCGGGCCCGGCCGGCGAAGGCGCGGCGATGAACGCGGCCAAGGCCGGGCGCAAGGTGGCGGTGGTGGACAGCCGGCGCGTGGTCGGCGGCAACTGCACCCACTTGGGGACCATCCCGTCGAAGGCCTTGCGCCACTCGGTGCGGCAGATCATGCAGTTCAACACCAACCCGATCTTCCGGCAAATCGGCGAACCGCGCTGGTTTTCCTTCCCCGACGTACTGAAAAGCGCCGAAAAGGTCATCGCCAAGCAGGTCACTTCCCGCACCGGCTACTACGCCCGCAACCGGATCGACACCTTCTTCGGCACCGGCAGCTTCGCCGACGAACAGACCATCGAGGTGGTCTGCCTGAATGGCGCGGTGGAACGGCTGGTGGCCAAGCAAATCATCATCGCCACCGGCTCGCGCCCTTACCGGCCGGCGGACATCGATTTCAGCCACCCGCGTGTCTATGACAGCGACACCATTCTCACCCTCAGCCATACGCCGCGCCGGTTGATCATCTATGGCGCGGGCGTCATCGGCAGCGAATATGCCTCGATCTTCAGTGGCCTCGGGGTCCTGGTCGATCTGATCGACACCCGCGACCAATTGCTCAGCTTCCTCGACGCGGAAATCTCCCAGGCCCTGAGCTACCACTTCAGCAACAACAACGTGCTGGTGCGCCACAACGAGGAGTACGAGCGGGTCGAGGGCCTGGACAACGGGGTGATCCTGCACCTCAAGTCCGGCAAGAAGATCAAGGCCGACGCCTTGCTCTGGTGCAACGGCCGCACCGGCAACACCGACAGGCTAGGCCTGGAGAATATCGGCATCAAGGTCAACAGTCGCGGGCAGATCGACGTGGACGAGACCTACTGCACCGGCGTGTCGAACATCTATGCCGCCGGCGACGTGATCGGTTGGCCGAGCCTGGCCAGCGCCGCCTACGACCAGGGCCGCTCGGCGGCCGGCAGCATCGTCGAGGACGGAAGCTGGCGCTTCGTCGACGACGTGCCGACGGGCATCTACACCATTCCGGAGATCAGCTCCATCGGCAAGAACGAGCGCGAGCTGACCCAGGCGAAGATTCCCTACGAAGTGGGCAAGGCGTTCTTCAAGGGCATGGCCCGCGCGCAGATCTCCAGCGAGCCGGTGGGCATGCTGAAGATTCTGTTCCACCGCGAGACGCTGCAGGTACTGGGCGTGCACTGCTTCGGCTACCAGGCTTCGGAGATCGTGCACATCGGCCAGGCGATCATGAACCAGCCGGGCGAGGCGAACAGCCTCAAGTACTTCGTCAACACCACCTTCAACTACCCGACCATGGCCGAAGCCTATCGGGTGGCGGCGTTCGACGGCCTCAACCGGCTTTTTTGACCGGCTCCGGCCGGTGGCCTGAGCCGGTCGGAGGCATCAGCGATTCCCGAGCGTGGCGATGGCCAAACCGGGAAAGTCTGTGATCAGGCTGTCCACGCCGAAATCGGCGAGCCGGCGCATCAGGGCCGGCTCGTTCACCGTCCACACCGACACGTGCAACCCCTGTTTCTGGGCCTTGGCCAGGCGCTCGGGGGTGCACAGCGTCCAGTTCAGCGCCAACAGGTCGCAGCCATAGTGGGCGGCCACCTTCAGCGGGTCGAGCCAGGCGTATTCGGCGACGAGGCCGCGCTGCAAGTGAGGCGCCTCTTGCTGCAAGGCCCGCAGCACCACCCGCGATCCCGAGGTGACGCAGACCTTGTCGACCAGCCCATGGCGCTCCACCAGGGCGGCGATGGCGGCCACGGTGCGGGAAGCCCGTAGCCGCGACGCGCTCTTCACCTCCAGTTGCCAGTGCTCGAAGGGGCACCGTTCGAACAATTCCTCCAAGCGCGGGATCGGGCAGGCTTGCAGCGCGCCTGGCCCCCCGTGACGGGCGTCGTAGGCCACCAAGTCGGCGGCGTCGTGTTCCGCCACCTTGCCGCGCCTGCCGGTGGTGCGCTTCAGGGTGGGGTCGTGGATCACCATGAGCTCGCCGTCCCGGGACAAGTGCAGGTCCAGTTCGCATCGACGCACCCCGTGCTCCAGGCAACGCTGGAAGCTGGCGAGGGTGTTCTCCGGGACTTCGCCCTTGGCGCCGCGATGGCCATAGATCAGAGTCATGCCGGTTCCTCGGTGTGGGAAAACCGCAGTCTGCATAAAAACGTGGTGGGCGTGTAGCGCTCGCCGCGTCTGCTGTGGGCGAAACCGGGGGGACGAAGGCATACTCCTGCGTTTTCCGCGCCGGTCGCCTGGCGTGACGTCGTCATCCCTAGGAAGCCCCACCATGCGTTGTCGTTCCTCCTTCCGCATCGCCTGTCTCGTCCTGCTCGCGGGGTGCTCGCCGGACCAGCCACCCGTGGATCGCCCGGCCATCGGCTTCATCGATGCGCCGGCTTCGGGGCGGTTCGCCAGCGGCCAGGTGGACCTGGTGGGTTGGGCGGTGGATGAGGATGGCTTGCAGGCGGTGGAGGTCCTGGTCAACGGGCGCGACCGGTATCTTGCCCAGACCGGCCTGGAGCGGGCGGACGTGGCGGCGGCGCGACCCGACCTGAAGGCGGGGCTGCACGCCGGCTTCCGCTTTTCCGCCGACCTGAGCAGGAGCCTGTCGGGTCGCGACACCCTGGAGGTGCGTACCGTCGACCGCCTCGGCAACCGTACCTCCCTGGCGACCCTGACCTTCACCGGCCCGCCCCCTACGGCGTGGACGGAGCTGGCGGCGCGCCATCCCCACTGGCGGTATGACCCGTTCTACTTGGCGGTGGGCACCAGCGGCCTGAATGCCGCGCAGGTCGAGGACTTCAAGGCGGAGTACGCCGGCCTGGACGGACCCACCGTGCGCTTCGGCCTGCGGGTGCCGATTCTCTACATGCGCACCACCCAGGGCGCGGCGGCCGACTGGGCGTTCGATCCGGACTTCGACGTGACGACCCGCCAGGACGACAAAGTGGTGGCCGAGGACGCCCTGAACCCGGTCATCGCCCTGGCCATTGCCCAGCGGGTGCCCATTCTGTTCACCCTCAACGGCGGCATCTGGGCGGACGCCCGCGCCACGGCGCCGGCCTGGGACCTGAACGACCATTTGGAGGAAGACAAGGCCAACTGCCAGTGGAGCGAGAAGGGCGAGGTATTCCCGGACGACTACCTGAAGAATCTGCCCGGCTCGGAACGCTCTCCCGAGCTGGCCAACTCCTTGACTCTGAACGTGCACGCCACTCGGGTCCGCGACTACAAGCGCCGCAACCTGCAGGCGGCCGCCCGAGTCATCCAGCGCTTCGCCCAAGCGCATCCCGAGTTATTCATCGGTATCAACCTCGATCCCGACGTGTACCTGAACCCGTTCTTCTCCCAGAGGGCTTGGTTCGACTACAACCCCGGCACCGTGCGGCAGTTCCGCGAGTGGTTGAGCGCCAGCGGACCCTACGCCGAGAACGGCCCCCTGGCGGCCCACCGGCGCGCGCCGCTCTCCCTGGAGGAGGTCTCCGCCCTGGCTGGCAAGCCGTTCGCCGACTGGTCCCAGGTCACGCCGCCGATACCCGGCGAACGGTTCTGGGAAGATCCGTGGTTTGGCCTCTGGGAGCGGTTCCGCCGCCACCTGGTCGCGTTGCACTACGAGGACCTGGCCCGCTGGGTGGCGGAGACCGGTATCGACGAGAGGAAGATCTACTCGTCCCAGGGCTTCAATGCCAACGACGACGCGATCAATGCGCTGCCGATCCGCATCGATAGTCCGACCAAGCCCTACGACACCGCCGGCGTCAGCATCGAGGGCGCCAAGCCGGCCCACGGCCACTTGGGCGCGATTCTCTACGGCGCCAGCGCCCGCAATGCCATCCCCATGGAGAGCCCGCGCAGCTTGTTCGCCACTGTCCAGGCGTACGACCCAGACTGGGGAATCCCCGAATTCAACCTGGCGGACCTGACCAACCCGGACCGGGTGGCGGACGCCGACACCGCTTACCGGGCCCTGCTGGAGATCACCAATAACGGCGCCCGGTTCATCTCGCCCATGGCCTGGAACGGTTCCAATGGCGTATTCCAGGGACAGCCCGGCTTTGTCGCCTATACCTCCTGGCGGCACACGCCCCAGGAAACGGTATTCAAGGATTTGGCGCTACGCCGCCAGGGCTTGCCACGCTCGGCCAAGCTGTGGCCGTTCGGCTTGCGCCTCAACGACTCGACCGATGACTGGCGGGGGGAGGCGGGCACGGCACTCACGACAGGGCGTGGCACGCTGCGCGTGGCGCCCCGGGAGGGGGCGGCGGCCGTGGTGTCGCCGCTGCTCACGGTTGATTCGGGGCGGGCCCAGGAGTTGTTCCTCAAATTCGAGGCGCCGCCGTCGGCTTCGCGCCTCGAGGTGAGTTGGGAGGACGAGGCGGGCGGTCGCCGAGCCTTGTTGCCGCTCGCGGCCCTGGACGATTACCCCCGGGGCGAGGCGGGTTACGAGCTGCCGTTGCCGGCCACCGGCTCGGGCAGCGGCCGGCTGCGAATCCGCTTCGAAACGTCAGCGCCCTTGGAAATCGACCACATCGCCCTGATTCCCCGCTGAAGGGGGCGGGGCGGCGCTCGGCGCAGCTCAGCGAGAGGGGCGCGCGGGAACCGGGGCGGCGGGGCGATGCTGCACCACGCTGTCGATGACCCGGCCGCTTTCGAAGTACACGGAGAATTCCCGGTAGTCCCAACGGGTGATCGGCGGACGCCCCACGGGGGGATGTTCCTCGTCGGCCAGGCCGAAGCGCGAGAGCACGGCCTGCTGGGTCTCGCCCCGGGCCGGCACGGGCACGTTCGAGCCGCCTTGCTGGCCCAGCGGGATCGTCAGGGTGTCGGCGTGGACGGGAACGCCGCCCCACAGGGCGAGCAGCAGGAGCAGGCGAGGCATGGCGACTCCGAGGCGAAAAGGGGCGTTCAGGATAACCAGGGGCGGGCGCGGGGTGCTGTGACGCGCCGCAGGGTTCGGCGCCTCAGACCTCGAAGGCGCGTTCCCGGGCTAGGCGCCGTTCCAGCGCCTGGCGCTGCATGATGTGCCGAGCCAGCAATTGCCGTTGGGCGTCGGTCAGCGCCTCGAACTCCGTGCCGATCTCGAATGGCCCCTCGTCCCGTGCCTGGCAGTGGACCACCCGGGCCTGCAGCAACAGACCGAGCGCCTGGGGCATCAGCACCATTTTCAGGGCGAGGCGTTCGCTCACGGCCAGCGGGTGGGGATGGTCGAAGCTGACACCGCCCTCGGACAGCGACACCCGGCGCGGCAGGCCGATCTCTCGCAGCAAGCTCTGGGCCATGGCCTGGCCGATCAGGTCGATGCGCTTGTTCATGACCTTCAGGTAGCTCGCCAGGGTTCGGTCACGCTCGCCGATGTGACGCAGCAGGTGCTGGGACTCGAAGTCCAGCAGGTGCAGGTCGCTCAAGAGGTTGAACAGCGGCGAGGCTTCGGGCAACGCTTCGCGGCCCGGGGCTCCGGGGCCGCCCAGGGGGCTGATTTCCAGTGCGATCGTATCTTCGATGCGATAGTATTCGCGGCGGTCATCCGCGTCTCGTGTCGACATGGCGAACCCAAGGCAGCAGTCACTGGTCCGAGTGTAGACGCTGCCGGTCGAGCGCCGCTACAAGGCGTCCTATCCTTTTCACATAGCTCCCGACATGTTCAGACCCTTGCCTGTTTTCCTTGGCATGCGCTACACGCGAGCCAAACGCCGCAATCATTTCGTTTCCTTCATTTCCCTCACGTCGGTCATCGGCCTCGCCCTGGGCGTGGTGGTGATGATCGTCGTGCTGTCCGTGATGAACGGCTTCGATCACGAGATGCGCACCAACGTGCTGGGCATCGTGCCCCAGGCCACCCTCCAGGGCGAACAGCCCATCGACGACTGGAAGCAGGTCGCTCAGGGCATGGCGCGCCATCCCCAGGTGGTGGCGATAGCGCCCTATACCCAGATGCAGGGCCTGCTGACCCACGACGGCAAGGTACAGAAAATCCTCATCGACGCGGTCGACCCGGCGCTGGAGCCGACCGTTTCCACGCTTCCCGCCGCCTTCCGCAACGAAGGCGCCCAGGGCTCCCTGGAAGCGCTCCAGCCCGGACGGTTCGGCATCGTCATCGGCAACCGGGCGGCGGCCAAGTTGGGGGTCGGCCTGGGCGACAAGGTCACCTTCGTCGCTCCGGAGGTCTCGGTGACCCCGGCGGGCATGTTCCCCCGGATGAAGCGCTTCACCGTGGTCGGTATCTTCCACGTCGGCGCCGGCGAAATCGACGGTTACATGGCCTTGGCCCACCTGGACGACGCCGCCCGCCTGCTGCGCTGGAAGCCCGGCCAGGTACAAGGCCTACGGCTCAAGCTGGCCGACCTGTTCGAGGCGCCCCGGGTAGCCTGGGAACTGGCGAAGACCGGCGACTACTACGCCCGCGACTGGACCCGCACCCACGGCAATCTCTACCAGGCGATTCGCATGGAAAAGGCCATGATCGGCCTGCTGTTGCTGTTGATCGTCGCGGTGGCCGCCTTCAACATCATCTCCACCCTGGTCATGGTGGTGAACGACAAGAAGGCGGACATCGCCATCTTGCGCACCCTGGGCGCCACGCCTCGGCAGATCATGGCCACCTTCATGGTCCAGGGCACCATCATCGGCGTGGTGGGCACGTTGATCGGGGCGGCCCTGGGCATCCTCGCGGCGCTCAACGTCAGCCGGGCGATCGGCCTGCTGGAGACGTTACTGGGCCACAAGTTCCTCGACGCCGAGGTGTACTTCATCGACTACCTGCCCTCGCAGGTGATGGCCGAGGATGTGCTGCAAGTCTGCGCCGCCGCCCTGGTCCTGAGCTTCCTCGCCACCCTTTACCCGGCCTGGCGTGCCGCGCGCACCCAGCCCGCGGAGGCACTACGTTATGAATGACAAGGCCGTATTGAGCTGTCGCGACCTCGGCAAGCGTTACGAAGAGGGGCCGCAATCGGTGGAGGTGTTGTCCGCCGTGGCCCTCGAACTGTTTCCCGGCGAGCGCGTCGCCATCGTCGGCAGCTCCGGCTCCGGCAAGAGTACCCTGCTCAACCTGTTGGGCGGCCTCGATACTCCGAGTCATGGCAGTGTCTGGCTGGCGGGTGAGGAATTGTCCGCCCTCAACGAGCGAGCCCGTGGCCTGCTGCGCAACCGGGCACTGGGGTTCGTCTACCAGTTCCACCACCTGCTGCCGGAATTCACCGCGCTGGAGAACGTCTGCATGCCGCTGCTGATCGGCAGTACGCCGATCCCCGAGGCGCGTCAGCGCGCCACCGTCCTGCTGCAGCGGGTCGGCCTGGGCCACCGGCTGGAACACAAGCCGGCGGAGCTGTCCGGCGGCGAGCGCCAGCGGGTAGCCATCGCCCGGGCGCTGGTGAACAACCCGGCGCTGGTGCTGCTGGACGAGCCCACCGGCAATCTCGACCAACACACCGCCCAGGGCATCCAGGAATTGATGCTGGAGCTGAGTGCCTCCTCGCGCACCGCGTTCATGGTGGTGACCCATGACCTGCAACTGGCGCGGCAGATGGATCGGGTGCTGCGCCTGGAAGAAGGCCGGTTGGTAGCGGCGTGATGTTCAGACCTCTTTCGATTTTCATCGGTACCCGCTATACCCGCGCCAAGCGGCGCAACCACTTCATTTCCTTCATTTCCCTCACCTCGATGATCGGTCTTTCCCTGGGCGTGCTGGCGATGATCGTGGTGCTGTCGGTCATGAACGGCTTCCAGCGGGAAATGAGCGCCAGGATCCTCGGCATGGTGCCCCATGCGACCCTGGCGGCCGAGCATCCCCTGGACGATTGGCGGCAGACCGCCGCCGTGGCCCTGAAACACCCGGAAGTGGTGGGCGCGGCGCCGTTCGCCGAACTGGAGGGCATGCTCTCCTACAAAGGCACGATGCAGCCCATCCAGGTCCACGGCATCGACCCCTTGGAGGAGCCGAAGGTCTCCATCGTCGGCCAGCACATGGTCCAGGGTAGCCTGGAGGCCTTGCGACCCGGCGAATTCGGCGTGATCCTCGGCGAACTCACCGCGCGCCGTTTCCACGTCAACACCGGCGACAAGCTGACCCTGATCGTGCCCGAGGCGAGCAGCGCGCCGGGTGGCATCACGCCGCGCATGCAGCGGCTCACGGTGGTCGGGTTGTTCAAGGTGGGCGCCGAGCTGGATGGCTCCCTGGGCCTGATCCATTACGCCGACGCCTCGACCCTGCAACGCCTGCAGCCGGGCCAGGTCCAGGGCCTGCGCATCGCCTTGAAGGACCTTTATCAATCGCCCCTGATCGCGCCGCGCATCGCTGGCGAGCTGGGCACCGGCTTTCGCGCCGACGACTGGACCCATACCCAGGGCAGCCTGTTCAGCGCCATGAAGATGGAAAAGACCATGATCGGCCTGCTGCTGATGCTGATCATCGCGGTGGCGGCGTTCAACATCATCGCCACCCTGATCATGGTGGTCGCCGACAAGCGCGCCGACATCGCCATCCTGCGGACCTTTGGCGCCACGCCCCGGCAGATCATGGGCGTCTTCATGGTGCAGGGCACGGTGATCGGAGCCGTGGGCACGGTGATCGGCGGGGTGCTCGGCGTCATCGCCGCGCTCAACGTCAGCAGCCTGGTGGGCTGGGTCGAGCGGATCACCCACCAGCAGATCCTCACCTCCGACGTGTACTTCATCAATTACCTGCCTTCCGAACTGCAGGTCGGAGACGTCGTGCTGATCTGTGGCGCCGCCCTGATCATGAGCTTCCTCGCTACCCTGTACCCCGCCTGGCGCGCCGCCAGCACCCAGCCCGCCGAGTCGCTGCGCTACGAATGAGCCACGCGCCCGCCGACGGACTTCGGCGGGCGAATCGGCAGAGCCGAACATCTGATCCGGCATTGTCCGAACGTGACGTCTACGCTAGGGGGCTGAGGCGCGGGACGCGCCGTTTCCCCGGAATGGATTCCAGGATATTCGCCGATGCGCATCGCCTTGCTCGGGCTCGCCATGGGGCTATTGCTCTTGCGGGCCCTTCCGGCGCTACCGCCCCGCTGGGCGCTGGTAGCGCTCGCCTTGTCTTCCCTGCCGCTGCTGGCCACGCGGCTCCACGCCCTCGGCTTCGCCGCCCTGGGGTTCGCCTGGGCCTGTCTATCCGCCCAGGCCGCCTTGGATGATCGGCTGGCCCCAGCCCTGGATGGCCGGGTGCTCTGGCTGGAAGGTCGGGTAGTGGGGTTGCCCGAACGACAACAGGACGGTTCGGTCCGCTTTCAGCTCGACGAAGCCCATTCTCGCCGAGGGGCGCTGCCCGCCCGGCTGCGCCTGGCCTGGCAGGCCGCGCCGGAGCTCCATGCCGGCGAGCGCTGGCGCCTGGCGGTGAAGCTCAAGCGCCCCCGGGGCCTGGTGAATCCCCAAGCCTTCGACTACGAAGCCTGGCTGCTGGCGCGGCGCATCGGCGCCACCGGAACCGTGAAGAGCGGCGCGCGACTGGACGCGGGCAGCGGACCGGTCGCTTGGCGCGACCGGATACGGGCGCGGTTGGAAGCGCCAGCCCAGGGCCGCGCCGGCGGCATCGCGGCGCTGGTGCTCGGGGATAGCTCCGGCCTGTCGCCCACTGACTGGCGCCTGTTGCAGGACACCGGCACGGTGCATTTGCTGGTCATCTCCGGTCAGCACGTCGTCATGTTGGCGGGGTTGTTATATGCCGGGGTGGCCGGGCTGGCCCGGTACGGGGTGTGGCCACGGCGCTGGCCTTGGCTGCCCTGGGCCTGCGCCGCCGCGTTCGGCGGAGCCCTGGGCTATGGTTTGCTGGCGGGATTCGATGTCCCGGTGCGGCGCGCCTGTGCGATGGTGGCGGTGGCACTGATCTGGCGCCTGCGCTTTCGTCACGTTGGCGCCTGGACGCCCCTGTTGGTCGCCTTGTGCCTCGTATTGCTGGCCGAGCCCCTGGCCAGCCTGCAGCCCGGCTTCTGGCTGTCGTTCGCGGCGGTGGGCCTGCTGATCTGGACGTTCGGCGGTCGCCTGGGCACTTGGGGCCCCTGGCGTGCCTGGTGGCGCGCGCAATGGCTGCTGGCCCTCGGGCTGCTGCCGTGGCTGGCCGGGCTGGGCCTGCCCCTGAGCATCAGTGGCCCGCTGGCGAACCTGCTGGCGGTGCCCTGGGTCGGCCTGGTGAGCGTGCCCCTGAGCCTCGCGGGGACGCTCACCCTGGGGGTGCCCTACCTGGGCGACGGGTTGTGCTGGCTTGCAGGCGGGTCGCTGGTGGCGCTATTCGCCGTGCTCGGCGAGCTCGCCGCCGGGTTGCCCGCCTGGGTGCCGGTAACGCTTCCGCTCTGGAGTCTCGCGCTGGCCGGGCTCGGTGCCCTGACGTTGCTGCTTCCGGCGGGCGTGCCGGTGCGCCTGCTGGGGGCGTTCCTGTGGCTGCCAGCCTTGTTCCCGGTTCTTCCGCGTCCCGAGCCGGGGCGGGCGGAGGTATGGATGCTGGACGTGGGGCAGGGACTCTCGGTGCTGGTCCGGACCCGCGATCACGCGCTGCTCTACGACGCCGGCGCCCGCCAGGGCGACTTCGACCTGGGTGAGAAAGTGGTGGTGCCATCCTTGCGCGCCTTGGGGCTGGAGCGCCTGGATACGCTGCTCCTCAGCCATGCCGACAACGATCACGCCGGCGGCGCGCTGGCGGTTCGGCAGGCGCTCGCTCCCCGTCGGGTAATCGGTGGGGACATCGCCGCCTTGCCTGAGGCCCTGGGCGCCGAGCCCTGCGTCGAAGAAGCCTGGGCGTGGGACGGGGTACGCTTCGCCACCTGGCGCTGGGGCGAGGCCCGCGACGGCAACGAGGGGTCCTGCGTGCTGAGCGTGGAGGCGGGAGGCGAACGGCTGCTGCTGACCGGCGACATCGGTCGCGCGGCCGAAGCGGCCTGGCTGGCGGCCCATGACTCGCGCGCCGTCGACTGGCTGCTGGCGCCCCACCATGGCAGTCGCGGCTCCTCCTCGGCCGCTTTCGTCGACGGGACCCGGCCGAAGGCCGTCCTGGTTTCGCGCGGCTGGGGCAATGCCTTCGGCCATCCTCATCCCCTCGTGGTGCGACGTTACCAGGCCAGCGGTGCGACGCTGTTCGACAGCGCCGCGACGGGCGCCGTGCGCGTCGAGCTGGGGGCGTTCGGCGAGCCGCTGAAACTGCGTGATCGTCCACGTTTCTGGCGGGAAAAATGAGAACCACGGCGGTCGGCGCGGGCACCTCCCTATGCTAGAGTGGCGCCACTTTTTCGAGGGGGATTCGCCACTGTGTGGGAGCTGGTCAAAGCGGGCGGCTGGATGATGCTGCCGATCATTCTGAGTTCCATCGCCGCCCTGGGCATCGTCGCCGAGCGCCTCTGGACCTTGCGGGCCGGCCGGGTCGCGCCGCCCCATCTGCTCGGCCAGGTCTGGCTGTGGATCAAGGAGCGGCAACTCGACAGTCAGAAGCTCAAGGAACTGCGCCTGTCCTCCCCCCTGGGGGAAATCCTGGCCGCCGGCCTGGCCAACTCCAAGCATGGCCGGGACATCATGAAGGAGTGCATCGAGGAAGCGGCCGCCCGGGTCATCCATGATCTGGAACGCTACCTCAACACTCTGGGCACCATCGCCGCCATGGCTCCGCTGATGGGCCTGCTGGGCACGGTATTCGGCATGATCCAGATCTTCAGTTCCTTCACCGGCGCGGGCTCGGCCAACGCCGGTTCCCTGGCGGGCGGCATTTCCACCGCGCTGATCACCACTGCCGCCGGCCTGATCGTGGCGATCCCGTCGTTGTTCTTCCACCGCTTCCTGGTACGCCGGGTCGACGAGCTGGTGGTGGGCATGGAACAGGAGGCGATCAAACTGGTGGAAGTCGTGCAGGGCGACCGCGACGTCGACCTGGGCGAGGTCCGGGTCGAGGCCAGGGAGGTTCGCAAGGAGCCACGTAAAGAGGGCCGCAAAGCGTGAAATTCCGGCGTACCTCGCGGGTGCGGGAAAACGTCGAGATCAACCTGGCTTCGTTGATCGACGTGGTGTTCATCCTGCTGCTGTTTTTCGTCGTCACCACCACCTTCACCCGAGAAACCCAGCTCAAGGTGGACCTGCCGGAGGCCTCCAGCGCCACGCCGATCCAGGACACCGAGCTGAAGCAACTGGAGGTATCCATCAGCGCCGACGGTACCTATGCCTTGAACGGACAGGTCCTGCTGAAAAGCGACCTGGACAGCCTGATGGCGGCGCTGCAAAAAGAGTCGGCCGGTGACAACAGCCTACCCCTGGCCATCAGCGCCGATGGCAAGACGCCCCACCAGGCGGTCATCACCGCCATGGACGCCGCCGGCAAGCTGGGCTTTTCCCACTTGCGCATCACCACCGTCGAGCCCCAGCCGGCCAAGCCCTGATCGTGCCGCTCGCCGATCGGCTACTCGACGCCTGGTACCGGGGCCATCCCGCCCTGGCCCTGCTGCGCCCGCTGGAAGCGCTCTACCGGCGGGTCGTCCGGAGCAAGCGCGAGGCCTACCTCGATGGCCGGCGCGAGCGCTACCGGGCGCCGGTACCGGTCCTGGTCGTGGGCAACGTCACGGTCGGCGGCACCGGCAAGACCCCTCTGATTCTCTGGTTGATCGAGCACTGCCGGGCGCGCGGGCTGCGCGTGGGGGTGGTTAGCCGCGGCTACGGCGCGAAACCGCCCCGGCTGCCTTGGCGCGTCGGGGCGGACCAGCAGGCGGCGGAGGCGGGCGACGAACCCCTGCTCATCGTTCGCCGTACCGGCGTGCCGCTGGTGATCGACCCCGATCGCGCCCGCGCGGTACGGACCCTGCTGGACAGCGAGCCGCTGGACCTGGTGCTCAGCGACGACGGCCTGCAGCATTACCGGCTGGCGCGGGACTTGGAACTGGTGCTGATCGATGCCGCCCGGGGGCTCGGTAACCGCCGCTGCCTGCCGGCCGGCCCGCTACGGGAGCCGGCGGAGCGGCTGGCCAGCGTCGACGCGGTGCTCTACAACGGTGCGGCGACGGACACGGCGGACGGTTATCGCGTGCGGTTGCGCCCGACGGCCTTGATCAACGTCGGCAGTGGCGAACGCGTGCCGCTCGACCATTTCCCAGCCGGCCAGGTCCTTCATGCGGTGGCCGGGATCGGCAACCCCCGGCGTTTCTTCGCTACCCTCGAAGCGCTAAACTGGCGGCCGCTTCCGCACCCGTTCGCCGATCATGCGCGCTACAGCGCCGAGGTACTGGACTTCCGTCCGGCGCTGCCCCTGGTGATGACCGAGAAGGATGCGGTGAAGTGCAAGGCCTTCGCCGCGCCGGACTGGTGGTACCTGGCGGTGGACGCCGAACCTTCCAGCGCGTTCGTCGATTGGCTGGATGCGCAACTGACCCGTTTGCTGCCCGACCGCGTCTGACGGCCGGGCCGAGGCCGGCGCCTTCGCCGGTGATCGTTCCCCACCCCGAGGACTCCGTGATGGACCCGAAACTGCTCGATATTCTCGCCTGCCCGATCTCCAAGGGACCGCTGATCCTCAGCGAGGACAAGACCGAACTGATCAGCCGGGGCGCTGGGGTCGCCTTTCCCATCCGCGACGGCATCCCGGTGATGCTGGAAAGCGAAGCCCGCACGTTGACCAGCGATGAGCGCCTGGAGAAGCGATGAGCACCGATTTCATTGTGGTGATCCCCGCGCGCTTCGCCTCCAGTCGCCTGCCCGGCAAGCCCCTGCAGGCGATCGCCGGCAAACCGATGGTGCGGCATGTCTGGGAGCAGGCGCGCCGCAGCGGCGCTGGCCGGGTGGTGGTGGCCACCGATGACGCGCGGATCGAGGCGGCCTGCCAGGCATTCGGCGCCGAGGTGCTGATGACCCGCGCCGAGCACGATTCCGGCACCGACCGCCTGGCCGAGGTCGCAGCCCGCTTGGAACTGAACCCCCAGGCCATCGTGGTCAACGTGCAAGGCGACGAGCCCCTGATCCCGCCTTCGATCATCGACCAGGTGGCGGCCAATCTGGCGGCCCACCCGGAGGCCCGTATCGCTACCCTGGCCGAGCCCCTGGAGGACGCCAGCGCGTTGTTCAACCCCAACGTGGTCAAGGTCGTCGCCGACCTGAACGGCCTGGCGCTCACGTTCAGCCGGGCGCCGCTGCCCTGGGCGCGGGACACCTTCGCCCGCGACCGCGCGCGCCTGCCGGTCGGCGTACCGTACCGACGCCATATCGGCATCTACGCCTACCGGGCGGGCTTCCTCCACGATTTCGTCGCGTGGGGCCCCTGTTGGCTGGAGGCTACCGAGTCCCTCGAACAACTCCGCGCGCTCTGGCACGGGGTGCGCATCCACGTCGCCGATGCGCTGGAGGCGCCCCCCGCCGGGGTCGATACGCCGGAGGATCTGGAGCGGGTTCGTCGGCTACTGGGGGATTGAGCCATGCGCGTGCTGTTCGTCTGCCTGGGCAACATCTGCCGCTCGCCGACCGCCGAGGGCATCTTCCGGCAGCGGTTGCAACGGGCCGGGCTGGCTGAACGGGTCGAGGTGGATTCCGCCGGCACCGGCGATTGGCACGTGGGCAAGGCGCCCGATGCCAGGACCCTGCGGGTGGCCGCCCGCCGCGGCTATGACCTGAGCGGTTTGCGGGCACGCCAGGTGATGGCGGCGGATTTCGCCTGCTTCGACCTGATCCTGGCCATGGACCACGACAACCTGGCCCACCTGGGTTGCCTGTGTCCCCCCGAGCAGGCGGGGCGAGTAGACCTGTTCTTGCGGCGTTATGCCTTGGACGTGGATGAAGTGCCGGACCCCTACCATGGCGGCGAGGAGGGCTTCGAGCGGGTGCTGGACCTGCTGGAGCGTGGCTGCGACGCCCTACTGGCCGACGTGGAGCGACGCCTGTGAGCCTGACCGTGCGGGAAGGGGTTTCCCTGGCGCCTTACAACACTTTCGGGATCGAGGCGCGCGCGCGTTGCTTCGTCGACACCCACGCCGAACACGAGGTCCGCGAGGCCCTGGCTACCGCCGAGGCGCGTGGATTGCCCGTGCTGATACTGGGCGGCGGCAGTAACCTGTTGCTCAGTCGCGACGTCGATGCCCTGGTGCTGAAGATGGCCAGCCGGGGCGTCCGGGTGCTGGAAGATGATGGCCGGCGGGCCATTCTCGAGGCGGAAGCCGGCGAGCCTTGGCATCCCTTCGTGCAGGATACGTTGGCACGGGGGTTCGCCGGCCTGGAGAACCTCAGCCTGATCCCCGGCACGGTGGGCGCCGCGCCGGTGCAGAACATCGGTGCCTATGGGGTGGAGCTGAAGGATGCGTTCGCCGGCCTGACGGCCCTGGATCGCCGCAGTGGCGAAATCGTTGCGTTCGATCGGCAGGCGTGTGCCTTCGACTATCGGGACAGCCGCTTCAAGCGGGAGTCGGATCGCTGGGTGATCCTGAAGGTCCGTTTCGCCCTGGATCGCCAGGCGCCGTTGTGCCTCGACTATGGGCCCTTGCGGCAGCGCCTGATCGAGATGGGCGTCGAGGCACCCAGCGCCCGCGATGTGAGTCGGGCGGTGTGCGCCATACGCCAGGAAAAACTGCCCGATCCCGCCGTGCTCGGTAATGCGGGGAGCTTCTTCAAGAACCCAGTGGTGAGCGCCGAGGTGGCCCAGGTGTTACGGGAGCGGCATGCCGACCTGGTGGCCTATCCGCTCGCTAACGGACAGGTGAAGCTGGCGGCCGGCTGGCTGATCGAGCGGGCCGGTTGGAAGGGCTTCCGCGAAGGGGATGCGGGCGTTCACCGGCAGCAGGCCCTGGTGCTCGTGAATCATGGGCGGGCCAGCGGCGCCGATATCCTGGCCCTTGCCCGACGCATCCAGGCCGACATCGCCGAGCGCTTCGGCGTCACGCTGGAGATGGAGCCCAACCTCGTCTGAGGCGGCCCGGCCGGCACGCGGGACCTCGCATTTACCGGTTCGAACGCATAAAAAAGGGGCGCCATTCGGCGCCCCTTTTTTAGCTGGCTCGATCAAGCATGTGGCTTGTCGTCCGCTTCTCCGGGTTTCCTGGCCTTGGCGGAGTCGTCTTTCGACGTCTCGACCGGCTCCTGGGTCTCGGCCTGTTTCGGCTCGCTCTCCGTCTCGTCCGGCTGGGTGGAGGCGGGGAGTACCGGGGCTTCGAGGGCCGGGACCGCTTCCTCCGCGTGAGCCGACGCATCGCTGGCGACTGGCGCATGGGCTTCGATCACGGCCTCGTGGGCGTCGGCGTCGCGGGACGACACGTTGGCATCCGGCGTGCTGGCCGGCTGTTCCGGTTCCACGGGCGCCGCTACGGGCGGCTTGGCCGCGGCTTCCGCCGCTTCGCGCGCCAGGCGTTCCGCCTCGCGCTGGCGACGACGGACTTCACGCGGGTCGTTCGGTGCTCGACCGCTGGCGCTCGCGGTGCTCGCGACGGGCGCGGACGGTTGCGCGGGTTCGACGACGGGCGTCGGTGCCGAAGCGCTCGCTTCGGCTAGGGCGACCGGGGCGCCGCGCGACTCATCGGGCTCGACAGGCGTGGGCGCTTCGGTTTCCGCCTGCGGCTCAGGCTGGCTTGCAACCGGTGGCTCCAGCGCTTCCGGCAGGCGCGAGTGGGCTTCCTCGACCGGCTTGTCCTCTGGCATGACGCGGGTGGAGGACGTTCCGGCCGATTCAGAGGGCTCGGGGGCTTCCGCCACGTCGCTCAGGGCGTTGGCCGCGGTGGCGGCGAAGACCGCGCCGGCGCTTTCCTCGGCGCTTTCCACGGCTTCGCCACCGACTTCGCGTTGCCGTTCGCGGCGGTTGCTGCGACGACGCTGGCCACGGGAGCGGCGGCGGGGACGCTCGCCGTCGGCACCTTCATGACCTTCGTCGTCCAGCAGGTCGTCCTGCTCCGGCAATTCCTCGTCGCCGGCCAGGGGCTGCTGGGCGCGCGGTTGGCGCTCCTCGCGGGGTGGGCGCTCGCGCTCGTTGCGCTCGCGACGGGCCTCGCCGTTCTCACGGGGCTCGCGGGGCTGACGCTCTTCACGCGGCTCACGGGCCGGGCGCTCCTCCTGGGAGGCGCGTTCCTCGCGCGGCTGGCGTTCCTCGCGGGGTTGACGCTCTTCGCGCGGTTGGCGTTCCTCGCGAACCTGGCGCTCCTCGCGGGGCTGGCGCTCTTCGCGCGGTTGACGCTCCTCGCGAGGTTGGCGCTCTTCGCGGGTCGTGCGTTCCTCGCGGGGTTGGCGTTCCTCACGATGGCCACGTTCTTCCCGAGGCTGGCGCTCGACGCGTTCGCGGCGATTTTCCTGGCCTTCGCGAGGCTGGCGCTCTTCCCGCGGTTCACGGACCGGACGCTCGTCCCGCGAGCCTCGCTCTTCGCGCGGCTTGCGTTCTTCGCGACGGCGGTTCTGTTGACGACCGTTGCGGCGTTCCTCGCTACGGGGCGAGCGTTCGCGGGAGGCGGTTTTCTCGGCGACCGGCTGGGTCTCTTCTTCCTTGCCCGCGAACAGGCCGACCAGGGACTTCACCAGCCCCTTGAGGAGGCTCGGGACAGGCTGCTGGACCGGCGCGGCGGCAGGCGCGGCGGTGGGCATGGCCTCGGTCTGGGCCGGCGGCGCGGGGCGCTCTTGAACCACGGGTTTGACCGCGGCCTCCTGGCGCACCAGGGTGCGGGTCGAGCTGATCGGTTGGACTTCTTCGTGATCCTCGGGGCTCATTTCATAGCTGGACAGCCCAGCCATCACCTCAGGGCTGTCGTCCCGCAGGCGCTGGACCTCGAAATGCGGGGTTTCCAGGTGATCGTCCGGCAGGATGAAGATGCGCGCGCGGGTGCGCAGCTCGATCTTGGTGATCGCGTTGCGTTTTTCGTTGAGCAGGAAGGCGGCGACCTGGAAGGGCACGCGGGCGCGGACTTCGGCGGTGCGGTCCTTGAGCGCTTCTTCCTCGATGAGGCGCAGGATCGCCAGAGACAGGGATTCCACGTCGCGGATGATGCCCTGGCCGTTGCAACGGGGGCAGACGATGCCGCTGGTCTCGCCGAGGGACGGGCGCAGGCGCTGGCGGGACATTTCCAGCAGGCCGAAGCGGGAGATGCGGCCTACCTGAACACGGGCGCGGTCGGCTTCGAGGGCTTCGCGGACCTTCTCTTCCACGGCGCGCTGGTTTTTCGCCGGGGTCATATCGATGAAGTCGATGACGATCAGGCCGCCGATGTCGCGCAGGCGCAACTGGCGGGCGATTTCCTCGGCCGCTTCCAGGTTGGTCTGCAGGGCGGTTTCTTCGATGTCACCACCCTTGGTGGCGCGCGCCGAGTTGATGTCGATGGACACCAAGGCCTCGGTCGGGTCGATGAAGATGGAACCACCGGACGGCAGCTTCACTTCACGCTGGAAGGCGGTCTCGATCTGGCTCTCGATCTGGAAGCGATTGAACAGCGGCACGCTGTCCTGGTAGAGCTTGATCTTGTTCTGGTACTGCGGCATCACCTGGCGGATGAAGCTCAGGGCTTCTTCCTGGGCCTCGACGCTGTCGATCAGCACCTCGCCGATGTCCTGGCGCAGGTAGTCGCGGATGGCGCGGATAATGACGTTGGATTCCTGGTAGATCAGGAACGGCGCGGCGCGATCCTGCGAGGCTTCCTTGATCGCGGTCCACAGTTGCAGGAGGTAGTCCAGGTCCCATTGCAGCTCTTCGCTGCTGCGGCCCAGGCCGGCGGTGCGGACGATCAGGCCCATGTCGGCCGGCGCGTCCAGGCCGTTCAGCGCCTCGCGCAGTTCGTTGCGCTCTTCGCCTTCGATGCGGCGGGAGATGCCGCCGGCGCGCGGGTTGTTCGGCATCAGCACCAGATAGCGTCCGGCCAGGCTGATGAAGGTGGTCAGGGCGGCGCCTTTGTTGCCACGCTCTTCCTTCTCGACCTGGACGATGACTTCCTGGCCTTCGCTCAGGACTTCCTTGATGTTGACCCGGCCTTCGGGGTTTTTCTTGAAGTATTCCCGGGAGATTTCCTTCAGCGGCAGGAAGCCGTGGCGGTCGGCGCCAAAATCGACGAAGGCGGCTTCGAGGCTGGGCTCGACGCGGGTGATGCGCCCCTTGTAGATATTGGCTTTCTTCTGTTCGCGGGCGCCGGACTCGATGTCCAGGTCGTACAGGCGCTGCCCATCGACAAGGGCTACACGCAACTCTTCGGGCTGAGTCGCGTTAATCAGCATTCTTTTCATGTGATACCAAATGGTTTCCGGGGCTGCCGGAAACGCGTTCGGCACACGACTCTCACGGTTGTGTGGGGCGCGCGTCAGGGAGCGGCCGGGCCGCCCCTGGGTCTAGCGAATGCCGGTCAAAGGGACCGGTGACGCGACAGCGTTTCCTGATCGCTGGATGGCGACAAAGCGCTTGGTCAGGAGGAGGAATCAGCCGTGGATGCGGACGAGATGAAGCGTCTTGTAAAAGCCTGTGCTACGCAGTCCGACGGTTGTGCATCTCCACCCTACACGTAATCCTTGAAAATCGGGTGCCGCGCGCAGAATCCGCAGCGGGTTGCATTTACCGTAATCGACCCTGGGGCAGATCACGCGTCATGGCTCAAGGCTCTGGTTTCGGACGCTCCGGGCAATGCGCTGGAGGTCGCGCTGGACGGCCTGACGTCCTCAACGATTGCAATGGCCGGGATAGCGATTTGGAAAGTATCCACGGGCCTGGCCGCTTTTGGCGGCGTTGCGAATATAGCAGCAATGATTAAGTGCTTCAATTCAATAAAAAATTGTTATCATGCCGCGATGACGACTCCCGCCTCTACGACTTCGGCTGTGCAACTGCTGGAAGTCGCGCCGGAATATGCCGGCCAACGCATCGACAACTTCCTTCGGACCCAGCTCAAGGGCGTTCCCAAAACCCTCGTTTATCGCATTTTGCGCAAGGGCGAGGTGCGGGTGAACAAGGGGCGCGTCAAGCCCGAATACAAGCTCCAGGCCGGCGATGTGGTGCGCGTGCCACCCTTGCGTCTGGCCGAGCGCGACGAGCCGGCACCGTTGGCGCAGGGGCTGCTGGAGAGGCTGGAAGCAGCGATCGTGCATGAGGACAAGGCGCTGATCGTCCTCAACAAGCCAGCGGGTCTTGCGGTGCATGGCGGGAGCGGCCTGAGCTTCGGCGTGATCGAGGCGTTCCGTCAGCTTCGGCCGGACGCGAAGGATATCGAGCTGGTGCACCGCCTGGACCGGGACACGTCGGGCCTGCTGATGATCGCCAAGAAGCGCAGCATGCTGCGTCATCTTCATGAGGCGTTGCGGGGCGATGGTGTCGACAAGCGTTACCAGGCCTTGGTGCGGGGGAGTTGGCCCACGTCGAAAAAGCAGGTCAGTGCGCCTCTGTTGAAGAACACCTTACGTTCGGGGGAGCGGATGGTGGAGGTCGATCCGGAAGGGAAGGAGGCGCTGACGCTGTTCCGCGTGCTGCGCCGTTTCGGCGAGTTCGCCACCTTGGTGGAGGCAAGCCCGGTGACCGGGCGCACACACCAGATCCGTGTCCACGCCAAGCATGCCGGCCATGCCATCGCGGGGGATCCGAAGTATGGCGACGAGACCTTTACCCGCGAAATCCGCGAGCTGGGCGGCAAGCGGCTGTTCCTGCATGCCTATGCGCTACGCATCACCCTGCCGGACGGCGGCGAGCTGAGTCTGGAAGCGCCGGTGGACCAGATGTGGTCCGAGACGCTGGAGCGCTTGGGTGCGGTCTGACTACGGATTGCTGATCTTCGACTGGGACGGCACGCTGGTGGATTCCATCGGGCGCATCGTCGAGGCCATGCGGTTCGCGGCTTCTCGGAGCGGCCTGCCCGAGCGGAGCGAAAGCGCCATCAAGAGCATCATCGGGTTGGGCCTGCCCGAGGCTATCCTCTCGCTCTATCCTGAGCTCGATCTGCCGACCCTCGAGCGGTTCCGGGATCACTATGCCGAGTGTTACTTGGCTTTGGAGGTCGAGCCTTCGCCTTTTTTCCCAGGTGTCGTGGAGGCGCTGGACGCCTTCCGTCGTCAGGGCTATCGCTTGGCGGTGGCGACCGGCAAGAGCCGCCGTGGCCTGCAGCGGGTATTGAAAGGGCATGGCTGGCTGGACTATTTCGATGTCACGCGGTGCGCCGATGAAACGGCCAGCAAGCCCGACCCCTTGATGTTGCAGGAAATTCTGGCGTACTGCGTGGTCCCAGCGGAACGGGCGCTGATGGTGGGGGATTCGCCGTTCGATCTGCGGATGGCTCGCCAGGCAGGCATGGATTCGGTGGCCGTGGGATATGGCGCCCAGCCTCTCGATGTACTGCTTCGCGAGGCGCCCCGATTGGCGATCGACCGGTTCGAGGATTTGCAGGCCTGGCTCGCCGGGGCTGCCACAACGAAATTTTCAGAGGTGAACGAGCATGGCGGATGAATGGAAGGCGCCGGCGGCGGGTAGCGCCGACGATCGCAGCTGGCGCTTGCTGGAAAAGGCGGTGCTGGCCAGCGTGCAGGAACAGCGCCGCGCCCGGCGCTGGGGTATTTTCTTCAAGGTTTTGACGTTTCTTTACCTGTTCATCGTGCTGGCCTTGTTCACGCCGGCATTGGATCTGAAGCAGAGCGCGGCGCGTTCGGAAAACCATACCGCTCTGGTGGAAGTGCGCGGCATGATCGCCGACAAGGAGGCGGCCAGCGCCGATAACATCGTCGGCAGCCTCCGTGCGGCTTTCGAGGACCCCAAGACCAAGGGCGTCATCCTGCGTATCAATAGCCCTGGCGGCAGCCCCGTTCAGTCGGGTTACATCTATGACGAGATTCGTCGGTTGCGCGAGGAGCATAAGGACATCAAGGTCTACGCGGTGATCGCCGATCTGGGAGCGTCCGGCGCGTACTACATCGCCAGCGCGGCCGACGAAATCTATGCGGACAAGGCGAGCCTGGTCGGGTCGATCGGTGTGACGGCCGCCAGCTTCGGCTTCGTGGAAACGATGAACAAGCTCGGCGTCGAGCGGCGGGTCTACACCTCCGGCGAGCACAAGGCCTTCCTCGATCCGTTCCAGCCGCAGAAGGAGGACGAAACCCGTTTCTGGCAGGGCGTGCTGGAAACCACACACAAGCAGTTCATCGACAGTGTGAAGAAGGGGCGCGGAGATCGCTTGAAGGCCGAGGGGCATCCCGAGCTTTTCTCCGGCCTGATCTGGACCGGCGAGCAGGCGTTGCAGTTGGGCTTGGTGGATAAGCTCGGCAGTACCAGCCAAGTGGCGCGGGAAGTCATCGGCGAAAAAACGATCGTGGACTATACCGTCCAGGACTCCCCGCTCGATCGCTTCGCCAAGCGCCTGGGCGCCAGTGTTTCCGAGCATGTGGCGCTGTGGATGGGCTTCCAGGGGCCGGCGCTGCGCTGAGTTCAGGGAAGCTCGATTCCTTCCTTTATAAGCATGTCCACCAGCCTGATCAGGGGGAGCCCGACCAGGCTGGTGGCATCCGTGCCTTCGGTGGCGCGAAACAGGCTGACGCCAAGGCCTTCCGCCTTGAAGCTGCCCGCGCAGTCGTAGGGTTTTTCCGCCTGGAGATAGCGGGCGATATGATCGTCGCTCAAGGCGCGGAAATGGACCGTGAAAGGTACGCAATCGACTTGGCATTGGCCGGTCTTGCTGTTGAGCAGGGCGATGCCGGTCAAGAAGGTCACGTGGCCGCCGCTGGCGGCTTTCAGTTGCGCGTGGGCGCGCTCGTAGTCATGGGGTTTGCCGAGGAGGCGGTCGCCGTTCACCGCGACTTGGTCGGAGCCGATGATGAGATGGCTCGGGTAGCGAGGCGCCAGCGCTTCGGCTTTTTCTCGAGCCAGGCGCCTGACCAGCGCCTCGGGCGCCTCGTCGGGGCGATGACTCTCGTCGATGTCGGGTGTTTCCCAGTGGAAGGCAAGGCGCAGGCGTTGAAGCAATTCGCGCCGATAGGGCGAGCTGGAGGCGAGCAGGATAGGCGGCATGGCGGAACTCCTGTGGTGGCCGCCCATTGTAGAGGTGCCAACCATGTGTCTGACAGAATTGAAATTGTTTTGACAGGGGGTGGGGTGATCCCTAGAATTCCGCGCCATGTTGAATGGGCCGATTCCACCTCACGTTGATCCGCGCAAGCTGGCTGATCGTGGCGCCACCCTCGAGGGTGAAGTGCCATTGTCCCGCTTGGAGCGCCTGTGCGATCCGCTCGCGGACGATGCGGGTGTCGTGCGGGTAAAACTGCTTTTCGATCGCGACGAGCGGCGTTCTGTCGTCATACACAGCGCACTCGACGCCGACGTGAAAATGGTTTGCCAGCGTTGCCTGGAGTTGGTCAGCCTGCCGATTCACAGCGAGACCGCTTATGCGGTCGTGAAGGAAGGCGCGGATACCCAGTCGCTACCGAAGAGTTACGAAGTGCTCGAGGTAGGCGAAGATCCCTTGGATGTGATGACGCTGATCGAGGACGAGCTATTGCTCGCCTTGCCCATCGTACCGACTCACGATCCGGATGTTTGCCAGCAGCCAGCGACTCGAGACGAGCCGCAGCCCAGCGAAGACGAGGTTCCGCGGTCCAACCCGTTCAGCGTACTGGCGCAGTTAAAGCGTGACCCAAACGTTTAGGAGTTAATCGATTATGGCTGTTCAGCAGAACAAAAAATCCCGCTCTGCACGCGACATGCGTCGTTCCCACGATGCCCTCGAGGCGAACGCTCTGTCCGTCGAGAAGAGCACCGGCGAAGTACACCTGCGCCATCACGTGTCCCCGGATGGTTTCTACCGGGGCCGCAAAGTGATCGACAAGGGCGCCGACGAGTAATCTTGTCCGCTCCGGTCATCGCGATCGATGCAATGGGCGGGGACTTCGGTCCCCGTTACATTGTCCCCGCCAGTCTCTCCTGCTTATCCGAAATTCCCTCGCTCCAACTGATCCTCGTGGGTCAGGCGCCTCTGCTGGAATCCCTCATCGCTCGCGAAAAGAAGGCCTTCGACCGCTCTCGGTTGAGGATCGAGCACGCCAGCGAGCAGGTCACCATGGATGATCGTCCCGCCCAGGTTCTGCGCGGCAAGCCCGACGCTTCGATGCGCATCGCTCTCGATCTGGTGCGTCAAGGACGCGCCCAAGCCTGTGTCAGCGCTGGCAACACCGGCGCGCTGATGGCGTTGTCCCGACATATCCTGAAAACCCTTCCGGGCATCGACCGGCCGGCCATGGTTCGCGCCGTGCCCACCTCGCGCGGCTCCTGCCATCTGCTCGATTTGGGCGCCAACGTGGATTGCAGTGCCGAGCATCTCTACCAGTTCGCCCTGATGGGCGCGGTGGCCGCCGAGGCGCTGGGTATCCGTTCGCCTCGCGTCGCCCTGCTCAATGTGGGTACCGAGGAGATCAAGGGCAACCAGTTGGTGAAGCAGACGGCGGCCCTGTTGCGGCAGGCGCCTGGGCTGAACTACGTGGGATTCGTCGAAGGGGATGGGGTTTATCGCGGCGAGGCCGACGTGGTGGTGTGCGATGGGTTCGTGGGAAACGTCCTACTCAAGGCCAGCGAGGGGCTGGTCACGATGATGTCCTCGCGGATCGAGGCGTCATTCGCGCGCACCCCCCTGGCGCGGCTCGCCGGTCTGCTGGCGTTACCTATCCTGCGGCGCTTCGGGCGGGAGCTCGCGCCGGCTCGCTACAACGGGGCGAGCTTTCTCGGTTTGCAGGGCATCGTGGTCAAGAGCCATGGCGCAGCGGATCTCGAAGGGTTCCAGAGCGCCATCCGGCGCGCGTATGCCGAGGTCTGCGAGAATTTACCGCAGCGCTTGAGCGGTCGGCTCGAGCTTCTGCTGCGCTCGATGTGACCGCTTTCCCGGGGCGGCCATCCAACAGTTCAGTCCGGCCGCCCGGCTCGCCAGGTGGTCGTTTTTCGATGATTGGATAAGGGGACCGTCATGTCCGCATCCCTCGCATTCGTCTTCCCTGGCCAAGGGTCCCAATCCCTGGCCATGTTGGCGGAGCACGCCGCTCAGCATCCCGACATCCTCGATACGTTCCGCGAAGCCTCCGAGGCTCTGGGCTACGACCTCTGGGCGTTGGTTCAGCAGGGCCCCGAAGAGCGGCTCAACCAGACCGACAAAACCCAGCCGGCGATCCTCACGGCATCCATTGCGCTGTGGCGGTTGTGGCGTCGAGAAGGGGGCATCCTTCCCGCCTACGTGGCGGGCCACAGCCTGGGCGAGTATTCCGCCCTGGTCGCGGCCGAAAGCGTGCCTTTCACCGAGGCGGTAAAGCTGGTCGAGCGCCGGGGCCAATTGATGCAGGAGGCGGTTCCGGCCGGGCAGGGCGGCATGGCGGCCATCCTCGGGCTGGACGATGCCGATGTGCTGGCCGCATGCCAGGAAGCCGAGCAGGGCGAGGTGGTCAGCGCGGTGAATTTCAATGCGCCGGGCCAGGTGGTCATCGCCGGCAGCGCGGCGGCCGTCGCGCGCGCCATCGAGGCTTGCAACGCCCGTGGCGCCCGGCGCGCCATGGCGCTTCCGGTCAGCGTGCCTTCCCATTGCGCCTTGATGCGACCGGCCGCCGAGCGTTTCGCGGATGCGCTGGAGGCCACTCACTGGCAGGCGCCGAAGATTCCGCTGGTGCAGAACGTGAATGCCCAGGCGGTCGGCGATGTCGCGGAATTGAAGCGCAACCTGCTCGCGCAGCTCTATAGTCCCGTGCGCTGGACCGAGAGCGTGGTGCGCCTCTCGGAGCTGGGGATCACGCAATTGGTGGAGTGCGGTCCCGGCAAGGTCCTGAGCGGCCTCAACAAGCGTTGCGTGAAGGGCATCGGCCTTTTCAACCTCGATACACCCGACGCCTTCGCGGCCGCTCGCGCGGCGCTGGCCTGAACAAAGGAGTACTTTCATGACCCTGCAAGGTAAGGTGGCGCTCGTCACTGGCGCGAGCCGTGGGATTGGCCAGGCCATCGCACTGGAGCTTGGCCGCCAGGGCGCCATCGTCGTCGGCACGGCGACCTCGGAGACCGGCGCGGCGCGCATCGCGGAGACGCTTCAGGCGAACGGAATCCAGGGCAGCGGGCTGATGTTGAACGTCTGCAGCAATGAGTCGGTGACGGCCGTGCTGGAAGAGGTCCAGCAGCGCCATGGCGCGCCGGCCGTTCTGGTCAATAATGCCGGCATCACCCGGGATAACCTGATGTTGCGGATGAAGGACGAGGAGTGGTTCGACGTCATCGATACCAACCTCAATAGCCTGTACCGCCTATCCAAGGCCGTCCTGCGTGGCATGACCAAGGCGCGCTGGGGGCGTATCGTCAATATCGGTTCCGTGGTGGGCGCCATGGGGAATGCCGGGCAGGCCAATTACGCCGCCGCGAAAGCGGGGCTCGAAGGCTTCAGTCGTGCCCTGGCACGGGAAGTGGGTTCCCGGGCGATCACCGTGAACGCGGTGGCGCCGGGTTTCATCGATACCGACATGACCCGTGAATTGCCCGAAGCGCAACGCGATGCGTTACTCACGCAGATCCCGCTCGGCCGCCTGGGCCAGGCGGAAGAGATCGCGCGGGTCGTGGCTTTCCTCGTTTCGGATGGCGCCGCCTATGTGACAGGGGCTACTATCCCCGTGAACGGCGGCATGTACATGAGCTGAATGTGACGAAACCTCACAAGGGGCTGTCTCAGGGCTATTCTGATCGGTTGTGATACGTGCAACAGGGTCTGAATGGCAGTGAGAGGGCTTTCCTCGTGGGCGTCGTTCAGCTTGAAATGCAGAAAACCCTTTCTATACACTGCAGCCCAGCTGCACGGATTTTCCATAGGAGTGAAAACAAGGTATGAGCACCATCGAAGAGCGCGTCAAGAAAATCGTCGCTGAGCAACTGGGCGTCAAGGAAGAGGAAGTCACCAACAGCGCTTCCTTCGTCGAGGACCTGGGTGCCGATTCCCTTGACACCGTTGAGCTGGTGATGGCCCTGGAAGAGGAATTCGAGACCGAGATCCCGGACGAGCAAGCAGAAAAGATCACCACTGTTCAGGAAGCCATCGACTACATCAACGCGCACGCGCAATAAGTCATTCGTCGCTTCCCGACACGCAAGAGCCGCACGACTCACCCGAGCCGTGCGGTTTTTCTTTAATTGGCCTGCTCATTCGCCCTTGAGCGTGGATTCATCCACGCCCGACATGACAGGCTGCAAACTGTCCGTCATGCCTCGTCGCCAGCGCCCGCGCGGCCGAGCGGATGACAGGCGCTGTAGCAAGCCGTTGAGATTAAAAGGAGATCGCTGTGTCGCGTAGACGCGTCGTGGTCACCGGTCTGGGGATGGTGTCGCCGCTAGGTACCGATGTGCCGAGCAGTTGGCAGGGTATTCTCGCCGGTCGCAGTGGCATCGCTCCGATCGAGCACATGGACCTTTCCGCCTATGCCACCCGTTTCGGGGGCTCGGTAAAAGGGTTCGATGTCGAGCAATACCTTTCGCTCAAGGAAGCACGCAAGCTGGACCTGTTCATTCAGTACGGGCTTGCCGCCAGTTTCCAGGCCGTTCGCGACGCCGGTCTGGAAATCACCGACGCCAACCGCGAGCGTGTCGGCGTCGTGATGGGCTCGGGCATCGGGGGCCTGACCAACATCGAGAACAACTGCCGCGCCTTGATCGAACAAGGCCCGCGGCGGATCTCGCCGTTCTTCGTCCCCGGCTCGATCATCAACATGACGTCCGGCTTCCTGTCGATCCATCTGGGCGCCCAGGGGCCGAATTACGCGCTGGCGACCGCCTGTACCACTGGCAGCCATTGCATCGGCATGGCGGCCCGCAACATCGCTTATGGCGAGGCCGACGCGATGATCGCGGGGGGCTCGGAAATGGCGGCGTGCGGGCTCGGCCTGGGCGGCTTCGGTGCCGCGCGGGCTCTGTCGACCCGCAATGACGACCCGCAGCGGGCCAGCCGCCCCTGGGACAAGGAGCGCGACGGGTTCGTGCTGTCCGATGGCGCCGGCGCGCTGGTGCTGGAAGAACTCGAGCATGCCCGGGCGCGCGGCGCGACCATTTACGCCGAACTGATCGGCTTTGGCATGAGCGGCGATGCCTACCACATGACCTCGCCACCGGAAGACGGCGCTGGGGCTGCCCAGTGCATGCGCAACGCGTTGCGCGACGCCGGCCTCAATGCCGATCAGGTTCAGTACGTGAACGCCCATGGCACGTCCACCCAGGCGGGGGACCTGGCCGAGGTGGCGGCGCTGAAGAGTGTGTTCGGCCAACAGGCCCACCGTTTCGCGGTCAGCTCGACCAAGTCCATGACCGGTCACTTGCTGGGAGCGGCCGGCGCCGTGGAGGCGATCTTCAGCATCCTGGCGATCCGTGATCAGGTTGCTCCGCCCACTATCAACCTCTTCGAACCGGACCAGGGCTGCGATCTGGACTTCGTGCCTCACCAGGCCAAGGCCATGGTGATCGACGTGGTGCTGTCCAACTCCTTCGGGTTCGGCGGGACCAACGGCTCGCTGGTATTCCGCCGGTTCGCGGGCTGATGCTCGCCTGGGTCGATGGCCGGCCGGCGTCATCCCTTTCCTTGGGGGATCGCGGGCTGGCCTACGGCGATGGGCTGTTCGAAACGATCGCCGTGCGTGCCGGCGAGCCGCGTCTGTTGGCGCGTCACCTGGCGCGGCTTGAAGAGGGCTGCCGGCGTCTGGCCATTCCCCTGGAGATGGACGAGGTGGCCGAGGAGCTCCTGGCGTTCTCGACCGCCTTGGGCCAAGGGGTGGCGAAGCTGATCGTGACCCGGGGCGAGGGGCGCCGGGGTTATGCCGCGCCTCGCCCCACTCGGCCGGTGCGCATCCTGCAAGGTAGCCCGGCCGTCTCCTATCCGGAGCGCCATGCCCAAGAGGGCATCGCCCTGTTCCCCTGCGCCACCCGCCTCGCCGAGCAACCCGCGTTGGCGGGGCTCAAGCATCTCAACCGCCTGGAGCAGGTGCTGGCCCGCAACGAATGGCAGGGGGAGGAAGCGGAAGGCCTGATGCGCGATGGCGGCGGTCGGGTGATCGAGGGGGTTTACAGCAACTTGTTTCTGGCGCGGGACGGCGTCCTGTCGACCGCCGACCTGTCCCGTTGCGGGGTCGCCGGGGTCATGCGGGCGGAACTGCTGGATCAGGCGGAGCGCCTCGGAATTCCGGTGGCGGTGCGCGATATCGCCTACGACGAGCTGCTTCAAGCCGACGAGGTGTTTCTCTGCAACAGTCAATACGGCGTGTGGCCGGTACGCGCGCTCGCCGGACATCATTGGCCGGTGGGCCCGCTGACCCGTAAACTGCAGGCCGTTGCCCCGAACTAGTGGACGGCTGATGTGGTAATACGCAATTTTCTGGCGCTGCTGGAGGCCCTGCTGGTCGTCGCCGGCCTGATGCTGGCGGGAGCTGGCTGGCTGCAACGCGAAGCGCTGCGGCAGCCCTTGATGGTCGAGCAGGAGCGGTTGATCGAAGTGCCCGCCGGGGCCACGCCCGGTGGCGTGCTCAACCGCCTGGAGGGCGAAGGCGTTCTGCGCGAAGCCTTCCTGCTGCGCCTCTATTGGCGTTTCAACCTGGCTGGCCAGGCGCTGCAGAGTGGCGAATACCGGCTGGCACCCGGCATGCGCGCGGCCGATCTGCTGGACCTGTGGCGGCGAGGCGAGGTGGTGCAATACAGCGTGACCCTGGTGGACGGTTGGACGTTTCGCCAGGTACGAGCCGCGTTGGCGCGCCAGGCCAAGTTGGAGCAGACCCTTCCCAGCCTTACCGACGAGGAAGTGATGGCCCTCCTCGGTCAGCCTGGCATGCACCCGGAAGGGCGCTTTTACCCCGACACCTACAATTTCGTGCGAGGCACCCGCGACATCGACCTGCTCAAGCAGGCGCGCCAGCGGCTGGACAAGGTCCTCGACGAGGAGTGGCAAAAGCGGGCCGACAGCTTGCCTTACCGGGACGCTTACGATGCGCTGATCATGGCCTCGCTGGTGGAGAAGGAAACCGGGGTGCCGGCCGAGCGCCAGCGGATCGCCGGAGTCTTCGTCCGCCGCCTGCAACGCGGCATGCTGCTGCAGACCGATCCCACTGTGATCTACGGTTTGGGGGATCGTTACACCGGCAAGCTCAATCGCGCCCACCTGCGCGAGCCCACCTCCTATAACACCTATGTCATCGCCGGCCTGCCGCCGACCCCCATCGCCATGGTGAGCCGCGAGGCGATCCATGCCGCGTTGCATCCCGAGGGCGGCGGCAGCCTGTATTTCGTGGCGCGCGGCGACGGCAGCCATGCCTTCTCCGATACCCTGGAAGCCCACAACCAGGCGGTGCGCGACTATCAACTCAAGCGGCGTGCCGACTACCGTTCCAGTCCCGAACCCCTGGCGCGACCGACGCCGGCGCCCTCCGCTGGAGAGCCTTCGCCCGCCGAACCCGAATCCGAATCCGAACCGAGGAGCGCCGAGTGAGCGGTCTGTTCATCGCCCTGGAAGGCCCCGAGGGCGCCGGCAAGAGCACCAACCGAGACTACCTGGCCCAGCGCCTGCGGGCCGAGGGCGTCGATTGCATCCTGACTCGCGAACCCGGCGGCACGCCGTTGGCGGAGCGCATTCGCGAATTGCTGCTGGCGGCCAGCGATGAACCCATGGCGGCCGATACCGAGCTGCTGCTGGTCTTCGCGGCCAGGGCCCAGCATCTCGCCCGGGTCATTCGACCGGCCCTGGCCAGGGGGGCGGTAGTGCTCTGTGATCGCTTCACCGATGCCACCTATGCCTACCAGGGCGGCGGGCGTGGTCTGGAGGCATCCCGCATCGCCCACTTGGAAGATTTCGTGCAGGGCGATCTTCGCCCCGACCTGACCCTGGTCTTCGACCTGCCGGTGGAGATCGGCCTGCGCCGTGCTGCGGCACGGGGGCGGCTGGATCGTTTCGAGCAAGAGGCCGCCACCTTCTTCGAGGCGGTGCGCCAGACCTACCTGCGACGGGCCGCCGCGACCCCCGGGCGCTACCGGCTACTGGATGCCGCCCGCCCCCTGGAGCAGGTACAGGCGTCCCTTGACGCGCTGTTGCCGGAGCTGCTGGAGCGCATCCGTGACTGAGATCTATCCCTGGCAGGCCACGCTCTGGCGGCAACTCGCTAGCCGTGACCGCCATGCCCATGCGTACCTGTTGCACGGCCCGGCGGGAATTGGCAAGCGTGCCCTGGCCGATCGTCTCATGGCCCGGCTGCTGTGCCAGCAGGCCGAGGGCGTTGACGCCTGCGGCCAATGCAAGGGCTGCCGCCTGCTGGCCGCGGGGTCGCACCCGGATCATTTTGTTCTGGAGCCGGAAGAGGCGGACAAGCCCATCAAGGTGGACCAGATCCGCGAGTTGGTGGCGTTCGTGGTGCAGACCGCCCAGCTTGGAGGGCGCAAGGTGGTGCTGCTGGAGCCGGCGGAGGCGATGAACCTGAACGCGGCCAATGCCTTGCTCAAGAGCCTCGAGGAGCCGTCCGGGGATACCGTGATGCTGCTGGTCAGTCATCAGCCCAGCCGGTTGCTGCCGACCATCCGCAGCCGCTGCATGCAGCAAGCCTGCCCGCGGCCGGACCGGGCCGCCAGCCTGGCCTGGTTGGCGCGATCGCTGCCCCAGGGCGAGGCCGACGAACTCGACACGTTGCTGACCTTGGCCGGCGGTTCGCCACTGACCGCGCTGCGCTTGCAGGAACAGGGCGTCCAGGCGCAACGCGCCAGGGTCGTGGAGGACGTGAAGAAACTGCTGAAGCAGCAGGCCACGCCCAGCCAGCTCGCCGAGGGCTGGAACGCGGTCCCGCTACTCTTGCTATTCGATTGGTTCTGCGATTGGTCCCAGGCGATGCTGCGCTACCGGCTGACTGGCGACGAGGCGCAACTGGGGCTGGCGGACATGGGCAAGGTGGTGCGGTACCTGGCGGACAAGGCGCGCCCCGAGCGCATCCTGGCGATCCAGGATTGGCTGTTGCAGCAACGCCAGAAAGTGCTCGGCAAAGCCAATCTCAACCGTGTCCTGCTTCTCGAAGCCCTGCTGGCGCAGTGGGCAAGCCTGCCTGGACCGGGCTAGAATCCGCCCCATTGAGAGCCAGCCAGGATAGCCGCATGAGCCTCCCGCCGAACTTGGGCCCGCGTAACGGGATTCTGTCCCTGACCATCAAGGACAAATCCGTGCTTTACGCGGCCTATATGCCGTTCGTGAAGAACGGTGGCCTGTTCATCCCGACCAACAAGAGCTACAAGCTGGGCGACGAAGTATTCATGCTGCTCAACCTGATGGACGAGCCGGAGAAGATACCGGTCGCCGGCAAGGTTGTCTGGATCACCCCCAAGGGGGCCCAGGGCAACCGCGCCGCCGGGATCGGCGTACAGTTCAACGATGGCGACACCAGCGCGCGCAACAAGATCGAGACCTACCTGGCCGGCGCGCTGAAGTCCGATCGTCCCACCCACACCATGTAGCCGGCCGGGCGCTATGCCCGGCCGAACGAGACATACCCGCCATGCTCGTCGACTCCCATTGCCACCTCGATCGCCTCGACCTCGCCAGCCATGGCGGATCGCTGGAGGCGGCGCTGGAGGCCGCTCGCGCCCGGGGCGTGGGGCATTTCCTCTGTATCGGTGTCAGTGCCGACAATGCGACGGCGGTCAAGGCACTGGCGGAGGCCCATGCCGATGTGCATTGCTCCGTCGGGGTGCACCCGCTGGACCTGGAGCCAGGCCACGCCCTGGCCCTCGACTGGTTGCTCGGCGAACTCGACCACCCGCGAGTGGTGGCCATCGGCGAGACTGGCCTGGATTATCACTACGAGCCCGAGGCGGCGGAACGCCAGCGGGAGGCGTTCCGTCTTCACCTGAGCGCGGCGCAACTGACCGGCAAGCCGGTGATCGTGCATACCCGCGAAGCGCGGGCCGATACCCTGGCCCTGCTGCGGGAGGCCGCCTTGCCCCAGGCGGGCGTGCTGCACTGCTTCACCGAGGACTGGGATACCGCGAAAGCCGCGCTGGACCTGGGGTTTTACATCTCCCTGTCTGGTATCGTGACCTTCCGCAATGCCGATGCGTTGCGAGACGTGGCCCGCCGGGTGCCGGCGGACCGCTTGCTGGTGGAGACCGACTCTCCATACCTGGCGCCCGTGCCCCATCGCGGCAAGCCCAACCTGCCGCAATACGTACGAGACGTGGCGGAATTCCTGGCGCAGCACCGGCAAGTTTCCTATGAGGAACTCGCCGCGACGACCACGGCGAATTTTTATCGCCTGTTTCCCTTGGCCAGGACCGCCTTGACCTGAGCGGGCTGGCCGCCAGCAGGCTCATGCGCAATGTCCTGGGCGAGCGGTAGCGCGTCGCTCACTCTTTTTCGTCGGCGCATCAGTGTGGGGAGAATCCCCGACGCCATGTCGCGTAGCGGGCAGGACTAACTGTCTGGCTTGATGATGATTGCGTACGCTTGTTCACGCGGGCAAAAAAACCCGGCTTGGATAACCGGGTCAAGACCATTAGGAGTGTGGAGGCGCATAGCACCTCCGAGCCGGCGGCACTCGGGGAAATGTCGCCGGTGTCTTCAGTATCGAACACTCTGGATGGGCGTCCAGCCAAGTAGCCGCGTGCCTTAAACGGATTTGGAATAGACGCGCGCTCGCATACGATCAATGGCTCGAAAAACGCCGGATATGGCCCAGGGCCGTTTCCAGCACGCACTCGGGCGTATAGAAATGAGGGGAGAGCCGGATGCCTCCGCCTCGCTGCGCGCAAACCACCTGATTGTCCTTGAGTCGCTGGAAAAGCATGTCGGTGTTCACGCCATCCAGGCTGAAGGTCACGATACCCGCTCGCCGCCGTGGATCGGTCTCGCTCCAGAAGCGCAGGCCCGGTACCGTCCCGAGGGCCTCCAGCAGCCAAGTCATCCGATCCTGCAGCTCCGCGGCCACGCGAGGCATGCCGATCTCTTCGAGCAAGGACAGGCTGGCCTCCAGGGCAACCGCTCCGAGCATGTTCGGGCTTCCGCATTCGAAACGCCTGGCGGTCGAGGCCGGACGCCAGTCCTGGCGCGTATAGTCGCCGGCATGTTCCAGCATGTGCCAGCCATATTCATGCAGCGCGAGCCGCTCACGCAGGTCGGCCCGGCAATAGAAGACGCCCAGGCCCTCGGGAGCGAGCATCCATTTATGGCCGTCGGCCATGGCGAATGCGCAGCCGTAGCGCTGGACATCGAAGGGCAGGGCGCCCAATTGCTGGATCGCATCGATGCAAAGCAGGACCCCTCGCGCCCCGCAACCGGCCCCGAGGCGTTCCAGGTCGAGCCGCAGGCCGCTGGCGTATTGCACCGCGCTGACGGCGAGCAGGCGGGTGCGAGGCCCGCACGCTTCGAACAGGCGGGCTTCCGGGTCTTGTCCGGCGAGATCGACCTGGATCACCTCGACGCCCCGTGGGCGTAGTGCTTCCCACACGATGCGGTTGGAAGGGAATTCCTGGTTGCCGATGACGATCTGGTCCCCCACCCGCCAGTCCAGGCCGAACGCCACGAACGACAGGGCCTCGGAGGTATTCTTCACCAAAGCCAGATCGTCGGGGGACGGAGCGTTCAGCAGGCGCCGCAACCGCTCTCGCAGGCGTTGCTCGACCTGTAACCAGTCGGGGTAATCGCGGGCGCCGATATGGATGTTCTGCTTGGCGAAGCGGGCCACGGCCTCCGCGGTCCGGCGCGGCCAGGGCGCCACCGCCGCGTGGTTGAGGTAGCACAGGCCCCGCTCAAGGGGAAATTCGTCATTAAATGAACTCATATCGGATGATCCGTGCAATTTATCGCCGGTTTGGCATAATACGCGGCTTGATTTTCGACCTCGTACTCTCCTATGCAGAAAGAACCCCGCAAGGTCCGTGAGTTTCGTCGCCGCGAGCAGGAAATCCTCGATACCGCACTCAAGCTTTTTCTGGAGCAGGGCGAGGACAGCGTAACCGTTGAGATGATCGCGGACGCGGTCGGCATCGGCAAAGGCACGATCTACAAGCACTTCAAGTCCAAGGCCGAGATCTACCTACGGCTGATGCTCGACTACGAGCGAGACCTGAACGCGCTGCTGCATTCGTCGGACGTCGACCGGGACAAGGAAGCCTTGTCCCGCGCCTATTTCGAGTTCCGCATGCGCGACCCCCAGCGCTATCGCCTGTTCGACCGCCTGGAAGAAAAGGTGGTGAAGGGGAACCAGGTGCCGGACTTGGTGGATCAGTTGCACAAGATCCGCGCGTCCAATTTCGAGCGCCTGACCCAGTTGATCGAAGGCCGGATCTCCGAGGGCAAGCTGGAGGACGTGCCGCCTTATTTCCACTACTGCGCGGCCTGGGCCCTGGTGCATGGGGCCGTGGCGCTCTATCACTCGCCGTTCTGGAGCAATGTGCTGGAGGATCAGGAAGGATTCTTCCAGTTCCTCATGGATATCGGCGTGCGCATGGGCAACAAGCGCAAGCGGGAGGGGGACGCCTCCGGCGGCTGACCCCACTTCTCTCGAGCCGGCGCGCGCCTGGGCGTGGCCTGTCGCCGGCCTATATACTCCGTCCAATCCACCGACGGAGCGCCTTATGATCGTCGATCGCCAGGGGCGGCGATTCCGCAATCTGAGAATCAGCCTGACCGCTGCCTGTAACTATGCCTGCACCTATTGCGTGCCCAACGGCAAGCGCCTGGTGGCGGCCCAGGACGAATTGTCCGCCGAGGCCATGGCCCGGGCCGTGGCGTACCTGGTGGAAGCGGCCGGCATCGAGCGCCTGCGCATCACCGGGGGCGAGCCGCTGGTGAGCCCGCGCCTGGAGCCCTTTCTCGAGGCCATTGTCCGGCTGCCCTTGGGCGATATCAGCCTCACCACCAACGGCCAGTTGCTGGAGCGGAAGTTGCCGGTGCTACGGGCCGCCGGCATTCGCCGGCTGAATGTATCGCTCGATACGCTCGACCCTGTCGCGTTTCGCCGCATTGCCCGAGGCGGCGATCTGGAAACCGTCCTGGCGGGACTCGAGGCGGCTCGGAAGGCGGGGTTTCGCATCAAGCTGAACATGGTGCCGTTGCGGCAAGAGAACCTCGACCAAGTGTTGCCCCTGCTGGCGCT
This sequence comes from Pseudomonadaceae bacterium, assembly GCA_032052615.1. Classification (GTDB taxonomy): domain Bacteria; phylum Pseudomonadota; class Gammaproteobacteria; order Pseudomonadales; family Pseudomonadaceae; genus Pseudomonas_T. The sequence continues at coordinate 168,128 of DAMBWF010000006.1, forward strand.
TTGTCTGGAACGGGGCTATGAGCTGCGCTTCATCGAGCTGATGCGCATGGGGCACCTGGCTCGGGCGGGCGCCGATTTCCAGCGGCAATTCGTCAGCATGGGCGAGCTATTGTCGTTGATCGGCGAGCACTATCCCTTCATCCAGGCCGAGGCACCCCTGGATGCCACGGCGCTGCGTTACGAGATCCCGGGGCGCGGCCATTTCGGCATCATAGCCAACGAGAGCGTGCCATTCTGCAGGACCTGCTCGCGGCTGCGCCTGTCGTCCACCGGCTGGCTGCATGGCTGCCTGTCGTCAAGCCATCGTCACTACATGGGCGACCTGCTGGACTTGCCCCGTCACCAGGCGTTGCCCGCGCTGCAGCGGCTGTTGGTGAGCGCGCTGGGCGACAAGCAGGACGTGGCCTTCGCCGGTGGGGCGACGGTCATGAAGATCATCGGCGGGTAGCGTCGCAAGCTGGCGCGGAAGCTGCAAGCCGGCTCGAACGCCGTCTTTCCGTCACCCTGGAGGCCCTTCGTGATCCGAGCATTCATCCTGTCGCTGGCCATGCTGGCCATGCTGGCCCTGGGGGGCTGCATGAACGTCAGCGACCTCGCCGAGGGCGCGCGCTATGAGCTCAGCGATGCCGGCTTCCTCGACCACAGCGCCACGTCCCGGGCCAGTAACTGGCGCCTGCAAGCGGATTCCTTCATCTATATCGCCCAAGGCAGCTTCGTGCCGCCAGGCAAGGCTTATCCTCGACCCAATGCGGTGGCCGAGGAGGCGTTCAAGGGGTTCGTCGAGTATTTCCCCCTGGTCCGTCGGGCCAGCGGGCCGGTGGGTCTGGAGGAGGCGCTGGCCCAGGCGAGGGCGTTGGGGGCGCACTATCTGCTGTACACCCGTTTCGCCTATGCGGACGACCGCATCGGCAACGAAGACGAGTGGGCCGACCAAGAGGCCCTGGATCGCCTGGGAACCGACCGCAGCGTGATCCAACTAATGCTTATCGAGACCGGAACGCGGTATCTGGTGGATACCGCGAGGATTCGCAGCCGCGGCGGTTTCCTGACGTTCTACGACGCCAAGCCCGAAGACCTGATCGGCCCGGCCCTGCAGGAATATGCCCGGCGCCTGCTTGGCCTCACTCCTTGAGGAGCGCACATGCACAGCGATGCCAGACCCGATGACCTGCTGGCCCATATTCCCTTGGAAAAGAAGGGCCTGCCCCCGGTGCATCTGTGGAATCCGCCGTTCTGCGGCGATATCGACATGCGCATCGCCCGTGACGGCACGTGGTTCTACCTGGGCACGCCGATCGGCCGGAAACCGATGGTGCGCCTGTTCTCCAGCATCCTTCGGCGGGACGGCGATGCTTACTTTCTGGTGACGCCGGTGGAAAAGGTCGGCATCCGCGTGGACGATGCGCCATTCGTGGCCGTTTCCCTGCGGGTCGAAGGGGAAGGCGAGTCCCAGGTGCTGCACTTCACCACCCAGGTGGAGGACGAGGTCGTTGCCGGGCCCGAGCATCCCTTGCGTTTCGAACTGGACCCCGTGAGCCAGGAGCCGTCGCCCTATGTCAATGTGCGGGCGAACCTCGAGGCGCTGATCCATCGCAACGTTTTTTACCAACTGGTGGAATTGGCGGTGCCCCGGCGCCTAGAGGGGCAGACGTGGCTTGGCGTCTGGAGCAAGGGTGCGTTCTATCCCATCGGGCTCCAGGACTGAAAGAAGAAAGGCTCCCGAGGGAGCCTTTTTCATGTCGCTTACATGTTGGGGTAATTCGGGCCGCCCGTGCCTTCCGGAGCCGTCCAGGTGATGTTCTGCGCCGGGTCCTTGATGTCGCAGGTCTTGCAGTGGACGCAGTTCTGGGCGTTGATCTGGAAGCGCTTGCTGCCGTCGTCGTTGCTGACCACTTCGTACACGCCCGCCGGGCAATAGCGCTGGGCCGGCTCGTCGTAGAGCGGCAGGTTCTGGGCAATCGGGATGTTCGGGTCGGCAAGCTTGAGGTGGCAGGGCTGGTCCTCCTCATGGTTGGTATTGGAGAGGAATACCGAGCTGAGCTTGTCGAAGCTGATCTTGCCGTCCGGCTTCGGATACTCGATCTTCTGCGCTTCCGAGGCCTTCTTCAGGCAGGTGTGGTCCATCCGCGTGTCATGCAGGGTGAACGGCAGCTTGCCGCCGAGCAGGTTGTATTCGACGAAGCTGAAGGCCGGGCCGAACAGCGGACCGAATTTGTGCATCGCGGGGCCGAAGTTGCGGTTCTGGTACAGCTCCTCGTACAACCAACTGGCCTTGAAGCCTTCCACATAGTGGTTCAGCTCGTCGCCTTCGCGGCCTTCGCCCAGCGCCTTGGCGATGGCTTCCGCCGCCAGCATGCCGGACTTCATCGCGGTGTGGCTGCCCTTGATCTTGGCCGCGTTCAGCGTGCCGAGGTCGCAGCCGATCAGCGCGCCGCCGGGGAAGACCATCTTCGGCAGCGAATTGAAGCCACCCTTGACCAGCGCGCGGGCGCCGTAGGAAATCCGCTTGCCGCCTTCCAGGTATCGCTTGATCACCGGGTGGTGCTTGTAGCGCTGGAACTCGTCGAAGGGAGACAAGTGCGGGTTGCTGTAGGCGAGGTCGACGATCAGTCCAACCACCACCTGGTTGTTCTCCAGGTGATAGAGGAAGGAGCCGCCCGGGTTTTCCTTGTCCAGCGGCCAACCGGAGGTGTGGATCACCAGGCCCTGTTCGTGCTTGGCCGGGTCGATCTCCCACAGCTCCTTGAGGCCAATGCCGTAGTGCTGGGGATCGGCATCGGCGGCCAGGTTGTAGCGCTTGCCCAGTTGCTTGCCGATGTGGCCCCGGCAGCCTTCGGCGAACAGGGTGTACTTGCCGCGCAGTTCCATGCCCGGCGTGTACACGCCTTCCTTGGGATTGCCGTTGTGGTCGACGCCCAGGTCGCCGGTGATGATGCCGCGTACCACGCCATTCTCGTCGATCAGGGCTTCTTGTGCGGCGAAGCCCGGGTAGATCTCGACGCCCAGGTTCTCGGCCTGCTGCGCCAGCCAGCGGCACAGGTTGCCAAGGGAGATGATGTAGTTGCCCTCGTTGTGCATCGGTTTCGGCACGAAGAAGTTGGGCACCTTGGATGCGTGTTCGGCGTCGCGCAGCAGGTAGATGTCGTCACGCTTGACTGGCGTGTTCAGGGGCGCGCCGAGCGTTTTCCAGTCGGGGAACAGTTCGTTCAGGGCTCGCGGTTCGAAGACGGCGCCGGACAGGATATGAGCCCCGACTTCGGAGCCTTTCTCGACCACGCAGACGCTGATTTCCTGGCCCGCCTCGGCGGCCTTCTGCTTCAGTCGGCAGGCGGCGGACAGACCGGAGGGGCCGGCGCCGACGATGACGACGTCGAATTCCATAAACTCGCGTTCCACAGACAATCTCCTACTCAAGGCTCATCGGTACTTTTATGATTGGCAGAGCTAGGCTTTATCAGACCTGGGGTGAGGGATTATATCCACACCGTCTCACCGATCCAATACAAACGTTTGTTTGAATTCTTCGGAAGCCCGACGCCATCTAGGTTTGAAGGATTTCCCCGCTCGGACGGTGTATTGACCGTAATAGGTGTTGCGGTCAAGATACGAGCAGTTTTGCCCTCGCCGTATAACGCCGACCGTTGAGCAATGACGGATCCGCCAGCCTCGCCTGGCCTCGGCGACAATCTATTCACCGGAGAGTAACGAGGAATCCATGAAGGTTCTTGTAGCTGTCAAACGAGTGGTCGACTACAACGTCAAGGTCCGGGTCAAAGCGGACAACTCCGGCGTTGACCTGGCAAACGTCAAGATGTCGATGAACCCCTTCTGCGAAATCGCCGTGGAAGAAGCCGTGCGCCTGAAAGAAAAAGGCGTCGCCAGCGAGATCGTTGTCGTCTCCATCGGGCCGAGCGCCGCTCAGGAACAGTTGCGTACCGCCCTGGCTCTTGGTGCCGACCGCGCGATCCTGGTTGATACCGCCGAAGACCTCGGTTCCCTGGCCGTGGCCAAGCTGCTCAAGGCCGTGGTGGATAAAGAACAGCCGCAACTGGTCATTCTCGGCAAGCAGGCCATCGACAGCGACAACAACCAGACCGGCCAGATGCTCGGCGCCCTCACCGGCTACGCCCAGGGTACCTTCGCCTCCAAGGTGGAAATCGCCGGCGACAAGGCCAACGTGACCCGCGAGATCGACGGCGGCCTGCAGACCGTTTCGTTGAACCTGCCGGCCATCGTCACTACCGACCTGCGCCTGAACGAGCCGCGCTACGCCTCGCTGCCGAACATCATGAAGGCCAAGAAGAAACCGCTGGAAACCGTCACGCCGGACGCCCTGGGCGTGTCCGTCGCCTCCACCGTGAAGACCCTCAAGGTCGAGGCGCCCGCCGCCCGCAGCGCTGGCGTCAAGGTCAAGTCCGTGGCTGAACTGGTCGAGAAACTGAAGAACGAGGCGAAGGTAATCTAAATGACTATCTTGGTTGTTGCTGAACACACGAACGGCGCGCTGGCGCCCGCCACCCTGAATGCCGTCGCCGCGGCGCAGAAAATCGGTGGCGATATCCACGTGCTGGTCGCCGGTCAGGGCGTCGGGTCCGTTGCCGAGGCCACCAGCAAGATCGCCGGTGTGTCCAAGGTATTGGCTGCGGATAACGCGGCCTTCGCCCATCAGTTGCCGGAAAACGTCGCTCCGCTGATCGCCGAGCTCGGCAAGGGCTACAGCCACATCCTCGCGGCCGCGACCACCAACGGCAAGAACATCCTTCCCCGTGTCGCCGCTCAGTTGGATGTCGATCAGATTTCCGAAATCATCGCCGTGGAAAGCGCCGATACCTTCAAGCGCCCGATCTACGCCGGCAACGCCATCGCCACCGTTCAGTCGAGCGCCGCGGTGAAGGTCATCACCGTGCGCGCCACCGGGTTCGATCCGGTCGCCGCCGAAGGCGGTTCGGCCGCCATCGAGGCGGTGAGTACCGGTAGCGACGCCGGCAAATCCGCTTTCGTCGGCGAAGAGCTGGCCAAGTCCGACCGTCCCGAGCTGACCGCCGCCAAGGTCGTCGTATCCGGTGGCCGTGGCATGCAGAACGGCGATAACTTCAAGTACCTGTACGCCCTGGCCGACAAGCTGGGCGCCGCGGTGGGCGCTTCGCGCGCGGCCGTGGACGCCGGCTTCGTGCCGAACGACATGCAGGTCGGCCAGACCGGCAAGATCGTCGCGCCGCAGCTCTACATCGCGGTCGGCATCTCCGGCGCGATCCAGCACTTGGCCGGGATGAAGGACTCCAAGGTGATCGTGGCGATCAACAAGGACGAAGAGGCGCCGATCTTCCAGGTGGCCGACTACGGCCTGGTAGGCGACCTGTTCGAAATCCTGCCGGAATTGACCAACCTGGTCTGACCGACGGCTGCGTCCAAAAGAAAACCCGCCTCGAGCGGGTTTTCTTTTGGATTGGCGAAGCCTCGGGCCGGCGATCCCTCTTCGTGTTGTCATCGCGCGCTCCAGTTGTCATAAGCTAGCCGGAGAAGGGGCTGCGGTGGCGGTCCTCACGAGCGAGAAGTAAGCATGCGCGCTAGCTCTTCACGGAAGCGGTCACTCGTCCTGCTGATTGGCTGCCTGTTTTCCACGCTGGCCTCGGCGATGGAACCATGCGAACGCATCGTGGCCACCGGCAATCCCGAATACCCACCCTATCTCTGGCGCGACCCCCGAAACCCCCGACAACTCATCGGGGCCAATGCCGATCTGCTGGCCCGCATGGCGAAGGACCTAGGCATACGGATCGAAGTGATCTACACCGGCCCCTGGTCGCGTGCCCAAGAGGAAGTGCGTACCGGCCGTGTCGACATGCTGGCCGGTGCGTTTCTCACGCCGCAGCGCCAGCAAACCATGGCCTTCGTCCAACCTCCGCCCTTCACCACGCCCAGCGTCGTTTGGATTCGGCGCGATGCCTCGTTCAGCTACGGCGCCTGGCGAGACCTGCAGGGGCATCGAGGCGGCACCCTGGTGAACAATAGCTTCGGGCAGGCATTCGACCGTTTCGCCAGGGACAACCTGACCCTGGAGACCGTCCCGAGCCTGACGCAGGCCTACCAGAAACTCCTGCTGGCGCGTACGGATTATGTACTCTACGAGCTTTATCCGGGCTTGGCGCTGGCGGAGTCCCTGGGAATGGTCGATGAATTAAAAGCCCTCGAGCCGCCGATTTCCAGTGAGGGGCTTTACTTGGCCTTGTCCCGGAAGTCGGCCTGCAACGAACCCGGGCTGCGCGGACAGCTCGAGAAAAAAATGACAGAATTGATCGCCGCCGGGGTGCCGGAGGCGCTCCTTCTGCGCAATCTGGAGCGTTGGCGCAGCCAGTACCCGCCTCCGGCGACCGTTCCGAATCAATAGGATGCCTTCGTGATCGACAAATCTTCATGGGCCATCGGCCTGGCCGCCCTGGCCATGGTGGGGTGCGCCAAGGACCCCCAACCCTTGGAACAGCTTCGCCTGAGCGAGCAGGCCCTGCAGCAGGCAAAGGCGGTCGGTGCCGATGCGCAGCTCGAAGAGCTCAAGCTAGCCGAGGATAAATTCAACCGCGCGCGCCAGAACATGGACGACGAGGACTACAAGCGCGCCCGGATCCTGGCCGAGCAGGCCGAACTGGATGCCCGCCTGGCCGAGGCCAAGGTCCTGACCCGCAAGAGCCAGGATCAATTGGTGGAGCTCAACGGCCGCATCGAGCGGCTGCGCAAGCAAGTGGGGGAGCAGCCATGAGCGCGCAGCGTATTTCTTTCCTCCTGGCGATACTGGGAGCCTTGGGCGGCTGCGCCTCCGAGCAGAGCGAGGATCAGGTGCTGGATGCCGCGCGCGAGCGTTTCCAGGCCGTGAAGGAAAACCCCGATGTGTTGCGCAGCGCTCCTCGCGACGTATTGCGCGCCGGCGAGTCGCTGGCCAGGGCGGAGCGCCTGGCGAGCTACTGGGGCAACGGTTCGGATGTCGAGCACTACGCCTATCTCAGCCGTCGCTATAGCGACATCGCCTGGGAACATGGCCAGCTTGCCCTGAATCAGGAGCGGTTGAGCAAGATGCAGCTCGAACGCGAGCGCCTGCAGTTGGCGCTACGCGAGGCCAAGTTACTGAGTGTCCAGCAGCAAGGGCAATGGCTGGAGGAACAAATGGTCAGTCTGGCCACGGAGACCGAGCGCGGCCTGGTGTTGACCCTGGGCGACGTGTTGTTCGACACGGGCCATAGCGAACTCAAGCCGGCGGCCAACCGAACCGTTTTGAAAATCGTGCAATTCCTCCAGCTCAACCCCAAGCGCATCATCCGGATCGAGGGCTACACCGATAGCAGCGGCGACACCGAGGAGAACCTGAAGTTGTCCCGTGCGCGTGCCCAGTCCGTGGCCGACGTGCTGATGGATCTCGGCGTCGACCCCAAGCGTATCCAGGTGGAGGGGTATGGCGAGGCTTACCCGCTGGCGGACAACGCCTCCAGCCGAGGGCGCGCGCAGAACCGACGGGTGGAGATCGTCTTCTCCGACGAAAAAGGGAAGCTGGACACGCCGCGCTGACGGGCGCGGCGGCCTTTCAGTGGCGGCTGGCGTCGGTGGGAAGCGCCAGCAACTGCTTTTCCTGTACCCAATCGAAAGGCTCGCCCCGCTGTCCGGCGGCGTAGCGGCGTTCTTCCAATTCCTGGTACATCTCGATTTCTTCGTCGGGCATGAAGTGCAGGCAATCGCCGCCGAAGAACCACAGCAAGTCGCGTGGGACCAGATGGGCGATCTGCGGATAGCGATGGAAGATCTGGCTGAGCAGGTCCTGGCCCAGATAGCGGCTGCCCTCCGGATCGCGGGGTAATTCCTCTACCAGCTCATCGAAGCGCTCCAGGAACAGGCCGTGGGTATCGTCGGGCACTTGTTCGGCTTCGCCCAGCGCCACCAGGATTCCGCGCAGGTGGGTCAGCAGGGCGAGCGGAAGGTCGAGATCGGTGGGCGCCATGGCAGTGCTCCAGTCAGGAAAACGGGCGCGGGAGTATAGAACTCCACGCGCCCGCTGTCCCGGACGAACCGTTGCCGCGCCCGTCAACGCACGGCGTGTTCGCCCAGCTTGAGGGTTTCCTTGTCGAAGTCGTCGACGTCGATCACCTTGCGCCGCGCGGCTTCTGCGTCATGCAGCTGTTGCGCCTCTTCCGCGCTGATCAGTTGCGCCGCCAGGGCCGCGTCGATCAACGGTTGCCCCGGCGCCGCGGTCAGGCGACCTTCCTTGTAGGCTTTATGGAGGGTCTTATACAGCGGCGCGACTTTATCCAGGTGGTTCACCGCATGCTGCAGCGCGCCTACCGCGTCGTCCGGGTCCTGGGGACGGAAGCATCCGGTCAGCAGGTCCTCCAACGCCGGATCGCCCTTGGGTCGGCCGAGGATGGCGGCGACTTCCGCGTCCAAGGCGTCCGAGGGGCCCCGGTGACGACGACCCAGCGGGAACACCAGTCCCCGCAAGAGGGCGCCGACGAATCGGTTGGGGAAGTTGTGCAGCAGGTCGTCCAGCGCCTGTTCCGCCTTACCCAGGCTTTCCTCCATGGCCCAGCTCACGAGGGGCGCCAGGTAGTCGGGCTGGCCTTGGTCGTGGTAACGCTTGAGGGCCGCAGAGCCCAGGTAGAGGTAGCTCAGGACATCCCCCAGGCGAGCGGAAAGCCGCTCGCGGCGCTTCAACTCCCCGCCCAGCAGCATCATGCTGAAATCCGCCAGCATGGCGAAGGCCGCTGCCAGCCGGTTCAGGGCGCGGTAGTAGGGACGCGCCAGCGCATCGCCCGGCACGTGGCTGAATTGTCCGAAGCCGAGCCCCAATAGCAAGGTGCTGGCCGTGTTGCTCACGGCGAAGCCGATATGACGCATCAGCAGGTCGTCGAACTCCCGCAGCGCCTGGTCCTTGTCCTCGCGGGTGGCCAGGGCCATTTCCTTGAGCACGAACGGATGGCAGCGAATCGCCCCCTGGCCGAAGATCATCAGGTTGCGCGAGAGGATGTTGGCGCCTTCCACCGTGATGAAGATCGGCGCGCCCTGCCAGGAGCGGCCCAGGTAGTTGTTCGGCCCCATGATGATGCCCTTGCCCCCATGGACATCCATGGCATGGGCGATGCACTCGCGTCCCCGTTCGGTCAGGTGGTACTTGAGGATCGCCGAGAGGACCGAGGGTTTTTCCCCCAGGTCGACCGCGTTGGCGGTGAGCACCCGGGCGCTGTCCATCAGCCAGGCGTTACCGCCGATACGCGCCATGGCTTCCTGGATACCCTCGAAGGCGGCCAGGGGGACGTTGAACTGCTCGCGGACGCGGGTGTACTGGCCAGTGACCAGCCCGGTGTACTTGGCCGCGCCGGTGCCCACCGCCGGCAGGGAAATGGAGCGGCCCACGGACAGGCAGTTCATCAGCATCATCCAGCCCTTGCCAAGCATGGGCCGGCCGCCGATCAGGTAGTCCAACGGCACGAATACGTCCTTGCCATGGTTGGGGCCATTCATGAAGGCGGCGCCCAGGGGCAGGTGTCGACGTCCGATATTCACGCCGGGGGTGTCGGTGGGGATCAGCGCCAGGCTGATGCCCAAGTCCTCCTCGTCGCCCAGCAGATGGTCCGGGTCGTAGGCCTTGAAGGCCAACCCCAGCAGGGTGGCCACCGGGCCCAGCGTGATATAGCGTTTCTCCCATGTCAGGCGCAGGCCGAGGACTTCTTCGCCCTGCCACTGGCCCTTGCAGACGATGCCTACGTCCGGCATGGCGCCGGCGTCCGAGCCGGCCAGCGGGCCGGTGAGGGCGAAGCAGGGGATATCCTCGCCCCGAGCGAGGCGCGGCAGGTAGTGATTGCGTTGCTCGTCGGTACCGTAGTGCAGCAGCAGCTCGGCGGGGCCGAGGGAGTTGGGCACCATCACGGTGGAGGCGAGGTCGCCACTACGGGTAGCGAGTTTCATCGCCACTTGGGAGTGGGCGTAGGCGGAAAAGCCCTTGCCCCCGTATTCCTTGGGAATGATCAGGGCGAAGAAGCCGTGTTGCTTGATGTGCTGCCAGGCCTGTTCCGGCAGGTCGAGCCGCTGGCCCACCTCCCAGTCGGTGACCATGGCGCAGAGTTCTTCGGTGGGGCCATCGAGGAATGCTTGCTCTTCCTCGGTGAGCCGGGGCTTCGGATAGGCGAGCAGGGTGCCCCAGTCCGGACGTCCGCTGAACAAGTGGCCGTCCCACCAGACGGTGCCGGCCTCGATGGCGTCCCGCTCGGTCTCGGACATGGGTGGCAGGACTTTCTGGAACCAGTGGAACAGCGGGGCGCTGAAGATCCGTCGACGCAGGTCCACGTAGATCAAGGGGATCGCCAGGGCGATCAGCAGCAGCCAGAAGACCACCATTAACCAGACAGGCGCGTGGCTGAAGATGCCCATGATGATCAGGTAGGCGCCCACGATGCCCAAGGCCGGCAACGGCGGAACGCGCCGGTGGGCCAGGAAGGCGATACCCAGCACCAGTACGACTAACCAAAGCAGCAACATGCAGAATCCTCCGTGATGACGGTGGGGGCAGGCGCGACCGCCGTCATGGCTTGGCGTTCTCCGCGGAGCGCGGCGAGAACGAGGGTCGGGTCCACTGTCGGCGCGTCCCCGAGGGCTTAGAGTAGCGGCCCGGTGGCGACGGGGGATGCGACATAGGCGCCGCCGCCCGTCGGCAGTGGGCCGCTTCGTTGATAGTGACCGTCTCCGGTCCATTCCGTTCGGCCGCATTGGTTCTGCCCATTCGGCCACGGAGCGACCGCTCGGTCCGCTATCGCCGGCCGGAGCGGACGTGCAATGAATGGCATCGATAAGCACCATTGCGCTCGCCCCCTTTTTTCCCTGGGCGAGGATAGGTAGGGTGCTGCACTGATCTGATCGCCGAGAAGGAAACGCACCGATGCTTAGAATCTGGGGACGGAAGAACTCCTCCAACGTACGCAAGGTGCTCTGGTGCGCCGAGGAAGTGGGTGTGGCCTACGAGAACATCGAAGTCGGCGGCGCGTTCGGGCAGGTCGACGAGCCGGTCTACCGGCAGAAGAACCCCAACGGCCTGGTACCCACCTTGGAGGACGGCGAACTGGTGCTCTGGGAGAGCAACGCCATCGTTCGCTACCTGGCGGCGCGTTATGGAGAGGGCCGGCTGTATCCCGACGATCCCACGGTCCGGGCTGGCGCGGACAAGTGGATGGATTGGACCACCTCATCCTTCGCTGCCCCGTTTCGCCCCTTGTTCTGGGGCATGCTGCGCACTCCCGTGGAACAGCGCGACGAACACGCCATCGGCGCGGCGCTGGCCCGTTGCGGCGAGTTGTTGCGGATTCCCGAGCGTGCTCTGGCGGAGCATCCCTACCTGTCTGGCGACGCGTTCGCCATGGGCGATATTCCACTGGGTTGCTTCATCTATGGCTGGTTCGAGATGCCCATCGAGCGGCCCGAATTGCCCCATCTGGCGGCTTGGTACGCGCGACTGCGGGAGCGCCCTGCGTTTCGGCGAGCGGTCATGACTCCTCTCACCTGAACCGACGGTTGTATTGGCCGGCCTTAACCCTTATCTAGCCTTCTTCATTTTTCTGGCGGACATTCCATGCGTTCTGCTCTGTCCATTCGGCAGTTGACCAAGACCTACGGCAACGGCTTCCAGGCCCTCAAGGGCATCGACCTGGATGTCGCCGAAGGCGATTTCTTTGCATTGCTCGGGCCCAATGGGGCCGGCAAATCCACCACGATCGGCATTCTGTCCACCCTGGTGAACAAGACCAGCGGGACGGTGAACGTTTTCGGCCATGACCTCGACCGCGAGCCCTATGCGCTCAAGCGCTGCCTGGGCGTGGTGCCTCAGGAGTTCAACTTCAACCAGTTCGAAAAAGTCTTCGACATCGTCGTGACCCAGGCCGGCTACTACGGCATCCCCAGCCGCCTCGCCAAGGAGCGGGCCGAGGAGTATCTGGTCCAACTGGGCCTGTGGGACAAGCGCAACGAACAGTCGCGAACCCTCTCCGGCGGCATGAAGCGCCGCCTGATGATCGCCCGGGCGCTCGTGCATCAGCCGCGCCTGCTGATTCTCGACGAACCCACCGCGGGGGTGGACATCGAGCTGCGCCGCTCCATGTGGAGCTTCCTCACCGAGCAGAACCGGCGTGGAATCACCATCATCCTCACCACCCATTACTTGGAAGAGGCCGAGCAGCTCTGTCGCCACATCGGCATCATCGACCACGGCACGATCGTCGAGAACACCAGCATGCGCGCACTGCTGGGCAAGCTCCACGTGGAGACCTTCCTGCTCGACCTGAAGGCGCCCCAGCCGGCGGCCCCGACGCTGCCCGGCTATCCGGCGCGCCTGGCGGACGAGCGTACCCTGGAGGTGCAGGTCGACAAGAGCCGTGGCATGACCGAGCTGTTCCGCCTGCTCGCGGAGCAGGACATCGACGTGCTCAGCCTGCGTAACAAGACCAATCGCCTCGAGGAACTGTTCGTCTCGCTGGTGGAAAAGAACCTGTCGAAGGTGGCCATATGAGCGAACTGCGTCCGAACCTGATAGCCCTCAACACCATCGTCTATCGCGAGGTGCGTCGCTTCATGCGCATCTGGGCGCAGACGCTGCTGCCCCCGGCGATCACCATGGTGTTGTACTTCGTGATCTTCGGCAGCCTGATCGGCCGGCAGATCGGCGAAATGGACGGCTTCACCTACATGGAATACATCGTTCCGGGGCTGATCATGATGTCGGTGATCACCAACGCCTACGGCAACGTGGTATCCAGCTTCTTCGGCAGCAAGTTCCAGCGTTCCGTGGAAGAACTGATGGTGGCGCCCGTCTCGCCCCACACCATCCTGTTGGGCTACACCCTAGGCGGTGTACTGCGCGGGCTCGCGGTGGGCGCCATCGTCACGCTGCTGTCGTTGTTCTTCACCAAGCTGCAGGTGCACCACTTGGGTATCACCGTGCTGGTGGTGGTATTGACCGCCACGGTCTTTTCCCTGGGCGGTTTCATCAACGCGGTGTTCGCACGCAATTTCGACGATATCTCGATCATCCCCACCTTCGTGCTGACGCCGCTGACCTACCTGGGCGGGGTGTTCTACTCGATCCACTTGCTGCCGCCATTCTGGCAGACCGTGTCCCTGGGCAACCCCATCCTGCACATGGTCAACGCCTTCCGCTACGGTATCCTCGGAGTGTCCGACATCGACATCGGCATCGCCATCGGCCTGATGCTGTTCACCACGGTGGTGCTCTATCTGTTCTGCGTACGCCTGCTGGTCAGCGGGAGGGGGATGCGGACCTGAAAATGTTTCATTCAAAATAAATAGGGCAGGGATGCCTAAGTGAGATTGATGTGTTCCCTAAAAATTTGTTCTTGTTATGTTTGTGTGCAATTGCTTTTCCATCATATGCTGGAAAAATTAAGGTTAGTACTGAGGAACGATGCCGACCTTATAGGAGTGTGGAGATTCCGAAAGCAGATGTAAATGGAGGGTTACCCACTAATGGTTGTAGCGCTGAAGACTACTACTTTGGTGTCAGTGAGTGCGCGCGCAGTAATAAACCTAACTATAGATTGGCTCGTCTGAAAGGGTTTGTCGAAAGGCCGCAGTTTGATCGTTCTAATACACCTTACGATGGGCTGCCTATTCTTATGATGATTTATGCGAACGGTAAAGGCGTGCCGCGTAATTATGCATTGGCGTCCAAATTTGCATGTGAAATGGGTGAGGATGGACTCGAGTTGCGTCTGGATTCGCTTGAGTTGGCTTCTAAAGCTTACGCTAATAATGAACGCATGAAGGATATAGATGTATGCAGTATGGTCCCCGATTATATTATGGAGGCTACATGTGTCGTCGATAACGACAACCATGCTTATGTTCCTCAGCGTGAGAAGCGCTTGAGAAATATTGTTAGCAAATGGTCTTCACAAGATATGGAGGTGTATTGGGAGGTTCGCAAAAAATCTAATGATTTTTTCGGTGCAAGGTGTGATCGAGAAGTTGATCAAACGGGTGCATCGCGCATGCGCTTCTCATACGAAGAGTCGAGGCGTCTTGAAGATGGATTCGTTGAGCTGATGAGTGAGATGAACCTAAATCGTTTGCGAAAGAGTCGCAAACTAATATCGGAGGAAGAGGAGCTGCAAAAGACCTTTTTGTATATGCAGGCTTCCGATTGGAAATACGGTACGGTGACAGCTGAAGATATCGCTATAACTCAAAAATACTGGTTGGAATACAGAGATGCATGGCTTGCTTTAGCCAGAGCGAAGGGGCAGAACGAGGACGCTTGGCGAGAGCGGCTAACTGTACAGCGGTTCATTATGTTGAAAGAGCTTCAGAGTCAAGGCGAATAATCATCGGTTAGGTTGAAGGTTAGGACAAAGCGCGTCCAGCCGTCTCGGGACTCGCAACGGATCCCGCCGCCATGGGCGACGACGAGGGAGCGGGTGATGGCCAGGCCCAGGCCGGCGTGTTCGCCGCCCCCTTCGCGGCGCGCCGGGTCGGCGCGATAGAAACGGTCGAACAGGCGGGGCAGGGTGGCCGGGTCTAGCGGAGCGCCCTGGTTGGCAACCACCAGTCGCACGCCCTCTACCACGGGCTCCAGCTCGACGCGCACCTGGCCGCCATTCGGAGTGAAGCGCAGGGCATTGTCCAGCAGGTTGGACAGTGCCCTGCGCAGCATGCCCCGGTCGGCCGGCCAGGTCGCCTCGCCATGGCGGCTGAGGGCGATGCCCCGTTCCTCCGCCAGAGGCGCGAAATAGTCCAGCAGGGCATCCAGTTCCTTTTCCAATCGAAGCGGATGACGCTCCGGTGCCAGCAGGCCGTGATCCGCCTTGGCCAGGTAGAGCATGTCATTGACCATCTGCGCCAGGCGTTGCAGTTCCTCCAGATTGCAGTGCAGCGCCTCGCGGTATTCCTCCCGTGACCGTGGTTGACCCAGTATCACTTGGGTTTGGGTGAGCAGGTTGGACAGAGGCGTACGCAGCTCATGGGCGATATCCGCCGAGAACGCCGAAAGCCGGGCGAAGGCATCTTCCAACCGGGCCAGCATGGCGTTGAAGGTGGCGATCAGCTCGGCCAGCTCCG
This sequence comes from Pseudomonadaceae bacterium, assembly GCA_032052615.1. Taxonomy (GTDB): domain Bacteria; phylum Pseudomonadota; class Gammaproteobacteria; order Pseudomonadales; family Pseudomonadaceae; genus Pseudomonas_T. The sequence continues at coordinate 183,221 of DAMBWF010000006.1, forward strand.
CCGGCGCGCCCGCTTCGGGAAGGCGTTCGGTGAGGGAGCGCGCGGAAATCCGCGAGGCCAGCTCGGTCATGCGCCGCAGCGGGCGCAGGCCGCTGCGGGCGACCCAGGCGCCCAGCAGGGCCGTGACCAGGGCGGACAGGCCCACGGTCAGCCAGATCAGGCGCTGCATGCGCTCGAGGAAGTGCTGGTGATGGGTGATGTCCAGCAACAGCGTCAGGCGCGGCCCATCGACTCCTAGAGGGTCGAGAGGCGCCTCCAGGGTGCGATAGGCGGTGGCTTCCGTCGCGCCGCCGTGATGCGGGTCGCCAAGGGGAGGGCGGTCCAGCCAGAGGGCGCCGTGGGAGTCGCGAATGCGCAGGCCCAGGTCTGGATGGCGGGCGAGTTCGGCCTCCAGCGCGGGGCGTTGGGTTTCCAGCGCCTGGAGCGAGTCGGCGCCGCCCAGCACCTCCCGGAAGCCCGCCAGGCGACCGCGCAGCAGTTCCTGATCCAGTTCGATGAAGTGCGCTTCGCTGGCGCGGTCGAAAAGAGCGCCGGCGATCAGCGACACGGCGCCGACGCAAAGCGCGAACAGCAGGCCGAGGCGGGCGCTGAGGGATAGCCGATGCATCAGTCGTCCCGGGTTTCGAGCACGTAGCCCATGCCGCGCACGGTGTGCACCAAGGGCTGGTCGAACCCGTCGTCCACCTTGGCGCGCAGGCGGCGGATGGCCACTTCGATCACATTGGTGTCGCTGTCGAAATTCATGTCCCAGACCTGTGAGGCGATCAGCGACTTGGGCAGGACCTCGCCCTGACGACGCAGCAGCAGCTCCAGCAGGGCGAATTCCTTGGCGGTGAGGTCGAGGCGCTTGCCGTCCCGTTCCACCCTGCGGCGCAGCAGGTCCACCTGCAGGCCGGCGCAGCGCAGCGTGGTTTCCTGGGGCTGGCCTTGGCCGCGCCGCAGCAGGGCGCGCACCCGGGCCAGTAGCTCGGCGAAGGCGAAGGGCTTCACCAGGTAATCGTCGGCGCCGTGCTCCAGGCCGCGGACCCGATCCTCCACCGCGTCGCGGGCGCTGAGGAACAACACGGGCATCGCCAGCCCGGCCGCGCGGATCGCTTGCAGTACTCGCCAGCCATCCTGGCCTGGGAGCATCACATCCAGCACGATCAGGTCGAAGTCGCCGTTCAGGGCAAGGTGCTCGCCGTCGAGGCCGTCCCGGGCCAGCTCGACGCTGAAGCCGGCCTCGGACAGCCCCTGGCGCATGTACTGGCCGGTCTTCGGTTCGTCTTCGACGATCAGCAGTTTCATCGGGCATTCCTGGCGGTTTAGGCTGCTTTATACCCCGGCTTCGCGGCCCGGGGCGAACCTGACGGTTTTGTCATGTCGCGGTCAGCCAGGCGCCAGTTAGCGGGAGCTAGGCTGGCAGCCATCGTGATTCCAGGAGCCCCGCATGTCCCCCATTCGTTCTTCTCTCGCCCTTCTTTCCCTAAGCGCGCTGGCTTTCGGCGTCCAGGCTGACACGCCGTCCAGCGGTTTCGCCTTCGGTGAGCCGGCCCCGGCGTCCCGGGCCGGCCGCACGGTGGAAATCACCCTGGGCGACATGTTCTACCGGCCCTCCAGCCTCGACGTGCAGGCCGGCGAGACCGTGCGCTTCGTATTGAAGAACGAGGGTTCGGTGTTGCACGAGTTCAACCTGGGAACCGCTGCCCTGCATGCCCGCCACCAGCAGGACATGCTGAAGATGCAGCAGGCCGGACGGCTCACGCCGACGGCGATGAAGCCGGGCGGGCACATGTCCGGCCATGGAGGCGAGATGGGCCACGGCGCGGCGCCGATGCACCACGACGATCCCAACAGCGTGCTGGTGGAGCCGGGCAAGACCGCCGAGCTGACCTGGACCTTCAAGGAGGCGAGCGGCCTGGAGTTCGCATGCAACGTGCCGGGTCATTACCAGGCGGGCATGGTGGGCCGGTTGAGTGTCCGGCCGAACTGAAGCGCCGGCTGGCGGGCCGCTCGCTATAATGCCGGCCTCTTCGAATGCACCGGTCCGCCATCATGTCTCATCCCGCCGAACACTCGCCCCTAGGCAAGGCCAGCGATTACGTCGCCACGTACATGCCTTCCCTGTTGTTCCCCATTCCCCGCGCCACCAAATGGCGTGAACTGGGCCTTGAGGCCGAACGCCTGCCCTACCGGGGCACGGACTTCTGGACCTGCTATGAGTTGTCCTGGCTGACCCCATCGGGCAAGCCGGTCGTGGCCATCGGCGAGTTCGCCATTCCCGCCGACTCGCCGAACATCGTCGAGTCGAAGTCCTTCAAGCTCTACCTCAACTCTCTCAACCAGAGCGTGTTCGCCGATGCCGAGGCGCTGGCCGAAGTGTTGCGGCGCGACCTGTCGGCCGTGGCCGGCGCGCCGGTAGCGGTGCGGGTACGCAGCCTGCGGGACGCGACGGCGGACGGGCTGGCGGAATTGCCGGGCACCTGCATCGACGGGCTGGACGTCGCCATCGCCCATTATGATCGGCCCCGCCCCGAGCTGCTGCGCTACGAGACGGGCGCGCCGGGCGAACAGGTGCTGCACAGTCACCTGTTGAAATCCAACTGTCCGGTGACCGGGCAGCCGGATTGGGGCTCGCTGGTGGTGGAGACCCAGGGCGCGCGACGGCTGGAGCCCGCCAGCCTGCTGGCATACCTGGTGAGCTTCCGCCAGCACGCCGACTTCCACGAGCAATGCGTGGAGCGCATCTTCCTCGACCTGCTGGCCCTGCTGGCGCCGGAACGCCTGACGGTGTACGCCCGCTACGTGCGGCGCGGCGGCCTGGATATCAATCCTTATCGCAGTACCCATTCGCTGCAGGCCGATAACCGACGCCTGGCGCGCCAGTGAGCCTTGGTCTGGCCTGGCCTCACATGCCGTTGGCGAAGGCCGGTTTGCCCATGTCGATGGCGGCGCGAACGGGCTTCAGCGCCTCGGCATAGCGGGCGAATATCAGCGCATAGTCGGCGCGCTGGCGGATGCGCCGGTCCTCTCGTCGAGGGTCTGCGTATCGTTCAGCACTTGGTTCACGTAGCGCACGATCAGATGCCCCCGGCAAGTAGCACAGGCGGCAGTTCTTGTAGCCGGAAGCGTAGCCCGCTGATGGGGTAGGCGCCCCCGGGCCCGCCGAGATACCACCAGCAAGCCGCGCTTGTGGGCCAATTCCGCCTTGGTGGCATACAACAAGAAGTTCTTCAGCGCCGGCGAGGCAATGTCGTGGAACTCCGGCGCGATGATCACCACGTCATCGGCCGCTCGCTGCTTGGCGGCATGCTCCGGCCAATTCGGCGCGTTTTCGCTGGGCCCCTGCGGCAAGGGGCGCTCACTGAAATCGATGAGGCTGGTCAGAGAGTCGCTGCTCAAGCCGAGCTCGATCAGGCGTTGGCGCAGGTACGGGTAACCTTGACCGATTGGCTATCGGGTCGGCTGGAGCCGGCGATGAGTGCAATGTTCAGCATGGGAGACACCGCGTGGGAAACCGGCAGGCTAACGGTCGTTCCGGTATCGACAAGCGGCCTCCCGGGCAGGGCGGCCGGTGCGCCCAGGTTTCATCAAGCAATCGAGAGAGTAGCGCTAGCAGGCGGCCGAGCGAGCCTTTGGAAATGGCTCGTCGTGGTGGGCCTGCAAGCCAAGGGCGGCGATCAGCGCGATCGCGCCGAGCGCCAAGGCGACAGGGCTGGCCTGCCACACGCCGAGCGCGCCGTTGAGCGCGCCCAGCAGGAACACCGGGACGGCGAGCAGGCGGGAGGCGGGGGGCTGGGAAATGATGTAGCGATGGGCCACCGAGCGGGATCGTAAGAGCATGTCGCGTTCCTCCTGAGTACGCGACTACCTTACGAGGGGCGGCGGGGCAGCGAAAATCGTTCTTCCCTATCGCCCGGATAGAACATCGACCTCACAGCTTCAATTGGCGGATGACCTTGGACAGTTCGGCGGCCAAGGCGGCCAGTTCCTTGCTGGTGGTGGCCGAGTCGACGGTCTGACTCACCGTCAGCTCGGTGACATCCCGGATGCCCACCACCGAGCGGGTCATTTCCTCGGCGACCTGGCTCTGCTGCTCGGCCGCCACCGCGATCTGGGTATTGCTTTCGCGCATCTGCGCCACCGCCTCGGTGATGGCCGCCAGGGCGGCGCCGGCGGCGCTGGCTTGCTGCACGCAGTCGTCCGCTCTCAATGAGCTTTCCCGCATGAACTCGACGGCGTCGCGGCTACCGGATTGCAGTGTGCCGATCATCTGGGTGATTTCGTCGGTGGAGTCCTGCACGCGCTTGGCCAGGTTGCGGACTTCTTCGGCCACCACCGCGAAACCCCGCCCCATGGAGCCGGCTCGGGCGGCCTCGATGGCGGCATTCAGCGCCAGCAGGTTGGTCTGTTCGGCGATGCCGTGAATGACGTTGACCACCCCGCTGATGCGCTGGCTGTCTTCCGCCAGTTGCCCGATCATCTCGGCGGTCTGCTGGACGCCCCTGGATAGTTCGGCGATGGAGCGCTCGACTTTTCCAACCACTTCCTGGCCGGCGCTGGCCAGCCGGTCGGCATTTTCCGACTGGTCACGGGTATCGCCGGCATGCTGGGCGATGCTGTGAACGGTGGTGGACATCTCGTTGATCGCCGTCGCGGCCTGATCGGTCTCGCTTTGCTGGCCCAGCATCCCCTGGCGCACGTGGTTCATGCTGTCGGCCAGGCGGGCGGCGCCTTCGTCGAGGCGCAAGGCCGCCTGCATGACGGTGCTCACCACGCGCTGATAACCGATTTGCATGGCATTGAAGGCATTCGCCATCTGGCCAATCTCATCGCGACTTTCCAACGGTACCCGGGCGGCGAGGTCGCCGGTCCTTTCCACATGCAACATCACATCCTTGAGCGTGTTGAGGTGGGACATGAGGAAGCGGATGAGCAACTGCGAGGCGGCCAGCAGTGCCACCATCAGGACGAACACCGCGCTGGCGTAGTTCGCGGCGCGTTCGGAGAAAACTTGCAGCAGGCTCATGCTGTGGGCCAGCACGGCCAGGCGCTGTCCGTTCGGCAGGATCTCGACCTGGGCGCCGATCAGCGGGTCGTCACCGAACAGGTTGTCGTGGGGCAGGGCGGTCCAGCCGCTGGCGCCGAGAAGTTCCGGCCGTGCCTGGCCATCGATGCGCGGCGGGGCATCGTTTGGAACGTAGAGCAGGTCGCGCGCCTGGGGAAGGGGCTGGGTGGCGGGCCAGGCCTTCAGCAAGTCGGCCTGGGCGGTGGCGACATGGCGGGCCTGCTGGTCGCGGGCGTCCTGCTCCAGGTGCATCGAGTAGAGCACCAGGGCAAGGGTTGTGAAGAATGCGACCGCATTGACGGCCCAGAACTTATAACGAAGGGAAATATTGCGAATCCATGCGCCCATGTGTACTTGCTCGCGGCTAAGGTGGTCGTATAGCAAAGTGCCATAGTCTGGTGGGCACCCTCGCCATCGTCATTGACGCTCATCAAGGACGTTTATCGATGATATGGCAGGCCGCTCCGACTCAGTCGTTTCAGCTTACAGGCTCCGACGCTCTCGTTCCTGAAAAAGGCAGGTCAAAAAAGCGTCTCGCGCATTCGTGAGTATGCAAAGCCAGTTCCAGTTCCGTTTCTCCACGATGTCGAGCCACTTCGCGCAACACTTCGCCGAGAAAAGCAGGTTCATTGCGGTGATGGCGTGGCCGGGGCTTCAGGGTGCGCGGTAACAGGTAGGGCGCATCGCTTTCGAGCATCAGGCGCCCCTTGGGAATCTGGCCTACCAGGGCATGCAGGTGGGTGCCGCGTCGCTCGTCGCAGATCCAGCCCGTGATCCCGATATGCACGTCCAGATCGAGGTAACGGTAAAGCGCTCGTTTCTCCCCCGTGAAGCAATGCACCACCGCCCCGGGCAGGTAGTCCCGGTAGTCCCTGAGGATAGCTTCCAGCCGATCGTGAGCGTCGCGCTCGTGGAGGAATACGGGTTTCTTCAGCCGCGCCGCGAGGGCCAGTTGTTCCTCCAGGGCCTTCTCCTGGTGCGGTCGGGGGCTGAGGTCGCGATGGAAGTCCAGGCCGCATTCGCCCACCGCTCGCACTTCCGGCTCCCGCAGCAAGGTCTCCAGGCCACGGAGGGTTTCCAGGTTCCACTGGCTGGCTTCGTGGGGGTGGACGCCAGCGGTGGAGAACAGGCGGGTACCGGTGCCGTCCAGCGTCCGGCACAGCGCCAAGGCTTCTTCGCTGTCCTCGACGCGGGTGCCGGTGAGGATCAATTGCTCGACGCCCGCGCCATAGGCTCGCTCCAATATCGCTTCGCGATCGCTGGCGAAGGTGGGATGGGTAAGGTTGACGCCGATATCGATGAGTTGCATGGTGGGCCTCGAACTTGTCGGACGAGAGCATATCAAAGCCCTGATCGTTTCAAGAAAACCCAATATTTACAAAAACTTGACGCTGTTTTCTAAAGCTGTCATCGCGACCGGTCTGGCGTGGGGCGGCGTGCTGTGAGACCCTTTGCGCCTTTTTGCGCCGGAAAAATATTGGCGAAGACAGTCGAGGGCATTGCCGAGGCGGAGCTTATGACCGCGCCGGCAGTCGGCCCCCGGAGAGCAGATGACCCGACCGTTACTGATCCTTTTCTGTGCCTTGGCCTTGTTGCCATTTCCCGCCGCCGCCCGCCTGGTCGGTCCCCCCGAAGCCTGGCAAACCCCTCCCGGCCACTCCCGCGACTTGGCGGATATCCGCAAGAGCGGTGTCTTGCGCGTGCTGGTCAACCAGAGCCGCAATAGTTCGGGTGAAGTCGCAGGCGAGGCCATCGGCCTTGAATATCAACGGGTGCGTGCCTTCGAGCATTACCTTAACCGAGAAGCCCGGGATGGACGCGAGATCCAGGTCAAGTTGATTCCGAAGGCGAAGGAACAGTTGCTCGCCGCCCTCCAGCGGGGCGAGGGCGACTTGGTTGCGCCGGGCGAATTGCTTGGCGCCCACGGTGGCCTGGATATCCGGGCCAGCACCCCGATCCGCCACGATGTACCGCTGGTTCTGGTGAGCCGCCAGGGCGGGCGTCGCTACGCGCGCCTGGACCAACTGGCCGGGCGCACCCTGGTGCTGCCGGCCGGAAGCGCGGCGGGCGATGCCCTGCGAGAGGTCAACCAGCGACTCGGCCAACGCAAGCTGGCGCCCATCGGCGTGGAATGGATCGACCCGTCCCTCGCGGTGGAGGATGTGCTGGAAATGGTCCAGGCCGGCATTCTCCCCATGACGGCGGTGGAGCAGCCGATCGCCGAGCGCTGGGCGAAGGTGATGCCCAAGTTGCGCATCGAGCGCCATCTGGTACTGGCTAACCACGGCGACATGGTCTGGTTCACCCGCCGCGACGCCGGCATGTTGCAGGCCAGCGTGGACCGGTTCCTCGCCAGCTACCGGCCTCCCGCCAACCAGGATGCGGTGTTCCAGCGGGTCTATCGCCGGCTCTATCAAGTCCGCACGCCGCTGGAGCGGGCCGACCGCCAGCGGCTCGAAAAACTGCGCCCCGTGTTGCAGCGCTATGCCGGGCAGAACCAACTGGATTGGCTGAACCTGGCGGCCCTGGCGTTCAAGGAGTCCAGCTTCGACCCCCAGGCTCGTGGGGCCAGTGGCGCGATGGGGCTGATGCAGATCACACCGGGCGCGGCGACCAGCGTCGGCGTGAGCGACGTCCGTGGCCTGGATGCCAATGTGCAGGCTTCGGCCAAATACCTCGCCCAGTTGCGCAAGACTTACTTCGCGAGCCCCCGATTCAATGAGCGCGAGCGCATGGCTTTCATCTTGGCCGCCTACAACGTCGGTCCGCAACGGGTACAGAGCTTGCGCGCCGAAGCCCGTCGTCGCGGGTTGAATCCCAACCAATGGTTCTTCCAGGTCGAGCGTGTCGCCGCCGAGCAGCTCGGGATGGGCGTGGTGAACTACGTCAACAGCGTCAACAAGTACTACCTAGCCTTCGATCGCGAACGCGATCGGCTGGAGCCCGGCCAGAAATACGCCAGCGCCTCCAAGTAAGGAGCTGGCGCCGGCTGGCTTCCCTGGCGCCTGTCATCGAGAGCGTTCGCCTCGCTTCCTCGACGAATGCCGTCGGATCGGGTGCGATGCATTCCCCTCGCCATGCCTGCCTCGGCGATTTGGCGCCTTGATCTTCCGGCGTGGCATTCCAGGGCCCGCCGCTTCCATGGCGAATGACGCGGCTACATCAAGGCTGTCTGGCCGCCGACCTGGCCTGGGCCAGTTCCTCCGAGGCGTCCAGGCGCAGCCGCTCGCGGTCGTCGAAGCGGTCTTGCGCCAACCGTTCGACCGCCGTCCGCCGGTCCGCTTCGCTCAGGCCGGGGTTACTCTCCAGGGCCTGCTTGTCCTTCAGATAGCCTTGCAGGCGTTCTTGCCAGGCGCTGCGCTGGCGATCCAGCGCCTCCAGGCGCGCCGTGGCTTCCGCCCCGACGATCCGTTGACGGGCCTGACGGAGCGCCTCGGGAGGGGCGCCTTCGGCTCGCAGGCGAGCCGTTTGCTGGAGCAGTTCGCTGTGCAGTTGCTCCACCACCGCTTCTCGCAGGGTATCGGGAAGGCCTTCGCGCAGACGATCCAGCGCCACGGCCTTGGCCGAATCGTCCAGGCCGGGGGTGCGCTGAATGGCCAGCCGCTCGAGAGTGAAGCCGTTGTAAGCCTCCTCGTCGGCGAAGAAAGCCCGATGGGTCTCGGCGCTGAAGATGCGCGCCCGCAACGCGCGCACCGCCGTCTCGCGCTGGCGCAGCGCATCCAGGTCGGCGCGCTGGGGCAGCTCTCGCTCCAGCGTCACGAGTTCGCGTTTGTACTGGAGATACTGATCCAGCAGCGCCAACGCCTGATCGCGAGCCGGCGGAGGCAGGCGTCCGGCGAGATGGGCCCGTAGACGAGCGAGGCTGCGGGCCAGGGGCTCCTCGCCCATGGCGCTGAGGAAATAGTCGAACAGCCGGCGGATGTCCTGCCCGATCTTCAGGTCGCCGGCGGCGTCCACCTGCAGGTTTCCATCCACCTCGGTGCCTTGGAAGGAGCGGGGTAGCCCGGGCGAGGAGGGAGAGGCCAGGGGGGAGGCGGTACCGGCGCGTGGGGCGGGTGCCGTTTCGAGGGCGGGGGCCGCCTGAATGGACGCGGGGGCGCGTCGTGCCAGGTTCGGCGCATCGGCCGAGGGCAGGTTGAGCAGCACCATGAGACTGATGCCGAACATCAAGGGGAGTAGGAGCAGGAGTTTTTTCACGGTCGTGGCCTGCGGCTCGGAGCCCTCGCGGGCTCCGGCGAAAGGGTTAGAGACCTTCGTTCTTCAGGCGGTTGGCGTGTTGCCGATAGACGCTCACCGGGTCGGTCTCGAAGAGGCTGGTGAGGCCGAAGGTCTGGTTGACCTCGTCCAAGTGGTTCATCTGGTAGTCATCGCGGATCACCTTGCCCAGGTGGGAGCTGCAGCGCCCCACGAGCCCGTCGTTAGCCTCCTTGAAGGTCAGGGAGCTCGCGCCGAGCAATGCGTCGCTGGGGTCCAGGGCATTGGTCAGGGGACTGGCGCCGCTCCACGAGTAGTAGCGAACGCCGTTCACCTGATAAGCCCCCTCGCCGCACGCACTGGTGGGAATGCCCTGGGGGTACTTGGCGTTGAATACCGCCGCGCCGGCGCTGTTGAGGGATTCCAGCGCGCCCAATGCGTTCTGGGGCGTGGTGGTGTGACTGCCGGACAGGTAGTTGATCAGCGCGCCGAGCCCATTGACGATGCCCGCCAGCATCGCTTCCCCGGTCGAGCCCGGGGGGACCTGGCGGAGAAAGTCCGCGGTGGCGGAGCCCTTGTGCGGGGCGCCGACGCTGGTCACCGAGGCCACCAGGTCGGGGCGGATCGCCGCCACGTAGCGAATGGTCGGCCCGCCATGACTGTGCCCGATCAGGTTGACCTTTCCCTGGCCGCTGATGGCGGCGATCTCTTCCACCTGTTCCAGCAGCTCCTCGCCGCGGGCTTCGGAAGTGTTCAACTGGCTGACCTGGGTGACGTACACATTGGCGCCGTCCTTGCGGAGTGCCGAGGGAATACCGTACCAGTAGTCGATGCCCCAGATGCTGTCGAAGCCGAGCATGCCATGGGTGAGCACGATCGGATAACGGGTCTGGGTATAGCCGGGGGAGGCCGAATGGGCAGCGTGAAGGGTGCCGGAGGCCGTCATGCCAAGGCCGATTCCGACGAAGAGGGCGAGCAAGTTCCTGTTCTTTTTCATGGCGCTCTCGTTCTGTTGGGTGATGCTTCCATGCTCGATGTCGCGGTCTTCCCTGTTCGCGAACATCGGGGAGCGGTAGCGCAGAAAACATGCCAAATGCCGTGCCTCGCGGCGAGGCGCTCTGGCACAGCATTCTTGTCGAGACAGACAAGAAATGAAGTGGAATGGGTACGGCTCGTTTTGTTACGAGCCGAAACGGCAGGGGTGACCGAGGGGTGGAAACAGGAACGTTTCGTGACGCGGCGAGGTTTTTCGTTTCGGCCTGGAGCAAGCGATCCGAGCCGTGGCGGCAGTCGGCGACCCGTTGCCGCCGCGAGCGGTGAGAGGCGCCTTGACAGCCTCGCGAAGGGGCTTCTAGGATTCCGCCCATGCGCCGATTTACACAGCTACTTGCGGGGCGCCCCGGGCTTCGTGGATGCCCGAAATACCGCTAAAGCGCTGGTTCGGTGTAGCCTCCCACCGCTGCCCAGCGGGATTCTCGAGGCGGAAGCACGTACTTCATGAATGCTCGATCCTTCATTCGTCTGGCCCCCATCACTTCCGGCCTGATCCAGCGCAACCCGCGCATCCTGCTGGGTGGAGACCACCCTCCCACGCTCCTGAAATACCTCGATGGCTGGCCGAAACGCTGGGGCGCGCCGCGGACCTTTCTGATCCAGTTCGTTCGCGAGGGCCAGTCTCTGAGCCGTTTCGCCGACAACAGCTTCGACTTCGCGGTGATGCCCAGCCCGAGCGCCGAGGCGCTGGCGGAAACCGTGGGCGAACTGGTCAGGGTGGCGCGTCAGGGGTTGATCACCCGGCGCTGAGCCCCGATCCGGCGTTCAGGGATAGTCGATCCGCACCACGTACCAGAACTTCTCGCCGGCCGGGGTGGCGACCTTGACTTCCGCATCCAGGCCCTTGCCCACCAGGGCACGGGCCAGGGGAGAGTCGATGCTGATGAGGTTCTGTTTCAGATCCAGTTCGTCGGGCCCGACGATGCGGTAGCGGGTCTGGGTGCCCTCGTCGTCCTCCACCGTCACCCAGGCGCCGAAATACACCTTGTTGGGGTCGCTGGGCCGCTCGCTCACCACCTTGAGTTTTTCCAGGCGCTTGGTGAGGAAGCGCACGCGGCTATCGATTTCCCGCAGCATTTTCTTGCCATAGATGTATTCAGCGTTTTCCGAGCGATCGCCCAGCGCGGCCGCCTCGCTCACCGCCTGGGTCACCTGGGGCCTGCGCACATGCCAAAGTTCATGCAGTTCGGCGCGAAGACGGGCCTCGCCTTCCGGGGTGATGAGCGGGGTTCCGGCGGAGCGGGGCGGGCGGTAGCGGCTCATGGCAATCCTGGCTGAACGCGGAGCGCGAAGCCTATCAGGCTTCGCGCAGTACCGTCAGCGGGCTGGCGTTGAGCGCGCGGCGGGTGCCGAACAGCCCGGCGCTGGCGATCAGCGCGGCGCCCAGCACGGGGAGCAGCAACAACCAGGGGTGAGGGTGCCAGGGCAGATCGAAGACGTAGGTGTAGAGCAACCCGCTCACCATTTCGCAGCCCAAGGCGGCAAGCAGCCCGCTGGAGGCGCCCAGCAAGGCGAACTCGGCGTAGCGTGCCCGCAGCAACAGGCGGCGCTCGGCTCCCAGCGCCCGTAGCAGGGCACCCTGGCGGATGCGTTCGTCGAGGGTGGCCTGAAGGCCCGCGAACAGCACCGCCAGCCCGGCGGCCAGGACGAATGCCAACACGAATTCCACCGCCAGGGTGACCTGGGCGAGGATGTCCCGCACCTGGGCGAGAATCGCCTCCACTTGCAGCAGCGTGACCGCCGGAAAAGCCCGTGACAGTTCCACCAACTCCCGATCCCGGCCAGGCGGCAGATAGAAGCTGGTCATGTAGGTGACGGGCAGGTCGGCCAGGGTTCCGGGCTGGAAAATCATGAAGAAATTGGGCTGGAAATTGTCCCAGTTCACTTCCCGCAGGCTGGTCACCCGAACCTCGCGCTCCATGCCGCCAATGTTGAAGGTGAGGCGGTCGCCCACCTTCACGCCGAGGTTCTGCGCGAGCCGGGCCTCGACCGATACCCCGGGAGGTTCGCCCTCGGACGTCGGCGTCCACCAAGTGCCGGCCACCAGCCGGTTCCCGCTGGGTAGATCGGCCGCCCAAGTCAGGCTGAGGTCCCGCTGGGTGGCGCGTTCGCCCTGGCTGTCCTTGCTGACCCGCGTCTTCACCGGTTCGCCGTCGATCCGCACCAGTCGCCCCGGTACCACCGGGTACAGCGGCGCATGGCGAGGCGACAAGGCGGCCACGCGCGCTTCGAACGCGTCCTTCTCCATGGGCAGGATATTCAGGACGAACTGGTTCGGCGCATCGGCGGGCAGGCGTTCGCGCCAGCTGTCGAGCAACTCTCCACGCAGCAGGGCGATCAGTGCCATGGCCAGCAGGATCAGGCCGAAGGCCAATGCCTGGCCGACGGCCGCGAGGGGATGACGAAGCAACTGGCCAAGACCCAGTCGCCAGGGCAGCGCGGCCTTCGCCAGCAGCCGCCGCAGGCTGCGCAAGGCGAGCAGCAGGAGCCCGCCCAACAGCACGCTGGCGGCCAGTCCGCCGCCGAGCAGTGCCAGGGTCAGCCGCAGGTCCAGGCTCAACCGCCACATGATCAGTCCCAGGGCCAGCAAGGCCACGCCGTAGGCGCTCCAGGACGACAGGGGGACTGGCAACAGGTCCCGGCGTAGCACGCGCAGGGGCGGGACGCGACCCAGCGCGGCCAGGGGCGGTAGCGCGAAGCCGGCGAGGGCCACCAGGCCGGTGGCGACACCCGCGAGGACTGGTCCCGGTCCGCCGCCAGGAACACCCCGGGGCAGCAGGTCGGCGAGCAACCGGAATAGTGCCTGCTGGGCGACCCAGCCCAGCAAGGCGCCCGCCAGGCTGGCCAGCAGACCTAGGGTGACCAGTTGCAGGCCGAACAGGACCAGCGCCTCGCGCCGGGAGAGCCCCATGCAGCGCAACAGGGCGCTGGCGTCGAAGCGACGGCTGGCGAATCGGTTGGCCGACAGGGCCACCGCGACCCCTGCCAGCAGGATGGCCGCGAGGCTCGCCAGGTTCAGGTAGCGTTCGGCGCGCCCCAGGGCACCGCCGATCTGGCGGTTGCCACTGCGGGCATCTTCCAGGCGCTGATTGGCCGCCAAGTCGGAGGTCCGCGCGTCCCGGTAGGCCGTCAGGGCCTCGCTCGGTCCGCTCCAGAAGTCCAGGTAGCGGACCCGGCTGCCTGGCTGTACCACCTCGGTCGCGCCCAAGTCCGCGAGATTGATCAGAACCCTCGGCGTCAGGCTATAGAAGTCGCCCGCCCGGTCCGGCTCGTAGGTCAGCACACGGCTCAGGCGTAGCGGCTTCATCCCGACTTCGATGATGTCACCGATCTTCAGGTCCAGCGCGGTGAGCAGGCGCGCCTCGGCCCATGCCTCGCCGGGCGCGGGCGTGCCTCCGGAGCGTTCCTCTTCCTGGGGGCCGGCGGCGCTCTTCAAGGCGCCGCGCAGGGGATAGGCTTCGTCGACCGCCTTGATGCTGCTCAGTTGGATGGCCTCGTCACCCGCGATCACGCTGGAGAACTCCACCGCCCGTGCGTGGCGCAGCCCTCGGTCGAGGCCTTCCCGTACTTGCGAGTCGCTCGCCGGGGTGGAGCCGCTGAGTAGCAGATCGGCACCGAGGAATTCGGTGGCGCGCAGCAGCATCGCGCCGTTCAGCCGGGCGCCGAAATAGCCGATGGCGGTGCTCGCCGCGACGGCGACGAGTAGCGCGAAAAACAGCACGCGCACCTCGCCGGCGCGCGCTTCCCGATGTAATTGGTGAAGCGCCAGGCGCATCAGGCGTGCAAGGGGCATATGGGTCATGGGCTATCCGATTGCTCCACCAGGCGGCCGCCCTCTAGGTGGATCGACCGGCCGCAACGCCGCGCCAGGCGCGCGTCATGGGTGACCAGTACGAGGGTGGTGCCGCGCTCGCGATTGAGCTGGAACAGCAGCTCGATGATGTGCTCGCCCGTCTGGCTGTCCAGGTTGCCGGTGGGCTCGTCGGCGAACAGTACGTCGGGTTCGGCGGCGAATGCCCGGGCGATGGCCACCCGCTGTTGCTCGCCACCGGAGAGCTGGCGGGGCGTTTGGTGCAAGCGTTGGCCAAGCCCGACCCGTTGCAGCAGCTCGGTGGCGCGCTCGCGGGCATCGCGACGCCCGTCCAGCTCCAGGGGCAGCATCACGTTTTCCAGGGCATTCAGGCTGTCGAGCAATTGGAAGGCTTGAAACACGAAGCCGACGTGCTCGGCGCGGACCCGCGCCCGCTGGTCTTCGTCGAGGGTGGCCAGGGCGTGCCCCGCCAGTTCCACGTCGCCGGCGCTGGGAAGATCGAGCCCCGCCAGCAGACCGAGTAGGGTGGATTTTCCGGAGCCCGACCGGCCGACGATGGCCAGGCTTTCGCCACCGGCGAGGTCCAAGGACAGGTCGTTCAGGATGGCCAGCTCGCCTTCCGTGGTGGGGACCACTTTGCTAAGGTTCCGCGCAACAAGCATGCTCGCGCTCATGGAGAATCCGATGCGTAAGGGGTTGATGCGGGGCTGTCTGCTGGCGCTTGTGCTGCTGGCTCAGCAGGCAACGGCGGGGACCATTCTGGTCGTCGGGGATAGTATCAGCGCGGCTTTGGGCCTGGATACCCGCCAGGGTTGGGTCGCCTTGCTGGACCAACGCCTGCGCGAGACCGGCCAGCCGCGGACGGTGGTGAACGCTTCCATCAGCGGCGACACCAGCGCCGGCGGGCTCGCCCGGTTGCCGGCCCTGCTCTCGGCGCATCGTCCGGACCTAGTGATCATCGAGCTTGGCGGCAACGATGGCCTGCGGGGGCAGCCTCCCGCCCAGTTGCAACGAAACCTTGCCGCGATGATCGATGCCGCCCAGGCAAGCAGTGCCCGGGTCCTGCTACTGGGGATGCGCTTGCCGCCCAACTATGGGGCCCGCTATGTCCGGGATTTCGCCCAGGTCTACCAGGCCCTGGCGGATCAGAAAGGAGTGGTCCTGGTGCCGTTTTTCCTCGAGGGCGTGGGCGGCGTGCCCGGCATGATGCAGCCCGACGGCATCCATCCCGCGGCGGTGGCCCAGGCCCGTTTGCTGGACAATGCCTGGTCGTCCCTCCAACCGTTGCTCTAGATTCACGTTGGGGCCGCCGCAAGGCTTTTCCGGCCATGCCCTTTCGGCTAAGGTTGCGCGCCTTCTTCGGAGCCCTCCATGCCACGTCCCGCCTGGTCCCTGTACGGTTATTGCTTGATCGAGCCGGACGAGCAACTGGACCTGTTCGCCTGTCGCGAAATCCGCCTGCATCTGGTCGCGCGGCAGTTGGAGCTGGGCGGCCATGCCGATCGCACCCTGTGCGCGGGCCTCTTGCCGGCTCGGCCCCTCTGGCGTGCCGCGGACAAGGCCGCCTTGCGCGACCCGCGCCTGTGTCCCGCCTGCCTGAAGGTGCTGGATGCGCAGCGGCGCGGCCGGCACCCCCGCTGACTTCCCCGGCCCGGGGAGCCGTGTACAATCCCGAGTTTTCCGATTAGCCACTCCCAAGGATTCTCCGGATGTTGCCGCGCATATCCGCTGTCGCCCGTTGCCTGTCGCTCGCCCTGCTGTTCAACGCCGGTTCCACCCTGGCCCGGGAATACCCCCTGCCGCCGCCCGGGGAAGACATCGTCGGCCAAGTCCAGGTGGTGAAGGCGAAGTACGAAGACACGTTCGCCGACATTGGTACGGCCAACGACCTGGGCTATCTGGAAATGGTGGCGGCCAACCCCGGCATCGATCCTTGGCTGCCGGGGGAGGGGGCGGAGATCGTCCTGCCGACCCGTTACATCCTGCCGCCCGGCCCTCGCGAGGGCATCGTCATCAACCTCGCGGAATATCGCCTGTACTACTACCCAAAAGGCCAGAGTGTGGTGCATACCTATCCTCTCGGCATCGGGCGAGAGGGCTGGGGGTCGCCCATCATCGCGACATCCATCACCGGCAAGACCAACAACCCGGCCTGGTACCCCCCGGAGTCGATTCGCCAGGAACATGCCGCGGACGGCGATCCCCTGCCGACCATCGTGCCGCCGGGGCCGGACAACCCCCTGGGGCCGTTCAAGTTCACCCTGGGCACCCCGGGCTACCTGATCCACGGCTCCAACAAGAAATTCGGCATTGGTATGCGGGTGAGCCACGGCTGTTTCCGCATGCTGAACAATAATGTGCTGGAGCTGGCGGGAATGGCGCCGGTCGGCACGCCGGTGCGCATCATCAACGAGCCCTACAAGTTCGGGCTCAGCGGCGGCAAGGTTTATTTGGAAGCCCATACGCCCCTGAACGACCAGGGTGCCCCGTCCACGGTAGTGGACAAGCATGCGGCCGTGGTCAACGCCTTGCTCAAGCGCCAGGACTTGGGCGATCCGCGTCTGGACTGGGAGGTGATTCGAAACGTCATCACCGCCGAAGACGGCCTGCCCGTGGAAATCGGCGAGCCTGGTGTGTCCGGCCTGCCGATGAGTACCGGGGTACCGGCGCAGCCCTGAGCCAGGGCCGAATCGCGGGCAATAAAAAGCCGACCCGGAGGGTCGGCTTGATAGCCTTGCGGGCTATTACTTGCGGCTGGCTTTTTCCAGCATGCGCAGTGCGCGCTCGTTAGCCTCGTCAGCGGTCTGCTGGGCTTTCTGAGCGGCGGACAGCGCTTCTTCGGCTTTGCGATAGGCTTCGTCGGCACGTGCTTGCGCGCGAGCGGCTGCGTCTTCGGTCGCAGTCAGACGAGCTTCGGTTTCTTTGGAGGCGCTGCTGCAACCAGTAGCCAGAACGGCGGCCAGGGCCAGAGCAGAGAATTTCAGAACGTTGTTCATCGTGTTCCCCTTCAAGGTGGACTTTTCCCATAAATGGCTATTTCCCAGACGTGGAAATAGCCGGCCTACATACTACCCGTAACCCGTGCCAAGTAAACTCGCAGGATGCAGTGAAGTGCATTTTTTTCTGGTTTACCCGGCACTTGCGAATGCTAGGACAACGCGTTGAGCAAAAAATGTCCGCGGTTTGTTCCACGCGCTCAGGGGCTCATGAATGGAGTCGAACGACCTTCGAAGTAAATTTTAGTTTCATTTATAATCGCGCCTTCTGCGCTGAAGACTAGCCACTCTTTCGCGCCCTTCCCCATATTCGTTCGAACAAGGGCTTTCATGAGCAAGTTGATCAAGTGGAGTGTTCTGGTCGTTCTCGCGATCGCACTGTTGATCAAGGTATCGCTGTGGTGGTCGGTTCGCTCGATCATGAACGATGCGATTTTTCGCCTTTCGCCTTTCATGACGATCAGCTACGCCGGTATCACGTCCTCGCTGCAAGGAAAGGTCGGGTTGGAGCGACTGGCCGTGCGAGTGCCCCACGTGGGGGATACCCTGACCATCGAGCACGCCGAACTCAAGTTCAAGAGCCTGGGGGAATTGCTTCGCTTCAAGGAGAGTCTGGCTCAGGGGGTATTGCCCCAACAATTGGCGCTTTCCCTGAAAGGCTTGGCGTTGCAGGTCCATGGGCCATTCATGGAGCAACTCTACAGCCCGCCCGAGCAACGAAGCCTGTTCACCGCGATGAGCGACGTGGCGTGTGGCAACGTGAACCGTATCGGCACGGCTCAGTTGCTGGAGATGGGCTACCGAACCTTCGAGTCCGATATGGAACTGTCCTATCGGTTTCTTCCCGGTGCCCAACAACTGATCCTGAACTTGACCGATAACACGCGCGACGTCGGTGAGGTGCGCCTGGCGCTCGAACTGTCGAATATGTCGGACAAGCCAGGCGATCTGATCGCCAATCCTCCCCGTGTGTCCCATGTCGCGCTGGAGCTCAACGAAAACGCCTACCAGCGCAAGGTGCAAGCCTATTGCGCCGCCAAGCTCGGCCAGACCCCGGATGCCTACCGGCAGACGGCGGTCGAACATTTCGACCAAGCCCTGCGCAGCCAGCGAGTCGCGCTGGATCCGTCTCTTCTCAAGGTTTACTCGGACTATCTGCAGGAACCCCGATCACTCCATCTCGCGCTGACTCCCAGCGAAAGCGTGGCGTGGGACGGCTTGGTCTTTTACGAGCCCAAGGATGTCCTGAGCATGTTGGGGCCGACGCTCGTGGTGAATGGCAAGACGATCGAGCCGCTACGGTTCGCTTGGGTGGATACCTCACCGGGGAAGGTCTACGGAGCGACGGAGATGGTCGCGGCGGAGCCGCCGCAAGAGGATACGACGCGTGCCTCTTCACGCTATGAGTTCGTCCAAGCGAATAATCTGGCGCAATATGTCGGAAAACGGCTGCAGTTCATGACCTATGATGGGACCTACTATCAAGGCATTCTGAGGAAGATCCAGAACGGTAAAGCGTTCATCAGTGTCCAATTCGGCACGGGATCGGCAGAGATGAACCTGCGGCTGGATAAGATCAATAAGGCAAGGGTCATGTTGTAGGCCCCTAGGAGAGACGATGAGCGAGCCACTGTCCATTCACCATGACCAGGCGGGTCATCAGTTCGAAACCACCGTGGACGGTTATCGCGCTTATCTGTCCTACATGGACTTGGGTAAACAGACGCTGGATATCTACCGGACCTTCGTTCCCAACGAGCTTAGGGGGCGCGGCATCGCCGCGGCGCTCACCGAGACCGCGCTCCACTATGCGGAAAGCCAAGGCTATACCGTCATTCCTTCCTGCTCCTATGTCGAGCGCTATATGGAGCGTCGGCAGGGCAAGGGCGCCGAATAGACCATCCAGAACGAACACGCCGGGCATTGCCCGGCGTGTTCGTTTCCGGTGTCTCAACCGCGCTGGCGCTGGGGCAGGACATCCTTTAGCTTGGCGTGCATGCCGCGCAGGGTTTTCTCGGTGGTTTCCCAGTCGATGCAGGCATCGGTGACGGACACGCCGTACTTCAGCTCGTTCAGATCCTTGGGGATGGACTGGCTGCCCCAGCCCAAATGGCTTTCCACCATCAAGCCGACGATGGACTGGTTGCCTTCGAGGATCTGATTGGCCACGTTGTCCATCACCAAGGGTTGCAGGGCCGGGTCCTTGTTGGAGTTGGCGTGGCTGCAGTCCACCATGACGTTCAGCGGAATCCCGGCCTTGCGAAGCTCCTGTTCGCAGATCGCCACGCTCACCGAGTCGTAGTTCGGCTTGCCGTTGCCGCCACGCAGCACCACATGGCCGTAGGGGTTGCCCTTGGTGGTCACGATGGACACGCCGCCTTGCTGGTTGATACCGAGGAAACGGTGGGGGCTGGAGACCGATTGCAGTGCGTTGATCGCGACGGTCAGGCTGCCATCGGTCCCGTTCTTGAATCCGACCGCGGAGGACAGGCCGGAGGCCATTTCGCGGTGGGTCTGGGACTCGGTCGTGCGCGCGCCGATGGCCGACCAACTGATCAGGTCCTGCAGGTACTGGGGCGAGATGGGATCGAGTGCCTCGGTGGCGGTGGGCAGGCCCATTTCCGCCAGGTCGCGCAGCAACTGGCGACCAATGCGCAAGCCGTCCTGGATCTTGAACGAGTCATCGAGATAGGGATCGTTGATCAGACCCTTCCAGCCGACCGTGGTACGCGGTTTCTCGAAATAGACGCGCATGACTAGGAAGAGCGTGTCGGATACCTCGGCCGCCAGCGCTTTCAGGCGCGTCGCATAGTCGTGGGCGGCCTCGATGTCATGGATGGAGCACGGGCCCACCACGATGAACAGGCGATGATCATGGCCGTCCAGGATATTGCGGATCACTTCCCGGCCGCTCGCCACGGTGCGTAGCGCGGTTTCGGTCAGGGGGATTTCGCGTTTCAACTGCTCCGGTGTGATCAGGGTCTCGTTGGAGGCAACGTTGAGGTCGTCGATCGGTAAATCAGCCATCGTGTACTCGTCAGGTCGAGTGCCGGCCGCGTGCCAAACCCGTGCAGCGGAAGGCATAGAAGAAGGGCGCAACGGGAGCCGAACCTTAGCGCGATCCGGGAGCCGCCGACAATGGCGAAGGGCCTCCCAGACGGGCTCTGCCGGCGTCGCTTCGGTGGCATGGCAGGGAAGGCAGGAAAGACCATCATCGAGTCGACAGTGATCGAGTCGATCAAGGATACCCGGGTCGCTCCGTCGGCGGGTTGCCGGTCTGGTTGCCCCACCCAAGCGAAGCTTCGTTGACATGGATCGCCTCTTCCCATTCTTTACGGTTTCGTGATGGCGGCACCGCTCGACGTCGTTTCGCCCAGAACCTAAGCTTTGACGAGGCCTGCCAGCAGGCAGTCGAGGAGGCCGCACATGGTTCGTTCGATTCTCTACGCCACCGACCTGGGGCTCTATGCGCCTTATGTCTTGCAGCACGCCTTGAATCTGTCCCGCACGTTCAAGGCCGAGCTCTATGTCGTGCATGCGGTCGAGCCCATGGGGTTGTTCGCCGAGTCGGTGTTGCAGACATATCTCGACGAGGCGAGGCTCAAGGAGTTGCGCCAGAGCGGCCTCGCGACGGTCATGTCCAATATCGAGCAGCGGGTACTGGAAGGCTTTCGCGATGAGTTGGGCGAGGCGCAGCAGGACATCGACCTGATCCGCACCGTCCGGGTGCTGCAAGGGGACCCCGCCCAGGTGATCCTTGAAGAGGTCCAGAAACTGGCTGTCGACCTGCTGGTGGTGGGCAGCCACAGCCACGGGGCGCCCCTGGAGACCCCGCTCGGGCGAACCGCCGCCCGCTTGCTGCAGTTATCGGAAGTGCCCGTCTATCTGGTACCGATGCTGCAACATCGCAGCCGGGGCGAATTCTGACTTACCGGTTGGGTGAACCTTTCGCTTAAAAACGTTCTATGTTTTCGAGAAAACCATTAATATGGTTATATGTCGCCCGGCACCCGTAGGCGTAGTCACTGAGAGGATCCCATGAAGCTCCAGCAATTGCGCTATATCTGGGAAGTCGCGCATCACGATCTCAACGTCTCCGCCACCGCGCAGAGCCTGTATACCTCGCAGCCCGGCATCAGCAAGCAGATCCGCCTGCTGGAGGACGAACTGGGGGTCGAGGTCTTCGCCCGTAGCGGCAAGCACCTGACCCGCGTGACGCCGGCTGGCGAGCGGATCATCACCACTGCGGGGGAAATTCTGCGCAAGGTGGAAAGTATCAAGCAGATCGCCCAGGAGTTCTCCAACGAGAAAAAGGGCACGCTTTCCATCGCCACCACCCACACCCAGGCCCGCTATGCGCTGCCCGGCATCATCAGTGAATTCATCAAGCACTATCCGGACGTGTCCTTGCACATGCACCAGGGCACGCCGACCCAGATCGCCGAAATGGCGGCGGACGGCACGGTCGACTTCGCAATCGCCACCGAAGGGCTGGAGCTGTTCGGCGACCTGATCATGATGCCGTGCTACCGCTGGAACCGTTGCGTGATCGTGCCCCACGGGCATCCGCTGACCAAGATGGGCAAGCTGACCTTGGAGGCGTTGGCGGAAAACCCGATCGTGACTTACGTCTTCGGTTTCACCGGGCGCTCGAAGCTGGACGAGGCGTTCAGCCAGCGGGGGCTGGTGCCGCGCGTGGTATTCACCGCCGCCGACGCCGACGTGATCAAGACTTATGTGCGGCTCGGCCTGGGGGTCGGCATCGTCGCCCACATGGCGGTGAACGAAAAGCTCGACGACGATCTGGTCGCGCTGGACGCCAGCCATCTGTTCGAGTCCAGCGTGACCAAGATCGGTTTCCGACGCGGCACCTTCCTGCGTGGCTTCATGTGCGATTTCATCGAGCGATTCGCCCCGCATCTGAACCGGGACGTGCTGGCCAAGGCCGTCCAGTGTCATAACAAGGCCGAACTGGAAGCCCTGTTCGAGGGTGTCGAGCTGCCGGTCTACTGACCGTCGCTCGGCGGCCCGTGTTTCAGGCCTTGACGATCAGATTACCGGCGTGCAGGCCGCACTCCTTCTGAGTGGCTTCCTCCCACCACCAACGGCCCTCTCGCTCGTGCTGGTTGGGTAGCACCGGACGGGTGCAGGGTTCGCACCCGATGCTGACGAACCCCCGTTCATGAAGGCTGTTGTAAGGCAGTTCCAGCATGCGGATATAGGCCCAGACCTCGGCGCTGGTCATGTTCGCCAGGGGGTTGAACTTGTACAGGGGCCGTTCGGGCTGGGAAAAGGCCGCGTCGAGTTCCACGACCGCCACCTGGCTGCGGGTGCCGGGGCTCTGGTCGCGTCGTTGCCCAGTGGCCCAGGCGCCGACCGTGGCCAATTTGCGACGAAGCGGTTCGATCTTGCGGATACCGCAGCATTCGCCATGGCCATCCCGGTAGAAGCTGAACAGCCCCTTCTCCTTGACCAGCGGCTCCAGCAGGCGTGGATCGGGGGAGAGGATCTCGATGGGAATACCGTAGTGCTCCCGGACCTGCTCGATGAAGCGGTAGGTCTCCGGATGCAACCGGCCGGTGTCCAGGCTGAACACCTTCACGTCGCGGTTGAGTTTCCAGGCCATATCCACCAGCACCACGTCCTCGGCACCGCTGAAGGACAGCCATAGCGCGTCGCCGAACAGGGCGAAGGCCCGCCTGAGAATATCCTGGGGAGATTGGGTGGCGTATTCCGCCGCCAGGGCGGTGGCGTCGAAGGGGGCATTCATCGGGCGGCTACCTCGGTCAATGGCGCTTGGCGCGCTCCAGGGGCGCGATGGTAACAAACCGCCCCTGGCTACCTTAAATAACCAAGCGGCGGCGTTTCCCTTCCATCGGGCATAAGGGGCGGTCGAGGCGTCAGAGAGCCTGCAAGGTTTCCAGCAGCACGCGGACCTTGGTGAGCGACTCCTGGTGCTCCGCCTCCCAATGGGAATCCGCGACGATGCCTCCCCCGCCCCAGCAGGTCACCGCGCCGCCCTTCACCAGCAGGCTGCGGATGGCGATGGAGCTGTCCAGTTCGCCTCGCACGTCCAGGTACAACAACGAGCCGCAATAGGGCCCCCGGCGGGTCGGTTCCAGCTCATCGATGATCTGCATGGCGCGAATCTTGGGCGCGCCGGTGATGGACCCTCCCGGAAAAGCCCCCGCCAACAGGTCGAGGGCGTCCTTGCCGGGCGCCAGCCGGCCGTTCACGCGACTGACCAAGTGGTGCACGTTGGGGTATGTCTCCAAGGCGAACAACTCCGGGACCGTCACCGAGCCGGTGGCGCAGCCGCGGCCCAGGTCATTGCGCAGCAGGTCGACGATCATCAGGTTCTCGGCTCGATCCTTCGGGCTCGCCAGCAGGTCGGCGGCTTGCGCCGCGTCCTCCGTCGGCGTGGCGCCTCGGGGGCGGGTCCCCTTGATCGGGCGGGTTTCCACGGCGCCTTCGCTCACCCGCAGGAAGCGCTCCGGGGACAGGCTCAGCAGCGCTTCGTCGCCACCCAGCGCGCAGTACCCGGCGAAGGGGGTCGGACAGGCTTGGCGCAAGGCGCGGTAGGCCGTCCAGGGCGCTCCGCTGCACGCGGCGCGGAAGCGCTGGGCGAAATTTACCTGGTAGCAATCACCCGCCTGGATGTACGCCTGGATGCGCTGGATCGCTTGCCGATAGGCGGCGCGATCGGTTTCCGCGCGGAAGGCGCCCTGGAGCTGGAACGGGCCGGCGGCGACGGTGGGCGGATGTTCGAACAGCGCGATCAGCCGAGAGCGTTCAGGCTCCGGCAAGGCGGGGTGGAACACCAACTGGCTACGGGCGTGCAGATGATCGGTGACCAGTGCCCAGGCATACAGGCCGATCCGGGCATCATCGAGGCCCAGGTCGTCACGGGCCCGCGAGGGCAGGCGTTCGAGGCGGCGGCCGAAATCATAGGACAGATAGCCCATCAACCCGCCGCAGAAAGGCGCGTCGAGCCCCTCCGGTGGCGTCGCCTCGCCCAGTCCGGCCAGAGCCGCCCGTAGCCGCGAGAAGAACGCCAGGGCGCTTTCCCCCTCCGTTGGGCTCAGAACTTGCAGAGGCCAGGCACTGAACAGATCGTACCGGCCACGTTGCGCCGTGGGGTGCCCCGAATCCAACAGGACCGCGCCCGGGGCATCATGGATCAGGGCGAAACGGTCGCCAGGGTCGGCGTGGTAGGGCAGGACGTGGAACAGACAGGTCGGCATCGAGGGTGGTGTCGGAACGAAGGGCCCGGATTGTAGACCGGGCCTTCCGTTCATCCTAGAGCGGAGAGGTCAGGTTTACTCCGCCCGGGATGCCTGACTAGTATGAAACCGCTACGCCGGAGTGCCTTAGCACAAGAATAAAACGAGCAAGGATGCAGGTCGTGCGCGCAAGTTCCCATCCAATCGACGACGATGTCGGTCATACGCCATCGACATTTTCTCTTGGTGTTCCCTTTCTTCGGCCGCGCCTGCAAGCACTGGCCGATCAACCCCATGCCCACCTGATCGTCTTTTGCGCGCCGCCCGGTTCGGGCAAGACGATGGCGCTGCGCGGTCTGATGGCTCGTCGCCTGGCCAGCGGCCATGGCGTGGCCTGGTTGAGCGTGGAAGCGGCGGACGACAAGCCGCCGCGCTTCTTCCGCCGCTTGCTGCGATGCCTGGCCTTGAGCCTGCCGGAACTGGCGGACTTCGCCGAAGCGGGAGAGGCGCGCACGCCGGAGGAGTGGGCGGAAGGCCTCTTGTCGGTCCTGGCCCACGATCCGCGACGTCTCTTGTTGGTGCTCGACGACCTGCATTGGGTCACTCACCCCGATATCCACGCCGCGCTCGATGTTCTAGTGCGCTCCGCGCCGTCCGGTTTCACGGTGGCGGTGGGCAGTCGCGTCCAGCCGCCCCTGAGCCTGGCTACCTTCCGTGCCAAGGACTGCCTGCTGGAGTTCGGGGACGAAGAACTGCGCCTGAGCCTGGACGAACTCCGGGACTACCTCGGTCACAGTGGGCTGTGCCCCGACGAACAGACCCTGGCTGGCCTGCATGGGCGGACCGAGGGCTGGGTCACCGGCGTGTGGCTCGCCTGCCATGGGTCGTCGCCCCGGCAGTCGATCGCGGCCCATGCCTCGGTTCCGTTCACCGTCGAACACGCCGCCATGGGCGACTACCTGCGCAAGGCCTTGTTCGAACGCCTCACGGCTGGCCAGCAGGAAGCGCTGACGGCGCTCTCGGTGGCCCGTCGTTTCAACGGCGAACTGGCCGGCGTGCTCACGGGCCAGGACGATGGCCAGCCCTTGCTGGAAAGCCTGGAGCGCTCCCAGACCTTCCTCGTGCCGCTGGATCGGGAGCGCGGGTGGTACCGCTTCCACCAGCCGTTCGCCGAGTTTCTCCAGGCCCGCCTCAAGGCCACCGACCCCGAGCGCCACGCCCGCCTACATGCCCGCGCCAGCCAGTGGTTTCTCCAGCAGCGCTGGTACGAGCCCGCCATCGAGCATGCCTACCGGGCCGGCGATCCTGAGCGCCTGGCGGTCCTGTTGGACGGCAGCGCCTGGGACCTGATAGGCCGGCAGCGCATGGGCCCTGTCCGGCGCTGGCTGAAGGCCATCCCCGAGCCGGTGGCGGAGCGCTTTCACCGGGTGCTGCTGGTGGATATCTGGAGTCGCGCCGACGAGCTCGGCTTGTCCCGCTTCACCGGCTCCCTGGAAACGTTGCTCCTGCGCTGGACATCGGCATCGGGCCCCTCCTGCCTGGACGAGGGGGGGCGGGTCGTGCTGCTGGCCAAGGCGCTCGTGGCCTTGCAGAAAGACGACCCGGAAACCTGCATCCTGCTGGCGACCCGCGCGGAAGCACGGTTCGGCGGCTACGCGGCGTTCCTCGAAACGACGCTGTTGCTGGCGGGCGCCCTGGCCCATGTGTCCTTGGGCCAGCCCGAATCGGCGCGGCGCCTGCTGGGGCTGGCGCGCCAGCGGGGTCATTTCCTGGAGGGCGCCTATCTTGAAATCCACCTGGGCAACGTGGAGGTGCTCCTGGCCCTGGAACAGGGACGAATGCGCTTGGCCCGGCAGCTTCTGCTTCGCCTGGCGAGCGGCGCGGGCGGCTTTTCCGAACGCGGCGCGTCCGGGGAGGCGCCGCTTGCGCTCAGCGGAGCCCTGCTGGCTTACCACGAGGGGCGGCGCGAGGGGCTGGAGACGAACCTGAGGGAGGCCCTCGAGCGGTTCGACCCGATCGCGCCGCTGGACCTCCAGGCCCAGGGCATGCTGACCCTGTCGCGGATACAGCGCCAGGCGGGCCGCCAGGGCGAGGCACTGCTCACCCTGCGCCGCTTGCAGAACCTGGCCCTGCGCCAGGGAACCTGGCGCTTCCACCTGGAGGCGCTGGCCGAGGAAATCGCCATGATGCTCCAAGAGGGCGGGATGGACGCCTGCGCTCAGGCCGAGGCGAGGTTGGCCGAAATCGACTGGGAGCGCCGGGCCGCCCCCTACGAGTCGCGCGGTTTCAACCCGGTGCGCTGGCTGCGGGGCCTGATCCGGGTGCGCCTCCGACAGGCGCGGGGCCAGCATCGCGAGGCATTGCAGGAGATCGCCCGGTTACGCGAGCGGTTGCGGGTGTTCTGGCACGGTGTGTTTCGCCTGCGTCTGGACGTGCTGGCGGCCCACAGCGAGTACCGCCTGGGTTATTCCGAGCGCGGTCGGTCGTTGCTGACGCAGGCCCTGCAGGAGGCGGAGCGCGAGAACATTCGGGGCCTGTGGTTCGAAGAGGGCGACGCCTGCCGCGGCATGTTGCTGGACGTGCGAGCAGTGGAGCACCGGCCGGCCCTGCAAGGGTTCCTCAGCGGCTTGCTGGCGGACTGGCCCGAGGGCGTCCAAGCGTCGACGGGTGCCGGCAAGGCCCTGACCGAGCGCGAGCGGAGCCTCCTCGCGTTGGCGGCGGAGGGCCTGACCAACCAGGCCATCGCCCAGCGGCTGTCCCTGACCTTGGGAACCGTCAAGTGGCATCTGCATAACATCTACGAGAAGCTCGGAGTACGTAACCGTGGCCAGGCCATCCGCCGCCTGCGCGCTCAAGAGGCGGAGGAGTGATGCCCTCGACCGTCCCCTTGCTGCGGACCAAGCTGTTCCCGCCCGATCACCGGGGGCGGGCCTTGCTACCCCGGCACTGGCTCATCGATCGGCTGTACGCTCACCGGGAAAAGCGAGTGATCCTCCTGAGTGCGCCGGCCGGCTTCGGCAAGAGCACGGTGCTCAGTCAACTGCGCGAGCGGCTGCACCGAAGCGGCGCGCGGGTCGCCTGGCTCACCTGCGACGAGCGCGACAGCGAGCCGCCGCGCCTGCTGCAATATGTGGCGGCCGCCATTGGCGATGCCTTCCCCGGGTTCGGCCGGCACGCGGAACGGTTGTTGCGGGGCGACGTCAGGCTGCCCCTGGAGCGGGTACTGGATGCCTACCTCGCCGAACTGGGCCGCCTCGAAGGGGAGCTGTATGTGTTCCTCGACGACTTCCATCGGGTCATCTACACGGACCTCGAACACTGCGTCCATTACCTGGTCGAGCGCCTGCCCGATTCCGTGCACCTGATCGTCAGCACCCGTTTCAGCCCCCGGGCGACCCTCTCGCCCGACTATATCTGTGTGGTCTATGCCGACGACCTGCGGCTGCGGCCGGAGGAAACGGCGCGCTACCTGCTCGAACTCAAGCGCTTCGACCTGCGACAGAGCGAAATCGACCTGCTGCATGCCCGTACCGAGGGCTGGATCACCGCCTTGCACCTGGCCAGCCTCGCCCTGGCCCGTCACCCCGACCGGAGCGCGTTTCTGGCGGGCCTCTCCGGGACCGAGCGCAACATCGCCGACTACCTGGCCGAAGACGTGTTCAGTCGGCTCCCGGGCGACGTACAGACCTTTTTGGAGCAGACCTCGGTCCTCGACGAATTCTGTCCCGACCTGTGCGATGCCCTCACCGGCCGCGACGACGCGCGGGACACCGTGGGACGCCTGCGGGCCGAGCAATTGTTCATCATCCCCCTGGACGGCCAAGGCGAGTGGTTCCGCTACCACCACCTGTTCGCCGAATTCCTCCAGGGGCGGTTGAGAGGCGCGCGGGGCAGCGCGGCGCTGCTGTTGGCGGCGGCGCGCTGGTGCGAGCGCCACGGGCAACCCGATCGCGGGGTGAAGTATGCGTTGCGCAGCGGCGACTACCCCGAGGCGGCCGCCATGCTGGAGCGCCTGGGCGCCTGGATCGTGGCCGGCAATCGCATCCATGACCTCCTGTCCCTGCTCAACCAGGTACCCGCCGAAGTCATCCGCCAGTGGCCGGTGTTCCAGTTGTTCTACACCTGGAAGCTGGCCTTCGAGCAGAAATTCCTCGAAGCGGAGGGCATGATCGACGAGGTCGTCGCCCGTCTGCTGGCGGACCGGGACAAGGCGTTCCAGCCCGGCATGGCCGAACTGCTGGCGATGGCCAATCTGCTCAAGGCCGTGATGCTGCTCTATCAGGACAAGCTGGACGCTTGCCTGCAAGTGGTTGGGCTATGCCTGGAGCGGTTGCCCGAGGGGCCCCCGGTCTACCTGGCCAGCCTGCATTGCATCGAGTCCGCCGCCTATGCGTTGCGCGGAGCGTTCTGCGAGGCCGCCAGGGCCATCGCCCAGACCCGGAATAGCCTGGCCCTGGCGCGCAGTGAAAACCTTGGAGTCATCACCAGCCTGGTGGAGGCGCTGATCTGCAAGGAGCGCGGCGATCTGGTCCAGGCCCAGGCCATCGTCGAGGCCGAATGCCTGCGCATCGTCCGCCTGTTCGGCCCCCATAGTCCGGTCTACGCACCCCTGGTGCTGGTGCGCGCCGACCTGCTGTACGAGCGCGACCGCCACCGGTCGATCCTGGACGAGTTGCCGGAGGCGCTGAACCGACCGGATGTCCCGACGCCCTTGGAGCTGCTCGCCCGTGGCCGCCTGGTGATCGACCGGGCGAGCTTCTTCGAAGGCGATACCGAGCCGGCGCTGGCCCGCCTGGAGGCCTGGCTGGACGGCCTGCAAGGCCCTGGCAACGAGCGCGCGTTCGCCCTGGGCGCCCACTTCCGTATCCAGCAATTGCTTTGGCTGCGTCGTATCGGCGAGGCGGAGCGGGCCTGCCAGCAGTTGCGCCGGCACCTGGCCGAGTTGCCCGCCGGGCGCTACCAGGACGTGCATGCGACCCTGGCCTTGAGCGAGGCGCGGCTCGCCCTGGTCCAGGGCCATCCCGAGCGGGCGCGGCTCAGCCTGGAGGAGTGCCTGGCCCGGCAGACTTCTGAATACCAGCGCGACCGGCGGTTGCGCATGTCGCTGCTGCTGGCGGTGGCCTATTGGCGGTTGGGACGGGAAGAACGGGCCTTCGGTCTGTTCCGCTCGACCCTGGAAGAAACCTGGAACGGTGGCTATCGGCGTCTGCTGCTGGACGATGCGCTCTGGCTGTTGCCCCTCTGGAATGCCTGGATGGTCCACGCGCCGGCCCTGGTGCCCGTTTGGGCCGGGTTCGTCGAGCGCCTGCGAGCGCAATGCCGGACGCTGGCGGTCGACCCGCAGGTCTTCGAGGCGCCGGCCTTCTCGCCTCGGGAGCGCAGCATCCTGCGGCTGGTGGCGGCCGGGATGGCCAACCGCGAGATCGCCCGTACCGTCCATTTGTCCGAGGCCACCATCAAGTGGCACCTGCACAAGCTGTTCGCCAAGCTGAGCGTGCGCAGCCGCACTCAGGCGGTCCGGGAAGGCAAGCGCCTGGGGTTGTTGGGGGACGGATAACGCGAGCGACGCGAGCCGCTCGGAAGGGCGGCCCCGCGGGGCCGTTTCGACGCGGGCGGCCCGCCTCGGGCTAGGGCCCTGCCGTCAGGCGCGGCGCCGGAACAGCGGCAGCGGCTGGTCGCTGGACGCCTGGTAGACCTCGGAGAAGTCGTCGAAGCCCTTGAGGGCGTCTTCGGGATCGCGGTCCTCGCGCAAGGCGAAGGCGTCGAACCCGCAGCGTCGCAGGGCGAACAACTGGTCCCGCAGGATATCGCCCATGGCCCGCACCTCGCCCCGGTAGCCGTAGCGCTGGCGGAGCAGGTAGGCGGTGGAGGCATGGCGACCATCGGTGAAGCTGGGGAAGTTCAGCGCGATCACCTGGAAATGCTGTAGCTGGTCGGCGATCTCCTCGATCTCCTCGCCGGCCTCCAGCCACACGCCGAGCCCCCCGTCCCGCGCCTTCAACGCATGGGCGTGGTCGCGCCACAGCGCCAGGGGCACGATCACGTCGTCGCAGTTGGACAACCCGTCCAGGGTGGCGTCCGGAGGCAGGGTGTGCCAGGTCTCGTCGATGATCCGGCCGTCCTTAATGATTCGCTGCATACACACGCTCCTTGAAGGGGTCGATGCCGACGCGGCGGAAGGTATCGAGGAAGCGCTCGTCCTCGGTGCGGTTCTCCACGTAGACCGCGATGATCCTGTCGATCACCTCGGCCATCTCGTCCTGGGCGAAGGATGGGCCGAGGATTTGTGCCAGGCTGGCATCGCGCCCGGCGCTGCCGCCGAGGGACACCTGGTAGAACTCCTGGCCCTTCTTGTCCACCCCGAGGATGCCGATATGGCCCACGTGATGATGGCCGCAGGCGTTCATGCAGCCGGAAATGTTCAGGTCCAGGTCGCCGATATCGAACAGGTAGTCGAGGTCGTCGAAGCGCCGCTGGATAGCCTCGGCCACCGGGATCGACTTGGCGTTGGCCAGGGAGCAGAAATCCCCGCCGGGGCAGCAGATCACATCGGTCAGCAGGCCCACGTTGGGGGTGGCGAAGCCGGACTCGCGCAGTTCGCCCCAGAGTTCGAACAGGCGGGCCTGCTCCACGTCGGCCAGGATGATGTTCTGTTCGTGGGAGTTGCGCACCTCGCCGAAGCTGTAACGGTCGGCGAGATCGGCCAGGGCGTCCAGTTGCTTGTCGGTGATGTCACCCGGCGCGCCGCCGGTGGGTTTCAGGGACAGGGTCACGGCGGCGTAGCCGGGTTTCTTGTGGGCCACCACGTTGCGCGCCCGCCAGCGGGCGAAGCCCGGGTGCTCGGCGTCCAGGCGGGCGAGGGCGGCGTCCTGGTCGTCCAGAACCTTGTAGGCCGGGTCGACGAAATGCCGGGACACCCGCCGCACTTCGGCCTCGGTGAGGGTCAGCGGGCCGTCCTTGAGGTGGGCCCACTCGGCGTGCACGCGCTCGGCGAACACTTCTGGGGTCAGCGCCTTCACCAGGATCTTGATCCGCGCCTTGTACTTGTTATCGCGCCGCCCGTAGCGGTTGTAGACCCGGAGGATCGCTTCCAGGTAGGACAGCAGGTGCCGCCAGGGCAGGAATTCGTTGATGAAGCTGCCGACGATGGGGGTACGCCCCAGGCCGCCGCCCACCGAGACGCGGAAACCCAGCTCGCCGGCATCGTCGTACAGCGCCTCCAGGCCGATATCATGGACCTCGATGGCCGCGCGATCCTGGGCCGCGCCGTTCACCGCGATCTTGAACTTGCGGGGCAGGTGGGCGAACTCCGGGTGGAAGGTGGACCATTGGCGGATGATCTCGCACCACGGCCGTGGATCGACCCGCTCGTCCCGGGCGACGCCGGCGAACTGGTCGGTGGTGGTGTTGCGGATGCAGTTGCCGCTGGTCTGGATGGCATGCATCTGCACGGTAGCCAGTTCGGCGAGGATTTCCGGCACGTCCTCCAAGGCGGGCCAGTTGAACTGGACGTTCTGCCGGGTGCTGATATGGGCGTAGCCCTTGTCGTAGTCGCGAGCGATCTGTGCCAGCTTGCGCACTTGGCGCGAGGAAAGCAGGCCATAGGGAACGGCGATCCGCAGCATGGGCGCATAGCGCTGGATATAGAGGCCGTTCTGCAAGCGCAGGGGCCGGTATTCCTCGCCCGACAGTTCGCCTGCCAGGTAACGCCGGGTCTGATCGCGGAACTGCTTGACGCGGTCCTCGACGATCCGTTGATCGTACTCGTCGTATACGTACATAGGGGTCCTGTTTTCAGGCTTATCGCGGCTTGTCGGCGCGCACGGTCACGCACTCCTCACGGAGTGGGCGACGATAGCAGCTCGTATTTATGCGCAAAAGTGATGTTTAAGAATATCGAAAGAACAGAATCGATATAAAAACCAAGCCGTCAAACAGGTTTTTGAGCCTTCTTAGTCGTCAGGCAACGCTGACTTTTGTCGCTCCGGACGAGGCGGCGGCGTATCGACATGCGCGCCCCGCCGGAGAGAACGAAGCCGGCGAAGCCCCCCGCCGATTCGGTTCGCTCGCCACCGTATCGGTTTCGAGGCGAGCGTGGGCCCCGGTATCCGGCGGCGTGACGCGCCGGTCGAGGCCGACGCATTCCACGCGTTGCTGACCGGGCGCGCCGGCGCGGGGGTCAGATGGCCGTCGCGCCGCCGTCCACCGCCAGGGTATGGCCCGTGGTGAAGCCCGCCTGGTCGCAGCAGAGGTAGAGCACGGCGGCGGCGATTTCCTCCACGGTGCCCAGGCGCCCCACCGGATGCATCTTCGCCGCGTAGTCCGCCTTGCGCGGATCGGCCTCGTAGGCGCGGCGGAACATATCGGTGTCGATCACCGCCGGGCACACGGCGTTCACCCGGATGCCCTTCTTGGCGTACTCGATGGCCGCCGACTTGGTCAGGCCCACCACGGCGTGCTTGGAGGCGCTATAGATGCTCATCTTCGGCGCCGCCCCCAGCCCGGCCACCGAGGCGGTGTTGACGATGGCGCCGCCCCCTTGGGCGAGCAGGGCGGGAAGCTGGTGCTTCATGCACAACCAGACGCCCTTGACGTTGACGCCCATGATGGCGTCGAACTCCGCTTCGCTACCCTCGGCGAGCCGGTGCTGCTCGATCTCGATCCCGGCGTTGTTGAAGGCGTAGTCCAACCGGCCATAAGCATTCAAGGTCGCCGCCACCAGGGCGGCGACCTCGGCGTCCCGGGTCACGTCGCAGCGCACGAACAGCGCCTCGCCACCCGTCTCGCGGATCGCCGCCACGGTGGCCTCGCCCCCGGCGGGGTCGATGTCCGACACCACCACCCGCAGCCCCTCGCTCGCGAAGGCGCGCGCCGTGGCGCGGCCGATACCGGCGCCCGCGCCGGTGACCAGGGCGACACGCCCCGAAAAACTCATGCCCATCCGCACAGTCCTCTTGTTGTTCTTTGGCGCCCCGCTTCGCGGAGACGCAACCGAGTCTAGGGCGAGCCGGGCGCCCGGCGGCAGCACTATCAGGCGTCCGGTGGGCGCATCATCGGCGCGGCTGATCCGTTGGCGATCAGCCTCGTCCATGACGACGCATTCCGCTCGCCGACTGACCTTGCCAGCGATGCCGTCCTCCACTATCACGGACGTTTCAACCAAGGAGAGACCCCATGAGCGCACCCCTGAACCGCCGCTTCCTGCTGGCCAAGCGCCCTGTCGGCGCCGCCAACCGCGACACCTTCTCCTATGTGGAGGAATCGCTCGGGCAGCCGCAGGAGGGCCAGGTCCTGGTGGAGAACCTCTACCTGTCCCTGGACCCGGCCATGCGCGGCTGGATGAACGAAGGCAAGTCCTACATCGCGCCGGTGGGTATTGGTGACGTGATGCGCGCGCTTGGCGTCGGGCGAGTCATCGCCTCGCGGCACCCCGACTTCGTCGAGGGCGATCACGTCAGCGGCGCCCTTGGCGTGCAGGACTACTTCCTCGGCGAGGGCAAGGGGCTGCACAAGGTAGACCCCAACCGCGCGCCGCTGCCCCTGTACCTTTCCGCCCTCGGCATGACCGGCATGACCGCCTATTTCGCCCTGCTGGAAGTGGGCGCGCCGAAGGCCGGGGAGACCGTGCTGATTTCCGGGGCGGCCGGAGCGGTAGGCAGCGTGGCCGGGCAAATCGCCCGCCTCAAAGGCTGCCGGGTGGTGGGCATCGCCGGGGGCGCCGAGAAGTGCCGCTACTTGGTGGAGGAACTGGGGTTCGATGCCGCCATCGACTACCGGCAGGGCGATTTGGCCGCCGCCCTCAAGCGGGAGTGCCCGAAGGGCATCGACGTGTACTTCGATAACGTCGGCGGCGACATCCTCGACGCGGCGCTGACCCGGCTGGCCTTCAGGGCGCGGGTGGTGATCTGCGGCGCCATCAGCCAGTACAACAACGAAGAAGCCGTGAAGGGGCCGGCCAATTATTTGTCGCTGCTGGTCAACCGCGCGCGGATGGAAGGCTTCGTGGTGATGGACCACGCGGCGAAGTTTGGCGAGGCGGCCCGGGAAATGGCCGGCTGGCTGGCCGACGGGCGCTTGAAGAGCAAGGAGCACATCGTCGAGGGACTGGAGACTTTCCCCGAGACCCTGAACAAGCTGTTCACCGGTGAGAACCTCGGCAAGCTGGTGCTCAAGGTCCGCTGAGAAGGGGAGCCGGGCGGGCGCCCGGCTCCGCGTCGGTTCACGCCAGCTCGGCGACGATGGCGGCCAGGGCCGTGGCCGGATCGGCGGCCTGGCTGATGGGGCGGCCGATCACCAGGTAGTCCGAGCCGCGCTCCAGGGCCTGGCGCGGCGTGAGAATCCGCCGCTGGTCGTCCTGGGCGCTGCCGGCCGGGCGGATGCCCGGGGTGACGAGGCTCAGGCCCGGATGGGCGCGCTTCAACGCATCGGCTTCCTGAGCCGAGCACACCAGCCCGTCCAGGCCGGCCTTTTCCGCCAGGGCGGCGAGACGCAGGACCTGCTCCTCGGGCTCCACGTCCAGGCCGATACCCGCCAAATCCTCGCGTTCCATGCTGGTCAGCACCGTCACGCCGATCAGCAGCGGCACCGGCCCGCCCATCTTGTCCAGCGCCTCGCGGCAGGCCGCCATCATGCGCAGGCCGCCGGAGCAGTGCACGTTGACCATCCACACGCCCATGTCCGCCGCCGCGCGCACGGCCATCGCGGTGGTATTGGGGATATCGTGGAATTTCAGGTCGAGGAACACTTCGAAACCGCGCTCATGCAACACCTGGACGATGCCGGCGGCGCAACGGGTGAATAGCTCCTTGCCCACCTTGACCCGGCACAGGCGGGGGTCCAGGCGATCGGCGAGGGCAAGGGCGGCGTCGCGAGTGGGGAAGTCCAGGGCGACGATGATCGGAGTCTGGCAGGCGGGCATGAGGGCTCTCGGGGCAGGGCGGAATCGGCGCGCATTGTAGCGGAAGGCCCGCGCCCTGCCGATCCGCCGCCCAGCGATCCGCGCTTTGGATACCCCGGGCCGCTCGGCAGCGCGCCGCTGGCGATGAATGCCTCGACTGCGGCGGTCCGCAGGGGCGGGGCGACCGCCACCGGAGCGCCTGGGCGAAGAACGCTAATCGAGCGGAGCGGCGGGCCGGCGATTCCCTGCCGAGGCGCCGGTGCGGCTATGCTGAGGGCATCCGTGGTACCGCCCGCAGGAGGATGCGATGTCCTATCGAACCGTCGTCGGCAGTCAGACCCATCGCTTCGCCGACCTGAAGGCCGTGCTGGCCAAGGCCAGTCCGGCCCGTTCCGGCGATTACCTCGCCGGCCTCGGGGCGGCCACCTACGAGGAGCGCATGGCGGCGAAGATGGTGTTGGCGGACCTGCCGCTGCGCACCTTTATCAATGAGGCGCTGATTCCCTACGAGACCGACGAGGTCACCCGGTTGATCCTCGACCGCCACGATGCGGCGGCCTTCGCCCCCATCGCCCACCTGACCGTGGGCGACTTTCGCGACTGGCTGCTGCTGGACGGTACCGACAGCGCGACGCTGGCGGCGGTCGCCCCGGGCATCACCCCGGAAATGGCGGCGGCGGTGAGCAAGCTGATGCGCAACCAGGACCTGATTCTCGCGGCCCGGAAATGCCGGGTGGAGACCCGCTTCCGCAACACCCTCGGCTTGCCGGGCCGGCTCTCGGTGCGCCTGCAACCCAACCACCCCACCGACGACGTGCGCGGCATCGCCGCCAGCCTGCTGGACGGCCTGCTCTACGGCTCCGGGGACGCGGTGGTGGGCATCAACCCCGCGAGCGACTCGTTGCCGACCTTGATGCGCCTGTGGCGGATGATGGACGAGGTGCGCCAGCACTTCGAAATCCCGATGCAGAGCTGCGTGCTCACCCATGTCACCACCCAGATCCAGGCCATCGAGGCGGGCGCGCCGGTGGACTTGGTGTTCCAATCCATCGCCGGCACCGAGAAAACTAACGCCAGCTTCGGCGTGACCCTGTCGCTGCTACGGGAGGCGCGGGACGCCGCCCTCGCCCTGGGGCGCGGCACCCTCGGTGACAACGTCATGTACTTCGAGACCGGCCAGGGCAGCGCGCTGTCCGCCGACGGCCACCATGGCGTCGACCAGCAGACCTGCGAGGCGCGGGCCTATGCGGTGGCCCGGGAATTCAAGCCGCTGCTGACCAACACCGTGGTGGGCTTCATCGGCCCGGAATACCTTTACGACGGCAAGCAGATCATCCGCGCCGGCCTGGAAGATCACTTCTGCGCCAAGCTGCTGGGCGTGCCCATGGGCTGCGACGTCTGCTACACCAACCATGCCGAGGCCGACCAGGACGACATGGACACCCTGCTGACCCTGCTGGGCGCGGCGGGTATCACCTTCATCATGGGCATCCCGGGGGCCGACGACATCATGCTCAACTACCAGAGCACCTCGTTCCACGACGCCCTCTACTTGCGCAGCGTGCTGGGCTTGCGCCGCGCGCCGGAGTTCGAGGCCTGGCTGGAGCGCATGGCGATCACCGAGCCCTCCGGGCGCTTGCGCGATATCGGTCGTGGCCATCGCCTGTTGCGGCAATTGCCGACGTTGTCGGGGGCGGCATGAGCGAGCGCGAACGGCCTGCCGGCCTGGTACTGGGCAACCCCTGGGACGAGCTGCGCGCCCATACCTCGGCGCGCATCGCCCTCGGCCGGGTCGGCGCCAGCCTGCCGACCGCCGAGGTGCTGCGTTTCGGTCTGGCCCATGCCCAGGCCCGGGACGCGGTGCATCGTCCCCTGGATTTCGACACCCTGGAAGCGCAATTGCGCGAGGCCGGCTTCCAGACCCGGCGGGTGAAGAGCGCCGCCGCCGACCGTCACGCCTACCTGCTGCGCCCCGACCAGGGACGGCGCCTGGACGCCCAATGCCGCCAGCGCCTGGAGCGGGAGCCGGCGGCGCCGGAGCTGACGGTGGTGGTGGCCGACGGCCTGTCTTCCAGCGCCGTGCAGCGCCATGCGCGACCGCTGCTGGAAGCGTTCCGCGCGGCCTTCGCGGCGGACTGGGCGAGGGTCCCGGTGGTACTGGCGGAGCAGGCGCGGGTGGCTCTCGGCGATGGCATCGGCGAGGCGCTACGCGCGCGGCTGGTGGTCCTGTTGATCGGCGAGCGCCCGGGGCTCAGCTCGCCGGACAGCCTGGGGCTCTACCTTACCTATCAGCCCCGGGTGGGTCGGATGGACAGCGAACGCAATTGCATCTCCAATGTGCGTCCGGAGGGCCTGCCCTACGAATCGGCGGCGGCCCGGCTGGCTTACCTGGCCCGGGAGGCGCTGCGCCTGAACCTGAGCGGCGTCGCGCTCAAGGACGACAGCCCCTTGCGGACGGTGGACGGCCCGTCCCGAGGAGACAGGGGAACCGAAGAAAAGCCCGAACGATCGAACCCATGACCGCCGATATCCGGCGTTGAAGGAGATAGGTATGCCCTGGTACGCCTGGTTGATTCTGGTTCTCGCCCTCGGCTCCGTGGTGGGTGGGTTGCTGATGCTGCGGGATACGGCGAAGAAAGTCCCGCTCACCGACGAACAGCTCAAGCGCGTCCATGAGCGCAACGCGGAAATGGATGCCAAGGAGGCCCGCGACCGTTGACGGCCCCGAGCATGACTCACGCGCCGAGGGCAGCGGGCCCGGACGATGATGAAAAGCGGGACGAACGCCCGGAGCCTCGTTCATTGGGCTCGACGTACCGCCACTGTCACGAAGAAGGTGCCGCTTTTGCCAGGACTGGTGCGCGGACGGGCGATTAGGGGCTTTCCGCCGCCGCGGCTGGCCGCAATGGCGCATGGGCAGATCGCCTGGCTAAGGTAAACGAGGGCAGGTTCGGGCCAGGAAGCGCCTGCGCTGGAAGCGGGCGTGATCTCGGCTCCCTCATGGCCCCGACAGGGTGACGAGCCACGCCACGGCTGCCACCAGCACAACGACTCCCACCAGGCAGACGCCGCTTTCCTCGAGGGAATCGCTCATCCAACCCCGCCGAGGGTAGCGCCCCAGGCTGAGGACTTTCACGAAAGGCCAGCCGACCCAATAGAAGACGGTGCGCACCAGTACTTCCATCACCAGGGTGCCGATGACACGCAGCAAGGCGCCGAAGATGTCTTCCATCAGGGCGCGGAGCGGGCGATCAAGCGGGGCGCCTTTCGCGGGACGCTGGCGCCATTCTGGGCGCGGGCGCGCAATTGGCCGCACCCACCTTCGATATCCTGGCCGGCGGAATTGCGGACCTTGGTCAGTACGCCGCGGCTGTGGAGGTAACGCACTATCTCGACGATCCGGGCACCGGACGGGCGCCGGTAGGTGTCGGCCTCGTGACTGTTATAGGGGATCAGGTTCATCACCGCGTACTTGCCCTTGAGCAGGCGCAGGATGCCATCCAGCTCGTCCTGGCCGTCGTTGATGCCGTCCAGCAGCGTCCACTGGTATTGGATGGGGTAGCCGACGCGCCGGGCATAGGCCTCGCCCAACTCCACCAGTTCGTCCGGGTCGATCTGGGGCGCCCGGGGCAGCAGCTGGCGGCGCAGGTCGGCGTGGGTGGAATGCAGGGACAGGGCGAGGGCGGGCTTGACCCGCTCCTCCGGAAGGCGCTCGAACACCCGCCGATCCCCCACCGTGGAGAACACCAGGTTCTTGTGCCCGATGCCGCCTTCGCGGCCCAGCAGGTCGATGGCCTCAAGCACGTTATCCAGGTTGTGGGCCGGCTCGCCCATGCCCATGAATACCACCTTCTTCACCGGGCGGAAGCGTCGGGCGAGGGCCACTTGGGCCACGATCTCGGCGCTGCCGACCTGCCGCAGCAGACCGCTCTTGCCGGTCATGCAGAACACGCAGCCCACGGCACAGCCCACCTGGGTCGACACGCACAGGCCGTCCCGGGGCAGCAGCACGCTCTCCACCGTCTGGCCATCGGCCAGTTCCACTAGTAGCCGCGCCGATCCGTCTGCGCCGGGGTGCTCCGAACGCAGCCGGGCCAGGCCCCCCAAGGTCGCGCTCAACACCGGCAATCCCTCGCGCACGCTCAGGGGCAGGAAGTCCTGGGCCTGCTGGTGGCGGGTGCCCGTATCCAGGGGCAGCCCCTTGAGCCAGGCACGATCGATCCGGCCGATATGCAACGGCTTGGCGCCGAGGTCGGCGAGCTGGCGGTGAAGGTCATGGATGCGCATGGGGCGCGGATGCTATCACAATGCTGAAAAGCCTTAACAGCAGATGCCTGGTTGTGTATTGTGAAAAATAAGAGTTCACCTGGACTTTAAGAATGCAGATGCACTGTAAGTGATGTCTGTTGTATGAGTTTGACAAGGAGGTCTATGTGCAAAAGTATTGCTGCTTTTTTGTTTTTGTATTCTCAAGTTTCCTTCATGCTGAAAATTTTTACTGGGTAACCAAACTGGGTAATGGGGTTGGGTATGCTGGGAGAACCCCTTTGGATTCTTGCTATAAGGCTTTTAGTGAAGGTGATTTCATTATGGAGGATAATAGATTTAAAGGGGTAAGCTATGTTTCGGAAAATTCTTTCAACTGTGTGATAAACGGTTGGAGGCCCTGGCGCGATTATCGAGTTGATTATACTAATCCGATTGAAAGGCGTGGGGACGGCTGCGAGCTTGGTAAGTCCTACAATACCGCTACAGGTGAATGCGAAGATCCCAAGGTGCCAAGTTCGGATGGTGGAAAAGGCGATCCGAATCTCTCCTGCAATGCGCCCCCGTCTTTCCAGGGAAATCCCATCAACACCGCCAATGGCAATAAATTCCAGCATGAAGTGGATTATGTGGGGAAAAATACGGCTGCAGGGCTGGTGCTCGAGCGTTACTACAACGGTGTCGATGGCGTCTGGCTTCATGGCTACTCCACTCGCTTGGTTATCTCTCCGACTCAAGTGGTGCTTATCCACGCGGATGGACGGCAGAGTCGTTATCAGCTTGTTACTACCGATAGATTCGACTCGAAGGATGAAACAGGTAGTTTAGCCAAGCAGGGAGATCAATGGCTCTACTCGGCCCCCGGCAAGACCTATGTTTTCAATGCATCAGGCCAATTGGAACGTACGGGAGAGGGTGAGGAAGCACTGAGCTTCCGTTATCTCGACGGAAAGGTAATCGTCAAAAACCGGTATGGAAAAGAACTGACCATTAGCGAAGACTGGTGGCATCAGCCTCGTGCCGCGTCGATCGATGATAAGGAATTCACTTTCACGTACGATTTATACAACCGGCTCGCGCAAGTGGCACGTATGGTGGCGGGTGCGCCGAGTCAGAAAACCTACCACTATGAGGATTCCATTCACTATCTCGCCCTCACCGGCATCACCGACGAGCGAGGTATACGCTATGCGACCTGGGCCTACGACGAGCAGGGGCGCGCCATTTCCAGTGAGCATGCTGGCGGAGCGGAGAAGGTCACCCTGGCCTACAACACCGATGGGTCGACCACGGTCACCAACGAATACGGCAAGCAGGCCACCTACCGGTTCCAGGTGATCCAGGGGGTGAAGCGTATCGTCGCCATCGAGGGCGAACCGTCGCCCAACTGCCCGAGCAGCAACTCCACCTTTACCTACGATCAGCGTGGCTTGCTCA
>DAMBWF010000026.1:0-5347 GCA_032052615.1 Pseudomonadaceae bacterium
CCAGCCTCTCATGGCGCTGATTCTAACCGTCGGACTTTTCGTACAGAACCTAGGTCATCATCTTCTCGATCTTTAGGGTTGAACGTGGAGACGTCGACCACATCGACCACCTCCATATCCTTGAGATTGCGGATCAAGTTGCGTAGGAAGTTCGTCCTGATGCCCGCATCAGGGATCGCCTCCAACGAGATGGTTCGGGTCGCCACGTCTTGATCAGTGACGATCTCGATCTGGGAATACAACTGATCGGTGATGTCCTTGAACTTGTCGTTCATGGGGCCAGTGATCTTCCAGCCACTGTCCTGCTTCCCAAGAATCACCTCCGCCGTTTTCTCAATCACTTGGCGGAACTCTGCCTGACTCAGGTCGAGCTTCTGGTATTTGACGGTGAGCTTGAGCTGATCGCCATGAACGGCCACTTCAGCCTGCTCGTGCTGGTCATCTACCAGCCATTCCTTGACGGAGGTGAGAGCGTCGGTCAGTTGGTCTTTTGTGACCGCTGTCGTGACGACCACATTGGTGGTTTTCTCACGGCTGTCGCGTCCACCCACCAGAAGAGACAGGTTCCGATAGTCGTAGTAGTCGTGGAACAAGGCGCTGAATCGATTGGCGAGGAATTTTTTGTCCGATTCATTGGAGATCACGATCCCTCTGGAGAGGAAGACCCTCCTGAGCTCAGCGCTCGTCAGGCTTCGCTGGGTCAGCGCATCGTAGATCGCTTTGTCGGATGCAAAGTACAAACTACCCATTCTCATGTCAGTCTCGCTCCCATCCGATCGCTTCGGGCTTATAGTTCGGAATCGCGTGATTCACCATTTCCAACTCGCTCGCCTGCAGCTTCCGCTTGCGGTTTTCGTCTTCGCCCCACTCGGTCACATAACTGTTAATTGCAGCATTGAAGTTGCTGATAATGCTGCTGTGATGATTGCGATTTGCAACCCTGATTCGGATCTTCAAATCCTTGTTGGCGTTAAGGATCTGGAACCTGGACAGTGCGTCAAAGAGGTACCTGAACTCGATCTCGGTACTACCATCGCGGCGATAATAGATCAGATAGCCTTCGCTATAAGTTTCGGCCAGATCCTTGGCTTTCTCGCAGTATGAAATCACCTCTTTGTGGTGAATGATCATATACGGCGAGGCGATGAGTTCTGCGGTGGCCGCACGATCCCAGTATTCACCACTGGCCTTGTGCAGGACGAGGTCAGGGTAATAGAAGGTGTAATTGTCCTTCGGAAATTTCCCTTCTGCCCTGAGGGTATTTACATCGAGCTGTAGCGTCTTCAGATAATTGATCAATGAAGGCTCGACGATATGGACCTGCTGAGAATCTTTGATGTGCAGATTCTCACCTTTGTAATCCTTGAAGTGATCGTAGAAATTCTTGTCGTACTCGTCATCGTGGTTATAGACGAACAGCATCCCGCGAATTTCATACTTCTCACGCTTGGCCAAATGGTATCGAGTCTGCCACTCCGGCGAAGCACGGGCACAGTCGATGGTCTTGCCCAGTGACTTCAAGGCCTTCTTGATCGAATCCAGAGTGATGGAGCCAACCGAATAGCTCTTCAAGTCGGTATGAAGGTAGATGGCTTTGTTCAGATAAGGATCTGCGTACTTGAATACCACGTCAGCCGGATGCGTGTGCTCCGACTTCTTCTGGGGAGCGTGAGTCTCCTTCTTCACACAAGTGAAGTTGAGGTTGGCTGGCCCTTCTCTCTTCCACCGGAAGAAGTTGAAGATGTCGTTGGAAACGAGCTCCGCGAGCCTTGCAATTTTTTCGGTTTCGCCGCCTGACATGGTCGTTCCTGTCACGAAATGAATTCGCAGGAACGGTACCGGCCAGGAGATATGACCCGAGCCGTGGAGGTGCGTCCTGCTGTGAATATGGCCTCATGCCAGCACAAAGTACCGTAAAACTCCGCGCCAGGCCATCAGGTGATGGGATATCACCTGCGCTTCACATGCTGCGGTGGAAAGGTTCCCCAGAAGGGGCATGCAACCGGCCCAAAGCAGCCCGCTGCCGGGATGTCCAGCGGAGCAGGGGTAGTCCAGAAATATCTGGGTTACCGCCTGCTCAACCGGAGCTGGCCAGTTGTTCGTTCAGTTAATGGGGCCGAGTTAGGTGAACTTTGATTTTTTCGTAATGGGAACTCTGTGCAGCAGATGGATTTCTTGTCAATCAAGATGTCTGGGCAATATCTTCTTCGAGTTCCCGTACAGCCTTGGTGACCTTGATTTCGAAAAGCCGCTCTACCTTCTCAGCGCTCAGCTGATATGCATCGTCGCCAATCCACAGCGCCAGTAACGCACGCTTTTCATCGAGGCTGTGGTCATCCAGATTGGGAATGTAGTTATGGTTGCCTGCTCTTCCACGGCGAAGCTCATAGAAAGTTTTGATCAGCGATTTTGTTTTGATTTTTCCGTCCAGCGAGAAGCGTGTGGTCAGGTTACGGATCGTGTGATTGACGGATCGAAGTTGTTTCGTTGACGTAATTTGGGAGAAATACGAAGCCCAGCCACGTCTTTTCCCGCCGAAGAAGCATCCGGTGATCCGAAGATTAACCTTCCATTCACAGTACGCCCTAGCTCGCTCCATATCCTTTGGTGAGCGAGCGGTTGCAACCTTGTGCCGGTAAGCCGTGAAAATTTTTGCAATCGAGGACTCGAAGCGGAGGATGCTTTCGCGACGGATGATGATCTGACCGCCTTCGATCTGATATCCCAGAAAGCTAAAGGGTTCGGTGAGAGGCGCGAACTTTGACTTTGATTCCGGGCCGAATTCATGAGGCTGTAGCCGCATGCTCTTCAGCTCGGTAATGAGCTCATTTGCTACTGCCTCGGACTGCTCCTTTGGTGTAAGGATCAGAATGTCATCTACATAGCGCTTGTACCAAATATTTGGCCGACTCTTGAATGCTAAGTCGATGTCCTGAAGGGAAATTTCGGCCAGCAAATTGGAGACGGCCAGTCCCTGAGGTACGCCGATGCTTGGGTTGGGGGTATCTTTTCTACCTTGGGACTCAGGCACGGTAGGTGTGGTGATTGCGGATGCAATCAGTTGCCTCAGCTCCGGCTTGCGAATCTTTTTTCGAATGGCGGCATCAACAAGCGAATGCGGGATCGATGGATAGAAATGCTTTAAGTCAATTTTGGCGTACTCAGTATAAATGCCAGATGCCAGCGCAGCCCTAAGGTCTTCAATGACGCCCTGGGGCAATGAAAGCTTGGCTGTCGGATACACCTCAGCAAGGCACTCACACAGTGCACGCAGTACGATTCGATCCCGAGCAGTTGGAATTGATATCTGCCTAGGGTTGGACGTGGCTCCCTTAAGAATGAGCTTTTCCTTGTAGGCTGTGAACCGATATGTACCCTGTAGAACCTTCTGAATGATGAGCTCCAGCTCATCATTAAGCTTGGCGTCCAGCTTAGCCGGTCTAGTGCGGTCAAGCCCGATGGCACCCGAGCTTTTAATCTTATCGGTGTAAACCCGGAGGAGCGATTTGCGAGCAAAATGCTTCTTGAAGCTACGTGCGGCGCTCATTAGCTCATCCAGGTCAGGATGCCCACGGCAAGTGGAAGTGCGTATAGGGCGGCGGTGATGACTAGGCGAGCAGCGAGCCAGGATATGGCATAACAGTTCTCAAACACAGTCGGATTCCGACTAGTAAGCCCTGATGCAAATACACGCGCGATTCGATCGTCGATTTCTCTGTGATTTTCACACTCGGCGAGCAGCTCGTCATATTGCTTCGTTTGCACTGGGGTCGGGGCGGCGCCCGAGGAAAGCTCCCGGTACAAGGCCTGCAGTTGCAGGTAATTTCTGCGCATGAGCATGGCCCGTACCCGGAAATCTCGGTTTGTCACGGCGAGCGAGACACCAAGTAAAGCGATGGAAAGTACAGTTGCCATCATGTCGGTATCGGGGCCGAGGAGATGTTCGTAGCGAATGGTCAGTATGCCCAGAGTCGCGCTGAGTATTGCGTACCA
Source organism: Pseudomonadaceae bacterium (assembly GCA_032052615.1). GTDB lineage: Bacteria > Pseudomonadota > Gammaproteobacteria > Pseudomonadales > Pseudomonadaceae > Pseudomonas_T. Next base: position 3,994 of record DAMBWF010000026.1, read on the forward strand.
CACCAGCAGCATCTGCGAGTGAAAATCCAGCCAATCTAAGCGGTTATGAGCCTGAATGCGGGCCTTATAGCTGAACCAGATGCTGTCCTTCACACGTACATCTCCATGGGATTTGGGGAAGAGGCAGGATGATTTGAGTAACCTTTGAACATCCCTGGTGGGATCAGTGGGGTTTTAGCCCAACAGCCGAAGCTATTAATTATCAGAACCGCCCTCGAATAAACGAGAGGAGAAACCTGCCCCTTCTGCACTGATCTTACAATGCCACTACTCCTCAGAAAAGCTTACATTGTCGTAGCGATCTAGGAGGCGCACTGCTTACTTTGCCGATGCTTCGCAAGCGGCTCATCCGGAGCAGGTATCGGAAGCAGTAGCGATTGCCTGTGCGGTAACAGCACCTTTGCGCCGGCCCACGCGGTGGGTTTACTACCTGGCACCTCAGAGAGAGGGGGGGCTATTACAGGAACTGATGTCTGGCTTGTGAGCCTGCCGGTAGTGAATGTCCGCTTGCGGCCGGTTTCCACCTGTTGCGACCGTCCAATTGCAACCTGATGCCCCCAGGATTAGTCGCTGAAACGCAGCCATTCAACTCAAAAAAATCTCAGCCCTACATAACTGCCATGACATAGCCACCAAGGAGGTTTTCCCCATGTCATTGCAGTGCCCCCGCTGTCACTCCCCCAAAATTGCGTCCTTCCACCATGCAATGAAACTCGGCGCCACCGTCGGCACCGTCGGCGGTGTTGCGCGTGGCGTCAGCACTGCCCTCGCAGGCAGTCAGGCTGGCGCAGCTATCGGGGCATTCGCCGGCCCTGTCGGCATCACGCTAGGCTCGGTCTCCGGCGCCATCCTCGGCGGCCTGGCCGGCGGGGTAGGTGGCTGTGCGCTCGGCGCGCAGCTCGGTGAGTCGCTCGACCGCCACGTCCTGGCCCACAACCTCTGCCTGCTCTGCGGTCATCGCTTCAATCTGCCGGCCTGATCGGCTCTCACCCACTTCTCATTTCAATCGCCGGTCGGTGCTGCGCCTCGCGCAGCGCTTTATGCCGACTTGTACCCAAAGGAATCATCCAAATGGCTCATCTCGTCGAAACCATGGCCTACGCTGGCGCTACCCCGTGGCATGGCCTGGGCAATCAGCTCACCCAGAAACAGCCTATCGAAGTCTGGCAACGCGAAGCCGGCATGGACTGGCAGATCCTGGAAAGCCCCGTGCATTTCAAGTCGGATGCGGTCGGCCACCTGGTCGCGATCCACTCCTTCCCCGAACAGAAGGTGCTGTTCCGTTCTGACACCAAGGCCCCGCTGTCGGTGGTCTCGCAGCGCTATCACACCGTGCAGCCTCGTGAGGTATTGG
>DAMBWF010000007.1:0-187007 GCA_032052615.1 Pseudomonadaceae bacterium
GCGACCCTGTGCATCGGCGGCGGACAGGGCGTCGCCCTGGCCATCGAACGCTGAGCCGGTGACCGGGGCGTCGGCCAGACGCCTCTTCGAGGGGGACGGGAGGCTCCTTCGGCGGTGCCCGGCGGGTACCCCAACGCTTTAGGAGAACCACGATGACACCCGGGACGGCGGGCCTGCGAAGGACCCGCCGTCGCGGCGTGAGAGGGTCGCGCCGGACATCGTGCCGCGCGCATCGACAACAATAACAAACACGAGGGTAGCCCCATGGCCACACCGATCGAAGAAAGCCGCTTCGCGCGGTTCGCAATGCGCTGTTCGAACTGGGCGGAACGCTGGTTCCCCGATTCCTGGGTCTTCGCCGCCGTGGCGGTGCTGGTGGTGGCGCTGGGCGCCCTGGGCTTCGGCGCCTCGCCGCGAGAAACCGCCAAGGCTTTCGGCGACGGCTTCTGGAGCCTGATTCCCTTCACCCTGCAGATGGCCTTCGTGGTGATCGGCGGCTACGTGGTCGCCAGTTCCGGACCGGCCTCGCGGCTCATCGACCTGCTGGCACGGGTTCCGAAAAACGGCCGCTCGGCGGTGTGCTGGGTGGCGTTGATCTCGATGCTCGCCTCGCTGCTGAACTGGGGCCTGAGCCTGGTGTTCGGCGGCCTGCTGGTGCGGGCCCTGGCCCGGCGCGAGTCGCTGAAGATGGATTACCGCGCCGCTGGCGCCGCCGCCTACCTGGGGCTGGGCGCGGTGTGGGCGCTGGGCCTGTCGTCCTCGGCGGCCCAGTTGCAGGCCAACCCGGCCAGCCTGCCGCCGTCGATCCTGTCCATCACCGGGGTGATCCCGTTCACCGAGACCATCTTCCTCTGGCAATCCGGCGCGATGCTGCTGGCGCTGATCGTGGTGTCCCTGGCGATCGCCTACGTCACCGCACCCGGCGCCGCCGCCGCGCGGGACGCCCGCGCCTGTGGCGTCGACGTGAGTTTCCGCGCCGACCCGCCGGCCCGGCCGACCCGCCCCGGCGAATGGCTGGAGCACAGCCCGGTGCTGATCGTCCTGCTGGCGCTGCTCGCCGCCGGTTGGCTGATGCAGGAATTCGCCAGCAAGCCGGCCATCGAGGCGATTTCCGGCCTGAACACTTACAACCTGCTGTTCCTGATGGCCGGGGCGCTGCTGCATTGGCGCCCGCGCAGCTTCCTCGACGCGGTGGCGCGGGCGGTGCCGGCCACCACCGGGGTGATGATCCAGTTCCCTTTGTACGGCTCCATCGCGGCGATCCTGACCAAGGTGGCGGGCGGCGACGGCCAGACCTTGGCCCACCATATTTCCACTTTCTTCGCCCAGATCGCCACCCACGACACCTATGCCTTGCTGATGGGGGTCTATTCCGCCGTGCTGGGGTTCTTCATTCCCTCCGGCGGCGGAAAATGGATCATCGAGGCGCCCTATGTGATGCAAGTGGCCAACGACATGCACTACCACTTGGGCTGGGCGGTGCAGATCTACAACGCCGCCGAGGCGTTGCCGAACTTGATTAATCCGTTCTACATGCTGCCGCTGCTGGGCGTGCTGGGGCTCAAGGCACGGGACCTGATCGGCTTTTCCTTCGTGCAGTTGCTGGTGCATATCCCGCTGGTGCTGGTGCTGCTCTGGGCCCTGGGCAACACCCTGGCGTATTTTCCGCCGATCCAGCCTTGAGACGGGCGTGGCCGAAGCTCCCCGGGGATTCGGCCACCCGGCCCTTCAGCCGGCGCGGGCCTGTAGCGCACGGGCCACCCGCGAGCCGTTGTCCCGGCCGACCACCTCGCAGATGCGTTGGCCGACGGCGACCAGCGCTTGCAGGTCGATGCCGGTCTCGATACCCAGACCCTGCAACAGGTACACCACGTCCTCGGTGGCGACGTTGCCCGTGGCGCCCTTGGCGTAGGGGCAACCGCCCAGGCCGGCCACCGAGGCGTCGAACACCGCGATGCCTTCCAGCAGGCCGGCATAGACGTTGGCCAGCGCCTGGCCATAGGTGTCGTGGAAATGGCCGGCAAGGCGCTCGCGGGGCACGGTCCGGCCCACTACCTCGAACAACCGGCGGGTCGCCCCGGCGGTGCCAGTGCCGATGGTGTCTCCCAGGGAGACCTCGTAGCAGCCCATGTCGGCCAGCTCCCGCGCCACCTCGGCGACTCGCTCCGGTGCCACATCCCCTTCATAGGGGCAGCCCAGCACGCAGGACACGTAGCCGCGGACCCGCACTTGGCGGGCGCGGGCCAATTCCATCACCGGGGCGAAGCGCGCCAGGCTTTCGGCGATGGAGCAATTGATGTTGCGCTGGGAGAACGCCTCGGAGGCGGCGGCGAATACCGCCACTTCTTCGACGCCGGCCTCCAGCGCCGCCTCCAGGCCCTTGAGGTTGGGGGTCAGCGCCGCGTAGGTCACGCCGGGCCGCCGCTGGATAGCGGCGAATACCTCGGCGCTGCCGGCCATTTGCGGCACCCATTTGGGCGAGACGAAGCTGCCCACTTCCACGTAGGCCAGCCCGGCGGCGGACAGGTCGTCCACCAGCCGTACCTTGTCGGCCACGCCAATGGGTTGTTTCTCGTTCTGCAGACCGTCGCGCGGTCCGACCTCGACCAGGCGGACCTTGTGGGGCAGCGACATGGGGGTTCCTCTTGGCTGGCGATTCGATGAAAGGGAAGGGCGGGCCTGGCGGCAGGGTTTCCGCCGCCGGGCCCGGGTGTCAGTCGGCGGCTTCGTCCAGTTCCACCAGCACGGCGCCTTCGCTCACCATGTCCCCCTCGCGACAATACAGCGCTTTCACCGCGCCGGCATGGGGCGCGCGGATGCTGTGCTCCATCTTCATGGCTTCCAGCACCACCAGGGCGGTCCCGGCTTCCACCGCCTGGCCGGCCTCCACCAGCACGCGGACGATGCTGCCGTTCATGGGGGCGTGCAGGCCACCCTGCTGGGCATGGCTGGCATCCGCCGCCGCGATGGGGTCGAAGCGGGTGACCGCGAGGGTCTCGCCCTGCCAATCCAAATACAGGGTGTCGCCCTGGCGAGTGGCGTGCTTGGCTTGGCGCGGGCCGTCGCCACGCGGTTCGAGCGTCACGCGCCGTCGCTCTTCGCGGCACACCAGGGTGAGGGCTCGGCTCGCGGCGCCACCGGCGCGCCAGCCATCTCCGGCGTTCCAGGGCGAATGGGGATCGTCGCTCCGGCATCGCGGCGGTTCGCTGGCAAGGAACGCCCGGCCCGCAGCCTGCCAGAATGCCTCGGAAAGTTCCGACGACGGCGGCAGCAGGTCCGGCTGGTGGCGAGCGATGAAACCGGTGTCCAGCTCCGCCGCCGCGAAGGCTGGGTGGGCCAGCACCCGGCGCAAGAACGCCAGGTTGGTGCATACGCCGCCGACCCGGGTTTCGCCGAGCATCGCCAGCAGGCGCTGGCGCGCTTCCTCGCGGTTCTCGCCCCAGGCGATCAGCTTGCCCAGCATCGGATCGTAGAAGGGCGAGACATCGTCGCCCTCGACGACCCCGCTGTCCACCCGGCGCCCCGGCCCCGGGGCCGGCTCGCGGTAGACCCGCAGGGTGCCGGTGGCCGGCAGGAAGTCATTATCCGGGTCCTCGGCGTACAGCCGCACTTCGATGGCATGGCCATTCAGCGGCACCTGCTCCTGGCGCAGGGGCAGCGGCTCGCCCCGAGCCACGCGGATCTGCCAGGCCACCAAGTCGAGACCGGTGATGGCCTCGGTGACCGGATGCTCCACTTGCAGGCGGGTGTTCATCTCCATGAAGAAGAACGCGCCGCGCTCGTCCAGCAGGAATTCCACGGTGCCGGCACCCACGTAGCCGATGGCCTGGGCGGCCTTCACCGCCGCCTCGCCCATGGCCTGGCGCAACGCGGGGGAAAGTCCCGGCGCCGGAGCTTCCTCGACCACCTTCTGGTGGCGACGCTGAATGGAGCAGTCCCGTTCGTTGAGGTACAGGCAATTGCCATGACGATCGGCGAATACCTGGATTTCCACGTGGCGCGGCTTGAGGACGTACTTTTCCACTAGCATGCGCGCATCGCCGAAGGACGACTGGGCCTCGCGGCGCGCCGATTCCAGGGCCTCGCCCAGGCCGGCCTCGCTCTCCACCACCTTCATGCCCTTGCCGCCGCCGCCGGCCGCCGCCTTGAGCAACACCGGGTAGCCGATGCGGGCGGCGGCGGCGCGGAAGGTGTCCAGGTCCTGGGCCTCGCCGTGGTAGCCAGGCACCAGGGGCACCCCGGCGGTTTCCATCAGGGCCTTGGCGGCGGACTTGCTGCCCATGGCGTCGATGGCGGAGGCGGGCGGACCGAGGAAAATCAGCCCGGCGTCCTCGACCGCCCGGGCGAAGCCGGCATTCTCCGAGAGGAAGCCATAACCCGGGTGGATCGCCTGGGCGCCCGTTTCCCGGGCCGCGGCGATCAGCTTGTCCACTTGCAAATAGCTGTCCGCCGGCTTGGCGCCGCCCAGGTCCACGGCCATGTCCGCTTCGCGCGCGTGACGGGCGTCGCGGTCGATGGCGCTGTGCACCGCGACGGTGGTCAGCCCCAAGGCCTTGGCGGTGCGCATCACCCGGCAGGCGATCTCGCCCCGGTTGGCCACCAGCAGGGTATCCAGTCGTGCCGGGCATTGCTGTATCGAGTCGCTCATGGGGTGCCCTCCTGCCAGGCCGGCTTGCGTTTGTCGAGGAAGGCGCGAAGCCCTTCCTGGCCCTCCGGACTGACCCGGATGCGGGCGATGGCGGTCTCGGTGTAGCGGCGCAAGGCCGGCGACAGGTCGCCGCTGCCCACCTCGCGCAAGAGGTCCTTGCAGGCTTGCATGGCCTGGGGGCTGTTCAACCAGAGGGTTTCCACCCAGCGGTCCACGGCGGCGTCCAGTTCGCCCGCCGGGTAGCACTCGGCGAGCAGCCCCAGGCGCCGGGCGCAGTGGCCGTCGAAGCGCTCGGCGGTGAGCGCGTAGCGGCGCGCGGCGCGCTCGCCGATGGCCTGCACCACGAAGGGGCTGATCACCGCCGGCACCAGGCCGATGCGGACCTCGGAAAGGCTGAACTGGGCATCCTCGGCGCCGATGGCCATGTCGCAGCAGGCGATCAGGCCGAGCGCCCCGCCGAACGCGGCGCCCTGTACCACCGCCAGGGTGGGCACCTTCAGTTGATACAGGTTGTGCATCAGTTCGCCCAGTTCCCGGGCGTCGTCCAGGTTGGTGGTGTAGTCCAGCTCGGCGCATTGCTGCATCCAGGCCAGGTCGGCGCCGGCGGAGAAATGCCGGCCGCGTCCGCGCAGGATGAGAAAGCGCAGGTCGCGGTTGGTTTGCACGGTGTCCAGGGCGAGGATCAGCTCGCGGATCATGCCCGCGTTGAACGCATTGTTCTTGTCCGGGCGGTTCAGCCAGAGGGTGGCGATGCCCCGGGGGTCGATGTCCAGCTGGATGGTGTCGAAGGCAGTCATGGTCGTCTTCAGGGCGCGCGGTGCGCGCCGGTGCGATGAAAGGGGCGCGATCACATGCGGAACACGCCGAACGTGGTCGGCTCGATGGGCGCGTTGAGGGAGGCGGATAAGGCGAGGGCGAGGACCTCGCGGGTCTGCGCCGGATCGATCACACCGTCGTCCCACAGCCGGGCGCTGGAGTAGTAGGGATGCCCCTGGCGCTCGTACTGGTCGAGGATCGGCTGCCTCAGTTGGGCCTCCTCGTCGGCGCTCCACGCCTGGCCGGCCCGTTCGGCCTGCTCGCGCTTGACCTGGGCGAGCACCCCGGCGGCCTGTTCGCCGCCCATCACCGCGATCCGAGCGTTGGGCCACATCCACAGGAAGCGGGGATCGTAGGCGCGGCCGCACATGCCGTAGTTACCGGCGCCGAAGCTGCCGCCGATGATCACGGTGAACTTCGGCACCCGCGCGCAGGCCACGGCCGTGACCAGCTTGGCGCCATGCTTGGCGATGCCGCCGGCCTCGTACTTCTGGCCCACCATGAAGCCGGTGATGTTCTGCAGGAACAGCAGCGGGATGCCGCGCTGGCAGGCCAGCTCGATGAAGTGGGCGCCTTTCTGCGCCGCCTCGGCGAAGAGGATGCCGTTGTTGGCGAGGATCGCCACCGGGTAGCCGTGCAGGTGGGCGAAACCACACACCAGGGTGGTGCCGAACAGTGCCTTGAATTCATCGAAGGCACTGTCGTCCACCAGCCGCGCGATCACCTCGCGCACGTCGAACGGCTGCTTCGGGTCCGCCGGAATCACCCCGTACAGCTCCTCGGCGGCGTAGCGCGGCGGCAGCGGGAGGCGGGTTTCCAGGCGGCCTTGCTTGCGCCAGTTGAGGTGGGCGATGCAGCGGCGGGCGATGGCCAGGGCATGGGCATCGTCCTCGGCGTAGTGGTCGGCCACCCCGGAGGTCTTGCAATGCACGTCGGCGCCGCCCAGGTCCTCGGCGCTCACCACCTCGCCGGTGGCGGCCTTCACCAGGGGCGGGCCGGCGAGGAAGATGGTGGCCTGGTTGCGCACCATCACGGTTTCGTCGGACATGGCCGGCACGTAGGCGCCGCCGGCGGTGCACGAGCCCATCACCACGGCGATCTGCGGGATGCCCTGGGCGCTCAGGGTGGCCTGGTTGAAGAAGATCCGGCCGAAGTGCTCGCGGTCGGGGAACACTTCGTCCTGGCGCGGCAGGTTGGCGCCGCCGGAGTCCACCAAGTAGATGCACGGCAGGCGGTTTTCCCGGGCGATGGCTTGGGCGCGCAGGTGTTTCTTCACGGTCAGCGGGTAGTAACTGCCGCCCTTCACCGTGGCGTCGTTGGCCACGATCATGCACTCGACGCCCTCGACCCGGCCGATGCCGGCGATCACGCCGGCGGCCGGCACCTCCTCGCCGTATACCTCGTGGGCGGCCAACTGGCCGATCTCCAGGAAGGGCGAGCCGGGGTCCAGCAACTGGTCGATGCGCTCACGGGGCAACAGCTTGCCACGGGCGGTGTGGCGTTCCTGGGCCTTGGGCCCGCCGCCTTCGCGCACCCGGGCGAGCAGGTCGCGCAGGGCGGCGACTTGTTCCCGCATGCGCGCGGCGTTGGCCTGGTAGTCGGCGGCACGCGGATTGAGGGAGGTGGACAGGATGGTCATGGGGTCTCTCGGCTCAAGGGGGCGAGGTAGAGCAGGGTGTCGTAGTCGAAGCGCACGCGACCTTCCTGCTGGTGGCGATCGAACAACTGGCGCAGGTGCGCCAGCATCGGGGCATGCTCGGGGTGGCCCGGCTCGGGAACGTAGGAGGAGGAGTTCAGGCGCGCCTGTAGCGCGTCCCAGTCCAGCCACTGGGGGTTGTCGAACGCCCGCAACCGGCAGCCCTGCTCGCCGAAGAAGCGCGATAGCTGGGCCGGTCGCAGGTTGCGGTGTTCCACTTGGGCATAATCGGTGCCGAAGCGTCGCAACAGGGCTTCGTAGTCGCCCATGAACGGACTGCTATCGGAGAGGCGGTCGTTCCACACCAAGGCCACCGAGGCGCCGGGCTTGAGGATGCGGGCGAACTCCCGGCGCGCGGCGGCGCGGTCGAACCAGTGGAACGCCTGGCCGACGACGATCAGGTCGACGCTGGCCGCTTCCAGGCCAGTGGCTTCGGCGGTGCCGTCGAGGCTGGTGAAGCCGGGGAGCCGCTCCAGGCTGGCTTCCGCCGCCCGGCGCATCGGTTCGTTGGGTTCCACGGCCAGCACGCGCAGGCCACGCTCGACGAAGGGGCGGCTGAGCAATCCGGTGCCTGAGCCGATGTCGGCGATCGTGGCGCCGGCCGGCAGGCCGTCGGCCAGTGCGTCCACCAAGGCCGCCGGGTAGCGCGGGCGGCCCGTGTCGTAGGCCCCCACGCGGTTGCCGAAGCGTTCGGTGCTTTTCATCGCGCGATTCTCCCGTGTCGGTAACGGCGCGGCATTAGCGGGTTTCGTTGAACAACTCGCGGCCGATCAGCATGCGGCGGATTTCGCTGGTGCCGGCGCCGATCTCGTAGAGCTTGGCGTCGCGCAGCAGGCGGCCGGTGGGGAATTCGTTGATGTAGCCGTTGCCGCCGAGGATCTGGATGGCGTCCAGCGCCATCTGGGTGGCGCGCTCGGCGGTGTAGAGAATCACCCCGGCGGCGTCCTTGCGGGTGGTCTCGGCGCGGTCGCAGGCCTGGGCCACGGCATAGAGGTAGGCGCGGCTGGCGGCGAGCTGGGTGTACATGTCGGCTACCTTGCCCTGGACCAGTTGGAACTCGCCGATGCTCTGGCCGAACTGCTTGCGGTCGTGGATATAAGGCACCACCACGTCCATGCAGGCCTGCATCAGGCCCACCGGGCCACCGGAGAGCACCACGCGCTCGTAGTCCAGCCCGCTCATCAATACCCGCACGCCGCCGTTGAGCGTGCCCAGCAGGTTTTCTTCCGGCACCTCGACATTGTCGAAGAACAGCTCACAGGTATTGGAGCCACGCATGCCCAGCTTGTCGAACTTGCCGCCGCGGCTGAAACCCTTCCAGTCCCGCTCGACGATGAAGGCGCTGATGCCGTGAGCGCCCCTTTCCGGCTCGGTCTTGGCGTAGATGACGTAGGTGTGGGCATCCGGGCCGTTGGTGATCCAGGTCTTGCTGCCGTTGAGTACGAAGCGGTCGCCGCGCTTCTCGGCGCGCAGCTTCATGGAGACCACGTCGGAGCCGGCATTGGGCTCGCTCATGGCCAGGGCGCCGATGTGTTCGCCGCTGATCAGCTTGGGCAGGTAGCGAGTCTTCTGCTCGGCGTTGCCGTTGCGCTTGATCTGGTTGACGCAGAGGTTGGAGTGGGCGCCGTAGGAGAGGGCCACCGAGCCGGAGCCCCGGCTGATTTCCTCCATGGCGATGACATGGGCCAGGTAGCCCAGGCCGGCGCCGCCATATTCCTCGTCCACGGTGATGCCGAGAAGGCCCATCTCGCCGAGCTTGCGCCACATGTCCATGGGGAACGCGTTGTCGTGATCGATCTGCGCGGCGCGGGGCGCCAGTTCGCGGGCGACGAAGGCGCGCACCTGTTCGCGGAGCATATCGAGGGTCTCGCCCAGGGCGAAATTGAGGGACGGGTAGCTCATGGAATCACCTGTTGTCGTTGTGAGGGCGCGCGCGGGGCGCCGCCGTGCGGTGTCAATGGGGGGCTTCGGCCAGGGCGGCCTGGCAGCGTTCTTCGGCGGTGTCGAGTTCCAACTGCATCTGTTCGATGTCCAGCAGTTGCTGGGCGAGCTGCAACCGCCGCTCGGCGATCTTGGCCATGAAGGCTTCCAGTTGCTTGCGGTTGCCGCCGCTGGGGTCGTACAGCTCGATCAGCTCCTTGCACTCGGCGAGGGAAAAGCCGATGCGCTTGCCGCGCAGGATGAGCTTCAGGGTCACCAGGTCCTTGGGACTGTAGACACGCTCCTGGCCGCGCCGCTCTGGCGCCAAGAGGCCCTGCTCCTCGTAGAAGCGGATCGCCCGGGTGGTGATGTCCAGTTCTCGGGCTAAGTCGGAAATGCTGTAGGTCGTGGGCATTGCATGCTCATGTGTTTTACCTTTACGTTAACGTAAAGCTGATGGCGCGAGACTGTCAACAATCGGCGCTGTAAAGGAATCGATTACCGGCTGAGCGCCATCAGACCAACGGATGCCGGGTGTGCATGCCCGTGGCCGTAGAACCGACTGCTAAGGTGAATACCGGGCGGTCGCGTGCCCTGACAATAAAGACAAGAAGGGAGTTTTCATGAATGCGCTCAGCCATACCCGGGGCCGTCAGGACCCGTCCCTGCTGGACATGACCCTCGGCCAGGCGTTCGACGAGGCGGTGGCGCGCCATGCCGGACGCGAAGCCTTGATCGTCCGGCATCAGAACCTGCGCTACGACTGGCGCCAGTTGGGCGACGCGGTGGACCGCTGCGCCCGTGGATTGCTGGCGCTGGGGCTGGAGCAAGGGGACCGGGTCGGTATCTGGTCACCGAACTGCGCCGAATGGTGCATCGCCCAGTTCGCCACGGCGAAGATCGGCGCCGTACTGGTGAACGTGAACCCCGCCTACCGGCTCGGCGAGCTGGAGTACGCCCTGTCGAAGTCCGGCTGCCGCTGGCTGATCTGCGCCGAGGCGTTCAAGACCTCCGATTACCAGGCGATGCTGCTGGACCTGCTGCCGGAACTGTCGGACGGCGTCCCGGGTGCCCTGTCCAGCCAGCGCCTGCCGGCGCTGCGCGGAATCGTCAGTCTGGCGGAGGCGCCACCGGCGGGGTTCCTTCCCTGGGTCGACCTGCAGGCCCGTGGCGACACGGTCGCCCCCGAGCGCCTGCGGGCGCGCCAGGCCCGACTGGCGCCGCATCAGCCCATCAACATCCAGTACACCTCCGGCACTACCGGCTTTCCCAAGGGGGCGACCCTCAGCCACCGCAACATCCTCAATAACGGCTACCTGGTCGGCGAAAGCCTGGGGCTGAGCGAGCGTGACCGGCTGGTGATCCCGGTGCCGCTGTACCACTGTTTCGGCATGGTCATGGGCAACCTGGCCTGCCTCACCCATGGCGCGACGATGATCTACCCGGCGCCGGCCTTCGAGCCGGAGGCGACCCTGGCGGCGGTCGCCGAGGAGCGGGCCACCGCCTTGCATGGCGTGCCGACGATGTTCATCGCCCTGCTGGATCACCCGCGCCTCGGCGCGTTCGACCTGTCCAGCCTGCGTACCGGGATCATGGCGGGCGCCACGTGCCCCATCGAGGTGATGAAGCGGGTGATCGCCGAGCTGCACATGGCCGAGGTGCAGATCGCCTATGGCATGACCGAGACCAGCCCGGTTTCGCTGCAGACGGGCCCCGAGGACAGTCTCGAACGGCGGGTGTCCAGCGTCGGCCGCACCCAGCCGCACCTGGAGAACCGCATCGTCGACCGCGACGGGGCGATTCTGCCACGCGGCCAGGTGGGCGAGCTGTGCACCCGGGGCTACAGCGTGATGCTCGGCTACTGGGACGACCCCGAGGCCACCGCCGCCGTGCTCGACGAGGCGGGTTGGATGCACACCGGCGACCTCGCGCTGATGGACGAGGACGGCTACGTGCGGATCGTCGGACGCAGCAAGGACATGATCATCCGGGGCGGGGAGAACATTTACCCGAGGGAACTGGAGGAATTCTTCTTCACCCATCCGGCGGTGGCCGACGTGCAGGTGATCGGCATACCCGACGCCAAGTACGGCGAGGAAATCGTCGCTTGGATCAAGTTCCACCCCGGTCACCAGGCCAGCGACGCGGAGCTGCGCGCCTGGAGCCGCGAGCGCATCGCCCATTTCAAGACGCCCCGGTATTTCAAGGTAGTGGACGAGTTCCCCATGACGGTGACCGGCAAGGTGCAGAAATTCCGCATGCGCGAGATCAGCATCGCCGAACTGTGCGGCGACGCCGCCGGGCCCTGAGGCGGCCAGGCGATTCGACGGGCGCCCGGGCGCCTTTCACCCCTCACCTCACAGGAGCTTTCCATGCGCGACTATTTCTCCACCTACGCCGGTTTCGACCATGCCGCCACGCTGGCGGCCGACCTCTCGGGCGACGCCGAGGCCCTCAATGCCTGCGTCGAATGCTGCGACCGCCATGCGCTGCCGGGGCGCATCGCCTTGTACTGGGAAGGCAGCGACGGCAGCCGCTCCGTCCACACCTTCACCGAGCTGCGCGAGCAGTCCGCGCGCTTCGCCGGCTTTCTCGCCAGCCTGGGGGTCGGCCCCAGCGACCGCGTCTCCGGGCTGCTGCCACGCACGCCGGAACTGCTGATCGCCGTGCTCGGCACCTGGCGCCTGGGGGCGGTCTACCAGCCGCTGTTCACCGCCTTCGGCCCCAAGGCCATCGAGCACCGGGTGCGCACCGCCGGCAGCAAGGTGCTGGTTACCAACGGCGCCCAGCGCGACAAGCTCGATGAGCTGGAGGTTTGCCCCCTCGTCGTGACGGTGGGCGGCCCGCGCGGCGAAGGCGTGCGCCGGGGCGACTACGGATTCTGGGCTGAGCTGGCCCGCAGCGAGCCACGCTACGACGCGCAGCCCCGGCGCGTCGACGATCCCTTCCTGCTGATGTTCACCTCCGGGACCACCGGCCCGGCGAAGCCGCTGGAGGTGCCGCTGAACGCCATCGCCGCCTTCATGGCCTATATGCGCGACGCGGTTGACCTGCGCCCCGAGGACGCGTTCTGGAACCTGGCCGACCCCGGCTGGGCTTATGGCCTTTACTACGGGCTCACCGGCCCGCTGGCCCTGGGGCACCCCATCACCTTCTACGATGGTCCCTTCACCCTGGAGAGCACCACGCGCATCGTGCAGCGTTACGGCATCGACAACCTGGCCGGCTCGCCCACGGCGTTCCGCCTGCTGATGGCGGCCGGCGACGCCGCGGCGCGGGCACTGGCGGGGCGCCTGCGGGTGGTGAGCAGCGCCGGCGAGCCGTTGACGCCGGAGGTGATCCGCTGGTTCGCCGAGCGTCTCGACGCGCCCATCCACGACCACTACGGGCAGACGGAGATGGGCATGGTGCTATGCAACCACCACGCCCTGGCCCACCCGGTGCGGATCGGCGCCGCCGGCTTCCCCAGTCCGGGGCACCGGGTCGTGGTAGTCGACCCGGAAAGCCTGGAGGAGCTGCCCGTCGGCACGCCCGGCATCCTCGCCCTGGACCGGCGTCGCTCGCCGATGTTCTGGTTCGCCGGCTATCACGGGGTGCCGACCTCGGCATTCGTCGGGGATTACTACCTGAGCGGCGATACTGTGGAGGCGAACGAGGACGGCAGCATCAGCTTCATCGGGCGTTCCGATGACGTCATCACCACCTCCGGCTACCGGATCGGGCCGTTCGACGTGGAAAGCGCGCTGATCGAGCACCCCGCCGTGGTCGAGGCCGCCGTGGTGGGCAAGCCCGACCCGGAGCGGACCGAGCTGGTGAAGGCATTCGTGGTCCTGGGCGAGCGCTACGAAGCCGGGCCGGAGCTGGCCGAGGCGCTCCAGCGGCACGTGCGCCAGCGCCTGTCGGCCCACGCCTACCCGCGTGAAGTGGAGTTCGTCGAGGAGCTGCCCAAGACCCCCAGCGGCAAGATCCAGCGCTTCCTGCTACGTAACCAGGAAAAGGCCAAGGCCCAGGCCGCCACCGAGCCGTCCGCCTGAGTCAGGCCGGGGAGCCGTCCGCCAGGCGGCTCTCCCGGGCCACGGCCTGCTGGCTGATCTCGATGATCTGCTCGCGCATCCAGCGGTTCGCCGGGTCCTGGTCGGTGCTCTCGTGCCAGTACAGGTGGGTTTCCAGGGCGGGCACGTCGTTCACCGGCAGCGTCACATAGTGCAGGTCGTGGCGGCGGGCGAAGCGTTCCGGCACGGTCATCGCCATGTCGGTGTTGTGCATCACGGTGGAGGCCATCAGGTAGTGCTGGGAGCGCAGGGCGATGCGCCGCTGGATGCCCATCTTGCCCAAGGCCAGGTCGATGTAGCCCAGGCCGCTGCGGCGGCTGGATATGTGGATGTGGGTCAGGGACAGGTATTCCTCGAGGCTCAGCTTGTCCTTGGCCAAGGGGTGGCCCTTGCGCATGGCGCAGACGTAGCGGTCCTCCATGAGCTTGACGTGGCGCACCTGGGGGTCGGTGTTGAGCGGGGCATCCACGGCGAAGTCCAGGCGACCGGCCGCCAGTTCCTTGGTGGTCTCCCGGCGCTTGGCCAGGAAACTCTCGATCTGCACCCCGGGGGCGAGGCGCCGCAGCCGCTGGAACAGCGGCGGCAGGACCACCGCCTCGGTGAGGTCGGTCATGCTGATGCGATAGGTCTTGTTGGCTTGCAGGGGGTTGAACGTCCGGCTTTCCTGCACCGACACGCGCAGCAACTGCAGGGCGTTGCGCACCGGGCCGATGATGTTCTGCGCCATGGGAGTGGGCACCATGCCCTGGGCGGTGCGCACGAAGAGGGGGTCGTTGAAGGTCTCCCGAAGACGGGCGAGGGCGTTGGACACCGCCGGCTGGGTGATCCCGACGATCTGCCCGGCCCGGGTCAGGTTGGCCTCGGTGTAGATCGCGTCGAAGACGATGAAGAGGTTGAGATCGACCTTGTTCAGATTCATTCGAGCGACTCCGGGAGGGACTTGGGCCAGGGATCATATATCGGTGATGAATGTTAATACACGCTGAAAATAGGTTAGGTAAATCCTAAACCCTGCTCTAGCATCGATTCCAGAGCTTGAATGTCACCTTCACCGTCAGCCTGAAAGGTAGCCACCTCATGGATTTCGCCTACTCCCCCAAGGTCCAGGAACTGCGCGAGCGGGTCACCGCGTTCATGGATCAGCACGTCTATCCGGCCGAGCCGATCTTCGAGCGCCAGGTGGCCGAAGGCGATCGCTGGCAGCCCACCGCGATCATGGAAGAACTCAAGGCCAAGGCTAAGGCCGAGGGGTTGTGGAACCTGTTCCTGCCCGATTCGGAGCAGGGCGCCGGGCTGACCAACCTGGAATACGCGCCGCTCGCCGAGATCATGGGCCGCTCCCTGCTCGGGCCGGAACCGTTCAACTGCTCCGCGCCGGACACCGGCAACATGGAAGTGCTGGTGCGCTACGCCAACGAGGCGCAGAAGCGCCAGTGGCTGGAGCCGCTGCTGCGGGGCGAGATCCGCTCGGCGTTCGCCATGACCGAACCGGGCGTGGCGTCCAGCGACGCGACCAACATGGCGGCGCGGGCCGAGCGTGTCGGCGACGAGTGGGTGATCAATGGCCGCAAGTGGTGGACCTCGGGCGCTTGCGACCCGCGTTGCAAGATCATGATCTTCATGGGCCTGACCAACCCGGATGCGCCGCGCCACCAGCAGCACTCGATGATCCTGGTGCCCACCGACACGCCCGGAGTGAAGATCCTCCGGCCGTTGCCGGTGTTCGGCTACGACGACGCGCCTCACGGCCATGCCGAAGTGCTGTTCGACAATGTGCGGGTGCCCTACGACAACGTCCTGCTGGGCGAGGGGCGCGGCTTCGAGATCGCCCAGGGCCGCCTCGGGCCGGGCCGTATCCACCACTGCATGCGCTCCCTGGGCATGGCCGAGCGAGCCTTGGAACTGATGTGCAAGCGAGCCGTCGAGCGCACCGCGTTCGGCAAGCCGCTGGCGCGACTGGGCGGCAACATCGACAAGATCGCCGACTCGCGGATGGACATCGACATGGCGCGGCTGCTGACCCTCAAGGCGGCCTACATGATGGACGTCGCAGGCAACAAGGTGGCGAAGAGCGAGATCGCCCAGATCAAGGTGGTGGCGCCCAACGTCGCCCTGCGGGTGATCGACCGGGCCATCCAGCTCCACGGTGGCGCCGGGGTCTCCAACGACTTCCCCCTGGCCTACATGTACGCGATGCAGCGTACATTGCGCCTGGCGGACGGCCCGGACGAAGTGCACCGCGCCGCCATCGGCAAGTACGAGCTGGGCAAGTACGTCCCGCGCGACCTGCTGCGCGGCGAGCGTCGCTGACGGCGCCGCCCGACGTTACCTCGATGCAAGACCCGCGTCCGCCAGGATCGCGGGCTTTTTCAGGGGGGCGATCGATCCGCGCGGGACGGCCTTGCCCGCCCTCGTCAGGCACCGTCACGCCGGACGGTCGCCATCCAGAACGCCAGCGCGGCCAGGCTGACCGCGGCCCCCAGCAGGCATACGCCTTGCCAGCCGACCCGGGCGTAGGTGGCGGTGGTGGCGAAGGCGCCCAGCCCGCTGCCGACCGTGTAGAACAGCATGTACAGCCCCACCAACCGGCCATGGGCATCGGGGCGGATGCGAACGATCAGGCTCTGGTTGGTCACATGCAGCGCCTGGCCGCCCAGGTCCAGCAACAGGACGCCTATGGCCAGCGGCCACAGGGATCGTTCCATCAGCGACAGCGGCCACCACGCCAGCACCAGGCACCCCAGCGCGGCCGCGCTGGTGCGTTGGGCATGGCCGCGATCCGCCCAGCGTCCGGCGCGGCTGGCGACCAGCGCGCCGACGGCGCCCACCAGGCCGAAGGCGCCGATGGCGGTGTGGGACAAGGAGAAGGGCGGCGCGCTCAGGGGCAACACCAGGGCGCTCCAGAAGATGTTGAACGCGGCGAACATCAGCAAGGCCAGCATGCCGCGCACCCGCAGTACCCGCTCCGTGCGCAGCAGGTCCAGCATCGAGGCGATCAGGCCGGCATAGCCCAGGGGCGAGGAGGGCGGCGCCAAGGGCGGCAAGCGTCGCCAAAGCGGCCAGGCCAGGGCCAGCATCAGCACGGCGGAACAGCCGTACACCCCTCGCCAGCCGGCCAGGTCGCCGATGGCGCCGGCGAATACCCGCGCCAGGAGCAGGCCGATGAACACCCCGCCCTGGGCCGCGCCCACCATCCGCCCTCGCTCATGGGGCGCCGCCGCGCTGGCGGCATAAGCGATCAGCCCTTGGGTCATCGCCGTGCCCAGCAGCCCCACCGCCAGCATGCCCGCCAGCAGCACCGGCGCGGTGCCCGCCAGCCCCACGACACACAGGGCGGCCACCAGCCCCAGTAACTGGCCGGTCATCAGCCGGCGGCGATCCACCTGGTCCCCCAGCGGCACGACCAGCAGCAGCGCGAGGGCGCATCCCACTTGGGTCGCGGTGATTACCCCACCGACCGCTCCGGGGTCAATGGCGAAATCCCTGGCCAGGGCATCCAGCAAGGGCTGGGCATAGTAAACGTTGGCCACGCTCAACCCGCTGGCCAGGGCGAAGAGCCACACCAGCCCTGGAGAAAGGGGCGCAGGCGGAGCAGGGTTAAAGGGAGAAACGACGGTGGACGACGGCATGGGCGGTTCCTTCATCAGGTTTCAAAATGAAACTTGTTGAAGGGTAGGGAAACCAGTTTTAGGATGCAACCTGTTTGCCTGTTTGCCTGTTTGCCTGTTTGCCTGTTTGCCTGTTTGCCTGTTTGCCTGTTTGCTGGAGAATGCCATGCCTCGTCGACAATCCCTGGATTCAGGGTCCCCCTGTCCGGTCGCCCGCTCCGTCGAGGCAATCGGCGACCGCTGGTCATTGCTCATCGTGCGTGACGCCTTCGATGGCGTGCGCCGCTTCGGCGATTTCCAGCGGGGCTTGGGGGTGGCTCGCAACATCCTGTCCGACCGGCTGCGTCGGCTGGTGGAGGCGGGCATCCTTGAAACCCGTCCGGCCTCGGACGGCACCGCTTACCAGGAATATGCGCTGACGGCGAAGGGCGAGAGTCTCTTCCCGGTGGTGGTGGCGCTGCGACAGTGGGGCGAGCGGCACCTGTTCGACGAAGGCGAGCGCCATTCGCTGCTGGTGGACCGGCAGACCGGGCAGCCGGTGCCCTTCATGGCGCCCCTTACCGAGGGCGGGCAGGCCCTTGCACCGGACGAGACCGTGGTTCGAAAGCTATGAACGGGTCGGACAGGCTGTTCAAGGCATGCCGATTGCCGCACTCGAAGCGCCTGCAAGCCAATAGGGGCACCGGCCGAAGGCGGCCCCCTTGTGTGGAGGCTGTCTTGAACACAGCCTGTCTTATCGGGCATTCCGAGCGGCGGACAAGATCAGGCAGTTCTTTTAGGGGCTTGTCGCGGACCCTGGAAGGATCGGCACTCGCTACGACAAGCTGGCAAGAAGTTTTGCAGCAATGGTCACGCTGGCTTGCACGCTGCGGTGCCTACGGCAGTACTTTTCGTATAGAACCTAGGCAAGTGCGGTGTCCGCTTATGACCGATTCTGTTGAAAAAATAGGTTCAGCGGCAGCCGGCCGGTCGGATGTGCCTGCTGTCGAAGTGGCTGGAAGCCACTTCAAGTTGCCTTTCGGCGTTTCACTGAGCTTCCTTGCCCAGGTCTGAGGGTTATTTCGAAGGTTTCTGCTCGCCGCAGGCGCACCTATCCATGATCGGTGGCCCGTGAAGTAGCTTGGCCATACGTCTCAGGTTTTGCACGGTCGCTGCCAAGGCGAATTCGTCAGTCGCACCCGTCAGTCCACGCAGTCGTAAACGGTCGAGTTTCATGATCCGTTTGAGGTGGGCGAACAGCATCTCCATCTTCTTCCGTTCGCAACGAGAGAGAGGTATCCCGGCGTCTTGGCGATGCGTCGCGCCACGTCACGGGCCGCTTCATGGATGCTCCGAGCGATCTTGCGGAATGCAGTATTGGGGCAGCACTTCGCTTTCAGCGGGCAGGTGGCGCAGTCGGTTTGTCTGGAGCGGTAGATGATGGTGTTGGCCTTGGTCACCGCGATCTTTGCTGGGTGAAGGTGCGCCATGCACTGCGCAGCGGTTTACCGGCTGGGCAGCGGTATTGATTGGCCTCATGATTCCAGTGGAAGTCATTACTGGGGAGGCTGTCGTCCTTGCGTTCAGTCTTGTCCCACACCGGCACATGCGGCTCGAGGTTCTTCTCTTCGAACATCCAGGCCAGCATCGGCGCAGTGCCATAGGCGGTCACCGATGAGGCGTTCCGGTGTGAGGTCGAACTGCGCTTCGACACGCTCAACCATCGTCCTGGTCGAGTCGACCTCGGCGGTACGATGCGCCGGAGTCGCTTCTACATCCATGATCACGCCGTGCTCGGTGTCGATCAGGTAGTTGGTGGAGTAAGGCAAAGTAAGCCGGGCCGCCTAGCGCTGCTGTCCAACGAGACAGCGGATCGGTGAGTGAAATCTTCTCGGGGAGGGCTTCAGCCAACGCCTCTTCATCAAGGGCTTCGAGGTACTCGCGTACGGCGCGGCTGCTGAGCGTTGGATCACTCCAATCGACTTCATCACCCGCCACCCCACGTTGCCGGCTGGCATCTGCCTTGATGATGCTGGCGTCGACGGCGAAGCCTTCGCCCTTGACCAGGCCGGCCGCCATGCAGCGTCGTAGCACCTCATTGAACAACCAGCGGAACAGGCCGCTGTCACGGAAGCGGCCGTGGCGATTCTTCGAAAAGGTCGAGTGATTGGGGACTTCATCCTCCAGACCCAACCGGCAGAACCAACGGTAGGCCAGGTGGAGGTGCACTTCTTCGCATAGCCGTCTTTCGGAGCGGATACCATAGCAGTAGCCGACGACCAGCATGCGCACCATCAACTCCGGGTCAATCGAGGTTCGCCCGATGGGACTATAGAAATCCGCCAGGTGGGCGCGCAGGTCACTGAGATTCAGGCACTGGTCGATGCTGCGCAGGAGGTGTTGCGGAGGGACATGCTCTTCTAAGTTGAACGAGTAGAACAGTCGCTGCTGTCCTCCCGGTAACTGTCCCATCATGCTGTTCGCCCCCGCGCTCGCTGACAGAGCAATTCTGCCGGCGTCTCGGGGTGGCAGCTACTTTTTCAACAGAATCGGCCATAGGCGGACGTCTATTCTTCAGGCAATTACGAGCCCGGAGACCACTCGGCGGCCCCTGCCTGAGTCAGCGATCAAGCGCAACGCAATTAACTCGTCAAGGCTGGACAGTGTTCGGTGCGGACGGTCGTTCGCTCATTTTCTTGAAGATCAGCGGCATCGCTTCTGAATTCAAAGCTTCCGTGTCCACCAGACGTAACGACTTCACCATGGCCAACGTCGAGCTCTTATACTTCTGGAAATGGGGCGATTTTATATGCGCATCGTAAGCATCGCGGTTCGCATAAATTTCCAGAATCCTGATGAGCGTCGGATTGTCCTTTTGTGCGGTCGGAAAAATGCAAAGAAAACCAGGCTCCAGGCGCATGGAGGCTTCGGCCTCTTCGTTCAAGATGCGCTGATATTCTTCCAGGTACTGATTGAATATCTCGATTTCAGAGATCCTGACGAGCATCTTTGGCTCCTGCGCATAAAGATTACCAAACGGCAGCAGCGCGACTATAACGACTAGTAGGAAGATAGTTGCGCTGCGGCGCTCGAAGAATAGACTCGACATATTCTGCTTCTAGCCTCGTTTTTCCCAACGAGAACAATGGGTCATGCTTGAATCTTCCCTCTACAACGGAAGATGGCTTGTGCAGACGCGCATCTAATAGCCAAGCGGCTTGATTTCTCGGATGTATTCAATCAGAAGCTTCAGCCCCGTCGGCAGTTGCCGGCGACTTGAATAATAGATGTGGAATCCCTCTTCTAGCGGGGCCCATTCAGTCAGCACCAAGCGAAGCCGCCCAGCGTTCACATAGGGCGCAACCAGAGGCTCCGGGAAATACATCAAGCCTGCCCCGCCCAGCACGGCGACCAACCCGGTCTCCGCGTGATCGACCATCACGGAGGTCGGCACGGCGATCTGCAGCGCCTCTCCATCGCGTTCCAACTCCCATCGATAAACCCGGTCGTCGCCCAGGCGGTTGCTAATGCAGCGATGGGTGAGCAGATCGTCCGGGTGTTCAGGGGAGCCATTACGCTCCAGATAATCAGGAGACGCCGCAATAACCCAGCGGATGTCGGCCGACAGCCGCCGTGCCACCATATCCTCAGGCACCGTGCCGCCATACCGAATGCCGGCATCAAAACCCGCATCGGTCACGTCAACCAGGCGATTGCTGGCCACGATATCGAGTTCGACGTCGGGATAGCGGTCCATGAAGCCGGGCAAGATCGGCGCAAGGAGCAGATTGGCCGCCTCGACAGCTGCATTGATTCGAATCCGTCCGCTAGGGGTGTCGCGAAACCGGTTGAGCGTTTCCAACGCCTCATCGATAGCTTCGAGCGGCTGACCGATCGCTTCGATGAGTGCCTCCCCTGCCGTTGTCAGCGTAACGCTCTTGGTCGTCCGGTTGAGCAGTCGGACCCCAAGCCTGCTTTCCAGCCCCTTCAACGCATGGCTCAGTGCCGATGCGCTGACGCCAATCTCGATAGCCGCGCGGCTGAAGCTGCGATGGCGGGCAATGGCCCGGAAGTAGATCAGATCAGCAACATCAGCACGATGGATTTGCATAAGGCCTTCCAAATCGAGGTGTCTAGCTTGGCGCTCCAATCAGGGTATTCGCTCTGACAATCTTTCGGTCCGGGTCCAGCCGGGCAAAGCCCGTGAGTCGGTGAACCATTAAACCGCCTCATTTCAACGTCTGCTCATGAGAATTTCTCACAAGTCCGTGCAAGAACAACCCGCTAATTCAGTCCCCCGACGCGCGCTATCGTTGGTCACTTGCGCCGACCGGAGCAATCCGCCCGACAGGCGCCATCACGTCACGGAGCAAATGCATGGACTACACGCATCTCGGCCGAACAGGTCTCAAGGTCAGCCGCCTGTGCCTGGGCACCATGAATTTTGGCGACGTCTCCAACGAGACGACGAGCCATCGCATCCTCGACGAAGCGGTCGAGGCAGGCATCAATTTCATCGATACGGCCGACGTCTACGGGACGGAACAATCACCGAACATCCCGCAAGGCTCTGGCCTTTCCGAAAAGATCATTGGCCGCTGGCTTGAACAGGGAGACCGACGTGATCGCATCGTCCTGGCCACCAAGCTCTATCAGCCCATGGGGCCGGGGCCGAACGATCGGCGGTTGTCGGCCTACCACATCCGCAAAGCATGCGAGGACAGCCTGCGTCGGCTGAAGACGGACCACATCGATGTTTACCAGATGCACCACATCGACCGTCACACGCCCTGGGAAGAGATCTGGCAAGCCATGGAGATTCTCGTCCAGCAGGGCAAGGTCCTCTATGTCGGCAGCAGCAACTTTGCAGGCTGGGATATCGCCACCGCGCAGTCGATAGCCAGTGCCCGCAACTTCCTTGGACTGGTGGCAGAGCAAAGTCTCTACAACCTGGCTGCCCGGACGGTGGAGCTGGAGGTGATTCCCGCCTGCAGACATTTCGGGCTCGGTCTCATTCCGTGGAGCCCTCTTGCCGGCGGCCTGCTGGGCGGTGTTCTGAAAAAGGCCACCGGCGGCCGGCGCGCAAGACCCGCGTTCACGAGCCTCATCGAACAACATCGGGTGCAGTTGGAAGCGTTCGAAAGCCTCTGTGAGGACCTGGGTGAGGCTCCCGCAGATATCGCGCTGGCCTGGCTGCTGCGCAACCCCGTCGTCACCGCCCCGCTGATCGGCCCCCGCACCGTGGAGCAACTTCAGGACGCGCTGCATGCGACGACGATCACGCTGTCAGAAGACACCGTGCGTTGCCTGGAAGAAATCTGGCCGGGCCCCGGCGGAGAGGCACCTCAGGCCTACGCCTGGTAGCCCTTTTCCATCCCACATGTCACCGGGACCTTTCAGCTTATGAGTGAACACATTTCCGGCACTTTCTCCTCTGACGATTCGGTGTCCATGGATCGTCGCCATTTCATCGTTACTGGAACCAGCTTGCTGCTGGCGGCAAGCGCGCTCTGGAGGCCTGAAAATGCCTTAGCACAAACGATAAGTACCGGGGGCGGCAGCGCGCCATCAGTTGGAGTTCCCGTTGAGGAGCAAATCATGGGCACGCGTAGACTCGGCTCGCTGGAAGTCTCCAGCATGGGGCTTGGATGCCTGCCGATGGTGGGCTACTACGGTGGAGGTCCGCGCGACCGCAAAGCGATGGTTTCGCTCATCCGCGCCGCTTTTGAACAGGGGGTCACGTTCTTCGATACAGCCGAGGTCTACGGCCCCTACCTGAGTGAAGAGTTCGTCGGCGAAGCCTTAGGCCCCATCCGCGACCAGGTGGTGATTGCTACCAAGTTCGGCTTCGGCGTCGAGGAAGGCCGACCCACAGCGCTCAATAGCCGCCCTGAGCATATCCGCCGGGCCGTAGACGGTTCGTTGAAACGCCTGAAGACGGACCGAATCGATCTTCTATACCAGCATCGCCCCGACCCCAGCGTGCCGATCGAGGACGTTGCGGGTACGGTGAAGGAGCTGATCCAGGCGGGCAAGGTTACGCACTGGGGCCTTTCAGAGGCCAGTGCCACTACCATCCGCCGAGCCCACGCAGTGCTCCCTGTCACTGCCGTTCAGAGCGAATACGCCATGTGGTGGCGGGAGCCGGAAAGTCGGATATTTTCGACGCTGGAGGAACTGGGAATTGGCTTTGTTCCCTACTGCCCAACTGCTCGGAGCTTTCTTGCCGGTGCAGTCAACCCAAGCCAGCGTTTCGACAAGACTGATCGCCGGCATAACCTGCCGCGTTTCCAGCCCGACGCCCTGGCAGCCAACATGCCGCTTCTACATTTCGCACGGGACTGGGCTCGGCGCAAGAACACTACCTCCGCTCAGTTCGCCCTCGCCTGGGTTATGGCGCAGCGACCGTGGATCGTACCGATCCCTGGCACCACGCAATACCCGCACCTGATCGAAAACGTCGGGGTATCAAGTGTCCAACTGACCGCCGACGAGTTGCAGGAGATCAATGCAGGCCTGGCTCGCATCGCCCTGCACGGTGGCCGCGCCGACCCGTTTACCGAAAGCCAGTTTGATCGCAGCTAGGCGTGGAAAGAATCTGGAACGGATGGAGAAGGTCACCGATGAGCAGTAATACGACGCTGAGCGAGCTGACTAATCTGCGCGGGACTGTCCGCATTCTGGGGATTGCTCTGAGCCTGGCTGCCGCGCTGGGCGTCACGACACCGACATTAGCAGTACAGGAGAACCACTACATGGTTGAACACGACCAACCAACCCTCCCTGGTGAGAAGCTCGACAATCGCCAGGAAAGCATTGTACCCATCGCAGCCCTCGCGGCAGCGGGCGATATCCCAAGTCTGAACCGTGCGATTAATCGGGGACTGGATGCCGGACTGACCATCAGCGAAGCACGCGAGACACTGGTGCAGTTGTACGCCTACGCGGGTTTCCCCCGCAGCCTGAATGCCCTGGGCGAGTTGATGAAGGTGGTACAGGCTCGCAAGCAACAAGGAATCGTGGACCAACCGGGGCGCGAGCCCAGCAAATCGATTCCCAAAGGGGATGAGTTGCTGGCGGTGGGCACTGCAAACCAAACCAGATTGTCCAGTGGACCTGTCGAGGGTGCGTTATTCGACTTTGCTCCGGTCGCCAATGAATACCTGCGCGCTCATCTCTTTGGCGACATCTTCGAACGCGACAATCTGGATTGGCAAAGCCGGGAAATCGCCACCGTCGCGATGCTTTCTGCGCTGGAGGGCGTGACACCGCAACTGCAGGCTCATATACGCATCGCGATGAACACGGGGGTTACGCCACAGCAACTTCGCCAGCTGAGCCAAGTGCTGGGCGAACACGTCAGCGCCGACGCTTCGCGGCGTGTAAGCGATGCACTGGAGCTGCATATGGCAGTGCAGTAGCTGCGCCCACGTCGTACCAGGCCGAGAAGAGGAGTGGAGTCTTCGCTCCGTTCACTTTTGGCCTGGGCTGTCGTCTGCGAAGGGCGGCTATGGGTCCAGGCTGTTTGAAACGCCGCCGAGCAGCTGAATCGTTCAAAAGTCGAGCAAATATCTCATTCCTACGCAAAATCTAGATCTGTTCACTAACCGAATATTCGCAGATTTACGTAGAAACGCGGAGTTCAAGTCGGGGCCAGCGTTTTCACACAGCCTGGGTCGGTAGCAGAGTATAGGAACGTCGGTTCGACATGCAGCAACGCTCTATTTTAAGCTGTCACGCTGCGCCGATGCTGGCCTGGATGTTCGAAGAGAAGAACCTCGAGCCGCATGTGCCGGTGTGGGACAAGACTGAACGCAAGGACGACAGCCTCCCCAGTAATGACTTCCACTGGAATCATGAGGCCAATCAATACCGCTGCCCAGCCGGTAAACCGCTGCGCAGTGCATGGCGCACCTTCACCCAGCAAAGATCGCGGTGACCAAGGCCAACACCATCATCTACCGCTCCAGACAAACCGACTGCGCCACCTGCCCGCTGAAAGCGAAGTGCTGCCCCAATACTGCATTCCGCAAGATCGCTCGGAGCATCCATGAAGCGGCCCGTGACGTGGCGCGACGCATCGCCAAGACGCCGGGATACCTCTCTCTCGTTGCGAACGGAAGAAGATGGAGATGCTGTTCGCCCACCTCAAACGGATCATGAAACTCGACCGTTTACGACTGCGTGGACTGACGAATTCGCCTTGGCAGCGACCGTGCAAAACCTGAGACGTATGGCCAAGCTACTTCACGGGCCACCGATCATGGATAGGTGCGCCTGCGGCGAGCAGAAACCTTCGAAATAACCCTCAGACCTGGGCAAGGAAGCTCAGTGAAACGCCGAAAGGCAACTTGAAGTGGCTTCCAGCCACTTCGACAGCAGGCACATCCGACCGGCCGGCTGTCGCTGAACCTACTTTTTCAACAGAATCGACCGATAGCGGTCATTGGGCCGAGAGACCATCTCGCCACTGGGACTTGCATGAGTCTTGGTGGGCACTTGAGTCGGCAGTGGGGCCAGGACGTTGCGTAAGAGAAAGACTTTGAGTCTTCTCATAGGCGCAACGGTTCCTCTGGCTTGACACCCGAAGGCGGGGCCGCCGGAGGGCGGCCGCTTGGCGGTCAGACCTCGGCCGGGTGAACGTGGCCGAATAGTTCTTGGGAGAAGCGTACCCGTTCTTCGACGGTTTCCACCGCGCCTTTTTCCTGCAGCTCCGCCAGGCGGGCTTCCACTGCGTGGGTGCGCAGGGTCAGGCCGCAGTCGTTGGCAATCTGGATATTCAGGCCGGGGCGGGCGTTGAGTTCGAGGATCAGCGGGCCCTTGTCCTGGTCCAGCACCATGTCCACGCCGATGTAGCCCAGGCCGCACAGTTCGTAGCAGCCGGCGGCGAGCTTCATGAAGCCGTCCCAGTTCGGCAACTGGACGCCGTCCACGGCATTGGTGGTATCCGGGTGCTTGGTGATCTTGGCGTTCAGCCAGGTGCCCTTGAGGGTGACGCCGGTAGCCAGGTCGACACCCACGCCGATGGCGCCCTGGTGCAGGTTGGCCTTGCCGTTGGATTGGCGGGTCGGCAAGCGCAGCATGGCCATCACCGGGTAGCCCATCAGCACGATGATGCGGATGTCGGGCACGCCTTCGTAGCTGATGCTCTTGAAGATCGGGTCGGGGGTGACCCGGTATTCGATCAGCGCCCGGTCGCGGTGGCCACCGAGGGAGTAGAGGCCGGTGAGGATGCTGGAAATCTGGTGCTCGATTTCCTCGTGGCTGATGATCTTGCCGGAGATGGTCTTGAAGCGCCCCTCGAAGCGATCGGCGATGACCATGATGCCGTCGCCGCCGGCGCCCTGGGCGGGCTTGATGACGAAATCGTTGTGCCCGCCGATGATATCGTCGAGCCGCTCGATCTCCTTTTCCGTGGCGATGATCCCGTACATCTCCGGCACATGGATGCCCGCCTGGAGGGCGCGCTCCTTGGTGATGATCTTGTCATCGACGATCGGGTACAGGTGGCGTCGGTTGTACTTGAGCACATAGTCCGCGTTGCGCCGGTTGATGCCCATGATGCCTTTGGCTTCCAGGGCTTTCCACGTCTTGATCAGGCCGAACATGGCTCAATCCTTGAGGAAGGCTTTGAAACGGAACAGCTCGGTCAGGCGGTAGCCGCGGTAGCGACCCATCGCCAGCATGAAGCCCACCATGATCAGGAGCACCGCCGGGAAGGTGAACACGAAGTAGACCAGTTGCGGCACCATCATCAGCAGGTGCGCCAGGGTAGCGGCGAACAGCGTGCCGACGGCCACCTTGAAGGCATGACTGGCGCCACGCTCCTCCCAGGTGATCGACAGCCGCTCGATGGTCATGGTCAGGATCACCATGGGGAACAGCGCCACGGACAGCCCGCGTTCCAGGCCGAGCTTGTGGCTGAGCAGGCTGATCACCGCGATCAGCACCACCACGAAGGTCAGCACCACCGACAGGCGTGGCAGCATCTGCAGCTTGAGGTGCTCCAGGTACGAGCGAAGGGACAGGCCTAGCGCCGTGATGAGGGTGAACAAGGCGATGCCGAAGCCCAACTGGGTCTCGCGGAAGGCCAGGGCGATCAGCACGGGCGTGAAGGTGCCCAAGGTCTGCAGGCCGATGAGGTTGCGCAGGATCAGGATCACCAGGACCCCGATGGGGATCATGATCATGATCTGGTAGGTCTGCTGGGTCTGCAGCGGCAACCCGTAGAGCGAGTATTCGAGGAAATCGACGTCGGTGTTTTCGTCGGTGAGCTTGGCCAGGCGGATGGCGTTCATCTCGCTGTTGTTCAGGGTGAACGTCACCTGGGCCTTCTTGCCGCCTTCGATGCTCAGCAGGTTTTCGTCGCCGATCCACCACACCAGGCGGTCGGCCGGCAGGCCCTGCTCGCCGGTTTCGGGGTTGAAATAGAGCCACTTGTCGCCGTTGAAGCTGCGCATCCACAGCTCCGGCGTCTGCGGCTGGTCGGCCACCAGGCGAATGGTGTGGACCCGCTCCATGGGCACGTGGGCGATGGACAGCAGCAGCTCGATGATGCGCGCCTTGTTCGGCGTGGAGGTATCGCCCGCCATGAGCAGCTTGACGTTGTCGTCATTGAGGTTGTTGACCCGGCGGATGGTCTCGCTGATGAAGGTCTCGACGTCGGCGGAGTGCTGGCGGATCGGCGCCATCAGCGCCTCGGCGGCGATCTTCTCGGGACCGCTGACGGCGATGCTGTCGCGGAAGATCGGCCCTTTTTCCTTGGGTTTCTCGCCGCTGTAGCGCTTGGTCAGCACCAGGCGGTAGTAGAGGGTCTGGTTGCCGTTGGCGCGCCGCGCCGACCAGGTGACCTTACGGTTGCCGTCGGCCCGATTGATGCTCACCCCGTAGTTGTTGGAGATGAAACTCTCGTTGAGGCTGACGTAGTCCTGGTTCAGCGGCGGTACGAACATCTGCAGCTTCACCGGCTCCTTGGGCGTGGCCTGGAATTCAACCTTGGCATCGATGTTCCAGAGGTCGTCCGTTTCGTCCTCGGTCACCGGAATGCCCTGGATGAAGATCTGATAAGCCGTGATCAGAACGCCCAGGGTCACCAGAATGGCGATCAGGACTTTCAGATGCAGGGTAAGAGAGCGCATTAGGAATTACTCGGCAGAATTCGCAACGGTGGCACAACCGGGCTTGCCGGCCGCGTATTTGAGACTGGGATCGACTAGCGCATCGAAGCGCTTGAGCGCATCCGAGCCGATCAGCAGCGGATATTGGAAGGCGCTGCGATCGGTCAAGTTCACTTCTATGCTGCGCAACGCCTTGCCCATGCACACCCGGAGCTCCACCACGGGGCGCGCGGTATAGGTCTTCTCGTCCTCGGGGTCGTAGTCGCCGGCGCGGCGCTTGATCTTGCTGACGCGAGCCAGGGGCAGCTCGATGGGGTGGTCGTGGGCATCGTCGATGGCCAGGTAGAAGCGCACCCAGGGTTCGCCGTTGCGCTTGAAGCGCTCGATGTCCCGGGCACTCAACGAGGCGGTCTTGGCGCCGGTGTCGAGCTTGGCGGGAACCTGCAGGGTCAGGTCGGCGAGGGTGGCGTACTCGTTCAGGCCGTAGACGGTCTTGTCGGTGGCATGGCTCGTGACGGAAACGCAGAGCAGACAGTACAGCAGGGCAAAAGGCGCGAGTCTCATAAGGTCTTGGGATCTGTCGCGGTCGTCGGGTTGGGTGTGACCGGTAGCGTCGGCCCTGCGCCTGCCCGTGCGACGGCAGGCGTGGCGCCTCCGTCCGGCAATTGCGGCGGCATTCTAGCACGGTGCTTTTCCCGGGTGACAGGCGGTCGAGTCAACCCCCGGCATGATGCCGGGTCTCGATGAAGTTTCATCAATGGCTCGGATTGTCGACAATATATTCGTAGGGTTTGACTTGGCCAAGCTAAGGCGAGTAGTTTTCGCGTCATCTTTCAATAGGTGTCGACAATGGCTGTGGATGCTTCTTCCGTGCCCCAGGCGCCGACTGGCGATTCGGAAACCCTTTCCGAACACGTCTTCCGGCGCATCCAGGCCGCCATCGTGCAGGGTGAGATCGCGCCCGGCAGCAAGATTTCCGAACCCGAGCTGGCCCGCGCCTATGGCATCAGTCGTGGCCCGCTGCGGGAGGCGATCCACCGCCTGGAAGGGCAGAAGCTGCTGGTGCGCATTCCCCACGTCGGCGCCCGGGTGGTGTCCCTGAGCCACAGCGAGCTGATCGAACTCTACGAGATACGCGAATCCCTCGAAGGCATGGCCTGCCGGCTGGCGGCCCAGCGCATGAGCCAGGAGGACATCGAAGAGCTGCGCCGGGTGCTGGATACCCACGAGCGGGACGCGGCCTTCCAGGCGGGGGTCGGCTACTACCAGCAGGAAGGCGACTTCGATTTCCACTACCGGATCATCCAGGGCAGTGGCAACCGCACCCTGACCCAGATGCTCTGTGGCGAGCTGTACCAATTGGTGCGGATGTACCGCATCCAGTTTTCCACCACGCCGAACCGGCCACGCCAGGCCTTCCACGAGCACCACCGGATTCTCGACGCCATCGCCGGTCGCGACGGGGAACTGGCCGAGTTGCTGATGCGGCGTCACATCGCCGCTTCCAAGCGCAACATCGAGCGTCACTACAACGGCCCCAGCGCCACTGACAGGAACGTCACTCCACGAGGTGAGTCATGAGTCAAACCCCTAGCCGCAGCCCCGGGCAACGCTTCCGCGACGCCGTCGCCAGTGAACGACCGCTGCAGATCGTCGGCACCATCAACGCCAACCATGCGTTGCTCGCCCAGCGCGCCGGCTTCAAGGCCATCTACATCTCCGGCGGCGGCGTGGCCGCCGGCTCCCTCGGGGTTCCGGACCTGGGGATCACCGGGCTGGATGACGTGCTCACCGACGTGCGCCGCATCACCGATGTCTGCGACCTGCCGCTGTTGGTGGACGTGGACACCGGCTTCGGTTCTTCCGCCTTCAACGTTGCCCGCACCGTGCGTTCCATGAACAAGTTCGGCGCGGCGGCCATCCATATCGAAGACCAGGTGGGCGCCAAGCGCTGCGGCCACCGGCCGAACAAGGAAATCGTCTCCCAGCAGGAAATGGTCGACCGCATCAAGGCGGCGGTGGACGCCCGGCTGGACGATAGCTTCGTGATCATGGCCCGGACCGATGCCCTGGCCGTGGAAGGGCTGGAGTCCGCCTTGGACCGCGCCGCCGCGTGCATCGAGGCGGGTGCCGACATGGTGTTCCCCGAGGCCATCACCGAGCTGCAGATGTACAAGCTGTTCGCCGATAAGGTAAAGGTGCCGGTACTGGCCAACCTCACCGAGTTCGGCGCGACCCCGCTGTTCACCGTGGACGAGCTGCGGGAGGTGGGCGTGGCCATGGCGCTCTACCCGCTGTCGGCGTTCCGCGCCATGAACAAGGCGGCCGAGAATGTCTTCAACGCCATCCGCCGCGACGGCTCCCAGAAGAATGTCGTCGATACCATGCAGACCCGCATGGAGCTCTACGATCGCATCGACTATCACCGCTTCGAGCAGAAGCTCGACGCGCTGTTCGCGCAGAACAAATAACCGGCGCGGCCCGCCGGTTGCCCATTTTGCCCATGCCGGCCGCCCTCGCGGCCGGCATGCATATAAAGAAGAAGGAGTAAGCCATGGCTGAAGCAAAGGTATTGAGCGGCGCGGGCCTGCGGGGCCAGGTCGCCGGCCAGACCGCCTTGTCCACCGTGGGGCAGTCCGGCGCCGGGCTCACCTATCGCGGTTACGATGTCCGCGAACTGGCCGCCGAGGCCCGCTTCGAGGAGGTCGCCTACCTGTTGCTGTACGGCGAGCTGCCGAATGCCGAGCAACTGGCCGCCTATATGAAGAAACTCCAGGGCCTGCGCGAGTTGCCCCGGGCGCTGCGGGAAGTGCTTGAGCGCATCCCGGCCAATGCCCACCCGATGGACGTGATGCGCACCGGCGCCTCGATGCTCGGCACCCTGGAGCCAGAGCACGACTTCTCCCGCCAGAACGACATTGCCGACCGCTTGCTGGCGGCCTTTCCGGCCATCATGTGCTATTGGTACCGCTTCACCCACCAAGGCGTGCGTATCGAGTGCGTCAGCGACGAAGAATCCATTGGCGGCCACTTCCTGCACCTGCTGCACGGCAAGAAGCCCAGCGAGCTGCATCGCAAGGTGATGGACGTGTCCCTGATCCTCTACGCGGAGCATGAGTTCAACGCGTCCACCTTCACCGCCCGGGTCTGCGCGTCCACCCTGAGCGACTTGTATTCCTGCGTGACCGGCGCCATCGGCTCCCTGCGCGGCCCGCTGCACGGCGGCGCCAACGAGGCGGCCATGGAGCTGATCGAGCGCTTCTCCTCGCCGGAGGAGGCCAGCGCCGAACTGTTGCAAATGCTGGCGCGCAAGGAAAAGGTCATGGGCTTCGGCCACGCCATCTACCGCGATTCCGACCCGCGCAACGAGGTGATCAAGGCCTGGTCGAAGCGCCTGGCCGAGGAAGTGGGCGACACCACTCTCTACCCGGTCTCCGAGGCCATCGACAAAACCATGTGGGAGCAGAAGAAACTGTTCCCCAACGCTGACTTCTACCATGCCTCGGCGTACCACTTCATGGGTATCCCCACCAAGCTGTTCACCCCGATCTTCGTCTGCTCGCGGACCAGCGGCTGGTGCGCCCACGTCTTCGAACAGCGCGCCAACAACCGCATCATCCGTCCGAGCGCCGAGTACACCGGCGTCGAGCAGCGTCCGTTCGTGAGCCTCGACAAGCGTTGAGCGGAGGCCGCCGCCCGGCGGCCCCGTTTCCCCGATTAGAACGATTCCGTGATTGAGTGCCGTGCCATGAACACCGCAAACCGCAAGCCTTTGCCGGGCACCTCGCTGGACTACTTCGACGCTCGCGCCGTGGTCGAGGCGATCCAGCCGGGCGCCTACGACACATTGCCCTACACCTCGCGGGTGCTGGCGGAAAACCTGGTGCGCCGCTGCGCGCCGGAGACCCTGGTCGACTCCCTGAAGCAGCTCATCGAGCGCCGCCGCGACCTGGACTTCCCCTGGTTCCCGGCCCGGGTGGTCTGCCACGACATCCTCGGCCAGACCGCTCTGGTGGACCTGGCCGGCCTGCGGGACGCCATCGCCGAGCAAGGAGGCGATCCGTCCATGATCAACCCGGTGGTGCCGACCCAGTTGATCGTCGACCATTCCCTGGCGGTGGAATGCGGCGGCTACGATCCGGAGGCGTTCGCCAAGAACCGCGCCATCGAAGACCGTCGCAACGAGGACCGCTTCCACTTCATCAACTGGACCAAGAAGGCATTCCGTAACGTCGACGTGATCCCGCCGGGCAACGGCATCCTGCACCAGATCAACCTGGAGCGAATGAGCCCGGTGATCCAGGCCCGCGACGGGGTGGCCTTCCCCGACACCCTGGTGGGCACCGACTCCCATACGCCGATGGTGGATGCCCTGGGGGTGATCGCCATCGGTGTCGGCGGCCTGGAGGCGGAGAGCGTCATGCTCGGCCGCGCGTCCTGGATGCGCCTGCCGGACATCGTCGGGGTCGAACTGACCGGCAAGCCGGGGCCGGGCATCACCGCCACCGACGTGGTGCTGACCCTCACCGAGTTTTTGCGCCAGTCCAAGGTGGTGGGCGCCTACCTGGAGTTCTTCGGCGAGGGCACCGCCAACCTGACCCTGGGCGACCGCGCTACCATCGCCAACATGGCTCCGGAGTTCGGCGCCACCGCCGCGATGTTCTACATCGACCAGAAAACCATCGACTACCTCAGGCTCACCGGCCGCGAGGACGAACAGGTCGCCCTGGTGGAAACCTACGCGAAGACGACGGGCCTCTGGGGCGACGCCCTGGCCGGGGCGGTATACGAACGGGTCCTGCGCTTCGACCTCTCCACCGTCGTGCGCACCCTGGCCGGCCCGTCCAACCCCCATCGTCGCCTGCCGGTCTCGGCCCTGGCCGAGCGAGGCGTCGCCGGTGCCTGGAGCGACGTGCCGGGCCAAATGCCCGACGGCGCGGTGATCATCGCCGCCATCACCAGCTGCACCAATACCAACAACCCGCGCAACATGGTCGCCGCCGGCCTGCTGGCGCGTAACGCCAACCGGGCCGGGCTGATCCGCAAGCCGTGGGTGAAGACCTCCCTGGCACCCGGCTCCAAGGCGGTGGCGCTGTACCTGGAGGAGGGTGGCCTGCTGCCGGAGCTGGAGGCCCTGGGCTTTGGCGTGGTGGCGTTCGCCTGCACCACCTGCAACGGCATGTCCGGCGCGCTGGACCCGACGATTCAGCAGGAAATCGTCGACCGCGACCTGTACGCCACCGCCGTGCTGTCCGGCAACCGCAACTTCGACGGCCGCATCCACCCCTATGCCAAGCAGGCCTTCCTCGCCTCGCCGCCGCTGGTGGTGGCCTATGCCATCGCCGGCACCATCCGCTTCGACATCGAGAAGGATGTGCTGGGCCATGATGCCCAGGGCAGGGAAATCCGCCTGAAGGATATCTGGCCGAGCGACGCCGAGATCGACGCGGTGGTGGAGGCCTCGGTGAAGCCGGAGCAGTTCCGCAAGGTCTACATCCCCATGTTCGCGGTCCAGGAAGACAGCGCCGATCAAGTCAGTCCGCTTTACCCGTGGCGTTCCATGAGCACTTACATCCGCCGTCCGCCGTACTGGGAAGGCGCCCTGGCCGGTGAGCGGGCTCTCAAGGGCATGCGTCCGCTGGCGGTGCTGCCGGACAACATCACCACCGATCACCTGTCGCCGTCCAACGCCATCCTGCCGGACAGCGCCGCCGGGGAACACCTGACGAAGATGGGCTTGCCGGAAGAGGACTTCAATTCCTACGCCACCCATCGCGGCGATCACTTGACCGCCCAGCGCGCCACGTTCGCCAACCCGCAACTGGTCAACGAAATGGCGGTGGTGGACGGCCAGGTAAAGAAAGGCTCGCTGACTCGGGTCGAGCCGGACGGCACGGTCATGCGCATGTGGGAGGCGATCGAGACCTACATGGAGCGTAAGCAGCCGCTGATCATCATCGCCGGGGCCGACTACGGCCAGGGGTCGTCCCGCGACTGGGCGGCCAAGGGGGTGCGCCTGGCCGGTGTCGAGGCCATCGTGGCCGAAGGCTTCGAGCGCATCCACCGCACCAACCTGATCGGCATGGGCGTACTGCCCCTGGAGTTCAAGCCGGGCACGGACCGCAAGACCTTGGGCATCGACGGCAGCGAGACCTACGACGTGATCGGCGAGCGCACGCCGCGCGCCGACCTGACCCTGGTGATCCACCGCAGGAACGGGAAGTGCCTGGAGGTGCCGGTCACCTGCCGCCTGGATACCGCCGAAGAGGTGTCCATCTACGAGGCCGGCGGGGTGTTGCAGCGATTCGCCCAGGATTTCCTGGAGTCCTCCATCAGCGCCACGGCGGCGGCGATGTCCGCCACGGTGTAGGCAGCGCTTCGCGCCGCTCGCCATCGACCGTGCCACTCCCGGCGCGGTCGATGGGCCACGCCGGCGGCGCGGCTTCGAATGTTCCGCGCGCGGGCCGCGGCTCCCCACGAGGTATTCCATGGGCGCTTTACCGCAGATCCGAATTCCCGCCACCTACATGCGCGGCGGCACGAGCAAGGGTGTGTTCTTCCGCCTGGACGACCTGCCGGAGGCGGCGCGCCGCCCCGGGGCGGCCCGCGACGCGCTGTTGCTGCGGGTGATCGGCAGTCCCGACCCTTACGGCAAGCAGATCGACGGCATGGGCGGCGCCACCTCCAGCACCAGCAAGACGGTGATCCTGGCGAAGAGCCAGCGTCGCGGGCACGACGTGGACTACCTGTTCGGCCAGGTCTCCATCGACACGGCCTTCGTCGACTGGAGCGGAAACTGCGGCAACCTGTCGGCGGCGGTCGGCTCCTTCGCCATCGCCAGCGGGCTGGTGGACGCCGCGCGCGTTCCCCGGGACGGCACCTGTACCGTGCGCATCTGGCAGGCCAACATCGGCAAGACCATCGTGGCCCAGGTGCCGATCGTGAACGGCGAGGTACAGGAGAGCGGCGACTTCGAACTGGACGGGGTGACCTTCCCGGCGGCCGAGGTGCAATTGGAGTTTCTCGACCCGGCCGACGATGGCGAAGGCGAGGGTGGCGCGATGTTCCCCACCGGCAACTTGGTGGACGACCTGGAGGTCCCGGGTGTCGGGACCTTCAAGGCGACCCTGATCAATGCCGGCATCCCGACCATCTTCGTCAACGCCCAGGACCTGGGCTATACCGGCAGCGAGTTGCAGGACGCCATCAATGGCGACGTGGAGGCGCTGCGTCGCTTCGAGAGCATCCGGGCCCATGGCGCCGTGCGCATGGGGCTGATCGCCGACCCGGCGGAGGCGGCCCGGCGCCAGCACACGCCGAAGGTGGCGTTCGTTGCGCCCCCGGCGGACTATCTGGCCTCCAGTGGCAAGATGGTCAAGGCGGAGGAAATCAACCTGCGGGTCCGCGCGCTGTCCATGGGCAAGCTGCACCACGCCATGATGGGAACCGCCGCCGTGGCCATCGGCACCGCGGCGGCGATCCCCGGCACGCTGGTGAACCAGGCGGCTGGCGGCGGCGAGCGCAGCTCGGTGCGCTTCGGGCATCCGTCCGGGACCCTGCGGGTGGGCGCCGAGGCGCGCCAGGACGGCGGCGAATGGAAGGTGACCAAAGCCATCATGAGCCGCAGCGCCCGCGTCCTGATGGAAGGGTGGGTGCGGGTACCGGCCGATACCCTGGAGGGGCACTGAATCGAGGAGGACGTCAGGGGCTTTCGCTTGTCCACCTAACGATATGCCTCGTCGGGTGATGCGAACCCGCGATCCCTTTATTCAGGAGGAACCACATGAGTGCCAATGTCGACCTGAACGATCGTCCCGCCTACGACCAGGTGCTGCAGGACATCGCCGACTATGTGCTGAACTACCGGATCGAGTCCGCCGAGGCCCTGGAAACCGCCCGCTACTGCCTGATGGATACCCTGAGCTGCGGGCTGTTGGCCTTGCGTTTCCCCGAATGCGCCAAGCACCTCGGCCCGCTGGTGGAGGGGACGGTGGTGCCCCATGGCGCGCGAGTGCCGGGCACTTCGTTCCGGCTCGACCCGGTCAAGGCGGCCTGGGACATCGGCGCGATGGTGCGCTGGCTGGACTACAACGACACCTGGCTCGCCGCCGAGTGGGGACACCCCTCCGATAACCTGGGCGGGATCCTCGCCGTCGCCGACCACCTGTCCCAGAAGTGGGTCGCCGCCGGCGAGGCGCCGCTGACCATGCGCCAGGTGCTGGACGCGATGATCATGGCCCATGAAATCCAAGGCGTGATGGCCCTGGAAAACGCCTTCAACCGGGTCGGCCTGGATCATGTGCTGCTGGTCAAGGTGGCGTCCACCGCCGTGGCCGCCAAGCTGATGGGCGCCCATCGCGAGCAGATACTGGCCGCGCTGTCCCAGGCGTTCGTCGACGGCCAGGCGCTGCGCACCTACCGTCACGCGCCGAATGCCGGCTCGCGCAAGTCCTGGGCGGCCGGCGATGCCTCCAGCCGTGGTGTGCGCCTGGCCGACATCGCGCTGCGTGGCGAGATGGGCATCCCCGGCGTCCTCACGGCGCCGCAGTGGGGCTTCTACGATGTGCTGTTCAGCCACACCAACCGCGACCTGGCCACCAAGCCGGCCGACCAGCGCCGGTTCAGTCTGCCCCAGCCGTTCGGGACCTATGTGATGGAGCACGTGCTGTTCAAGATCAGCTTCCCGGCCGAGTTCCATGCCCAGACCGCCTGCGAGGCCGCGGTGATTCTGCATC
Source organism: Pseudomonadaceae bacterium (assembly GCA_032052615.1). Lineage (GTDB taxonomy): Bacteria > Pseudomonadota > Gammaproteobacteria > Pseudomonadales > Pseudomonadaceae > Pseudomonas_T. The sequence goes on from DAMBWF010000007.1 coordinate 36,572, forward strand.
CGCGGGTGCGAGACAGGCTGGACGCTATCGAGCGGATCGTCATCACGACCCAGGAGTCGGCGATCCGCATCATTTCCAAGGTCGGTCCCCTGGCCAATGCCGCCGATCGGGATCACTGCATCCAGTACATGGTGGCGGTGCCGCTGCTCTACGGCGACCTGGTCGCCGAGCACTACGAGGATGCCTTCCACGCCAGCCATCCCCTGATCGACCGGCTGCGGGACAAGATGGAGGTGGTGGAGGACCCGCGCTACAGCCGGGAGTACCTGGAACCCGGCAAGCGCTCCATCGCCAACGCCGTGCAGGTGTTCTTCGACGACGGCACCTGCACCGACAAGGTGGCGGTGGAGTATCCCATCGGCCACCGCCGGCGCCGCGCCGACGGCATCCCGCTGCTGGTGGAGAAATTCAAGGCGAACCTGGCCACGCGCTTCCCGTGGCAGCGCTGTGCCGAGATTCTTGCCCTGTGCCAGGACCAGGCGCGGCTGGAGGCCACGCCGGTGCATCGCTTCATGGACAAACTGATGATCTGAGCCGGGCTCAGCGATGGCTGGCGCTGAGCAGCAGGCCGCCGGCGCCGACGAAGAAAGCGCCGGTGGCGCGATTGAGCCGGGCTACGCCGCGCGGCGTGCGGATCAGGCGACGAATCTGCCAGCCAAACAGGCCGTACACCAGGGAGGCGCAGAATTCGGTCACCAGGTAGGTTCCGCCCAGGTAGATGAATTGCTCGGTGGTGGGCAGGTCCGGTTTGATGAACTGCGGGAAGATCGCCGCGAACAGCAGGATCGCCTTGGGGTTGCTGATGCCCACCAGGAACTCTTGCAACGCCAGGCGCCCCAGGCTTCGCTCGGTGGCCGGTGCGTCGCCTGCCGTTTCGCTCAAGCCCAACCCGCTGAAGTCCCGGCTGCGCCAGGCGCGGATACCCAGGTAAAGCAGGTAGGCCGCGCCGACCCACTTGATCACGGCGAAGGCGGTCTCCGAGGCCAGCAGCATCGCGCCCAGGCCGACGGCGGGTATGACGAGAAAGAGGGCATAGGCGACCGCCCGACCCACGGTGGCCAATACGGCGCGGGCCACCCCATGGCGAATGCCGTGGTTGAGGGCGCAGAAATTGTTCGGGCCGGGCGTCAGGGCGATCAACAGGGCGACCGGGAAGAACAGCAAGGCATCCATCGGCGTCATGGCATCGCTCCGTTCGGCTTACTTCAGGCGCCGCTCCACACCCTTCTCCACGAGGATCTTCGCGGAGATCTCTTCCACCGAGAAATGGGTGGAGTTGATGAAGTTGATGTTCTCGCGGCGGAACAGACCCTCCACTTCGCGCACCTCGAACTCGCACTGGGCGTAGCTGGAATAGCGGCTGTTGGGCTTGCGTTCGTGACGGATGGCGGTCAGGCGGTCGGGATCGATGGTCAGGCCGAACAACTTGTCCCGGTACGGCTTGAGGGCCGCCGGCAGCACCAGTCGTTCCATGTCTTCCTCGGTCAGCGGGTAGTTCGCCGCACGAATGCCATATTGCATCGCCATATATAGGCACGTGGGCGTTTTGCCGCAGCGTGACACGCCGATCAGAATGAGGTCCGCTTTGTCGTAATAATGAGTCCTGGCGCCATCGTCGTTGTCCAAGGCGAAGTTCACCGCCTCGATGCGCTCCATGTAGTTGGAGTTGTGGCCAATGGAGTGGGACTTGCCGACGGAGTAGGAGGAGTGCGAAGTCAGTTCCTGCTCCAGCGGAGAAAGAAAGGTCGAGAAGATATCGATCATGAACCCATTGGATGTCGCCATGATGTCGCGAATTTCCTGGTTCACGATGGTGTCGAAGATGATCGGCCGCGCGCCGTCCGCCTCTGCCGCGGTATTGATTTGCTGTACCATGGCGCGCGCTTTATCCACCGTGTCGATATACGGCCGGGTAAGTTTGGTGAACGTGATCGTTTCGAACTGCGCCAGGAGACTTTGGCCGAGGGTTTCGGCGGTGATGCCGGTGCCATCGGAAATGAAGAAAGCGGTTCGTTTCATATACGCCAAAGCCTTAAGGTAGGAACGATTCTTGGCTATGATAGGCCCGCTTCGTCTGGGGCCATTGCAGCGCGGCATTGTGACTTATTTTTCGGGGCTTATGCCAGAATCCAGCGGAGCCGCTTCGCCGTTCAAAGACGATGGGCGAGCGTTTCCCAATTAAGTGGAGAGATCACCTTGGTAGAGTACGTAGTTTCCCTCGATAAGCTCGGCGTCCACGATGTGGAACGGGTAGGGGGCAAGAACGCCTCGCTGGGCGAGATGATCAGCAACCTCGCCGGTGCCGGTGTATCCGTACCCGGTGGTTTCGCCACCACCGCTCAGGCTTACCGCGATTTCCTCGAGCAGAGCGGCCTCAACGACCGCATCCATGCCACCCTCGATGCCCTCGACGTGGACGATGTCAACGCCCTGGCCAAGGCCGGCGCCGAGATTCGTCAATGGATCATGGACGCCGAGTTTCCCGCCCAGTTGGACACCGACATCCGCAAGGCCTTCGCCGAAATGGCCGGCGACAACGCCAACATGGCGGTCGCGGTCCGCTCCTCGGCCACCGCCGAGGACCTGCCGGACGCCTCTTTCGCCGGCCAGCAGGAAACCTTCCTGAACATCCGCGGCGTGGACAATGTGATCCGTGCCGCCAAGGAAGTGTTCGCCTCCCTCTTCAACGACCGCGCCATCGCCTACCGCGTGCACCAGGGCTTCGACCACAAGCTGGTGGCGCTGTCCGCCGGCGTGCAGCGGATGGTGCGCTCCGAGACCGGCACCGCCGGCGTCATGTTCACCCTCGATACTGAATCCGGCTTCCGCGACGTGGTGTTCATCACGGGTGCCTATGGCCTGGGCGAGACGGTGGTACAGGGCGCGGTCAACCCGGACGAATTCTACGTGCACAAGCCGACCCTGGAGGCCGGCCGCCCGGCCATCCTGCGTCGTAACCTGGGTAGCAAGGCGATCAAGATGGTCTATGGCGAGGAAGCCAAGGCCGGCAAGTCGGTGAAGACCGTCGAGGTGGACCGTGCCGATCGGGCTCGCTTCGCCCTCAGCGACGAGGAAGTCACCAACCTGGCGCGCCAGGCCCTGATCATCGAGAAACACTACGGCCGCCCGATGGACATCGAGTGGGCGAAGGATGGCGATGACGGCCAGCTCTACATCGTCCAGGCTCGTCCGGAGACCGTGAAGAGCCGTGCCAGCGCTACCGTGATGGAGCGCTACCTGCTCAAGGAGAAAGGCAAGGTACTGGTTGAGGGCCGCGCCATCGGCCAGCGCATCGGGGCCGGCCCGGTGAAGGTCATCCATAGTGTCGCGGAGATGGACAAGGTGCAGCCCGGCGACGTGCTGGTCTCGGACATGACCGATCCCGACTGGGAGCCGGTGATGAAGCGCGCCAGCGCCATCGTTACCAACCGGGGCGGCCGAACCTGCCACGCGGCGATCATCGCCCGCGAGCTGGGTATTCCGGCCGTGGTCGGTTGCGGCAACGCCACGTCGATGCTGCGGGACGGCCAGGAAGTGACCGTTTCCTGCGCCGAGGGCGATACCGGCCTGATCTACGAAGGCCAACTGGGCTTCGACGTGCGGCAGAACTCCGTGGACGCCATGCCCGAGCTGCCGTTCAAGATCATGATGAACGTCGGCAATCCGGACCGCGCCTTCGACTTCGCCCAGTTGCCCAACGAGGGCGTCGGCCTGGCGCGCCTGGAATTCATCATCAACCGCATGATCGGCGTGCACCCCAAGGCGCTGCTGAACTTCGCCGGCCTGCCGGCCGACGTGAAGGAAAGCGTCGAGAAACGCATCGCCGGCTACGGCGACCCGGTGGATTTCTACGTCGAGAAGCTGGTGGAGGGCGTCAGCACCCTGGCCGCCGCGTTCTGGCCGAAGAAGGTCATCGTGCGCCTGTCGGACTTCAAGTCCAACGAATACGCCAACCTGATCGGCGGTAGCCTCTACGAGCCGGAAGAAGAGAACCCGATGCTCGGCTTCCGCGGTGCTTCCCGCTACATCAGCGAGTCGTTCCGCGATTGCTTCGAGCTGGAATGCCGGGCGATGAGGAAAGTCCGCGACGTGATGGGCCTGACCAACGTCGAGCTGATGGTGCCGTTCGTGCGCACCCTGGGCGAGGCGAGCCAAGTGGTCGACCTGTTGGCCCACTACGGCCTCAAGCGCGGCGAGAATGGCCTCAAGGTCATCATGATGTGCGAGCTGCCGTCCAATGCCCTGCTGGCGGACGAGTTCCTCGAATACTTCGACGGGTTCTCCATCGGTTCCAACGACATGACCCAGCTCACCCTGGGCTTGGACCGGGACTCCGGCATCATCGCCCACTTGTTCGACGAGCGTAATCCGGCGGTCAAGAAGCTGCTGGCCAACGCCATCCAGGCTTGTAACAAGGCCGGCAAGTACATCGGTATTTGTGGCCAGGGCCCTTCCGACCATCCCGACCTGGCCAAGTGGCTGATGGAGCAGGGGATCGCCAGCGTTTCGCTGAACCCCGACTCGGTGCTGGATACCTGGTTCTTCCTGGCGGAAAACCCCCAGGCCTGATCGTCCGACCATACCGACAGGGCGGGGCTTGACCCCGCCCTTTTTTGTGCACGACATCCATGCAAAGCAGTAGCGAGCTGTTTCCCGTGGCGCTGGTGAGCGCCGAGTTACGCCGTGATCTCACCGAAGACATTTACCTGCTCAAGCCCAACAACAGTCCCGACCTCTCCGTGGAGCTGGCCGTCACTCGGCTGGGTCTCCTGCACCGGGAGGCGCAGCGTGGCATGCCGGTCATCCTGGTGCATGGCAGCTTTTCCAATCGCCGCTTCTGGTATTCCCCCAAGGGCATCGGGTTGGGGCCTCATCTGGTCCGGGCCGGTTTCGATGTCTGGATCGTGGAAATGCGCGGGCATGGCCTGTCGCCGCGCAACCAGGACTATGCCCGCAACCGGGTCGCCGATTACGCCCGCTACGACCTGCCCGCGCTCGCGGCGTTCGTGACCGAGCAGACCGGTCGGGCCCCGCACTGGGTCGGCCATTCCCTGGGCGGCATTACCTTGGCCGCGGCCTTGGGGGGTGGCCATCTGGCCACGACCCAGGTGGCCTCGCTCGTCATGCTGGGTAGCCAGGTGAGCCAGGGCCACTGGCTCTTGAAATGCCCGCCCGTGGAGTGGCTGGCTCGCGGGGTATTCGGCCGCTCGGGCGAGTTGTCCGGTCCCCGCTGGCGGCGTGGCCCGGAGTCCGAACCCGCGGGCGTCATCCTGGAGAGTCTGCGCTGGCACGGCTTGTTCGGTCGTTTCTGCGAGGGCCGGACGGACTGGTCCGCCGGGCTCGCCCACGTCCAGACACCCGTGTTGGCGTTGGCTGGCAATGGAGACCGACAGGACCCGCCCGCGGCCTGTTTCGCCCTGGCTGAACGGTTCGGTGGCCCCACCCGGTTTCTGAGCCTGGGTCGCGCTCGAGGGTTCGAGGTGGACTACGGCCACGTGGACATGGTGGTCAGCCAGAGCGCGCAACGGGAAGTCTGGCCTTTGATTGCCCACTGGCTGGCCCACGGCGACTTGCCCGCGGAACCGTCGGCGGGCTAAAAGAGAGCGTGCCGACAGCCAGAAGGAGAGCAGGCATGTTCGTGGCGCTCGAGCGCCTGGTCCGTCTGGATGACGGATACCGGCGAGTCTTCCAGGTACAAGGGCGACAAATCCTATTGATCGTCGCGAATAGTCGCCCCATCCTGCTGGAAAACCGCTGTCCCCATCAGGGCGCTCCCTTGCACAACGGAACGCTCGACGGTAGGGTGCTGCGCTGCCCGCGTCATGGCTTTGCCTTCGATCTGGATAGCGGGCGGGCGCTCGATGCGCCATGCGCTCCCCTGCATCTGCTGGCGCCGGCCTACGACGGCGACCGCATCGGCCTCGACCTCTAGCCCTCAGGAGATTTCCATGCAATATGTCACGCCCGATCTCTGCGACGCTTATCCGGACCTGATCCAAGTGGTCGAACCCATGTTCAGCAACTTCGGCGGTCGCGATTCCTTCGGAGGCGAAATCGTCACCGTGAAGTGCTTCGAGGACAATTCGCGGGTCAAGGAACTGGTGGAACGGCCCGGCGTCGGCAAGGTGATGGTCGTGGACGGCGGCGGCTCGTTGCGGCGCGCCCTGTTGGGCGACATGCTGGCGGAAAAGGCGGCGAAAAACGGTTGGGAAGGCATCATCGTCTATGGCTGCATTCGAGACGTGGACGTGATCGCCCAGACCGACTTGGGCGTGCAGGCCCTGGCAAGCCACCCGCTGAAGACCGACAAGCGCGGCATCGGCGATATCGATGTGCCCGTTACCTTCGGTGGGGTTACCTTCCGCCCTGGCGAGTATGTCTATGCCGACAACAACGGCATCATCCAGTCGCCGAAACCGTTGCAGATGCCGGACTGAAGCATGGTCGCTCAGGAGCAGCCGTACGCTCTGGACGGGTTGGTACATGGTTTCGTGCTGGACGGTCGAGGGGGCGCTCGCCAGCTAGAGGGCGCCGAGCTGGACCGCCTGCGGCTGGGTGAGGAGGAAGCCCTGTGGCTGCACTGGGATCGCAGCCATCCCTCGGCCCGGGCCTGGCTGCGGAGCGCCAGCGGTCTCGACGCATTCGCCTGCGACCTGCTGCTGGAGGAAGGCACGCGCCCACGGGCCCTTCCCTTGGGCAACGAACAGCTCCTGCTCTTTCTGCGCGGGGTCAATCTGAACCCCGGCGCGGAACCCGAGGACATGGTGGCCGTGCGTATCTTCGCCGAGGCTCGCCAAGTCATTTCGCTACGACTGCGACCGCTGCGGGCGACCGACGCGGTCATCGCCGATTGGGCCAAGGGCGAAGGTCCGAAGACGCCGTCCGAACTGATCCTGTATCTCGCCCACTACCTGACCGACAAGGTGGACGGCCTGATCGTCGAGTTATCCGACCAAGTCGACCTCCAAGAGGAAGCGATCGACAACGACGAGCGCTACCTGCCGGACCACGGGCAAATGCTGCAGGTTCGTCGTCGGGCGGCTGGCTTGCGCCGTTTCCTGGCGCCCCAGCGGGATATCCCTGGGCAACTGATACGGAACCGCCTGGCCTGGTTCGCTGAAGACGACATTCGTTACTGGAATGAGCTGAGCAACCGGCTCACCCGGTACCTGGAGGAACTCGAACTGATCCGCGAGCGGGTAGGACTGGTGCTGGAGTCCGAACACCAGCGTACGAGCGAGCGGACCAACCGCACCATGTACCTGTTGGGGATCGTCACCGGTTTCTTCCTGCCTCTGAGCTTCATCACCGGCTTGCTCGGCATCAATGTCGGCGGCATGCCCGGTGCCGATAACCCCGAAGGCTTCATGGTCGCCTGCCTGGCGATCATGGCCGTCGCGGGTTTCCAGTGGTGGTTGTTCCGTCGCCTGCGCTGGCTCTGAGTGTGACCTTGGCGCCGGCAATCGCGTCTAGCCGACATATTCAACCATGAGGTGGACATGAGCGATCCGTTCGAAGAATCACTGCGCGACTTGCTGAAGGTCTCTTCGACGACCCACGATGACGATGCCGCTCTGGGCCGGGTATTGAAAACGGCCAACCGGCAGGTTGGGGCGGGAGACTTGTTCAGTCTGATGGGGCATTGGTTTTCCGCCATGATGATCGCCGTGAACAACGGCTCTCCCCATCTGGCCCCGGTATCTCGTCGCGCCTCCGCTACCCGTTCCGCAGACAAGGTTGATTGACACATGGAATTCGATCCCTGGACCCAGAGTCTGGTAAACGCGATGACGACGATGTGGGGCTCTGTCGCAGCCTTCATTCCGCGCCTGTTCGGGGCGCTGGTGGTGATTCTGCTGGGGTTCGTCGTCGCCAAATTGCTCGACACGTTGCTATCCAAACTGCTGGCCAAGCTGGGCTTGGATCGCCTGATGGCAGGTACCGGCCTGAACAAGATGCTGGCGCGAGTCGGCATCCAGGTGCCCGTTTCCACCTTGATTGGCAAGATCGTCTATTGGTTCGTGCTGCTGATCTTCTTCGTCTCGGCCGCGGAATCCCTCGGGCTGGAGCGGGTTTCGGCCACGCTGGATGTCTTTGCCCTCTATCTGCCCAAGGTATTCGGCGCGGCGCTGATCATGCTCGCCGGGGTGCTGCTCGCGCAGTTGGCCAATAGCCTGGTGCGTGGCGCCGCGGAAGGGGTCGGCCTGGAGTATGCCAACGGCCTGGGGCGAATCGCCCAGGTCATGGTGGTGATCGTCAGCCTCTCGGTGGCCATCGGCCAGCTCGAAGTGAAGACCGAGCTTCTGAACAACATCATCGCCATCGTGCTGATCTCTATTGGGCTGGCCGCCGCTCTCGCGCTGGGCCTGGGTAGCCGAGACATCGCCGGGCAGATTCTGGCGGGCATCTATGTCCGTGAGCTGTTCACCGTGGGGCAGCGGGTCAGGATCGGCGAGCTCGAGGGGCACATCGAGGAAATCGGCACGGTAAAAACGGTCGTGCTGACCGAAACGGGAGAACTGGTCTCCGTTGCCAATCGCCTGTTGCTCGATCAGCAAGTCCGCAGCCGCTGATGGCCCGCCCGATCTGGTAATGTATGCCGTTTGCCGATGCCACGCTTTTCGCGCATCGGCTTGACCTGACAGCTGGCCCGACTCGCTTGAACACGCCATCGCTTCCCCCGCGTTATGACCCCCGCGAGCTTTCGGATGAGGAGCTGGTGCAGCGCGCCCATGGTGAGTTGTTCCATGTCACTCGCGCCTATGAGGAGCTGATGCGCCGTTATCAACGGACCCTGTTCAACGTATGTGCGAGATATTTAGGGAACGAGCGCGACGCGGACGATGTCTGCCAGGAGGTGATGCTGAAAGTGCTCTATGGGTTGAAGAATTTCGAAGGAAAATCGAAGTTTAAGACTTGGCTCTACAGCATTACCTACAACGAGTGCATCACTCAGTACCGTAAAGAGCGACGCAAGCGCCGTCTATTGGATGCGCTGAGCCTGGACCCGTTGGAGGAAGCCTCGGAAGAAAAGGCGCCCAAGCCTGAGGAACGCGGTGGACTTGACCGCTGGCTGGTGCATGTCAATCCGATCGATCGAGAGATTCTGGTGCTACGCTTCGTCGCAGAACTGGAATTCCAAGAAATCGCTGACATTATGCATATGGGCCTGAGCGCGACGAAGATGCGCTATAAGCGTGCTCTGGATCGGCTACGCGAAAAATTTTCAGGTATGATCGAAACTTAGTCGGGCAAATTTGCCTCTTAACCACGGGCGGGTTCTGGTAGACTCGCTGATCAAGTTGCTTGAGGCTTGTCCGGCAACTTACTCACCACCATGATGGGGATTTACGGATGAAACTGAAGAACACCTTAGGCGTTGTCATTGGCTCTCTGGTCGCCACAACTTCGCTCGGCGCGTTGGCCCAAGGCCAAGGCGCAGTCGAGGTGGAGGCTTTCGGTAAGCGCTATTTCACCGACAGCTCTCGTGACCTGAGCAACGGCAACCTGTTTGGCGGTTCCGTTGGCTACTATCTGACCGATGACGTCGAGCTGGCGCTGTCCTACGGCGAGTTCCACGATATTCGCTCGGAAAATGATACTGGCAACAAGGATATCAAGGGCAGCCAAGCTGGCCTCGATGCCATTTATCATTTCGGTCAACCGGGTGCTGGCCTGCGTCCTTATGTTTCTGCCGGTTTCGCCCATCAGAGCATCAGCAACGTCCCGCCTCGTACCGGTCGTGATCACAGCACCTTCGCCAACATCGGCACCGGTGTGAAGTATTACTTCACCGAGAACTTCTACGCTCGTGCTGGCCTGGACGGCATGTACAACATCGACGCCAACGAGAGCGAGTGGGCCGCCGCCGTGGGCGTTGGCATGAACTTCGGCGGTTCTTCCAACAAGAAGACCGCAACCGAAGTCGCTCCCGAGCCGGTTGCGGATGTCTGCTCCGACAGCGACAACGATGGCGTTTGCGATAACGTCGACAAGTGCCCCGGCACTCCGGCTAACGTGACCGTCGATGCCGATGGTTGCCCGGCCGTGTCAGAAGTCGTTCGCGTCGAACTGGACGTGAAATTCGATTTCGACAAGTCCAAGGTTAAAGAAGAAAGCTATGGCGATATCAAGAACCTGGCCGACTTCATGAAGCAATACCCGCAGACCACTACCACCGTGGAAGGTCACACTGACTCCGTGGGTACCGATGCCTACAACCAGAAACTGTCCGAGCGTCGTGCCAACGCCGTTCGCGACGTGCTGGTCAACCAGTATGGCGTTGAGCGCAACCGCGTTCAGTCCGTTGGCTACGGCGAGTCCCGTCCGGTTGCCGACAACGCTACCGATGCAGGCCGCGCTGTAAACCGCCGCGTGGAAGCTGAAGTAGAAGCCCAAGCTAAGTAATTAGCGTTGTGAAAAAAACCCGGCATTAGCCGGGTTTTTTTTTGGAGGGGATTACGCCCTCCCTATCTTCTTGCGGTAAGTGATAGTGGCGCTTCAACTGAGGCTGAGGCGATGGCAAACCGTGCTGTTTTATCCGAGAGGGTGCGATGGGTACGAGTCTGGAAAATAAAACGTTTTTATTGTTGTTAGTCTTGGTGTCGCTGGCGTTTGGATGGATCTTGCTTCCCTTCTATGGTGCTGTGTTCTGGGCCATCATATTGGCGGTGCTGTTCACGCCCATGCAACGCCGCATCGCGCTTCGCTTTAAGACGGAGCGAAATACCAGCTCGCTCATCACACTCAGCATTTGCCTTGTGGTCGCGATCATTCCCATGATCCTCATCGCGATTGCAATGATTCAGCAAACCACGGATCTGTACGAGCGTTTCGAGACCGGAGATATAAACCTCGGCTCGTATGTGGCCAAGTTCAGAGACATGCTGCCCGCTTACTTCCAACATCAGATGGATCGCCTGGGCATGAGCAGTTTCAATGGGTTGCGGGACAAAGCGGTCAAGGGGGCGATGCAGGAAGGGCAGGCATTGGCCAAACAGATGGTGACAGTCGGGCAGAATACCTTCGATTTCATCGTCAGCTTCTTCATCATGTTGTATTTGCTGTTCTTTTTTTTGCGAGATGGCCCCGAGCTGGTCCGTAAGATACGCATGGCCGTTCCCCTGGCCGATCACCAGAAACGGCGTTTGCAGTTGAAGTTCACTCGCGTGGTTCGCGCCACGGTGAAGGGCAACCTGATGGTGGCGATCACTCAAGGCGCCTTGGGTGGGTTTATCTTCTGGGTGCTCGATATCCCCAGTTCATTGTTATGGGGGGTATTAATGGCTTTTCTTTCACTACTGCCCGCCGTGGGTTCGGGCTTGGTATGGGCTCCGGTAGCGGTCTATTTCGTAGTGACCGGTGCCTTTTGGCAGGGGATCGTACTAGGGCTTTACGGGGTGTTCGTGATCGGCTTGGTCGATAATGTCTTGCGTCCCATTCTGGTCGGCAAGGACACTAAAATGCCTGATTACCTGGTATTGATTTCCACGTTGGGGGGCATGGCGGTTTTCGGCTTGAACGGATTCGTGGTCGGTCCGCTGATTGCGGCGCTGTTCATGTCGACCTGGGGATTGTTCACCGAGAAGAAGACGGTCATCCGTTTGCCTCGTTAACCGGCATTCTTTTTTCCTCAATAAAAAACCCGGCGCATGCCGGGTTTTTTATTGAGGAGGGTGTTATAGGGCCGCCAGTCCCGCCTGCTGTGCCAAGTGCAGAAGCGGCTGGGGATAGACCCCCAGGAAAAACGCGAGGAGTGTCACCAGTACCAGCATGATGCCTCCAGCTCGTTGTCCCCAGTTGAAGGGCGCGTCGTGTCGGCGCAATGTCGGCTCGATCATGAACAGCGTGACCATGACCCGGAGATAGAAGTAGACGCCGATGGCGCTGCCGATGATGACCGCGGCGACCAAGGCCCACAGCCCGGACTCCACTCCGACGACGATCACGTAGAACTTGCCGATGAAGCCCGCCGTCAGCGGAATACCGGCCAGGGAGAGCATCATGACCGTGAGTACGGCGGTCAGGTAAGGACGGCGCCAGAACAAGCCCCGGTATTCGTAGAGCGCATCCGCGTCGCGGCCGTTATAAGGCGTGGACATCAGGGCAATGACACCGAACGCGCCCAGGCTGGTGAGCACATAGGTGGCCAGGTAGACGCCGATCGCTTCAACGGCCATGCCCTTGCTGGCGATCAAGGCTACCAGCAGATACCCGAAGTGACTGATGGATGAGTAACCCAGCAAGCGCTTGAGGTTGTTCTGAGTCAGCGCCAGCAGGTTGCCGAAGAGGATCGAGAGCACGGCGATCACGCTCAGCGTGCCTCCTAACCAACCCTCCGCGAGTGCCGGAGAAAGTTGATACAGGCGCAGCAGAACGACGAATACCGCGACCTTGCTGGCGGTGGCGAGAAAGGCGGCCACCGGGGCTGGAGCGCCTTCGTAGACGTCCGGTGTCCAAAGGTGGAAGGGTACCAAGGACAATTTGAAGGCCAAGCCGACCAGCATGAGCCCCATGCCGATCTGCACCAGAAGCGTCTCTGCCGAGCCGGCGGCGAGCGACGCACCGATACCAGCGAAGCTCAGGCTGCCGGACTCGGCGTATAGCAGGGCCATGCCGAACAGCAGGAACGCCGAGCCCGCGGCCGACAGCACCATGTACTTGATGCCAGCTTCCAGTGACCGCTTGTTGAAGAAGGCGTAGGCGATCATGCCGTAGGTCGGGACCGAGAGCAGCTCCAGGCCGATGAACAGACCCGCGAGATGCTGGGCGCATACCAACACCAGGCCGCCCGCTGTGGAAAGCAGCAGCAGCAGGTACAGTTCTTCCTTGTTGCCGGGGTAACCCCGGGTCGATTCGCTGCCGCTGCCCACCGTCGCTTCGCCCAGGTAGGCATGGGAGAGGGTGACGCAGGCCAAGGCGGTGACCAGGACGATTGCCATATAGAAGCAGGCGAAGCGATCGACCATCAGAAGCGGCGTCACTGTGACCGGTGTGGCGCCGAGCGCCGGCAGGATCGACAGCAAGGCCAGGTTGAGGCCCGCCACGGTGAGGACGAAGGTCCAGGTATGGTGCCGCTTGCAGGCGATGGCCAGCATGACCACGACGAGAGTGGCGCAAGTGACCAGCAACGGCAGTAAGGCGATGACGTGTTGTGTGGTGAATTCCATAACGCTATTACCGGGCCGTTACGTGGGAGAAAGCCGAGCCAATCCACTGCTGCACGCCATGCATGCTCGCCGCGGAGGTATCCAGCACAGGCTGTGGGTAGACGCCGAGCAGGATCAGCAGGACCGCGAGGCCCAGCACCATGAGCAACTCGCGGGCTTTCATCGACATCAAGGGATGGTCGGCCTTGGCGGGGCCGAAGTAGGCCCGGTGGATCATGATGAGCGAATACACCGAACCGAACACCAGGCCACTGGCGGCCAGGGAGGCTACCCAGGGGAAGCTCTGGAACGAACCGGTGAGAATGAGGAACTCACCCACGAAATTGCCGGTGCCGGGAAGCCCCAGCGCCGCCGCGGCGAAGAACAGGCTGAGGGCGGGCAAGTAAGGCAGGCGTGCCCAGATACCGCCCATCTGGCGCATATCGCGGGTATGCAGGCGTTCGTAAAGCTGGCCGCAGAGGATGAACAAGGCCGCCGCCGAAAGGCCATGGGCGACCATCTGTACCACCGCGCCCTGCAGCGCCAGCTGGCTGCCCGAATAAATGGCGATCAGGACGAAGCCCATGTGGGACACGCTGGAGTAGGCGACCAGGCGCTTGATGTCGGTCTGCGCGAAGGACAGCAGGGCGCCATAGATGATGGCGAACACGCCCAGCCACATGGCGATGGGCGCGAACTCGGCCGAGGCATGGGGAAACAGCGGCAAGGCGAAGCGCATCAGGCCATAGGCCGCGGTTTTCAGCAGGATGCCGGCCAGGTCCACCGAGCCGGCCGTGGGCGCCTGGGCGTGGGCATCCGGCAACCAGGAGTGCAGCGGAACGACCGGGAACTTGACCGCGAAGGCGAGGAAGAAACCGAGCATCAGGATGTACTCGGTGCTCCGGGAAAGCGGTGTCTTGAGCAGGTCGGCATAGTTGAAGGTCAGCACGCCGGTGGCGTTGTAGTTGACCAGTACCAGGCCGACGATCGCCGCCAGCATGACCAGGCCGCTCGCCTGGGTGTAGATGAAGAACTTGGTGGCGGCGGTGATCCGCGTCTTGCCGTGGCTGCCGCTATGACCCCAAAGCGCGATGAGGAAGTACATCGGCACCAGCATCATTTCCCAGAAGAAGAAGAACAGGAACAGGTCCAGGGCGAGGAATACCCCGACGACCCCCCCCAGGATCCACATCAGGTTGAGGTGGAAGAAGCCGACGTGCTTCTGGATTTCGTTCCAGGAGCACAGCACCGAGAGCACGCCGAGCAAACCGGTGAGGGTGATCATCAGCACCGAAAGGCCATCCAGGGCGAGATGGATGTTGATACCGAAACGCTCGATCCAGCGCAGCTTGAACTCGAAGGCCCATGCCTGCTCGGAGCCGGGGGCCGGCGCCAGGCCGAAGTCGCCGGTGCCCCACAGCCAGAGGCCAAGAACGAGGAGAAGGGTCATGGATAGCAGGGCGATCCAGCGTGGGGCAGTGGAGCCGAAGCGCTCCGCCACCCAGCATAGAAGGCCGCCGATGAAGGGGATCAGGATCAGCCAAGGCAAAATCATGACGGGCTCAATTCCTTTCGCAAGAGTGCATGGGCGGGTCAGGCCAGCAGGACGGCGGCGAGCAGCAACACGGCGCCACCGACGATCGATACCGCATACCAGCGCACGTGTCCGGTCTCGGTGCGGCTTAGCAGCGTGTGTCCACCACGGGCAAGACGTGGGAGCACGCCAATGCTGCTGTCGATCGGGTCATGCCTGAGCAGCCGGCTGAGAAGCAGGTAAGGCTTGACGAAGAGCAGGCCGTATAGCCAGTCGAAGCCCCAGGCGGCATACCACCAGGCGCCGAGGAAGCGTCCCGGCGCGCTCTGGGCCAGCGCGCTCACCAGGCGCCGCTTGCCCAGGAACAGCAAGGCGGCAAGCAGGATGCCGGCCAGCGCGATGGCGCCGGAGGCGATCTCCAGGCTGTGCTTGGCTTCGCCACCGGCATGACCGACGCTTTCGGGTAGCACGCCAGCCAGGGGCGGCGTGATCAGCGCGCCGATGAAGGTGGAGAGGATGATCAGGGTGGATAGCGGCAGCCAGTGCGCCACGCCATGCCCGGCATGGGCCTCGGTCTTCGCTTCGCCATGGAAGGCGATGAAGATCAAGCGGAAGGTGTAGATGGAGGTCAGGAACGCGCCACCCAATCCAGCGTATAGCAGCCATTGATGGCCGCTGGCGAAAGCCTCCCAGAGAATCTCGTCCTTGGAATAGAAACCGGCGGTGACCAGGGGCAGGGCGGCCAACGCCGCGCCGCCGACCAGGAAGCTGGCATAGGCCAGGGGTAGCTTCCTCCACAGGCCGCCCATCTTGAAGATGTTCTGCTCGTGGTGGCAGGCATTGATCACCGCGCCGGAGGCCAGGAACAGCAAGGCCTTGAAGAAGGCGTGGGTCATCAGGTGGAAGATCGCCGCATCCCAGGCGCCCACGCCGAGAGCGAGGAACATGTAGCCGATCTGGCTCATGGTGGAGTAGGCGAGGATGCGCTTGATGTCGGTTTGCACCAAGGCGGCGAAGCCGGCCAGTACCAACGTGGTGCCGCCGACGATACCGACCAGCTCCAAAATCTCCGGGGTCAGCAGGAACAGGCCGTGGGTCCGGGCGATCAGGTACACGCCCGCCGTGACCATGGTGGCCGCGTGGATCAGTGCCGAAACCGGGGTCGGGCCGGCCATGGCGTCCGCCAGCCAGGTTTGCAGCGGCAACTGGGCCGATTTGCCGACGGCGCCGCCCAGCAGCATCAAGGTGGCGACCCAGAGCCATGCGTCTCCCGCCACATATTTCTGCGGAGCCAGGGTCATCAGTTCCTGAATGTTCAGCGTGCCCAGATGTTGGAACAGGATGAACAGGCCGATCGCCATGAACACGTCGCCGATGCGGGTGACGATGAACGCCTTGAGTGCCGCGTTACCGTTGTTCGGGTTGCTGTAATAAAACCCGATCAGCAGGTAGGAGCATAGGCCCACGCCTTCCCAGCCGAAGTACAGGAACAGCAGGTTATCCCCGAGCACCAGGAACAGCATGCTGGCGATGAACAGGTTGGTGTAGGCGAAGAAGCGGGAATAGCCTTCCTCGCCGCGCATATACCAGCTGGCGAACAGATGGATCAGGAAACCGACGCCCGTCACCACGCCCAGCATGGTGACCGACAGACCATCCAGGTACAGCGTGAAACTCGGCGCGAAGCCCGCCACCGACATCCATTGCCACAGCACTTGGGTGAAGACGCCGCCTTCGGGCGGAGTGGCATTGAATTGCCAGATGATCCAGGCCGCGGTGAGGGCGGAGAGGCCAACCGAGCCCACGCCGACGAGCGCCGAGGTGTTTTCCGAAAAGCGGCCACGGGAGAACGACAGCAGTAGCCAGCCGAGGAGGGGGAACAGGCAGGTAAGGAATAAGAGATTCATCCGCGCATCTCGCTGGCTGCGTCGATATCGAGGGTGTGGAAGCGGCGATAGAGCTGCAGCAGGATCGCCAGGCCAATACTGGCCTCCGCTGCGGCCAGGGTAATCACAAGGATGAACATGACCTGCCCATCCGCCTGTACCCAGCGAGCGCCGGCCACCACGAAGGCGAGCGCGGTGGCGTTCATCATCACTTCCAGGCTCATCAGCACGAAGAGGATGTTGCGGCGCACCATCAGGCCTAACAGGCCGAGGCTGAACAGTACGCCGGCCAAGGCCAAACCGTGTTCCATGGGAATCGAGTGCATGGCGTTATTCCTTCGCTTCGTGGCGGCCGAGGTGGTAGGCGGCGACCAGGGCCGCCAACAACAGCATGGAGGCGAGTTCAACCACCAGCAGGTAGGGGCCGAACAGGCTGATGCCGACCGCCTTGGCGTCCACGGTGGTGTGGCCCACGCCGGCGAGCCCGGGCGTGCCGAACAGGGCGTACAGCAGCTCGGCCAGGAGCGCGGCGGAAAGCAGCGCCGGTCCGGTCCATACGCCGGGTTTAAGCCATTTACGCTCCTGCTCCACGACGGCGGGGCCCAGGTTCAGCATCATCACGACGAACACGAACAGCACCATGATCGCGCCGGCGTAGACGATGATTTCCAACGCGCCGGCAAACGGAGCTCCGAGGCTGAAGAACACCATCGAGACGGCCAGCAGCGAGATGATCAGATAAAGCAAGGCATGGACGGGGTTATTGCCGGTGACCACTCTCAAGGTGGACAGCACGGCGACGCCAGCGGCGAAATAGAAAGCGAATTCCACAGCGTCTCCTTAGGGCAGCAAGCTCTTGACGTTGATCGGTTCGGCCTCGTTCTGCGCGGCCCCCTTCGGCTTGCCGGCGATGGCCATGCCCGCCACGCGGTAGAAGTTGTACTCCGGGTATTTGCCGGGGCCGGAAATCAGCAGGTCGCTTTTCTCGTACACCAGTTCCTGGCGATTGAACTCGCTCATTTCGAAATCCGGCGTGAGCTGGATGGCGGTGGTCGGGCAGGCTTCCTCGCAGTAGCCGCAGAAGATGCAGCGTGAGAAGTTGATCCGGAAGAACTCCGGATACCAACGTCCGTCCTCGGTTTCCGCCTTCTGCAGGGAAATGCAGCCGACGGGACAGGCGACGGCGCACAGGTTGCAGGCCACGCAGCGCTCCTCGCCGTCCGGGTCCCGGGTCAGTACGATGCGCCCGCGGTAGCGGGGCGGCAGGTAGACGGGTTCTTCGGGGTACTGCAACGTATCGCGCTTGCGGAAGGTATGGCCGAACACCATCACCAGGCTGCGTAGCTGGGTGTAGGTGCCGGTTATCACCTCAAGAATGTACTTGAACATGGAGTTCTCCTTACTGGGCCGAGGCCAGCACGAGCGCGCCGGTCACCAGCAGGTTGATCAGAGTCAGCGGTAGGCAGAATTTCCAGCTGAACGCCATGACCTGGTCATAGCGCGGACGCGGTATGGAGGCGCGCAGCAGGATGAAGATCATGATGAAGAAGGCGGTCTTCAACGCGAACCAGAGGAACGACAATGACGGCAGAATGCCGAACGGGCCATGCCAGCCCCCGAAGAACAGGGTCACCAGCAGCGCCGAGATCGTGACGATCCCGATGTACTCGCCCACGAAGAACATGCCCCACTTCATGCCGGCATACTCGACGTGATAGCCGTCCGCCAGTTCCTGCTCCGCCTCCGGCTGATCGAAGGGGTGACGGTGGGTGACCGCGACCCCGGCGATGAAGAACGTACAGAAGCCGAAGAACTGCGGAATGATGAACCACAGGTGTTGGGCCTGGTAGTCGACGATGGCGCGCAGGTTGAACGAGCCGACCTGGGCGACGATTCCCATCAGCGACAAGGCCAAGAACACTTCGTAGGAAACGGTCTGGGCCGACGCGCGCAGGCTGCCGAGCAGAGCGAACTTGTTATTGCTCGCCCAGCCCGCGAACAGCACCGCGTAAACGGACAGGCCAGCCATGGCGAAGAAGAAGAGGATGCCGATATTCAGATCGGCGACCCCCCAGCTCGCGGTGATCGGGATCACCGCGAAGGCGATGAGCAGGGCGCTCATGGCAATCACCGGGGCAAGCATGAAGATCGCCTTGTCGGCGAACGGCGGCGTCCAGTCCTCCTTGAAGAACATCTTCACCATGTCGGCGCCCAGCTGGAACATGCCGAACGGACCGACGCGGTTGGGGCCGTAGCGATCCTGCCAGAGCCCGAGCAGGCGGCGCTCGATGAAGCTCAGCAAGGCACCGGACACGACGACCGCGAGCAGCACCACGATGGCCTTGATCACGGCGATGATCACGTCGATGACATCGGGGGTCAGCCAACTCATTGCGCGGCCTCCTGCAGAGCGGTGGCGTAGGCGCCGGCGATACCGGCGGGAATGCCTGGCAGCCCCACCGGCAGGCCGATCAGGCCGACGCTGAGGTCGTCACGCACCCGCAGGGGCAGGCGCAGCATGGTGTCGCCAAGGGTCAGGCTGAGCAGGGCGCCCTCATTGACTCCCAGGCGCGCCGCTTCCTCGGCGGCCAGGGCCACGTATGGGGCTGGCATCCGCGCTTGGATCGGCGTGGCGCGCGCGCTGTTTTCCTCGCTGCCGAACAGGTGGTGCATGGGCACGACCTGCCAGGTGCCGGGCGCCGGGCTGTAGGGGCGCGGGGCGCTGAACCAGGGCAGCGCGCGGCCCGCCGCTTCCAGCAACCGCACGCCTGGGTCGCCGGCGCGCAGATGCCCGCCCACTTCGTCCTGGAACTTGTTCCAGGCCTGGGGCGAGTTCCAGCCCGGGGCCCAGGCGAAGGGCACCTGCGGGTTGTCCTTCTGGGCGCCGGAGTAGCCTTCCATGGAGAACGCGAAGGGCGAGTCGATGTCCTGGGGCTGGCGTGGCTCGTGCACGCTGATATTGGCGCGCATGGCGGTGCGACCGCTGTAACGGTGCGGCTCGCGGGCCAGCTTCATGCCACGAATGCGGAACGCGGCGGACGGCGCGGCATCGCGGATGCCAGCCAGGGATGGCTGCGCCTGGGCGCAGGCGGTCGTCACCTGGTCGAGCTGGGTCCAGTCGATGGCGCGTCCTTCCAGGGTGGTGTGCAGCGCGTGCAGCCAGCGCCAGCCTTCGCGGACGAGAATGCCCGCGTCGTAATAGGACGGCTCGAACACCTGGAAGAAGCGCTGCGCGCGGCCTTCCTGGCTGACCAGGGTACCGTCGCCCTCGGCGAAGCTCGCCACGGGCAGGACCACGTCGGCGCGCTCCACGGTGGCGGTGCGCTGGTGATCCGCGACCACCACGACTTGGGCGGCATCCAGGGCGGCATCCACGCGGGCGGCATCCAGGCGGCGGTAGAGATCGTTCTCCAGCACCACCACGGCCTCGGCCTCGCCCGAGACGAGCTTTTGCAGGGCGGCCTCGAGGGAGCGCTCGCGGCCCCGCTCGCCCAGCAGCAGGGCCATGCCCATGCTGTTGGCTTCGGGGACGACCAGGCTGAGAGAGCCGTTCTTCTCGCGATTCTTCAAAGCGCCGGCGATGTTCGCCGCGGCTTCGATCAGCGCGCGGTTGCCCAGGGAGGCGCCGGACACCACCAGGGGGCGCTTGGCCGCCAGCAGCGCATCGGCGATCCGCTGGACCAAGCCCTGGGCCTCTTCGTCCAGTCCGCCAACCTCGGGGGCGGACGGATCGATGGCGTGGGCCACCGCGAAGCCGAGACGCGCCAGGTCGTCGGGCGCCGCGTGCACGCATTCGGCCGCGACGTCATCCAGGCGGGTCGCGGTGACGCTGGCGATGAACAGCGGGTTGAGGGCGTCTTGCGCCACGTTCTGCACGGCCGCCATGTGCCAGTCCTGGATCTTCATCGAGGCGGCGATCTCGGTCGCCTTGCCCTTGACGGACTGGCGCAGGGCCAGGGCGATCCGCGCGGCGGTCTGGGTAAGGTCCTCGCCGAGCACGAAGACGGCATCGTGATGCTCGATGTCGCGCAGCGTCGGAACCGGCAGGGGGCCGTCCCGCAGGATCGTGTGGATCAACGCCAGGTGGTCGAGCTCGGCAGCGGCGATGCCGGAATAGAAATTCGCTTCGCCCACCAACTCGCGCAGGGCGTAGTTGCTTTCGAGGCTGGCCCGGGGCGAGCCGATGCCGATGACCCGCTTGCCCTGCAGCCGCGCGGCGGCTTCGTCGAGGGCGCGGTCGAGGCCCAGGGTGAGGGTGCGGTCGCCTTCGCGAAGCCAGGGCTGACGCGGGCGATCCTTGCGATTGACATAGCCGTAGCCGAAACGGCCGCGGTCGCACAGGAAATACTGGTTCACCGAGCCGTTGAAGCGGTTCTCGATGCGGCGGATCTCGCCGTAGCGTTCGCCGGGGCTGATGTTGCAGCCGCTGGAGCAGCCGTGGCAGATGCTCGGGGCGAACTGCATGTCCCACTTGCGGTTGTAGCGCTCGGAGTGGGTCTTGTCGGTGAACACGCCGGTCGGGCAGACCTCGGTGAGGTTGCCGGAAAACTCGCTTTCCAGCACGCCGTCCTCGATGCGCCCGAAGTACACGTTGTCGTGGGCGCCATAGACGCCAAGGTCGGTGCCGCCCGCGTAGTCCTTGTAATAGCGCACGCACCGGTAGCAGGCGATGCAGCGGTTCATCTCGTGGGCAATGAACGGGCCGAGGTCCTGGTTCTGGTGGGTACGCTTGGAGAAGCGATAGCGCCGGACGTTATGCCCGGTCATCACCGTCATGTCCTGGAGGTGGCAGTGGCCCCCTTCCTCGCATACAGGGCAGTCGTGGGGATGGTTGGTCATCAGCCACTCGACGACGCTGGCGCGGAACGCCTTGGCTTCCTCGTCCTCGATGGAGATCCAGGTGTTGTCCGTGGCCGGGGTCATGCAGGACATGACCAACCGGCCTCGCTTGTCGTTTTCGTCGGTGTACTGCTTCACCGCGCACTGGCGACAAGCGCCGACGCTTCCGAGCGCCGGGTGCCAGCAGAAATAGGGTATGTCGAGGCCGAGGGAGAGACAGGCCTGCAACAGGTTGTCCGCACCGTCGACTTCGAGCTGTTTGCCGTCTACGTGGATAGTGGCCATGGTTCAGTCTTCATCTTCCGCCGAAGCGGATTGGCTAATGGAATTCTTG
This sequence comes from Pseudomonadaceae bacterium, assembly GCA_032052615.1. Taxonomy (GTDB): domain Bacteria; phylum Pseudomonadota; class Gammaproteobacteria; order Pseudomonadales; family Pseudomonadaceae; genus Pseudomonas_T. The sequence continues at coordinate 58,313 of DAMBWF010000007.1, forward strand.
TATACGCCGCCGACTTCGCCGCGACGGCGTTGGGACTGATCTGTTGCGCGAGGCGGAAGACGGCGCTGCCCGTCATCCGGTCCCCCTCCCCCGAGGGAGGTTTGGCGCACGCCCGACCAGCCGGCTTGTCTGTTCACGCGACCGGAGCGGCGGCCGGGCGCTGGTTTTCACCGAACGCCGTCACACCCGCCGTTTGCCCGACGCCCGCTTCGAATTCCGAGCGGAAATACTTGATTGCGCTACCCAGCGGCTCAATGGCGCCCGGTGCGTGGGCGCAGAAAGTCTTGCCGGGGCCGAGGAAGTTGACCAGCTTGAGCAGGGTCTCGATATCCTCGGGGCGGCCTTCGCCGCGCTCCAGGGCGCGCAGAATCTTCACGCTCCAGGGCAGCCCATCGCGACAAGGCGTGCACCAGCCGCAGGACTCGCGGGCAAAGAACTCTTCCATGTTGCGCAGCAGGGAAACCATGCTGACGGTGTGGTCCACGGCCATCGCCAGGCCCGTGCCCATGCGGGTTCCGACCTTACCGATGCCGGCGGCGTACATGGCGGCGTCGAGGTGCTCGGGAAGCAGGAAACCGGTCCCGGCGCCGCCGGGCTGCCAACACTTCAGGGTGAAACCGTCGCGCATGCCGCCCGCATAGTCTTCGAACAGCTCGCGGGCCGGGATGCCGAAGGGAAGTTCCCAGACCCCGGGGTTCTTTACCTTGCCGGAGAAGCCCATCAGCTTGGTGCCCATGTCCTCGCTGCCCGGGCGAGCCAGGGATTTGTACCAATCCACGCCATTGCCGACGATGGCCGGGACATTGCACAGCGTCTCGACGTTGTTCACACAGGTGGGCTTACCCCAGACGCCGACGGCGGCGGGGAAGGGGGGCTTGGAGCGCGGGTTGGCGCGGCGGCCCTCCAGGGAGTTGATCAGCGCGGTTTCTTCGCCGCAGATGTAGCGACCGGCGCCGGTGTGGACGAACAGCTCGAAATCGAAGCCGCTGCCGAGGATGTTCTTGCCCAGCAGCCCGGCTTCCTTGGCTTCGGCGATGGCGCGGTTGAGGTTGCGCGCCGCGTCGACGTACTCGCCCCGCAGGAAGATGTAGCCGCGATAGGCCTTGAGCGCCCGGGCGCTGATCAGCATGCCTTCCACCAGCAGGTGTGGCAGCTGCTCCATGAGCAGGCGGTCCTTCCAGGTGTTGGGCTCCATTTCGTCCGCGTTGCACAGCAGGTAGCGGATGTTCATGGATTCATCGGCCGGCATCAGACCCCACTTCACCCCGGTGGGGAAGCCGGCGCCGCCGCGGCCCTTCAGGCCGGAATCCTTCACCAGTTGCACGATGTCGGCCTGGGCCATTTCGCCCAAGGCCTTGCGAGCGGCGGCGTAGCCGTTCTTCTGGCGATATTCGTCGAGCCAGACCGGTTCGGCATCGTCCCGCAGGCGCCAGGTGAGGGGATGGGTTTCAGCCGTGCGCGCGATCCGGTTGGCCGGGCCCAGGGAGGTGAGCGTCATACGTAGGCCTCCAGCAATTGGGCGACTCCGTCCACCGGGACGTTGCCGTAGGTATCGTCGTCGATCATCAGCGCCGGGGCCTTGTCACAATTGCCCAGGCAGCAGACCGGCAATAGCGTGAAGCGGCCGTCCTCGGTGGTCTGGCCGAGGCCGATACCGAGTTGCCGCTGGAGGGCGGAGACGATCGATTCGTGGCCGCCGATGTAGCAGACCATGCTGTCGCAGACGCGGATCACATGGCGCCCGACCGGCTGGCGGAAGATCTGGCTATAGAAGGTGGCCACGCCTTCCACGTCGCTGTCGGGAATGCCGAGGAGGGCGGCGATGGCCGGGATGGCGCCGTCCGGCACCCAGCCGCGTTCCTTCTGCACGATCTTCAGCGCCTCGATGGAGGCCGCCCGGGGATCTTCGTAGTGGTGCATCTCGTGTTCGATGGCCGAGCGCTCGGTCTCGCTGAGGACGAAGCGATCGGTCTGGATCAGGACTGCATTGCTCATGTCGTTCTCCTCAACGATCCACATCGGCCATGACGAAGTCGATGCTGCCCAGGTATGCGATCAGGTCGGAGACCATGCTGCCGCGAATCACCGAGGGGATCTGCTGCAGGTGGGGATAGCTGGGCGTGCGGATACGTGTCCGATAACTCATGGTGCTGCCGTCGCTGGTCAGGTAGTAACTGTTGATGCCCTTGGTGGCTTCGATCATTTGCATCGATTCGTTGGCCGGCATCACCGGCCCCCAGGACACCTGGAGGAAGTGAGTGATCAGCGTCTCGATGTGCTGCAGCGTGCGCTCTTTCGGCGGCGGCGTGGTCAGCGGATGGTCGGCCTTGTAGGGGCCCTCGGGCATGTTGCGCAGGCACTGCTCGATGATCCGCACGCTCTGGCGCATTTCCTCGATGCGGATCATGCAGCGGTCGTAGGCGTCGCCGTTGTGGCCCAGGGGCACTTCGAAGTCGAAATGCTCATAGCCGGAATACGGCCGGGCCTTGCGCAGGTCGAAGTCGAGGCCGGTTGCCCGCAGGCCCGCGCCGGTGGTACCCCAGGCGAGGGCTTCGGCGGTGTTGTACTGGGCCACGCCGATGGTCCGCCCGCGCAGGATGCTGTTCCGCATCGCCGCCTTCACGTACTCGTCGAGTCGCTTGGGCAGCCAGTCGACGAACTCCTGGACCAATTTGTCCCAGCCCCGGGGAAGGTCGTGGGCGACGCCGCCGATGCGATACCAGGCCGGGTGCAGGCGGAAACCGGTGATGGCCTCGATGACCTTGTAGGCCCGCTGGCGGTCGGTGAAGGTGAAGAACACCGGCGTCATCGCGCCGACGTCCTGGATATAGGTGCCCAGGAACAGCAGGTGGCTATTGATGCGGAAGAACTCCGCCATCATGACGCGGATCACGTCCACCCGGTCGGGGACTTTGATGCCGGCCAGCTTTTCCACGGCGAGGACGTAGGGGAGGTTGTTCATTACCCCGCCCAGATAGTCGATCCGGTCGGTATAGGGGATATAGCTGTGCCAGGATTGGCGCTCCCCCATCTTCTCGGCGCCACGGTGGTGGTAGCCGATGTCCGGCACGCAATCCACGATCTCTTCGCCATCCAACTGCAGGACGATACGGAAGGCGCCGTGGGCGGAGGGGTGGTTGGGGCCGAGGTTGAGGAACATGTAGTCCTCGTTCTCGCTGCCCCGCTTCAGGCCCCAGTCCTCCGGGTTGAAGCGCGCCGCTTCTTCTTCCAGTTTCTGCTTGGCCAGGGACAGGCTGAACGGGTCGAATTCGGTGGCGCGGGCGGGATAGTCCTTGCGCAGTGGGTGCCCGGACCAAGTTGGCGGCATCAGGAGCCGGGTCAGGTGGGGATGCCCCTGGAAGTGAATGCCGAACAGGTCCCACACTTCGCGCTCGTACCAGTTGGCGTTGGGCCAGATCGAGGTGATGGTGGGCAGATTCAGGTCACCTTCCTTCAGGGCGACCTTGATCATGACGTCGCTGTTCCGTTCTATCGAAAGCAATTGATAGAAAACGGTGAAGTCGGATTCCGGCAGGCCTTGGCGATGGGTACGCAGACGCTCGTCCATGCCATGCAGGTCGTAGAGCATCACATAAGGGCGGGGCAGGTTGCGCAGGAATCCGAGCACTTCCACCAAGCGCTCGCGCGCTACCCAGAGCACCGGCATGCCGGTGCGGGTGGACTGGAGCGTGAAGCACTCGGCGCCGAAACGGGCTAGGAGTTCACCGACGACATCTTGGTCGTCGGCTTTGTATGGCGGAACGGACAGCGCGGTGTCTGCAATCATAGTCTCGGTCGCTATCGATCAACGTCGGGGTGAGCGGGCCTGGTGGCCACTCAGACTTCGTCGGGGCTGCGCAGGTTGGTGACCTGGATGCGCCGCTCGCGGTTCTGCTCGCGTTGCGAGGGCATCTCGGCACGGTAGATGCCTTGATCGCCAACGACCCACGACAGTGGACGGCGCTCCTGCCCGATGGACTCCTGGAGAAGCATCAGCCCCTGCAAGAAGGCCTCGGGACGAGGCGGGCAGCCTGGAATGTAAACGTCGACGGGAAGGAACTTGTCCACTCCCTGGACGACCGAGTAAATGTCGTACATGCCCCCGGAATTCGCGCAGGCGCCCATGGAAATAACCCATTTGGGCTCCAGCATCTGGTCGTAGAGGCGCTGGATGACCGGGGCCATCTTGATGAAGGGCGTACCCGCGATGACCATGAAATCCGCCTGCCGTGGCGACGCCCGGATGACCTCGGCGCCAAAGCGGGCGATGTCGTGGGGGGCGGTGAATGCGGTGGTCATCTCCACATAGCAGCAGGAGAGGCCGAAGTTATACGGCCACAAGGAATTCTTACGACCCCAGTTGACCGTGGAATTCAGCACGTCCTCGAGCTTGCCCATGAAGACGTTCTTGTGAACCTCATCTTCGAGCAGGGGATCTTCTACGGTCTCTCGCTGGCCGACCGGATAATGCTCGTTGGGAGCATCGGGGTCGATCCGGGTAAGTTTGTATCGCATCGCCAAAGCCTCATTGTTTCAGCTTGGCCTGCCGCCTGCGCCGGCTTTCGGGTGCCCAGTCGAGCGCGCCGATCCGCCATAGGTAGACAAGACCTGCCAACAGAATTGCTATGAAAACCGTCGCTTCGATGAGACCCGCCCATCCGCTTTCGCGAACGGAGACGGCCCAGGCGAAGAGGAAGAGAGCTTCGACATCGAAGATCACGAAGAGCATCGCGACCAAATAGAATTTCGCGGAGAAGCGCAGCCGAGCGCTGCCGGTGGGCAGCATCCCCGCTTCGAAGGGATCGTTCTTGCTACGCCCCCAGGCTTTGCTGCCCAGGAGGCTGGAGACGCCGATCATGAAGGCACAGAGGCCGATGACGCCTAACAGGAAAATACCAAAGGACCAATGGTGAGACATGAGCGTTGTGGCTTCCGACATGCCGGAAACTCCTTTAACAAGCAACGGCGTTCGCTATGTTCATATTGTATTTGCTGGCAACCCACTGATTCCCCAGCAATCTATTCGGACAATTTTATGCCCGTCATCGCGTGCAAGTAAAATTTTCCGGTCTAAAAAATCCACGAATCCTTGCCGGTTTACCGGGCTTGAGCTTCTGTAAGCCCCATGAGACGAGGGCTGGCCATGAAAGGTCTGTCTCACGGAGATGGACCTTGGGCTACCGGGTTTGATTCATACTTTTTCAATGGATGATAGTCGTTATCATTTGACTGGCGATGAGTTGATCGCTACATGTCGAAGCAGAACAGCGACCTTCCATTTCGCTCGAAACCCGGATATGAAAAAGCCCCGGCATGGCCGGGGCTTGAGCGATCTAGCTTTTAGGTGGCGATCAGTGGAACTGGTTCATGGTGTTGTCCTTGCCACCGGCTTTGAGAGCCGCCTCGCCGGCGAAGTACTCTTTATGGTTGTCGCCGATATCGGAACCCGCCATGTTCTGGTGCTTCACGCAAGCGATGCCCTGGCGAAGTTCCTGACGCTGAACACCCTTGACGTAAGCCAGCATGCCTTCCTCGGCGAAGTAGCCTTTCGCCAGGTTGTCGGTGGACAGCGCGGCGGTGTGGTAGGTCGGCAGGGTGATCAAGTGGTGGAAGATGCCGGCCTGGGCGGAACCGTCGCGCTGGAAGGAGCGGATCTTCTCGTCGGCGATCTTCGCGAGTTCGGTGTCGTCGTATTCGACGCTCATCAGCTTGGCGCGATCGTAGGCGGAGACATCCTTGCCTTCGGCGGTCATGGCATCGAACACCTGCTGGCGGAAGTTCAGGGTCCAGTTGAAGGACGGGCTGTTGTTATAGACCAGCTTGGCGTTGGGAATGGCCTCGCGGATGCGGTCGACCATGCCCTTGATCTGGCCCACGTGGGGCTTCTCGGTCTCGATCCACAGCAGGTCGGCGCCGTTCTGCAACGAAGTGATGCAGTCCAGCACGCAGCGGTCTTCGCCGGTGCCCTTGCGGAACTGGAACAGGTTGGAGGGCAGGCGCTTGGGACGCAGCAGCTTGCCTTCGCGGTTGATCACCACATCGCCGTTCTTCAGTTCGGACGGGCTGATCTCGTCGCAGTCCAGGAACGAGTTGTACAGGTCGCCCAGGTCACCCGGCTCGTTGGTCACGGCGATCTGCTTGGTCAGGCCCGCGCCCAGGGAGTCGGTACGGGCGACGATCACGCCGTCGTCCACGCCCAGTTCGAGGAAGGCATAGCGCACGGCATTGATCTTGGCGAGGAAGTCGGCATGGGGGACGGTCACTTTTCCGTCCTGGTGGCCGCACTGCTTCTCGTCGGAGACCTGGTTTTCGATCTGGATGCAGCAGGCTCCGGCCTCGATCATTTTCTTGGCCAGCAAATAGGTCGCCTCGGGGTTGCCGAAGCCGGCATCGATGTCGGCGATGATCGGGACGACGTGGGTTTCGAAGTTGTCGATCTGCGATTGGATTTCCGCGGCCTTGGCCTGGTCATCGGCGGCGCGGGCGGCGTCCAGCGCGGTGAACAGCAGGTCCAGCTCACGGGCATCGGCCTGGCGCAGGAAGGTGTAGAGCTCTTCGATGAGCGCGGCGACCGCGGTCTTCTCGTGCATGGACTGGTCCGGCAGCGGGCCGAACTCGGAACGCAGCGCGGCGACCATCCAGCCGGACAGGTAGAGGTAGCGCTTGTTGGTGGTCTTCAGGTGTTTCTTGATGGAAATCAGTTTCTGCTGGCCGATGAAGCCGTGCCAGCAACCCAGGGACTGGGTGTACAGGGAGGGGTTGGCGTCATACTCGGCCATGTCCTTGCGCATGATGGCGGCCGTGTACTTGGCGATATCCAGGCCGGTCTTGAAGCGGTTCTGCGCGCGCATGCGGGCGACGGATTCCGGGTCGATCGCGCTCCAACTGCTTCCGGCTTTCTCTTTCAGGGCGGCTACGGCTTTGATGTCGTTTTGATAAGCGGACATGGTCAATCCTTCAAAAGATGTATTGGTCGAGCACCGGCTTCCCACTCAAAACCTGCGTGAAGGTCGTTGCGGGCGCTCAAGCAATTCGAAGGATGGCGACTGACGAGGCGGGCTCGAAGGCGGGGGAGAAGACAGCTCGATCGCTCGGTGCGTTGTTCGACCTGGCTCGTGGATGCCTGGTCGAGTCGACGACTGAAATCGGCTGGTACACAACACGCTTCCCCGTCCCTCAGGACAACTTTCGTTCCAGTCGCCACCTCGTCGAACCGCCTTGTGGGCTGCGCAACACGGACCGTTACGGCGGTAAGCCGGAGCGATCCGGAGACCCCTTGCGAGGGCCCCTGATCAGCGGGAGCGAGGCCATCATGCCGCCCGAAAAAGTGTTCGTCAAACGTTTTGTAGTGTTTTTTTATCGGCACTACATGGTTCGGTGACGACCTGCCGGTCACGCTTCACTCGACCACTTCCACCTTGAGCCGGATATAGGTGTCGCTGCGCCCCTGGGTGGCGCGATGCTGCAACACGCCGGTGCGATCGAGCTGGCTGTCTTCGCTCACGCCGCCCAGTGTCAGCCACTCGCCCAGGCGTCCGCTGACCTGAGTGTCCGTGCTTTGCACGTCGATTACGCCGGGTCGAGTCTGGCTCACCCGGTCGTTATTACTGCTGATGGCCACGTGGACGGTTTCGCCCGTCACCTTGGCCGTCACATAGAAGCCTCGCGTCACCGCACTGTATTGGGTGTTCTGGTAGACCCGCCCGTAGGCGTCGCGGCTGGTGGTGGTCAGCGGTACGTTCTGGCCGACCTGGATCAGCGCCGGATACCCCTCGCTGGCCTGGATCTGCTGGCTTCCACCCGTGCGGCCGTCGGTGCTTCTTCGAATGATCCGCACCTGATCGCGCCCGCGCCCCTGGCCGGTTTCCACATGCACGCCGCCTATCTGGGCGGAGCCGTTCACCGAATAGCCGCTGTCGTCGTCGAAGCGGTTTTCCTGGGTGTCGACGGTGATCAGCAGGCGCTTGGGACGGGTATCCAATTGCTGGAGTAGGGCGCGGACCTCCTCGATCTGGGCCGGTGACCCGTTGACGATCAGTTGGCTGCCATAAGCGCTAACCCGGCCGGAGCTGCCGATGACGCCCTGCAGGACCGGCAGGATGTCCTCCGGGGTCCGATAGTTGAGGGGAATGACTTCGGTTTCGGCCCGGACAGGCAGGCTGCATGCCAGCAGGAGGGCGAGAAGCGGCCAGCGCAAGGTCGAAGTCATAGCAGGAAGCTCCGCAGGTCCGGGTCGCTTAGGCTGCTGTCCCAGGCCTGGTCGAAGGCAGCCTGGCGCACGCGCACACGGCCCGGATGGTTATAGAGGGCATAGCCGGCGTATTGCTCGGGTTCGGGCCGGAATAGCAGGCCGCTGGTATCCGCCAGCAGGTAGGCCGCTTCTTCGTTGGGATAATCGGGGTTGAGCTTGCGGATATGGCAATTGCTGGACAGGCGCCGGGCGAGCGTCAGCAGTCGATTGCCTTCCTTCACCGCGCGGGTGACGTCGCCGATGAGGATGCGCAGGCGATTCCTCGGGTGAGCGATGAGGAAGCGCTGGCAAACGGCTTGTATCTGGCTGTGGTGGTACAGCCAGGGTTCGAGGTCGGGTGTATAGATGCAGAGAGTGCGCCGGGCCTGTTCCAGCAGCGCCAGGGCATGGGCGCGGGCCTGTTCGAGGCTGGCGAAGCGCTGCGGCGCGTCGTGTTCGCCGAGGACGAAGGGGGCCGCTTCCCAGGCGGCGGCCGGCGAGGCCGGGCCGGTTTCCGGGTTGTGGATGTCGAAACGCCCCGGCGAATCGAATTCGATGGCGGGCAGGTCGCCGGCCTCGTCCGCGTGCTCCAGGGCGTCTTCGTTCATCACGGACTCCGCTTCAGTCGCTGTGGCGCACCATATCCACGTGAGGGATGCCGACATCCAGGTATTCTTCGCTGACCACCGCGAAGCCATGGCGTTCATAGAACGGCGTGGCCTGCACCTGGGCGCTGAGCATCTGCTTGCGCAGGCCGCGGCGCTCGGCCTCCTCGATGGCGGCCCGCAACAGGCGGTCGCCGACCTTCAGGCCCCGCCAGTCCTTGAGCACCGACATGCGGCCGATCTGCCCGTCGGGCAGCAACCGCGCGGTACCGATCGGATACTCACCCTCGAGGGCGAGAAAATGCACGGCATCCGCATCGTCCGCGTCCCACTCCAGCTCCGGCGGGACGGACTGCTCGCCGATGAAGACGGTTTCCCTGATACGGCGGAGGGCGGCATTATCCTTGTGCCAATCCGCGATGCGGATATCGATGTCAATCATCGGCGAACTCCAGACTTCCTTGTTTGACCAGTTCCCAGATCAAGGTGCGTCCCTCATCGTCGGCCAGCCATGGCCCCAGGTTGTCGAGATACAGCGCCTCGGCGGCGCAGATCAGTTTGAGCAACTCGCGCAGGTGGCCGGACAACAGGCGGCTCTGGCCGCTGGCGAACAGCACGAGGTGTTCATCCACTTCCGACCAGGCCAGGCGCGCGCTGGGGCCGCGGACCAGCACGGCGCCCTCTTCGAGGGCGGCAAGGAAGGGTTCCTCTTCGACTTCGGTGCCCGAGACCAGTTCGGGATAGCGCGGCTCGGTCATGAACTGGCCGAACCAAGTGAGCAACAGGCGCTCGTCGCCCATGTGCTCCTCGAGCAGTGCCTTCAGCCGGACCAGGGCGTCGCGTTGGATCTGGTGGGGATCTTCCGTGGGGGCGATGCCCGCGTCGCCATAGCGTTCCTCGTCCGGCAGGAACTGGGCGAGGAAGTCGGTGAAGTGGGTCAGTACCTCGGCGGCGCTGGGCGCGCGGAAGCCCACGGAGTAGGTCATGCAGTCGTCCTCGGCGATGCCGAAGTGGGCGAGGCGCGGCGGCAGGTACAGCATGTCGCCCGGCTCCAGCACCCATTCGTCCGTCTGGTGGAAGTCGGCCAGGATACGCAAGTCGCCATGGGGCAACAGCTCGCTCCGGTCGTCGCACATCTGGCCGATCTTCCAGCGGCGCTTGCCGTGGGCCTGGAGCAGGAAGACGTCGTAGTTGTCGTAATGCGGGCCGACACCGCCGCCCGGCGCGGCGAAGCTGATCATCACGTCGTCGATCCGCCAGCTGGGCAGGAAGCGGAAATCCTTGAGCAGGTCGGCGACCTCGGGCACGAACTGGTCGACGGCTTGTACCAGCAAGGTCCAGTCGCGCTCCGGCAGGTTCTGGAACGTGCTCTCGTCGAACGGCCCACGGCGCAGCTCCCAGGGTTGATCGCCGTGCTCGACGATCAGGCGCGACTCCACCGCCTCTTCCAAGGACAGGCCAGCCAGTTCGTCCGGGCTGATCGGGCTCTCGAAAGCGGGCTTGGCCTGACGGATCAGCAGGGGCTTTCGCTGCCAATAGTCGCGCAGGAATTCGCGGGCGCTGAGGCCGCCGAGGAGCTGGAGCGGAAGGTCGGGGTTCATGAGGGGTACCTTGGGCTATAAAAAAGCCCGGCGCAGCCGGGCATGCGAAGCGGTGGGCGGGTCAGATCCGCTTGGCCTGGGCGGCGGCGTTGCCGGTGTAGCCGGCCGGGGTAAGCATGCGCAGTTCCGCCTTGGCGTCGGCCGGCATGTCCAGGCCGTCGATGAACATCTGCAGGGCCTCGGGGCCGATGCCCTTGCCGCGGGTCAATTCCTTGAGCTTCTCGTAGGGGTTCTCGATGGCGTAGCGGCGCATCACCGTCTGGATCGGCTCGGCGAGCACTTCCCAGCAGGCGTCCAGGTCCTCGGCGATGCGCGCGGCGTTGAGCTCCAGCTTGCCGATGCCTTTCAGGCTGGCTTCGTAGGCGATCACGCTGTGGGCGATGCCGACGCCCAGGTTGCGCAGCACGGTGGAGTCGGTCAGGTCGCGTTGCCAGCGGGAGACCGGCAGCTTGCTGGCCAGGTGTTGGAACAGGGCGTTGGCGATCCCCAGGTTGCCTTCGGAGTTCTCGAAGTCGATGGGGTTGACCTTGTGGGGCATGGTGGACGAGCCGATTTCGCCGGCCACGGTCTTCTGCTTGAAGTAGCCCAGGGAGATGTAGCCCCAGATGTCCCGATCGAAGTCGATGAGGATGGTGTTGAAGCGAGCGATGGCGTCGAACAGCTCGGCGATGTAGTCGTGGGGTTCGATCTGGGTGGTGTAGGGATTCCAGGCCAGGCCGAGGTCTTTTTCCACGAAGGCGCGGGCGTTGGCTTCCCAGTCGACGCTCGGGTAGGCGGAGAGGTGGGCGTTGTAGTTGCCCACGGCGCCGTTGATCTTGCCCAGCAGCGGCACGCCGGCGACCTGGAGGATCTGCCGCTCCAGGCGGTGGACGACGTTCGCCAGTTCCTTGCCCAGGGTGGTGGGCGAAGCGGGCTGGCCATGGGTGCGCGAGAGCATCGGCACGTCGGCGAAGCGGTGGGCCAGCTCGCGGATGGACTCGGCGATCCGGCGCATCAGCGGCAGCAGCACCTGGTCGCGCCCTTCGCGCAGCATCAGGGCGTGGGACAGGTTGTTGATGTCCTCGCTGGTGCAGGCGAAATGGATGAACTCGCTGACCCGGGCCAGCTCCGGCAACTGCGCGGCCTGCTCCTTGAGCAGGTATTCCACGGCCTTGACGTCGTGGTTGGTGGTGCGCTCGATCTGCTTGACGCGCTCGGCATGCTCGAGCTGGAAGTCGTTCACCAGGCGGTCGAGACGCTCGTTGGCCTCGGCGGAGAACGGGGCGACTTCAGGGATTCCGTCGTGGGCCGCCAGCCGTTGCAGCCAGCGCACCTCCACCATGACGCGGAAACGGATCAGGCCGTATTCGCTGAAGATCGGTCGCAGGGCTTCGGTCTTGCCGGCGTAGCGGCCATCGACAGGGGATACCGCGGTGAGCGAGGAGAGCTGCATGGAGGGCGTTCTCGGCGTCGGTCAACGAAAGAGGGCGCATATCATACATGAATTCCCAGGGGCGGCTGTGGGGGGCGGATGAGCGTCGCCCGGGGTGACGGCGGGCGGGCGCGGCGTCTTTCGACGGGGGCACCCTGAACGGGCGGATGTATTTCTTGCCCCGAAACGGTGCGTGGGGCTGGTGCAACGGCGCTCGACGGGTTATCTATCGGCGCCGCCCGAGAGGGCCCGTCCCGTTCAGCCAGGAATCTCCGAATGGATGCATCGCTTGCGCTCACCGCCGCCCTCGTCGCGGTGACCATCGCCCTCTGGGCCACCGCCCGCTTGCCGGAATACCTCACCGCCCTGTTGTTCTTCAGCGTGGCGATGGTGCTGAAGGTGGCCGACGCCGCCTTGATCTTCTCCGGGTTCGCCTCCACCGCCTTCTGGCTGGTGCTCAGCGGCTACGTCATCGGCATCGCGATCCGCAAGACCGGTCTCGCGGACCGGGGCGCGCGGATGCTGGCGCCCTGGCTGTCCGCTTCCTACGGGCGGATGGTGTTCGGGGTGGTGGGGCTGAGCTACGCCCTGGCCTTCGTCATGCCCTCCAACATAGGCCGCATCGCCCTATTGATGCCGCTCATCCTGGCCCTGGCCGACCGCACCGGCCTCGGCGAGGGCCGCCCCGGGCGCATCGCACTGGCCCTGGCCGTGGGGTTCGGCACCTTCCAGCTGTCGGCGTCGATCCTGCCGGCCAATGTGCCGAACCTGGTGATGGCGGGGGCCATCGAGTCGGCCTACGGTCTGCGCCTGGCCTACCTGCCGTATCTATTGCTGCACCTGCCGGTGCTGGGCGTGCTCAAGGGGCTGGCGCTCGGCGGCTGCCTCTGCCTGCTGTTCCGCGATCGCTTGGAGACCCGCGCCGAGCCGGAGCCGGCGACGCCCCTGAGCGCGGCGGAAAAGCGCCTCGGTCTGCTCCTGTTGGTGACCCTGGGCCTGTGGTTCACCGACTCGTGGCACGGCATCTCGCCGGCCTGGGTGGGGTTGGTGGCCGCCTGCGTCTGCCTGCTGCCGCGCATCGGCTTCGTCAGCGGCGAGGAGTTCGGCAAGGAAGTCAATCACCGGACCGCGCTGTACGTCGCGGCAATCCTCGGCCTCGCGGCCCTGGTCGCGCAGAGCGGACTCGGACAACTGATCGGCGAGGCCCTGCTGCGGGTTCTCCCCCTGGGCGAAGGGGCGCCGATGGCCAGCTTCGCCTCCATCGCCGCGATCGCCATGCTGCTGGGGTTCGTGGTGACCGCCAATGGCGTACCGGCGTTGTTCACCCCACTGGCCCAGTCGCTGTCCCAGGCCACCGGCTTGCCGTTGATGACGGTGCTGATGATCCAGGTGTTCGGCTTCTCGACGCCCTTGCTGCCCTACCAGGCGTCGCCCATCGTGGTGGCCATGGGCATGGGGCGCATTCCGCTGCGGGCGGCGTTGCGCCTGAGCCTGGCCCTGGCGGCGCTCACCGCCCTGGTGCTGCTGCCCCTGGACTATGCCTGGTTCGCGCTGCTGGGCTGGCTGTAGACGCGCGGCTAAAGCGCCAGGCTCAGCCAGGCGGAGGCGAGCAGCAGCACCGCCATGGCCCGTTCGAAGCGCTTCATCGCCCGCGGCGAGCGCAGCAGGCGGCCGGCGCCGGCGCCCAGCAGGGCCCAGGCGCCGAGGCAGGGCAGTGCCACCAGGAAGAACGCCGCCGCCAGGCGCGGGACATCGCCGGCCCGATCCGCTCCCGGGTTTGCGAAGACGCTGGTCACCGCCAGGGCCATCATCCAGGTCTTGGGGTTCACCCCTTGCAGCAGCGCCCCCGCGAGGAAGCCCGGCCGCCGGCCATCGGCGGGAGCTTCCGGGGTGCGCGTCGTGGCGGGGGCGGAAAAGATGCGCCAGGCCAGCCAGGTGAGCCAGGCCACGCCGACCCCGCTCATTCCGCGCCGCACATCCGCATGACGCATCAATGCCTCGCCCAGGCCCATGCCGCTGACCAGGACGATGCCCGCGGCACCGGCGGCCGCGCCGATCACCAGGGGCAGCGCCGCCAGGGGGCCGTGGCGGGTGCCGGTGTCGAGCACCAGCAGATTGGTCGGCCCCGGGGTGATGGAGGCGACGAAAGCGAACAGCAGGAACGGCAGCATCAGCGCTTCCTCCTGGCGAAGTACCCGAAGCAGGCCGCCGGAGGGTCGCTGTCCGGCCTGCTCGTTTCGGTCAGGGTGGGGAAGGCGAAAGGGGCAATCATGGTCGGTCTCCGTCTGGCTGACGGAGCCGATTCTCGGCGCCGCTCGTTCAGGCGTCTGGAAGATTCGAGCAGCGCTTGCGGTAGCGGCCCGGGGTCAGGCCGTAGGCGCGGCGGAACCAGCGCCCCAGGTGGCTCTGGTCGGCGAACCCCAGTCGAGTGGCGACGTCCGCCGGCGCCTCCCCCCGGGCCAGCAAGTGGCGCGCCCGAGCCAGGCGAAGCTGGATCAGGTAGGCATGGGGCGCCAGGCCGAAGGCCGCCTTGAACGCGCGCGACAGGCGGAAGCGGTCGACGCCACCGAGCCGTGCCAGGTCGTCGAGGCCGATGTCGCGCTCCGGGTAGGCGTGTAAATAATCCCGGGCCCGTAGCGCCACCAGGGGCAGGCGCGGGTCCGTTTCTCCCCGCGCGCGCCAGCGCAGGTGCGTGGTCAGCGCCGCCAGCAGGTTGTCCAGGGCGGTCTGGCGGACAATCCGCAGCTCCGCCGCCTGCAGCGCGGCGAAGGCCCCGGCGATGGCCGGCAACAGCCCCGACGCCTCGGAGAGGGTATGGGCGAAGCCGGGTTGGCAGGCGGCCGGCGCCTCCTCGAACAGCGCGCGCAGCTCCCGCTCCAACCAGTGAGGGTCGAGGTAGAGCATGGAATAGGTGAAGCCGCCCGGCGTGGGCGCGTCGCCGTCATGGATTTCCTCGGGCTCCAGCAGAAATACCTGGCCGGGCGTGCTGCGATGCACGCGCCGCCGGCAGTGGAATTGCTGCACGCCCTGCTCGGTGAAGCCGACCAGGTAACTGTCGTGCCAGTGGGGATCGTAGGCGTGGCCCTCGAAATGGGCGCGGATCGTCTCGATCCCGGTCTCGGCGTCCTGCCGGAGGTCGATCCAGTGGCGGTCGGTCATGGGCGGCTCCCGCGAGGCGACGAACAGGGCGATCCGTTGTCTCGGCTAAGGTAAACGATGCATTCGGCCGGTTCTGGAAGATTCGTGCAACGATGAGGTGGACCGATGGGCGACCCGGCTTTGATCGAGCGGTGGATTCTCGAGCTGCTGGCCCGACGTGACGAAGGGGCTTCCCTGTGCCCGTCCGAAGTGGCGCGCCAGTTGGCGCAGACGGGGTGGCGCGAGTGGATGCCGGCGGTGCGGGAGGCGGCGGCGCGGCTCGCCGCCCGGGGCGCGATCCGTGTGACCCAGGGCGCGCGGGACGTGGACCCGGGGAACGGGTTCCACGGCCCGGTGCGCCTGCGCCGGGGCGCGGCCTTCGCGGCGGTCCGAAGCGGCGAGTGAGCGGCGCGGCCGCCAGGCGGTGCGGGCCCTCAACGAGGCAGGGGCAGGGCGGTGGTGTACTTGATCTGCTCCATGGCGAAACTGGAAGTGATGTTGGTCAGCCCCTCGGTGCTGGTGATGAGCTTCTTGTAGAAACGGTCATAAGCGGCGATGTCGCCAACCACCACCCGCAGCATGTAGTCCCATTCCCCGGCCATCCGGTAGAACTCCAGCACTTCCTCGAAGCGCATCACGGTGGCGGCGAATTTCTCCAGCCAGGCACTGTCGTGGCGCTGGGTTTTCAACTGGACGAACACCGTCAGTCCCAGGCCCAGTCGTTCAGGGTCCAGCAAGGTCACCCGGGAGCGGATGTAGCCGGCGTCCTCCAGGCGACGAACCCGCTTCCAGCAAGGCGTGGTGGAAAGATTGACCGCCTCGGCGAGGTCCTTCAGGGGCAGGGAGGCGTCGCGCTGGAGCAGCGCGAGAATCTGGCGATCGAAAGCATCCATCGGTCAAGTCCGGCAAAAGGAGAAAATTTTTCCAAGCAATACTAGCCGCTGGAGAAAAAAGGAAATTTTTTACTCGCCCCGCGGACGTACGATTTTCTTCCCCGTCCATACGAGCCCATGTCCCATGTCGCCGCATCGCTACCCCCTCGATTCCGCTTCGTCCGCCCGCCGGGCCCGCATGAGAGGTGGCCGATGAACGCCTGGATCCGCAATGCCGTCGGCAAGTTGTCCAGCGACCAACTGCGTTCCGCCGACACCCACTTGCTCAAGCTGGAAATTCCCGGCCTGACGGGTGTGGACATCTACCTCAAGGACGAAAGCACCCATCCCACCGGCAGCCTCAAGCATCGCCTGGCGCGCTCGCTGTTCCTCCATGCCATTTGCAGCGGCAAGATTCGCGAGGGCACGCCCGTGGTGGAAGCCTCGTCCGGCAGCACCGCCATTTCCGAAGCCTACTTCGCCCGGCTACTCGGCCTGCCCTTCACCGCCGTGATGCCCCGGCTCACGGCGCGGCGCAAGATCGAGCAGATCGAGCTGTTCGGCGGCCGCTGCCATTTCGTCGAACACCCGGCCGAGGTCTATGCCCATGCGGAGCGCCTGGCCCGGGAGAGCGACGGCCACTACATGGACCAGTTCACCTATGCCGAGCGGGCCACCGACTGGCGCGGCAATAACAACATCGCCGAGAGCATCTTCCAGCAGATGAGGGCCGAGCCCCATCCGATCCCCCATGCCATCGTCATGAGCGCCGGCACCGGAGGCACCACCGCGACCCTCGGGCGCTATATCCGCTATCGCGGCTTCGCCACCCGGCTGGTGGGGGTGGACCCGGAGCACTCGGTCTTCTTCGACAGCTATCATGGCGGCGACCGAAGCCTCACCAGTACCCGGTGCGGCCACATCGAGGGCATTGGCCGGCCGAAGGTGGAGCCGTCGTTCCTGCCGGAGGTGATCGACGACATGCTGCGAGTGCCGGACGCCGCCAGCATCGCCACCCTCTACTGGCTGGAGCGGTTGATCGGCCGCAAGGCCGGTGGCTCCACTGGCACCAACCTGTGGGGCGCCTTGCAAGTGGCCCAGCAAATGCAGCGGCAGGGGGTGCGCGGCTCCATCGTCACCCTGATGTGCGACAGCGGGGAGCGTTATCTGGATACTTACTACGACCGCGAATGGGTGGCGCGCCAGATCGGCGACATCGCGCCCTACGCCGAACGTCTCGATCCTCTCTTCCAGTCCCCCTGAGGCGCCCATGACCGACAAGACCCACTTCTCCACCCGGGTGATCCACGCCGGCGAGCAGTCCACCGTCGCCGACAACGCCATCTTCCCGGCCATCGTCACTGCCAGCTCCTTCACCAA
This sequence comes from Pseudomonadaceae bacterium, assembly GCA_032052615.1. Lineage (GTDB taxonomy): Bacteria > Pseudomonadota > Gammaproteobacteria > Pseudomonadales > Pseudomonadaceae > Pseudomonas_T. The sequence continues at coordinate 75,550 of DAMBWF010000007.1, forward strand.
GCGCGGCCTGGACGAGCACACCGAATACGCCTATGGCCGGGTCGGCAACCCCACCCGCCACGCCTACGAGACCTGCATCGCCGCCCTGGAGGGCGGACGTGGCGCCCTGGCCTGCGCCTCCGGCATGGCCGCCACCGCCAGCGTGCTGGAACTGCTGCCCAAGGACTCCCACGTCATCGTCATGGCCGGGGTCTACGGCGGCACCTTCCGCCTGATGGAGGACTACCGCGGCCGCACCTCGGGGCTGACCACCACCTATGTCGACCTCAACGACCTGGACGCCCTGGCCTCGGCGCGCCGGGACAACACCCGGCTGATCTGGATCGAGACCCCCACCAACCCGCTGCTGCAACTGGTGGACATCGCCCCGGTGACCGCCTTCGCCCGGGCCCACGGCCTGCTCACCTGTGTCGACAACACCTTCTGCTCGCCCTGGAACCAGCGCCCCATCGAATACGGCGTTGACCTGGTGATGCACTCCGCCAGCAAATATATCGGCGGGCACTCCGACCTCATCGGCGGCGTCGTGGTGGCGGCCGACGACGCCCTGCTTGCCCGGCTGCGGGCGGTCGGCATGGCGGTGGGCGCGGTGCAGGGGCCGTTCGACTGCTACCTGGCCCTGCGCGGCCTGAAGACCCTAGACGTGCGCATGGAGCGGCAGTGCGCCAATGCCCTGCGCCTGGCGCGCTTCCTGGAGGCCCACCCGGGGGTGGAACGGGTCTACTACCCGGGCCTGGAAAGCCACCCGCAGCATGCCCTGTGCCGGCGGCAGATGCGCAGCGGCGGGGCGGTGGTGTCGCTGAGCGTGAAGGCCGATCGCCAGGCGGTCTCGGCGCTGATCGAGCGGCTGTCGATCTTCGTCCTCGCCGATTCCCTGGGCGGAGTGGAGAGCATGATCAACCACTCCTACAGCATGTCCCACTGTTCCCTGAGCCACGAGCAAAAAGCCGCCATCGGCATCGGCGAGAACCTGTTGCGGTTGTCGGTGGGGATCGAGCATGCCGAGGACCTGATGGCTGACCTGGACCGGGCCCTGGCCGCGCTTCCGACGGCCTGAACCGTCAGGGGAGGCGACCGCTTTGGCGTGCGTCACGGTGCAAAGAGAGTCGACGGGCCGCGGCGATCATCGTGCCCGGTCTCTCTGTCCGGGGGCCCGGCGAGGCACGGCTGCGGGTGGTGCTCGGCGGCAAGCTGACTACTCGACGCCAGGGGCCGAATAGGGCCTTGCTAATTTTCTCGCGCCTCGGCCCTCGCTGGACCCACAAGGGCTGCTGCCTGGCGACGACTGGACGAGTGTCGCGGGGCTCTCGTTCGTGCCGGCTGTCGCCGAGGCGGCGCGGAACGCGCCCATCGGCAATGCTTCTTCGAGCACCCCCGCAAGGAGCGATCATGCACATCGTGTCTTTCTTCGACCCCGGCACCAGCACCTACAGCCATTTGATCGTCGATCCCGCCAGCGACTGCTGCGCCATCGTCGACCCGGTGCTGGACTACGACCCCGCCGCCGCCCGGATCGGCCATGCCGGGGCCGACCGGCTGATCGGCTATGTCCGCCAACAGGGCCTGGACGTGGAGTGGTTGCTGGAAACCCATGTGCATGCCGATCACTTGTCCGCGGCCCGCTACCTGCGGGAGCGGGTAGGGGGCCGGATCGGCATCGGCGCGGCGATCCCTCGCGTCCAGCAAACCTTCGCCGAGCTGTTCGACGTCGAGGCGGGCTTCCCCTGCGATGGCAGCCAGTTCGACCGGCTGTTCGCCGACGGCGAGCGCTTCTGCATCGGTACGCTGTCGGTGGACGTGCTGCATACCCCGGGGCACACGCCCGCCTGTGTCACCTACTGGGTGGGCGACGCGGCGTTCGTTGGCGACACGTTGTTCATGCCCGACAGCGGCACCGCCCGCTGCGACTTCCCCGGCGGGGATCCGCGCCAGCTCTATCGCTCCATCCGCCGGCTGTTCGAGCTGCCGGACGAGACGCGGCTGTTCCTCTGCCACGACTACACGGCGCCCGGGCGCGACAGCCACTGTTGCCAGACCACCGTGGGCGAGCAGCGGGCGGGAAACATCCATGTGGGGCGCGAGGTGAGCGAGGACACTTTCGTGGCGCTCCGCACCCGGCGCGACCGGGAGCTCGACATGCCGCGTCTGTTGCTGCCGGCGGTACAGGTCAACATGCGCGCCGGCGAGTTGCCGCCGGCGGCGGCCAACGGCCGGCGCTACCTCAAGTTGCCGCTGGACTGCTTCTAGGCGGTCCACGATACCCTCGCGGGCATCGACCCGTGTCGCGCGCTATAGGTGGCAGGGGGGGCCAAAGGCGGGTAGCACGCGGCGCGAAGGGCTTACGGCGGCCTCCGAAGTTGTGCCTTTACGGCGGGGGCCCGCCCCCGGACAGTAGACGGCTCGGTCGGCCTTCGCCCGCCTCACAGGAGACCCGCATGAAGCTCTACTACACCCCTTCCGCCTGCTCCCTGGCCTCGCACATCGTACTGCGCGAGCTGGAGCTGCCGTTCCAACTGGTGAAGGTCGACATCCGGACCAAGCGCACCGAGGACGGGGGCGATTTCCTCGCCATCAACCCCAAGGGCTACGTGGCCGCGCTGGAGCTGGACGACGGTCAAGTGCTGACCGAGATCCCCGCGTTGCTGCAATACCTCGCCGACCTGCGCCCCGAGGCCGGCCTGGCGCCGCCTCAGGGCAGTTGGGAGCGGGTGCGCCTGCAGGAGCTGCTGGCCTTCCTCGCCAGCGAGATTCACACCGGGGGCTGCGCCCTGCTGTTCAACCCCCAGGTGCCGGAAAACGCCAAGCCCTTCGTCCGCGAGCGGTTGTGCCGGCGCCTGGAGGGGCTGGCGGCGCGGTTGGAGACCCACGACTACCTGCTGGGCGACCGCTTCGGCGTCGCCGATACCTTCTTTTTCACCATGCTGCGCTGGATGGAACGCCTGGGCGTGGAACTGGCGCGCTGGCCGGTCTTCGCGGCCTACCAGGCGCGCGTCGAGGCGCGCCCGTCGGTGCGCGCCGCCATGGCGGCCGAGGGCCTCTGAACCCGTCGTGCCGGCGCCTCGCACGGGCCGGCGTTTAGCCAAAACGGTCAGCCACGTTGAAAGCTTCGGCCATTGTCCGCCCGCTCCTTGCTGTCGAAGATAGCGGTTTGTGCGAACGATCCGGAGACTCGCGATGCAGATCGAAAACAAGGTATTCCTGGTCACCGGCGGCGCGTCCGGCCTGGGCGCCGCCACCGGCGAGGCATTGGTGGCGGCCGGTGCCCGGGTGGTGCTGGTCGACCTCAACGGCGCCGCCCTGGAGGCGAAGGTCGCCGAGCTGGGCGGCCAGGCCCGGGGCATGGTGGCGGACATCGCCGACGAGGCGTCGGCGCGGGGCGCGGTGGAGGCAGCCCTCGAAGCCTTCGGCGGCCTGCACGGGCTGGTCAACTGCGCGGGCGTGGTGACCGGCGAAAAAGTGCTGGGCAAGAGCGGGCCCCATGGGCTGGCCAGCTTCAGCCGGGTGATCGGCGTCAACCTGATCGGTACCTTCAACATGCTGCGCCTGGCCGCCGAGGCCATGGCCCGGGGCGAGCCCGACGCCAACGGCGAGCGCGGCGTGGTGATCAACACCGCCTCCATCGCCGCCTTCGACGGGCAGATCGGCCAGGCTGCCTATGCCGCCTCCAAGGGCGGCGTCGCCAGCCTCACCCTCCCGGCGGCGCGGGAACTGGCGCGCTTCGGCATCCGCGTGATGACCATCGCCCCGGGTATCTTCGAGACGCCGATGATGGCCGGCATGACCGCCGAGGTGCGCGACTCCCTGGCCGCCGGCGTGCCCTTCCCGCCGCGCCTGGGTCGGCCCGCCGAATACGCCGCCCTGGTCCGCCATATCATCGAGAACAGCATGCTCAACGGCGAGGTGATCCGCCTCGACGGCGCCTTGCGCATGGCCGCCAAGTGAACAAGGAGACTTTCATGAACCACGATCCCATCGTCATCGTCGGCAGCGCCCGCACCCCCATGGGCGGCTTCCAGGGCGACCTCGCGGGGCTGAGCGCCCCGGAACTGGGCGCCGCCGCCATCCGCGCGGCGGTATCGCGCAGCGGGCTGTCGCCCGACGCGGTGCAGGAAGCGCTGATGGGCTGCGTGCTCCCGGCCGGCCTCGGCCAGGCCCCGGCGCGCCAGGCCGCCCTGGGCGCCGGCCTCGGCGAGGGCACCGTCTGCACCACCCTGAACAAGATGTGCGGCTCCGGCATGCAGGCGGCGATCGTCGCCCATGACCTGCTGCGAGCCGGCAGCGTCGACGTGGTGGTGGCCGGTGGCATGGAGAGCATGACCAACGCGCCCTACCTGCTGGAGAAAGCCCGGGGCGGCTACCGCATGGGCCATGGCAAGGTGCTCGACCACATGTTCCTCGACGGCCTGGAGGACGCCTACGACAAGGGCCGCCTGATGGGTACCTTCGCCGAGGACTGCGCCGAGGCCCATGGCTTCGATCGCCAGGCCCAGGACGCCTATGCCTTGGCCTCCCTGCAGCGCGCCCGCGACGCCATCGAGCAAGGCCGCTTCGCCGAGGAAATCGTGCCGGTGGAGGCCCGCTTCGGTCGCGAGACCCGCCAGGTGAGCGCCGACGAGCAACCGCCCAAGGCGCGTCCGGACAAGATTCCCAGCCTCAAGCCGGCGTTCCGCGACGGTGGCACCGTCACCGCGGCCAACTCCAGTTCCATTTCCGACGGCGCCGCCGCGTTGGTGCTGATGCGCCGCTCCGAGGCCGAACGCCGGGGCCTGAAGGTGCAGGCGGTGATCCACGGCCACGCGGCCCACGCCGGCGCGCCCAACCTGTTCCCCACCGCGCCCATCGGGGCGATCCGCAAGCTGATGACGCGCACCGGCTGGAGCCTGGACGAGGTGGACCTGTTCGAGATCAACGAAGCCTTCGCCGTGGTGGCCATGGTGACCATGGCCGAGCTGGGCCTGGACCACGCCAAGGTCAACGTCAATGGCGGCGCCTGCGCCTTGGGCCACCCCATCGGCGCCTCCGGCGCGCGCATCCTGGTGACCCTGCTGGCGGCCCTGCGCGCGCGCGGCCTGCGTCGCGGGGTGGCGGCGATCTGCATCGGCGGCGGCGAAGCCACGGCGATGGCCGTGGAACTGCCGGAAGGGGCGTGACCATGTTGCTCAGCGAAGAACAGCTCAGCATCGGCGAGATGGCGCGCCAGTTCGCCCAGGAGCGGCTGCGCCCGTTCGCCGACCAGTGGGACCGCGAACACCGCTATCCCGCCGAGGCCATCCGCGAGATGGCCGGCCTCGGCTTCTTCGGCATGCTGGTGCCGGAGGCGTGGGGCGGGAGCGACACCGGTTACCTGGCCTACGCCCTGGCCCTGGAGGAAATCGCCGCTGGCGACGGCGCCTGTTCCACCATCATGAGCGTGCACAACTCGGTGGGCTGCGTGCCGATCCTGCGCTTCGGCAACGACGAGCAGAAACGGCGCTTCCTCGTGCCCCTGGCGAGCGGCGAGCAGATCGGCGCCTTCGCCCTGACCGAACCCCAGGCCGGCTCCGACGCCAGCGCCCTGCGTACCCGCGCCCGTCGCGACGGCGACCACTACGTGATCGACGGGGCCAAGCAATTCATCACCTCCGGGCAGAACGCCGGCACGGTGATCGTCTTCGCGGTCACCGACCCGGAGGCCGGCAAGCGCGGCATCAGTGCCTTCATCGTGCCCACCGACACCCCCGGCTACACCGTGGTGCGGGTCGAAGACAAGCTGGGCCAGCACGCCTCGGACACCTGTCAGATTGCCTTCGAGGGCCTGCGCATCCCCGCGTCCCAGCGGCTCGGAGAGGAGGGCGAGGGTTACCGCATCGCCCTGGCCAACCTGGAGGGCGGGCGCATCGGTATCGCCGCCCAGGCGGTGGGCATGGCCCGCGCCGCCTTCGAGGTGGCGCGGGACTACGCCCGGGAGCGGGAAGCGTTCGGCAAGTCGCTGATGGAGCACCAGGCGGTGGCCTTCCGCCTGGCCGACATGGCCACCCAGATCGCCGTGGCGCGGCAGATGGTCCACCACGCCGCCGCCCTGCGCGAGGCGGGCAAGCCGGCCCTGGTGGAAGCCTCCATGGCCAAGCTGTTCGCCTCGGAAATGGCCGAGAAGGTCTGCTCGGCGGCGATTCAGACCTTGGGCGGCTACGGCTACCTGAGCGACTTCCCGGTGGCGCGCATCTACCGCGACGTGCGCGTCTGCCAGATCTACGAAGGCACCAGCGACATCCAGCGGCTGGTGATCGCCCGCAACCTCGGAGAATGACCATGACCTATGAAACCCTGCTGGTGGACATCCAGTCCCGCGTGGCGCTGATCACCCTCAACCGGCCCAAGGCGCTCAACGCGCTGAACGCGCAACTGATCGGCGAGCTGAACCAGGCCCTGGACCGCCTGGAAGCCGACCCCGAGGTCGGCTGCGTGGTGCTCACCGGCTCGGCCAAGGCCTTCGCCGCTGGCGCCGATATCAAGGAGATGGCGGACATGACCTATCCGCAGATCTACCTGGACGACTATTTCGCCGCCGCCGACCGCATCGCCAACCGGCGCAAGCCGCTGATCGCCGCGGTTTCCGGCTACGCCCTGGGCGGCGGCTGCGAACTGGCGCTGCTGTGCGACTTCATCTATGCCGCCGACAGCGCCCGCTTCGGCCTGCCGGAAATCACCCTGGGGGTGCTGCCGGGCATCGGCGGCACCCAGCGCCTGACCCGCGCCTTGGGCAAGTCCAAGGCCATGGAAATGTGCCTGACCGGGCGTCTGATGGACGCGGCCGAAGCCGAGCGCGCCGGCCTGGTGGCCCGGGTGCTGCCCCAGGCGGAGCTGCTGGAGACGACCCTGGAGGTCGCCCGGGGCATCGCCGCCAAGTCGCTGCCGGCGGCCATGATGATCAAGGAGTGCGTCAACCGGGTCTTCGAGACCAACCTCGCCGAGGGCGTGCGCTTCGAGCGCCGGGTCTTCCATGCGGTGTTCGCCACGGCGGACCAGAAGGAAGGCATGCGCGCCTTCGTGGAAAAACGCGAGCCCGCCTTCAAGCACCGCTGAAGGGGCGCCTGCCGGGCCGTCCGGCCCGGTCCGGCTGGGACAGGATCAGGGTGCGGTAGCGCCCGGGGTTGGTCCCGGTCCACTTGCGGAACGCCTTGTAGAACGAGCTGATGTCGGCGAAACCGAGGCGCTCCGCGATGGACGCGAACGGCAACGCGGGGTCGGCCAGCCAGTCGATGGCCAGTTCCCGGCGCATGCCGTCCTTGATCGCCTGGTAGGGCTGGCCAAGGGCGGCCAGGCGCCGGCGCAAGGTCGAGGGGGATATGTGGAAGACCGCGGCCAGGCGCTCGCCATCCGGCCACCGGGCCGGCGGCAAGGCCCGCAGATGGGCCTTGATATGGGTCGCCAGGCTGTCGCTGTCCTGGTACTTCACCAGGATATTGCCGGGCGCCTGGGCGAGGAACCGCTGCAGGTCGTTTTCGTCGCGGCGGATCGGCGCGTCCAGGGCGTCGGCGGCGAAGATGATGCGATTGGCCGCGCGACCGAAGCGCAGGTTCTCGGAGAACATCACCCGGTAGTCGTCGGTATAGGCGGGGGCGGCGCAGCGCAGCTCCACCGCCAGGATCGGAATGCGCCGACCCGCCAGCCAGCAGGCCAGGCCGTGCAGGATCAGCCAGAAGGTGAAATAGGCGAAGGCGCGGCGTGGCTCGCCGCGATCGTACAGCACGACTTCCGCCAGTTCGTCACGCCGGCTTAGCTCGGCGCGGAACTCCTCGTCCATCAGCCGCAAGAACTCCAGGCCGTGGGGCAGCGCGTGGGCCAGGGTCGGCTGAGCCATGCAGGCGCGACAGAGGAAGGCGAAGCTGCCGGCGCGCAGCGGCCGCTCGGCCATGCCGAAGAACTCGTCGTCGTAGCGCTGCGCCAGCCGCCGCCAGAGGCGCGCGAAATAACCGACGCCGACTCGCCCTTCCGGATCATCCAGGCCGATGGCCGGCAGGCCTTCCCGGGCCAGCAGGGCCTGGGGCGTCAGCCCATGGGGCCGATAGCCCAGCAGGGCCTCGTGTACCAAGTGATTGGAGATAGTGCCTTTGGCGGCCATGGGCGACGGCGTGTCCGGCGGCTGGGGAAGGCGCCATTCTGCCTCAGGGACGGGCGGGTCCGCCAAGCGGGAAGCGGGTGACGCCCTCCGGGGGAGGGCGTCGAGCCGGGCTCATCAGATGTGCAAGGCGTGGCCGAGAGCGCGCAACGCCGCTTCCTGCACCGCTTCGCCCAGGGTCGGGTGGGGATGGATGGTGCCGGCGATATCCTCCAGCCGCGCGCCCATCTCCAGGGACTGGACGAAGGCGATGGACAGCTCCGAGACGCCACGCCCCACGGCCTGCCAGCCGAGGATACGGTGGTCGTCCTGGCGCGCCACCACCCGCACGAAGCCGTCCTGGGCGTCCAGGGTCATGGCGCGACCATTGGCGGCGAAGGGGAAGGATGCCACCTTGCAGTCGATCCCACGGCTCTTCGCCTCGTCCGGCGACAGGCCGACGGCCACCACCTCGGGGTCGGTGAAGCACACCGCCGGGATCGCCGCCGGGACGAAGTGGCGCTTCCGGCCGGCGATGATCTCGGCGACCATCTCGCCCTGGGCCATGGCCCGGTGGGCCAGCATGGGCTCGCCGGTGAGGTCGCCGATGGCCCAGACGTTGCGCATGGAGGTGCGGCACTGGTCGTCGATCTTCAGTGCATGACCGGCCCGCTCCAGCATCAGGGTGTCCAGGTTGAAGCCCTCGGTGCGAGGCCGGCGGCCGACCGCCACCAGCACCGCGTCAGCGGCCAGGGTGCGCTCCTGGCCCTCGGCGTCCCGCACCCGCACGCCCTGGCCGGCCTCGTCCAGGCCCAGCACGCTGTGCTTGAGGTAGAGCTCCACCCCGAGGCGCCGCAGGCTGGCCGTCACCGGCGCGCCCAGTTCGGCGTCGTAGGCGGGCAGCAGGCGATCCTGGGCCTCGACGATGGCCACCTCGGCCCCCAGCTTGCGGTAGGCGGTGCCCAGCTCCAGGCCGATGTAGCCGCCGCCGACCACCACCAGGCGCTTCGGCAGGCGTTTGGGCGACAGCGCCTCGGTGGCGGACATCACGATGCCGCCCAGGGGCAGGAAGGGCAGCTCCACCGACTGCGAACCGGTGGCCAGCAGTAGGTGCTCGCACTGGATGCGCGTGGCGCTGCTGCCGTCGGCGGCCTGCACATCGACGTTCTTGCCATTGATGATGTGCGCCCAGCCCTTGATCACCTGGACACCGTTCTTTTTCAGCAGGGTGCCGACCCCGCCGGTGAGCCGGCCGACGATGCTGTCCTTCCAGCGCACGGTCTGCTCGAGGTCCAGGGTCGGCGCCTGCACGCGGATGCCCAGGTGGCCATGCTCGGCATGCTGCCCGGCCTTTTCGAATTCCTCGGCGGCATGAATCAACGCCTTGGAGGGGATGCAGCCGATGTTCAGGCAGGTGCCGCCCAGGTTGTCGCCTTCCACCAGCACGGTCTTGATCCCGAGCTGGGCGGCGCGGATCGCCGCCACGTAGCCGCCGGGTCCGCCGCCGATGATCAGCAATTGCGTGTTCTGTATCTGACTCATGCTCACTCCACGAAAAGCAGGGCGGGGGTTTCGAGCAGGCGACGCACCGCCTGGATGAACTCGGCGGCATCCATGCCATCGACCACGCGGTGATCGAAGGAGGAGGAGAGGTTCATCAGCTTGCGGCCGACCACCGTGCCATGGCGGAACACCGGGCGCTCGATGATCCGGTTGACGCCGACGATGGCGACTTCCGGATAGTTGATCACCGGCGTGGACACCAGGCCGCCCAAGGGGCCCAGGCTGCTGATGGTGATGGTGGAGCCGGACAGTTCTTCGCGGCTGGCCTTGCCGGTGCGCACCGCGTCGGCCAGACGGACGATTTCCGCCGCCGTGGCCCAAAGGTCCAGGCTCTCGGCATGACGCAGCACCGGCACCGAGAGGCCGGCCTCGCTTTGGGTGGCGATCCCCAGATGCACCGCGCCGTAGCGAGTGACCTTGTCGTTGTCGTCGTCGAAGCGCGCATTCATCTGCGGGTAGTCCCGCAGGGCGATCACCATCGCCCGGGCCAGGAACGGCAGCAGGGTGAGCTTGCCGCGCTCGTCGCCCCACTTGTGATTGAGCTGGACCCGGAGGATTTCCAGGTCGGTGACGTCGATCTCCTCGACATAGGTGAAATGCGGGATGCGCCGCTTGGCTTCCTGCATCTTCTGGGCGATCTTGCGCCGCAGGCCGATGATCGGAATTTCGTTTTCGTCGTGACGGGTTTCGTAGCGGCTGGCGCTCGCCGGCTGGCCTTGGGAGGTGCCCTCGCGGTAGGCGTCCAGGTCCTCGTGGAGCACCCGCCCGTCCGGACCGCTGCCCGGCACGAAGCGCAGCTCGATGCCCATGTCCCAGGCGCGCTTGCGCACCGCCGGCGACGCCAGGGGCGCCTCGCCCGCGGCTCGCGCGGCCGGCTTGCCCCGCGACGGGGACGGTGCCTTCTTCGCGGGCGAGGCCGATGCCGGCGCGGCGGCCTGCGGCCGGGCTACCTCGGCCGGCGCGGCGTGCTGCACGATCTTCTCGGACAGCGCCGCGCCTTCGGTCTGGGCCATGTCGGGGGCGATGGCCGGGGCCGCCGCCGGACCGGCGGGAGCGGCGTCGTCGGCGTTGCCCTGGCCTTCGACTTCCAGGCGGATCAGTTCGCCGCCCACTGGAATCACCTCGCCGGGCTGGCCGCCCAGGGCGATGACCTTGCCCACCACGGGGGAGGGAATCTCCACCATGGCCTTGTCGGTCATCACATCCGCCAGGTTCTGGTCCTCGCCGACAGCGTCGCCCACCGCCACGTGCCAGGTCACCAGCTCGACTTCGGCGATGCCTTCGCCGATGTCCGGCATCTTGATCACATAAGTACCCATTCAAGCCTCCATGACGCGCTTGAGCGCTTCGCCGACCCGGGCCGGGCCGGGGAAATAGTCCCATTCCTGGGCGTGGGGGTAGGGCGTGTCCCACCCGGTGACCCGTTCGATCGGCGCTTCGAGGTGGTAGAAGCAATGTTCCTGGATCAGCGCCACCAGTTCGGCGCCGAAGCCGCACGTGCGGGTCGCTTCGTGAAGCACCAGGCAGCGGCGGGTCTTCTTCACCGACTCCACGATGGTCTCCAGGTCCAGTGGCCACAGGCTGCGCAGGTCGATCACTTCGGCATCGATGCCGGTTTCCTCGGCCGCCGCCTGGGCGACCCAGACGGTGGTGCCGTAGGTGAGGATGGTGATCTGCTTGCCCGGCCGCGCCACCGCCGCGCTGTCCAGCGGCACGCGGTAGTAGCCTTCGGGTACCGCCGCGGTGGGGTGCTTGGACCAGGGCGTCACCGGGCGATCGTGGTGACCGTCGAAGGGCCCGTTGTAGAGGCGCTTGGGTTCAAGGAACACCACCGGGTCGTCGCTCTCGATGGAGGCGATCAGCAAGCCCTTGGCGTCATAGGGGTTGGACGGCATCACCGTACGCAGGCCGCAGACCTGGGTGAAGATCGCCTCGGGGCTCTGGCTGTGGGTCTGCCCGCCATAGATACCGCCACCGCAGGGCATGCGGAAGGTGATCGCCGAGGTGAACTGGCCATTGGAGCGGTAGCGCAGGCGCGCCGCCTCGGACACGATCTGATCCACCGCCGGGTAGACGTAGTCGGCGAACTGGATTTCCGCCACCGGACGCAGCCCATAGGCGCTCATGCCCACCGCGGCGCCGGCGATGCCGTTCTCCGAGATCGGCGCGTCGAATACCCGCGACTTGCCGTACTTCGCCTGCAGGCCATCGGTGCAGCGGAACACGCCGCCGAAATAGCCGACGTCCTCGCCGAATATCACCACGTTGTCGTCGCGGCCGAGCATCACGTCCATCGCCGAGCGCAGCGCCTGGATCATGGTCATGGAGGTGACGGCGGACGCCTCGTGGGTCTTCTGTTCGTTCATTGCGTTCATGTCATACCCCGAGCTGCTGACGTTGCCGGCGAAGGTGGTCGGGCATTTCCTTGTACACGCCCTCGAACATGTCGGCGGCGCTGGGTACCCGGCCATTGCCGAGGGTGCCGTAGCTTTCCGCTTCCTTCTGGGCGCTGGCGATTTCCGCCTCGAGGGCCTTCTGGGTTTCCTCGTATTCCTGTTCCGACCAGGCGCCGATGGCGATCAGGTGCTTTTTCAGGCGAGCGATGGGATCGCCCAGGGGGAAGTTGGTCCAGTCGTCGGCTGGCCGGTACTTGGACGGGTCGTCCGAGGTGGAGTGGGGGCCGGCGCGGTAGGTGACCCACTCGATGAGGGTCGGACCGAGGTTGCGGCGAGCCCGCTCGGCCGCCCAGCGGGAGGCGGCGTACACCGCCAGGAAGTCGTTGCCGTCCACCCGCAGGGACGCGACGTTGTAGCCAATGCCACGCGCCGCGAACGTGGTGCCTTCGCCCCCGGCGAAGGACTGGAAGGTGGAGATGGCCCACTGGTTGTTGACCACGTTGAGGATCACCGGCGCCTTGTATACGTGGGCGAAGGTGAGGCCGGCGTGGAAGTCCGAGGCCGCGGTGGAGCCGTCGCCGATCCAGGCGGACGCGATCTTGGTGTCGCCCTTGATCGCCGAGGCCATGGCCCAGCCCACCGCCTGGATGTACTGGGTGCCGAGGTTGCCGGAAATGGAGAAGAAGCCGGAGTCCCGATAGGAGTACATCACCGGCAACTGGCGGCCCTTGAGCGGGTCGCGCTCGTTGGAGAGCAGTTGGCACATCATCTCCACGATGGAGACGTCCCGGGCGATCAGGATGCCCTGCTGGCGATAGGTGGGGAAGTTCATGTCACCGTCGCGCAAGGCCAGGGTCTGGCCGACGGCGATCGCTTCCTCGCCCAGACACTGCATGTAGAACGACAGTTTCTTCTGGCGTTGGGCGATCAGCATCCGCGAGTCGAATGCGCGGGTCTTCATCATCGCTCGCAGGCCGCGGCGCAGCAGGTCCGGGGAAATATCCTCGGCCCAGGGCCCCACGGCCTGGCTGTCCTCGTCCAGCACGCGGATGAGCTGCAGGGCGAGTTCGCTGGTCTCGATCGGCTCGACATCCAGCGGTGGGCGACCCACGCTGCCGGCCGGGCTCAGCCTGAGGTAGGAAAAGTCTGTCTGGCAGCCCGGGCGGCCAGTGGGTTCAGGGACGTGCAGGCGCAACCGTTCCGAATCACTCATGTGTTTCTCCAGATACGTTCAGCTTGTTTTTTCCTCGCGCTGGCGGGCAGCGGAGGGAAGCGGATCACGAGCGAGGGGACGCCTTACGGCGGCGGAGACGGGCGGACGTTCGAGCGGAAAAGACAGGGAAGGAAGGGGAGGGGAGCGGAGCCTGCAGCCGGGTACGCGGGGTGCGAATCCATCCGGCGGCCATGGGAAATATCCATTTCTAGACCTCTTTTTATGTTTGTTGTAAGGCCTAGTATATGCTTCGACCTCTAGGCGTTTTGTTTCAAACTCACGGTGTGTTAGGGTGTTTTTTAGTGCTTATGAACTAATAAAAACTAATAAATGGTTGATATGAACTATGGCTGAGCTGGATCGGACCGACCTGAAGATTCTCGCCGCGCTGGCCGAGGACGGCCGGCTGAGCTGGCGCGAGTTGGCGCAACGGATCGGGCTTTCGCTGACGCCGACACTTCGCCGGGTGAGGCGTCTGGAAGAAGAGCGCTACATCCAAGGCTACTTCGCCCGCCTCGACGAGACCCGCCTGTCCGGGGCGGTCAGCGTCTTCGTTTCGGTGCGCCTGGAAAAACAATCAGTGGATCTGCTGGCCACCTTCGAGGAGCGCATCCTCCAGTCCCCCCAAGTCATGAGCTGTTTCCAGATGACCGGAGACGCGGACTACATCCTGCGCGTGGTGGTGAAAGACCTCGCCGCCTACCAAGCCTTCCTCACTCATACCCTGACCTGCATACCGGGCGTGGCCAGCGTCACGTCGGCCTTCGCGTTGAAATCGGTGATGCTGCGTTCCTCGCTGCCGTTGTAACCCGCCTCTTGCCGTCGCGACGGCGGCCCGCAGCCCGCAGCCGGAAGGGTGTCCATGGCTCTCCAATTTTCCGAAACTTTTTCGTTCGGACTCCGAATATCGCGCTTCAGCGACCGAGGTTAAGTTCCGGGGCCAGGAAGAACACCCAAGCGCTCTCGAGGCGCGCCGTTTCGGCGCGGTTCGTCTCGCCCACTGGCATCGCTGAAGGAAGGATCGTTCATCATGTCCACGCTGGCCAACCTCACCGAGGCCCTGCTGCGTCTCGATTTCGACCCCGATACCGCGCTCTATCGCCACCGTGGCGAAGTCCTGAGCCGCCGCCAGTGCCAGCAAGCCGTCGTCGCCATGGCCAGCCAACTGGCCCAAGTACTCGAACCGGGCGACCGGGTGTTGATCGCTCTGGACGATTCTCCCTCGCTGATCTGCCTGTTCCTCGCTTGCATCGCCGTGGGCGCGGTGCCGGCCGTGGTCAACCCCAGGACCCGGAACGAACCTCTGGCGGCCCTGATCGCCGACTGCCAGCCGAGTCTGGTGGTGCGCGAGGCCAACGCGCCCTCCCTCGGCGGCCCGGGCGCACCGTTGACCCTGCGGGCCAGCGACCGCCTCGTGACCTTCGACGACTTCGCGCTCGGCGCGCTGGTCGGCTCGCCATCCCCCGGGTGGAACGCCTTCCATCGACAGCGCCCCGATGCGCCGGCGTACCTGCAATACACCTCGGGCTCCACGGGAGCGCCCAAGGGCGTGATTCACACCGTGGCCAGCACCTTCGGCTTCTGCCAAGCCTTCGCCCGGGATCACCTGGGCTTGAAGCCTGGCGACCGCCTGTACTCGATTCCCAAGCTGTTCTTCGGTTATGGCATGGGCAACGCCCTGTTCTTTCCCTGGTTCTGCGGCGCGTCGGCGCTGATCGACCCATCCTGGCCGAATACCTCAAGGGTGGTGGAAAACCTCCAGGGGTACCGCCCCAATGTGCTGTTCGGCGTTCCCGCCATCTATGCCTCGCTGCATGAACATGCCGGCCTGCTGGTGGGAAACGTCGAGCTGGCCTTCTCCGCCGGCTCGCCCCTGCCGCGTGCCGAATTCGAATTCTGGCGCGAACGTGGCCTGGAAATCTGCGATGGCATCGGCGCCACCGAGGTGGGCCATGTGTTCCTGGCCAACCGGCCTGGCTCGGCCAGGGCCGAGGTCACCGGCCTGCCGGTGGCCGGCTATGAATGCCGCCTGACGGATCGTGACGGAACGGTCCTGCGGCCAGCCGCGGGGCAGGGCGTGCTCTGGGTGCGCGGACCTGGGGTGAGCCCCGGTTACTGGCGCGCCGATCCCCTGCAACAGGCCCGCTTCGAAGACGGCTGGTACCGCACGGGCGACCTCTTCGAAATGGACGGCACGGGCGCCTATCGGTACCGGGGCCGCGAGGACGACCTGTTCAAGGTCAACGGCCGCTGGGTGGTGCCGGCGCAAGTGGAGCGGGCGGTCTGCCAGCACGTCCCCGAGGTGCGGGAAGCGGTGCTGGTCCCCTCATCCCGGCGCTACGACGGGCTGCGCCCGACTCTCTTCGTGGCGCTGGACCCTGCTCATGGGGTGAGCCGCCTGCTGCTCGCGCAATGGATCGATCAGCGTCTGGGCGGGCAATTACCCTCTCATATGTTGCCCCGGCATGTGCACGTGCTGCCGGACCTGCCCCGCAACGACAACGGCAAGCTGGCCCGCGCCACGCTGTGCGAGCTGGCGGACACGCTCTATCAACAAAGCCTCATGGAGGAACGGGCATGCTGATTCAGGCTATCGGGGTGAAGCTTCCCTCGACTTATGAGCATCGGGACGGGCCGCTGGGCGGCGACCGGCCACGGGCGGTCGACCACGAGGTACTGATGCAGCGCTTGTTGCCCGCGGTGCGGGAGGCCCTGGACGAGGCCGGCGTGGAGGCTAGCGAGCTCGATCTCATCGTCAGCCTGGCCCTGTCGCCCGACCACCTGATCGAACAGCGCGACGTGGCCATACCCAAGGTTGGCCACCCCTTGCAGAAACTGCTGGGCGCCCGGCGCGCCCACGTGTTCGATCTGACCGACTCGAGCCTGGCGAAGGCCCTGTATGTCGTGGACACGCTGGCCAGCGACCAAGGCTATCGCCATGTGCTGGTGGTGCGTGGCGAGTCGAGCCAGGGGCTGGAAGCGGACGAGGACTCGGGCTTCGCCCTGGCCGATGGCGCCATGGCGCTGCTGTGCCAGCCGACCGGCGCTGCCGCGTTTCGCCGTGAACCGCTCGCCGGGAACGGTCCGGACCAGCCTTGGCGGCCCTTGAGCGTGCCCCTGAATACCGCCTTGCAGGACGTCGACGACGTCAAGGGACGCCTGAGCCTGCCGGCCCAGCCTGGGTTGCCCGATGCGGTACGCGAACAGACCGACCGGCTGGCGTCCGGCTTTCCCGCGCTGGCGGTGATCCGGGAGGAGTGGTTCGGCCAGCGGCGGCCGGGCATGCGCTGCCTGGGGCCGTTCGAAGTGGCGGAGCAACTGCGTGGGGCGCGTCGCGACCGGCTCGGCGAGGTGCTGCTGACCAGCTTCGATCCCTTCGCGCTGGTGGTCGAGGGCGTCACCCTGAAACTCGCGGGAGCCAACCATGCATAAGGTCAAACTGGCGGCGATTACCCATGAACTGCCGGCGACCCGGTATGCCAACGATGACCCCGTGTTCGCCAGGGTCCCGGATATCCCGGCCAACTGGTGGCAGTTCTGGGGCGTGGAGCGTCGGGGCTATCTCGATCCCCGCAAAGGCGAGAACGAGTTCACCGTGGCGGCGCGTGCCGCGAGCCGTCTTTTGGCGCGCAGTGGAACGGAGCCGGAAGCGGTGGACGCGCTGATCTGCTCGGCGTCCTGCCCGGTGATGACCGATGCCGGGGATGTCCTGCCGGGCCTCCGGGGCCGGCTCTACCCACGGCTGGCCAACGTGCTGTCGAAGCATCTGGGGCTGGCGCGGGCGTTGCCCCTGGACACCCAGATGGAGTGCAGCAGCTTTCTGCTCGACTTGCGTCTCGCCGCCAGCCTGATCCGCCAGGGCAAGGCGTCCACCGTGCTGGTGGTGTGCAGCGAGTACGTTTCCAACAGCTTGGACTTCACTTCACGCTCGTCGACCCTGTTCGCCGATGGCTGCGCCGCCGCCCTGGTGACCCGTAGCGAGGACGAGAGCGACTTGCTGGGGTCTTCCGAGCACAGCGACGCCACCTTTTTCGAAGTCGCCACCGGGCGCTGGCGGCTGCCGGAGAATCCCCGCGAAGACGCCCGGCCGCGCCTCTTGTTTTCCCTGCTCAGCGACGGGCAGACCAAGATGCAGTCCTTCGTGCCGGAGAACGTCCCCCTGGCGGTGCGCCGGGCGTTGGACAAGGCGGGCCTGCTGGCCTCGGACATCGACCATTTCGTGTTCCACCAACCCACGCCTTTTCTGGTGAACGCCTGGGCCCAAGGCATCGGCTGTCGCGAGGACCAGTACCTGACCACCATGGGCGAGACCGGGGTCATGATCTCCGTGGCGGTCCCTTACACCCTGGTCGCCGCGCTTCGAGGAGGCCATATCCGCCCCGGCGATCGCGTGGTGATGGCGGGCGCCGCCACCGGCTGGGGCTTCGCCGCCCAGGTATGGCGATTGGGCGACGTGCTGGTCTGCTGATGGCCGCGAGCCGACATTCCGTATCTCGAGGAGGACAGTGCCATGGGTAATCCCGTTCTGGCCGGGCTGGGGTTCAGCCTGCCGAAAAGACAGGTCAGCAACCATGATCTGCTCGACCGCATCAACACCTCGGATGCCTTCATCGTCGAACGAACCGGCGTGCGCACCCGTTACCACGTCGAGCCCGACCAGGCGGTGAGCGCGCTGATGGTGCCGGCGGCGCGCCAAGCCATCGAGGCGGCGGGCCTGAAGCCCGAGGATATCGACTTGCTGCTGGTCAATACCCTGTCGCCCGATCACCACGATCCGGCCCAGGCCTGCCTAATCCAGCCGATGCTGGGGCTGCGGCAGATTTCCGCCCTGGATATCCGCGCCCAGTGCAGCGGCCTGCTCTATGGCCTGCAAATGGCGCGAGGGCAAATACTCGCCGGGTTGGCCCGTCACGTGCTGGTGGTGTGCGGCGAGGTGCTGTCCAAGCGCATGGACTGTTCGGATCGAGGACGCAATCTGTCGATCCTCCTGGGCGATGGAGCCGGCGCGGCCGTGCTGAGTGCCGGCGAGTCCGAGGACGAAGGGCTGCTGGACGTGCGGCTGGGGGCCGACGGTCATTACTTCGACCTGCTGATGACCGCCGCGCCCGGCACGGCGTCGCCGACTTTCCTCGACGACGCCGTGCTGCGGGAAGGGGGTGGCGAGTTCCTGATGCGGGGACGACCGATGTTCGAGCATGCCAGCCAGACCCTGGTGCGGATCGCCGGCGAACTGCTCGTCGCCCACGGCCTGACCCTGGACGACGTGGACCACGTGATCTGCCACCAACCCAACCTGCGGATACTCGACGAGGTCCAGGCGCGCCTGGCGATTCCTTCCCACAAGTTCGCCATCACCGTCGACCGGCTGGGCAACATGGCGTCGGCCTCCACCCCGGTGACCCTGGCGATGTACTGGCCGGACATCCGCCCCGGCGAGCGCGTCCTGATCCTCACCTACGGGTCCGGCGCGACCTGGGGCGCGGCGCTGTACCGCAAGTCCGCCCGGGCGGAGGGGGCATGCTGAGAAGGGCAACGCCCGGCCCACTGGACGACGATCTCTACCTACTCGGCGATCCCCAGGTGCCGGTGTTCCTGCTGAACCTGGGGGCATCGCGCTGGGCCCTGGTGGAGGGCGGCCTGAGCCGCGACGCGGAAGCGGTCTGGGCGGACCTGTGTCGGTGGGTCGACAGCCCTGGCCATGTGTGCTACTGGCTGATCACCCACAAGCATTACGACCATTGCGGGCTGTTGCCTTATCTCTGCCCCCGGTTGCCCGAGGTCCGGGTCCTGGCCTCAGAGCGGACTTGCCAGGCCTGGCGCTCGGAAAAGGCGAACCGGGTGGTGGAGCGGCTCAACCAGCAGGTGCTGCGAGAGAGACAGGCCCTGCCCGAGGCGATGCCGTGGCGGGACCTGCCCGTCCAGCCAGTCGCTATCGGTGAGCGACTGACGCTCGGGCCCGGTCACCGTTTCGAGGTGCTCGGTGGCGCGGGCCATAGCGACGATCAGGTGCTGTTCCACGACCCGGATCGCCACCGTCTGTTTTGCGGCGATGCGCTGGGCGAATTCGACGAGGAGGATGGCCTATGGCGCCCCCTGGTCTTCGACGATCTCGATGCCTACCTGGAGACCCTGGCCCGGGTGCAGGCATTGTCTCCGTTGCGCCAACTCCTACCGGGCCATGGCGGCCTGTTCGGCGGAGCCCTGGCGGCCCACGCCGCCGAATCCGCCCATCGCGAATGCTTGCGCTTGTGCCAACGGGTGCGCTGGCGCGAGCAGCGGGGCGCCGGTACCGAACGTCTGGGCGAGGAATTGAACCGGGCCTGGGAAACGCAAAGTCGCGACCTGCTACCCGAGGGCCTGCACTTGAGCAGCATGCGGCGAATGCTGGAGGTCTTGAGGCGACAAGCCCCGCCGCTGGGATAGAGACGAGCCCTCGACGAAACCGCCGCATCCAGGGAGGGATGGATCGACAAGATGCACGATGAGCGATGCCTCGACATTCGGAGGGAACCGATGCGCAAGCCAAGGCACTGCGATGGGCATGCCCCAGCATCGACGGGCTCCCCCGAGTTCATCTCCGACGACTCACGGCCCGTTTGCTCGAAACGTATCCGGTGCCAGGCACCGGCTCCCGGCCTAGCTGTCCGGTTCGGGAACAGGGCAGGGCGCCTGGGCCGGGGCCAAAAGACGCAGGTGGTCGCGCGCGCTCTGCAGGAACTCGAGAAAGCCGCAGTCCGCCTCCAGGGCCTTGTTGTAATAGCAATAGATCTTGGTGTCGATGCCGCCGGGCTCGTAGAACTCGCTCAGCACCGCCAGGCGCCCGTCGCGCAGGCGGTCATGGATGAAATGCTGCGGCACGATTCCCCAGCCGACCCCGGCCTCGATCAGGCGCACCATGTCCTCGAAACGCTCCACATAGCAAACCTTGTCGCTGATTGGTCGGAGCAGGCTGGAATGCTGGCCGCTCCGGCTGCCCAGGCTGACCTGGCGATAGTCGCACAGGCTCGTGGTGCCCCCGAGCGCGGTGTCGCACAGGGGATGTTCCGGACGCGCGACGATGAACGCCTTGAGATAGCCCAGCACGCACTGGTTGAAGCGGGCGATCTTTAGCTCTTCGTCGATGGTGATGGCGATGTCGATCGCGGCGTCGACCTGCTTGAGGGTCGCCAGGCTGTCGGCCGGCGAGGAGCGCAACAGGCTGACCACATTGAATTCATCCAGCAGCAGGTCGCTGACGGTTTCGCAGAGCGAGGCGGGGATCGCGGCATCCAGCAGCACCTTCAGGTTCTGCGGGCCCTTGTTCAGCGTGAAGGCGATGTCCCCGATCAACTGCTGGTAATTCAACAGGTTGCGCATGTAAGGGATCAGACGCAACGCCTCCTCGGTGGGCTCGACCTTGTATCCGTCGCGCCGCACGAGCTCCACGCACAGGTCGATTTCCAAGTTGCTGACCGCCGAGCTCACCGCCGTATGGGACTTGCGCAAGGTTCGCGCCGCCGAGGAAATCGAGCCGGAGGCGATGACTTGGAGGAACATGTTGACGTGGTTGAGGTTATGGATAGGCATCCCTTCGTCCTTCTGCTGGGCATCCTGCGTCTTGGGAGTGTTCCCCGTGTTCAGGGTGGGGCGGCGCGCCTCTTGCCCGGGGAGGGTGGCAGGGCCTCTCTTGGCGCTAACGCTCCGGGCGCGCGAGCCGGTCGAGGGAGTTTTGGGGGGAGCGCCTTGGCTTATCAAGTACGACTTTTGGCAGGGTTCTCAGCGGACCGCCGGGGTGTTGTCCCGCTGGCTTAGGCTGTAAGATGCCCCTGCCAATGAAGGCGCATGGAGCGTTGAGCGACGGAGTTCCCGACTCACCGGGGCCACCGTCCTCACGCCTTCTGACGATTCCGAACCACGATGGCCGGCACGCGGACTTTCCGCTTCCGGCGATCCGGCCGGTTTCCATGGACCGGTTTTCTTTTGAACTGCCGCCATACGCGGCATGCGATGCACAGCGAGGTGTCGCTTGATTAGGGTCCTGGTGGTCGACGACCACGATCTGGTACGTACAGGCATCACGCGCATGTTGGCCGATATCGACGGCCTTCAGGTGATCGGGCAAGCGGACTCTGGTGAAGAAGCCCTGAAAAAGGCCCGCGAACTCAAGCCCGACGTCATTCTCATGGACGTCAAGATGCCCGGTATCGGCGGGCTCGAAGCAACCCGTAAACTGCTGCGCGGCAATCCCGACCTGAAGGTCATCGCGGTGACCGTGTGCGAAGACGACCCGTTCCCCACCCGCCTGTTGCAGGCCGGGGCCGCGGGTTACCTGACCAAGGGCGCCGCGCTGGAGGAAATGGTACAGGCCATTCGCCAGGTCTTCGCGGGGCAACGCTACATCAGCCCGCAGATCGCCCAGCAACTGGCGCTCAAGTCCTTCCAGCCGCAGACCAACGGTTCGCCGTTCGATCTGCTGTCCGAGCGGGAAATCCAGATCGCCCTGATGATCGCCAATTGCCAGAAGGTCCAGAGCATATCCGACAAGCTGTGCCTGTCTCCCAAGACGGTGAATACCTATCGCTATCGGATTTTCGAAAAGCTTTCCATCACCAGCGATGTCGAGTTGGCCTTGCTGGCGGTTCGTCATGGGATGGTCGACGCTGTCAACTGAAACGATGTCCGCAGTATTCGATCCCGCCGCGCTGCTCGCCACCTGCAGTGTCCGTCCCGGTGTTTACCGGATGTTCGACGAGAGCGGCAAGCTGCTCTACGTGGGCAAGGCCCGGAACCTGAAGAACCGGCTGTCCAGCTATTTCCGCAAGTCCGGTCTGGCGCCGAAGACCGCCGCCCTGGTGGCGAAGATCGCCCAGGTGGAAACCACTGTCACCGCCAGCGAGACCGAGGCGCTGTTGCTCGAGCAGACGCTGATCAAGGAGTGGCGGCCGCCCTATAACATCCTGCTGCGGGACGATAAATCCTACCCTTATGCCTACCTGTCCGCGGGAGACTACCCACGGCTCGGCATCCACCGGGGCGCCAAGAAAGGCAAGGGCCGTTACTTCGGCCCCTATCCCAGCGCCGGGGCCATCCGCGAAAGCCTCAACCTGCTGCAGAAAGCCTTCCTGGTGCGGCAATGCGAGGACAGTTATTTCCGCAATCGCACCCGTCCCTGCCTGCAATACCAGATCAAGCGGTGCAAGGCTCCCTGCGTGGGGTTGGTGGAACCGAGCGAGTATGCCGAGGACGTGCGGCACTCCGTGATGTTCCTCGAAGGACGGAGCCGGGCATTGAACGAAGAGCTTTCCGCGGCGATGGAAACGGCGGCGCAGAACCTGGATTTCGAGCGGGCCGCCGAACTGCGCGACCAGGTCACGTTGCTGCGTCGGGTCCAGGAGCAGCAGAGCATGGAGGGCGGCACCGGCGACATCGACGTGATCGCCGCGCTCGTCAACCCGGGCGGCGCCTGTGTCCACTTGATCAGCGTCAGGGGCGGACGGGTACTGGGCAGCAAGAATTTCTTTCCGCAAGTCGCCATTGAGGAGGATGCCAGCGAGGTACTGTTGGCCTTCCTGTCCCAGTACTACCTCGGTAACCAAGAGCGGGATCTGCCCAACGAGCTCATCGTCAATGCTCAGCACGAGGACTTCGAGACACTGTTGGCCGCTGTCAGCGAAACCCGTGGCCGCGAGCTTTCCATCGGCTATCGGGTACGCGGTACCCGGGCCCGATGGCAGCAATTGGCGGTCACCAATGCGGAGCAAGCCCTGGCGGCCCGCCTGGCCAATCGTCAACACCTCGCCTCGCGCTTCGAGGCCTTGGCCGAAGCCCTGGGCCTGGACGAGCCACCCCAGCGGCTGGAGTGCTACGACATCAGCCACTCCAGCGGCGAGGCCACGGTTGCTTCCTGCGTGGTATTCGGGCCGGAAGGGCCGCTCAAGTCCGATTACCGGCGCTACAACATCGAAGGCGTGACGGCGGGCGACGATTACGCCGCCATGCATCAGGCGTTGACGCGACGCTTCAGCAAGCTCAAGGAAGGCGAGGGCAAGCTCCCCGATGTGTTGCTGGTAGACGGCGGCAAAGGGCAATTGGCCATGGCCCAGGATGTCCTCAAGGAGCTGGCGGTACCCGACTTGATCCTGCTCGGGGTCGCCAAGGGCGTCACTCGTAAACCGGGTTTCGAAACCCTGTACCTCAACGATGCTTCCCACGAATTCACCCTGCCGGGGGACTCACCCGCATTGCATCTGATACAGCAAATCCGCGACGAGGCCCACCGATTCGCCATCACCGGCCACCGGGCGCGCCGCGGCAAGGCGCGGCGGACTTCCAGTCTGGAGGACGTGGCGGGCGTCGGACCGAAGCGGCGCCGGGAGTTGCTCAAGCATTTCGGGGGGTTGCAGGAGTTGTGCAGAGCCAGTAGCGAGGAAATCGCCAAGGCGCCGGGCATTAGCAAAAAGCTGGCCGAGTCGATTTATGCGGCCCTGCACAGCGAGTAGAATGCCGATTCACCTAGCAGCCCAGCCGTTCAGATGAATATTCCCAACCTGCTCACCATCCTGCGCGTCCTGCTGATCCCCGTCTTCATTCTGCTGTTCTATATGCCGTTCCCCTGGAGTTATTGGGCCGCTAGTACCGTATTCGCACTGGCCTGCGCTACCGACTGGCTGGATGGCTACCTGGCGCGGCGCCTAGGGCAGAGCACGGCGTTCGGTGCGTTCCTCGACCCCGTGGCGGATAAGCTGATCGTCGCGGTGGCGCTGGTCCTGCTGGTGGAAGAGCATGCCAACCTCTGGCTCACCTTGCCGGCCGTGATCATCATCGGACGAGAAATCGTGGTGTCGGCCTTGCGCGAGTGGATGGCCGAACTGGGCGCCCGCGCTCAGGTAGCCGTCTCCAAGATCGGCAAATGGAAGACCGCGGCCCAGATGCTGGCGCTGGTGATCCTCCTGGCGAATCCGCCGCTGATGACCTTCTGGGTGCTGCTCGGCTATGTGCTGTTGATCGTTTCTGCGGCACTGACGCTCTGGTCGATGCTGCATTATTTGCTGGCGGCATGGCCGCATCTCAGCCTTGATTCGAAAAAGAAATAACTTTTTTCGAATCAAGGGGTTGACGAGGTGTTTGAAAACGATAGAATGGCGCCCGTCAACACGACGCGGGAATAGCTCAGTTGGTAGAGCACGACCTTGCCAAGGTCGGGGTCGCGAGTTCGAGTCTCGTTTCCCGCTCCAAATTATGATCTGCAGGCTTCCAACGACGTCTGTAAATCATTGAAAGAAGGGCCGAAAGGCCCTTTTTTTATTCCGGTGAGCATTTACTGGAATCCATCTATACCAAGGCCAGACTTGAGCCACACACGGGTGGCTCGGTCGCGGATCGCCACTGGAGTTGGCGGTCCATCGCGAGCATTGAGCCTGAGTCCCAATTTGGGCGCTCAATAAGCGGCACTTCTAATGCCGTGCTCGTCAGGCCAAAGGCCGGCGGTGAACCTCCATATCCTTCTCGACGCACATGGCTTCGGCCTGGTGGTTCACCGGTCGCTGGCAACGCCCGGCGAGACGAAGCCCCCGCATTGTTGGCGCCGAGGCATTGATCCTTCTTTTCGCAAGCAGAAGCGATACGCCATCGCTCCAAGGGATTACCTGAGCACCAGTTGGCCGGTCTCGAGCATGAGGTATTCGCGGCGTTGCTCCTCGACAGCCAGCATCGCTGCTAGTGGAGCATGTGGAGGTTTTCGCGAAACTGATTAGCGAGGCCCAACCATATCAGAGAGGTTCACGGAGTATGGGTAGCCATAGCGGTAGGGGTAAACGTCACTGGAGCTGACCAGGCCGCTATGTGCACCAGCACCGCGTGCAATGGAGAGAATGGGCAGGCAATGCACTTCTGGGGGCGCCTCGTCTGGCAAGTCAGCAAGCCGATTATCTGCGCGAGCAACTACTCAATTTCAAGGCCGAGCTTCGTGGCTATGACTCTGGAGACCCCTATGGCGCCCAGATGCGTGCGGTAACTGCGGCCTTGGGGAAGAAGGAAATTGAGCGCCTTTCCAAGTATTACGCCAATCAAGAGGTGGCCCTGGCAGCGCTGGGGACGTGAGGCATTAATTGAAGGCGAAAAGCTTTATCAAGGCACCTGCGCCTATTGCCACAGGCCTAAAGGCGAGGGCTTTGCCCACCTCAAGACGCCGCGCTTGAGCATCCTTGATGGCCTACATGGAGTGCCAGCTTGCAACCACCTCCAGGGGGGCGGGGAAGCGAGGACCATGCGGATGAGTTGAGCATTTGGATGCGTGGTATTGCGCTTCAGATTGGCGATGGGTCTGAACGCAAGGCAACTATCGATTACATCACCGGCCTTTCGGCCTTGAATACTCATTGATAGCCAAGCCGCTTGCTTCCTCTGGCAATGCTGGCGAAGCAAGTGGGTATGACTTCCACAACACGTACTAAGCATCCATGGGTGTCTTGGTACACATGCTTGCAACAAGCCCACGCCGCGATGGAAAACCCCACGGTCGAGGTGCTGTTCAGCAGGGACACGCGCTCGTCGTTTCAAATCTTACGCAGACGTTCAACCCGCTTCTTCGGGAAAGGACTTTCGATCCTGCTGACGGCGCTTATCTGGCGCGCCCCTGAAAAAGCTACAGGTTGCGAGGCGACGCCTTCCAGCCTACTCGGGATTCGGAAGCGGGTTGACATTGAACTGCGCTTCAAGGTTAACGTCCGGCCAGGGAAGGAGGACCTTTGCCATGCCTTATCGCATCCTGCATGTCGTCAGCAATGTTGCCCATTACGATGACCCTTCCGAGCCGACCGGTCTGTGGCTCTCGGAGCTCACCCATGCCTGGCGGGTGTTTGCGGCCCAAGGCTATGAGCAGGTACTCGTAAGCCCACGGGGCGGCCGTTCGCCGCTGGAGCCTCGCTCATTGAAGTGGCCGAACCTCGACGCCACCGCGAGAAGCTGGCTGGGCGACAAGGCGCTCATGACGTTGCTGTCGACTACCGCGCGACCCGATGAAATCGACGCGGCGGACGTGGACGTGATCTATTTCACCGGTGGGCACGCAGTGATGTGGGACTTTCCGGAGTCCCTGGGACTGCAACGCATCACACGCGATCTCTATGAGCGAGGCGGTATCGTTTCCTCCGTATGCCACGGCTATTGCGGCCTGCTGAACACTCGCCTGTCGAATGGCTCTCTGCTGGTTTCCGGTCGCCAGTTGACCGGTTTTTCCTGGTGGGAAGAGGTGCTGGCTGGCGTGGCTCGCAAGGTGCCTTACAACGTGGAGGAAGAAATGCGGCGGCGCGGCGCGCACTACGAAAAGGCTTGGTTGCCCTTTATTTCCAAGGTGGTCGTCGATGGCCAGCTCGTGACGGGGCAGAACCCCCAATCAGCCAAGGCGACCGCCGAGCAGGTGACGCGTCTCCTTCGCTGATAAGGCGGCTACCGCCGGGCGTTGGTCCGGCGTGCCGCGCCACCACGCCCCGCATTGTTTTTCCGATTCATGGGGGGCGAAGGCGTCGCGCTGCTATCCTCGGTCAGTTGCATGCCCGATAGTACGTGTTTAGCGTGCGTCGTACAGTCCACGTCGCGAGGTTTCGCCTCGACCTGCGCCAGCAATTCGACCAGCCGCGCCTTGCTTCGCGCGAGCTTTGCCTGCAGCGCCTCGATATCCCCTATCTTGCGATGTAGCGCGTCGAGCAAGGCGTCATGTTCCCATTGGGCGAGGTCACCGGGCAGCAGGGCGCGAAGCTCATCTAGGCTGAAGCCTGCTTGTTGCCCGGCCGTGATCAATTTGAGCATCGCCATTGCCTCCTCGGGATAACGACGATAGCCGTTGGCCTGGCGCTCGACCGCCTTGAGCAGGCCGATGCGCTCGTAGAAGCGGATGCGTGAAGGCGCCAGGCCGGTGCGTTGCGCCAGTTCGCCAATTTTCATATCCAGAGCCCCAAGTGAAAACGGCATTTGACCTTAAATTCAACTTCAAGGTTAGCCTCTTGCGTATTCACATGCGATGGCTTGGGAGATGAACAGGATGCAGACGATACTGGGGGCGAATGGCCAGATCGCCATGGAACTGGCGCGGGAGCTGCGCCGCACATACACGAACCATGTGCGTTTGGTGAGCCGCACGCCGCGCCGGGTCAATGACACCGACACCCTGGTGGTGGCCAACCTACTCGACGCACGGCAGACCGCGGAGGCGGTGAAGGAAAGCCAAGTGGTCTATTTCACCGCTGGCTTGCCACCGGATACGCAACGGTGGGAGACGCAGTTTCCCGTCATGCTGAAGAACGCCCTTGAGGCATGCCGGGCGGCGGGCGCGGCGTTCGCGTACTTCGATAATACTTACATGTATCCGCAGGACGATCGCTTGCAGACCGAGGAAACCGCCTTCGCGCCGGTTGGACGCAAGGGGAGAGTCCGCGCGGCAATGGCATCCCTGGTGCTCGATGAGTGCGCGCGGGGAGACATACCGGTTCTCATCGCTCGAGCCCCCGAGTTCTATGGCCCGGCAAAGACGCAGAGCTTCACCAATACGCTCGTCATCGACAGGATCAAGGCGGGAGAGAGGGCCCGCGTGCCGGTGCGCGATGACACGAAGCGCACGCTGATTTGGACGCCCGATGCAAGCCGGGCGTTGGCGGCGTTGGGAAACTCGCCGGATGCCTTCGGCCAGACCTGGCATCTGCCATGCTGCGATGATCGACCGACGTACAAGGAGTTGGTCACGATGGCTGCTGAGGTCTTCGATCACGATGCCGCCTACACCGTCATCGGAAAATGGGCGTTTCTGGCGGCGGGCCTCTTTTCCAAGCCAGTTCGCGAGCTTGGAGAACTGCTGCCTCGCTACGGGCGGGACAATCTCTTCGATTCCACGAAGTTCAAGCGCCGCTTCCCTGAGTTCGAGGTGACCTCCTACCGCAAGGGCCTCGGCCAGATCAAACAGGAGCAGGAATAGACCGGGGCTGACGCTATGCCCTGGACCGAGGCAATGCCGTCAGATACCACCGGCTCCCTTTCCCTTGGAGGATGAGCGCGGGACGCTCATCCTCCGGCAAAGGTCAGGCGGAGTAGTGCCCGACCACGTCATAGACGCCCGGATTGGCCTTGGCGATCGCGGCCGTGCGCTTGGCGAACTCCGCCGCCGCCGGGTCGCCTTGCGTGGCCTGGATATCGGCGACGCTCTTCCACTTCGCGATGTTCACCACATGGCGGCCATCCTTGCTCGCCAGCAACGTGACCGAGACGAACCCCGGGCGTTTGCTGATGACCGACTCGGTGCCTTCTTTCAGCAGCTTGACGACCTCGGCCTGTTTCTCCGGATCGACGTCGATGACATTGATGAAGGTGACTTCGGATTCAGCCATTACTCGCTCTCCTTGATAGTAAGTTCTGCCAGCCCGTTTCGGGGAGGCATGCGGCTCGCCACGTGACGCCAACTCTGCCGAGCCCTCGCACATGACGAGGCAGCCGATCGAAATGTCAGGCCCTGGCGCAGGCCCGGAACAGGGCATTACCTGTTTTGGTAGTCGGCCAAGGGGGGCCTGACCTTTTAAGGTCGCCTCTCGTCATCAGAATCAGTGAGGGTGTTCCGCCGAGGGTAGAGTGCTACCTGAGAATCGCAGGGATGCCTCCTGGTGGACCCAGCGTCCACCGCGCTTCCGGGGACGGAGCGGCGTGAGCGAGGCCGGTTCAGGTTATTTTCTCGGTTAAGGAAGGCCAGAATGCAGGAAACGAAACGAGCGAGAAGCGGATCCTCCGAAGACTTGGCTCGCGTGTACGCCGAGCGCCGCAAACTCGAATCGCTGGCCTACCGGCTTCTCGGGACCGTCTCGGATGCCGAGGATGCGGTCCAGGAGACTTACCTGCGCTGGTACAGGCTCGCCGGAGACGAGCGCGCGCGCATCGTCTCTCCCATGGCTTGGCAGCGAACGACGCTGACCCGGGTCTGCTTCGACAAGCTGAAGTCCGCCCGGTCCCGGCGGGAGACCTATGTCGGCGAATGGCTGCCCGAGCCCGTTCCCCGGGACGAATTCGGCGCTTCCATGGGCGCCCTTGACGAGGGCGCCGATCCGGTCGATCACCTCATGCTGGCGCATTCGGTTTCCATGGCCCTGATGATCGTGCTCGACAAGATGACGCCCGCCGAACGGGTCAGCTTCATCCTGCACGATGTCTTCCAGTACTCCTTCGAGGAAATCGGCCACGTAGTGGGGCGTACCCCGCAAGCCTGCCGCCAGCTGGCCTCCTCGGGCCGCAAGCGCATCGCGCCGGCCCATCACCTGCGCGCCTCTCCGGCCGAGCATGCCCAGGTGAACGCCGCGTTCCAGGCCGCCTGGACCACTGGCAACATCGCCCAATTGGTCGCCGTCCTGGACGAGCAGGCCCGGGCCGTGACCGATGGCGGTGGGCGGGTCAGCGCGGCCATCGAGCCTCTGTGCGGCCGCGAGGCCATCATCGATTTCTTTCTGTCGGCCTTCCAACGCCAGCGCGACCTCCGTATCGAAGAGGCGCTGGTGAATGGCGAGCCAGGACTTGTCGGCAAGGCGGCGGACCAGACGGTCTCCGTGATTTCTACCCATGTTCGGAAAGGACGCATCAGCAACATATGGGTCATGCGCAATCCGGAAAAGCTGCGCGTGTGGCATTGAAAACGGACGTGGGAGGGCATCGCTATGCCAGTAATGGAATATGGATCGGACAAGACTGTCATCGTAGGCGCGGGAATCGGAGGCGTGACCCTGGCGGCCGCGCTTTCCAGGGCAGGCGTGGGCTGTGAGGTCTACGAGCGGCGCGCGAGCCTGTCCAGCGATGGGTATGGCCTGAACATACAACCGTCGGCCGTGGCTGTCCTGCACCGTCTGGGACTGGCCGAGAAACTCGACCGCGCGGGCATCCGGACCAGGGCCCACCGCTATGTCGACCACCTGGGCACCGTGCTCTTCGAGGAAGAAAGGGGCCTGGGAGCCGGCTTCGATACGCCCCAACTGTCGATACGCCGCTCCGAACTGCTTGAGCTGCTGTTCACCGCGGTCGACCCGAAGGCGGCGACCTTCCACTTCGGTACCGAACTCTCCGCCGAGCAATTGCGGGGAGAGGCGCCCTCGGTATCGCGCCAGGGAGCCGGATGCGTCGTGGGCGCCGACGGCCTCCACTCCGTGGTGCGCCGGACGCTGTTCCCGGAGGCGATGACGCTGAACTCGGGGAACATGGTGATGTGGCGCGGTATCACGCCCATGGCCCGGATGCTCGACGGCCGGACGATGATCATCGCCAACGACGGGACGGGTGTCCGACTCATCGCCTACCCGGTCTCTCATGCACACGACCAGCGCGGAGAAAGCCTCGTCAACTGGGTCCTGTTGGTGCCCGTTTCCAGGGGAGGGCCGGCCGACGCCTCGAACCCCGCGCAAACATCCGAATTCCTGCTCGAGGTTATCGAGGCATGGCGATTCGACTGGTTGGACCTGCGGGCCATGGTGACCCAGAGCCAGGGGTTCATGCGCAACGAGTTGGTGGATCGGCAGCCCATCGACCGGTGGAGCAAGGAGGGACGGGTGCTGATCGGCGACGCCGCGCACCCCATGTTCCCGATCGGGGCGAATGGCGCCACCCAGGCCATCATCGATGCGGAAACCCTCGCGACGACGCTGATCGAAGCCGCCGATCTGGCGTCCGCGTTGAAAGAGTACGAGCGCCTTCGCATTCCCGCCGTGGCCCAGATCGTCCTGGCCAACCGGGAAATGAATGCGCGCGAACAAGCCAGCCAGGGCCTTCGCAAGGAGGAACGGATCAAGGAACTCATGTCCACCGCGAACAGCTACAAGGAAAAAACGGCACTCACCCGTCAGGGCTGATCCTGGCGCGTTACTGCATGAAATAACCCAAACAAGAACATCTGCAGGAGCGTTTCAATGAGCAAGCAGTCTTCTATCGCTGAATTCGATGCGATCGTCATTGGCGCGGGGCTTTCGGGCCTTCGAGCCGCTCACACCCTCAGCAACGAACTAGGCCTCAGGGTATTGGGGCTGGAGAAAGCCAAGAGCGTCGGCGGCACCTGGTACTGGAACCGTTACCCAGGCGTTCAGGCCGATACCGATAGCTTCGTTTACCGCTATTCGTTCGACCGCGAGGCCTCGCCGCGCTGGGACATGCACGCCCGGTACCAGACGGGCGCGCAGATCCGGGATTACCTCGAGAGCGTGGCCAGCCGCAACGATCTGCTGCGCCTGTATCGCTTCGAGGTCGGCGCGAGCGAGGCGCTCTACGACGAGGCCGAGAACCTTTGGCGGGTGAAGACCAGCCAGGGGGACGTGGTCACGTGCCGCTACCTGGTGAATGGGGTCGGCGTGCTGTCAAAGCCCGTCTGGCCGGAAATCGAGGGGCTGGATACCTTCAAGGGGCGCGTTGTCCATACCGCGCGTTGGCCCGAAGGCTTGAAGGTCGACGGGCTGCGAGTCGGCCTACTGGGAACCGGTTCCACGGGAGCCCAGGTCGTCGTTTCGGCGAGCGATGTCGCGTCCCACCTGACGGTCTTCCAGCGATCGGCTCAGTACGTCGTGCCGGCGGGCCAGCGTCGGCTGTCGGAAGGCGAGGTGGAAGGCTTTCTCGCTCATTTCGACGAGCGTTTCGAGGCCTGGCGCGAGACCCGTCTGGCCTGCGGTTTCGACGAACCCGCCACGAGCGCGGCGGAGAGCGACCCGGCGCAGCGCAAGGCCGTCTTCGAGCGGGCCTGGAACGAGGGGGGCGGATTCGGCTTCATGTTCGGCACCTTCGGCGACCTGGTCATCAACCCCGAGTCCAACCGCGCGGCGTGCGAGTTCATCGCCGGGAAAATCAAGGAAATCGTCAAGCATCCCGACACGGCCCGCCGGCTCACGCCGAGCGAGCCGTACGCCAAGCGGCCGGTCTCGGTCGACGGTTACTACGAGGCGTTCAACCGGCCCAACGTCCAACTGGTCAGCGTGTTGGAGACGCCGATCGTCCGGGCGACGGAACGGGGCCTGCTCACCGCCGACGGGGTCGAGCACGAGCTCGACATCCTCATTCTCGCGACGGGCTTCGAGGCGGTCGAAGGTGCCTACCGGGAGTTCAGCGTGGTCGGCCGGGGCGGTCGTACCCTCATCGAAACCTGGGACGAGCATCCCGCCGCCTATCTCGGCCTGTCGACGCCCGGCTTCCCGAACCTCTTCACGATACTGGGTCCCCAGGGCATCTTCTCCAATCTCGCGGCCGGCATCGAGGCGGAAGTGGATTTCATCGGCGATGCCATCCGATGGGCTGGGGTCAACTCCAGGTCCACGTTCGAGGCGACGCCGGAAGCCCTCGCGAAATGGTCGGAGCACTGCGCGCAGTTGGCCAACTACACCCTATTCGCCCAAGTGAAGTCGTGGATATTCGGTTCGAACGTGCATGGCGACCACCCACGCGTCCTGTTCTATTTCGGTGGCTTGAGGGAGTACCTCGCCACGCTCGACCAAGAGCGAAACAACGGCTTTCCGGGGTTCGAGGTCAACGCCTCGGCCACGGCCCGCCAGGCCCTCGACGGGGCTGAAACGGATGAGTTGCGCCAGCGTAACCACGCGACCGTGGAGCGTTACATGCGCGCGCTCGGGCAGGATCGCTTGACGCGGCACCATCTGTTCCAGCCCGACGGCACCTGTGGCCTGTGGACCACCGAGACGGGCAAGCCCATCAAGATCCAGGGGCACAAGAGCATGGCCGAACACGCGGCCTGGTCGCTCAAGTGCCTGCCTGACTGGGAGTGGTACAACGTCCGCATCCATCCCGGACAGGACCCGAACGTCTTCTGGGTCGAGTGCGAGGGGCGCGGGGAAATCCATTTCCCGGGCTACCCGGTAGGCCATTACCACAACCACTTCATCTTCTCCTTCGAGATGAAGGACGGCCTGATCGCCCGGGCACGGGAGTTCATGAACCCGACGGAACAGATGCGCGCGTTGCGCATTCCCGTTCCCGCCATTCGCCGCGAGGGCATCCCCCAGCGCCACGAGCACGAGCACGAGCACGAGGCGCCGACCTTCGCCGAATGAGGGAATCGCCGTCGGGCGCGACGAGGAGCGGGGGCGGTCCGCCGCCGCCTCGGCTTCGCGTAAACCGGCATGTCGGCAAGGCGGGTGCGAACCGGGCCCGCCGCGCTGCATGGGGCGGGGCACGAGGATCATGAAGAACGCAAGGCGGCGCCCGGAAAGGCGGACGCTGGCCGGGTATCGCGTGATGGGCTTCGTCGAGGGCCGAACGGCCGCCATGTCGCCCGCGCGGGCTCGATGTCGAGGCGGTGCAAACGCTCAGCGGATCAGGGCAGGGACAGGCCCCGAGTCATCGACCGTGCGAACCCCACGGTCGTCATCTCGTCGTTTCCAGGAAGATTGCCATGAGCACGATGCTATTCGAGTCATTGAGCGGGGATTTGATGGTCGATTTTCCCGAGTACTCCAATCCGCCCAACGATCCGATCTCCCTCCTAGCCTCCAAGGTGAAGCGCGCCATGCGGGTCGGCGTGAGGGAGCCGTTGGCCATGACCCTGGCGACCGCCAATGAGAAGGGTCAGCCGTCCGTGAGAACCATGGTGATCGCCGAGGTTTCGCCCCGGGGCCTGGTCTTCGCCAGCCATTCCTCCAGTCGAAAAGGCCAGGAGCTGGCGGCGAATCCCCACGCGGCGGCGCTGCTGTACTGGCGGGAAACCAGCGAGCAGATCGCCATTCGCGGACGGGTCGACCGCTTGCCGCAAACGGTCGCGGAGCGGATGTGGAAGGCGCGCCCACCCTTTACCCACGCCATGTCCGTGGCCTCGCGCCAAAGCGAGCCTCTCTCGGATATCGAGCGCCTACGAGCGGTGGCGCGCGGGTTCGCCCAGATGGGCCCGCTGGACAAACCGGCGAGCTATACCGGTTACGAGCTGATCGCCGAAGAGATCGAGTTCTGGGCGAGCGGTACCGAGCGATTGCACGAGCGGCTGGTATATCGACGCTCGGAGCCGGGCTGGAACGTGTCGCGGTTGCAACCTTGAGGGGCAGGCGGCGCGTTTGCCGCCCGCTGGGTTTCCTGGAGAGGCGCTGCCGGCGCCTGGTTCGGGCGGGCCGCTCCATCGGAGGGGGGCGGGCTTGGGTCGGTGCATACGCCACCATCTCTTGCCCGTCACCGCCCAGCCAAACCCTGTTCGCGTCTGGGGCGTTTGGGGGCGGTGCTAGGGGTGACCGCCCGCCTCGATCGCCGCCACCAAGCCGTCGATGCGTTGCAAGTAGGTGCTGTTGTCGTGTTGCCAGGGGTGGAAGCCCGGGCGGAAATAGTCCAGCCACTGGCGTGCGATGTTCGGGAAGACGCCGCGGGGGCCGTACAGGAACACGACCAGCCGCCAGAGCCCACGGGCCCGATGGGGCGTGCGGCGATCGGCGATCAGCAATCGGACATGGAAATCGAACACCACGAACCAGAACAGCAGGCTGGTGATCAGCATGGTTCCGCAGCGCAGCAGATAGCGCAGGGGACCGGGCGTGATGACGCGGTTCCAGACATCGTAGGACACGGACTTGTGCTCGGTTTCCTCGAGGGCGTGCCAGGTCCACACGTGCATATAGCCCGGTACCGAGTTCCCCAGCCGGCTCGGGTCCCTGAGCAACAGGTCGGCGAGGATCGCCGTGTAGTGTTCCAGGGCGAGCGTCACCGCCAGGTTGAACGAGGCCGGCAGCCATTTCTTCTGCAGGTCGAGGAGCCAGGCCAGGCGCCGGTCGAGCTTGCGCGCCGGTAGCCCGGCGTCTTCCATGAGGTCGTTGTAGCGCACGTGCTCCCGGCTGTGCATGGCCTCTTGGCCGATGAAACCCTGCACCTGGGCGGCGAGATCGGGATCGTCGATGCGGGCGCGGTAGTGGCGCACGCTGTCCATGAAGAATCGCTCGCCGGCGGGGAACAGCAGCGACAGGGCGTTGAAGAAGTGCGTGACGGGCGAGCCCTGCTCGTGCCAATCCTTGATGCGGTGGGCGGGAAGCTCGAAGCGGATGTCGCGGCGAACGGGCAGCATGGCGGATCTCCTGGTTGCATCGCGGGCGGCGGGCCGAGACCGCCGGCCGGCGGGTCACATGGAACGCTGTTTGAGAGGATCGGCGCTCGCCCTCGCCGAGCGGCGCAGGCGCCGGGTGTACCAGACCGTCAATGCCTGGTAGGCGGCGGGGAACAGGCGGGCGAGCCCATCCAGCAGCCGCGCGTCGGCCCCCACCAGTACGCGCCGGCGGTTCTTGCGCACGCCGCGGAGGATCTGCCGGGCCGCGGAGGCCGCATCGGTGGTGAACAGCTTCTCAAAGTCCTGTCGGGCCTGCTGCTCGTCGTCGATCAGCAGGCCGACCAGGCTACGGTCGATCCGGCTCGAACGGGCGATGCTGGTCTTGACCCCGCCCGGGATGACGCAGGTGGCGGAGACACCGCACCGCATCAGGTCCAGTTCCTGGCGCAAGGCCTCGGTGAAGCCGCGCACGGCGAACTTGGTGGCGTTGTAGGCGCCCATGCCCGGCTGGGCGAGCAGCCCGAACACGCTGGAGGTATTGACGATGTGGCCGTCATGACTTTGCTTCAGGTAGGGCAGGAACGCCTGGGTCCCATGGACGACGCCCCAGAAGTTGATGTCGACGATCCATGCCAGATCGCTCACCTGCATGCCTTCGATGGTGCTGGAGAAGGCGACGCCGGCGTTGTTGAAGACCAGGTTGATGGCGCCGTGCCGAGTCGCGCTGTCGGCCGCCCAGGCGAACACCGCCGCGCGATCGGCGACGTCGAGCACCTGGCTGCTGATACGCAACGCCGCTGATGCGATCCGTTGTGCCTGTCGCACGGTTTCCTCCAGGCCGGCGGCGTCCCTGTCGGCTAGCGCGAGGTGGCAACCCCGCTCGGCCAGCGCCAGGGCCAGCGCGCGGCCCATGCCCGAACCCGCCCCGGTGATCGCGGCGACCCGTCCGGCGAAGTTCTTCATGATGGTTGGCTCTCCGGCAGGTCGGCGGCCATGGGGGGACGGCTGGCGGGCGATGCCGCCGGGCGGTCCCCCGGCTCGGCATGGAAAAGGGCGTAGTCCCGCAGGTCGAAGCGTGCGGTGAGCCGCCGGAAGCGCCAGGTGGAGCCCGGCCACAAGGTGGTGTTCTTGCCGCTGCGCGGGTCGAGGTACCAACTGCGGCACCCCCCGACGGACCAAATGGCCCGTTGGAGCCTGGCCTGGAGGCGTTCGTTGTAGGCTTGCTCGACGGCGGGCTTGACGTCGAGAGCGGCGAAGCCGTCGGCGGCCATCCGCTCCAAGGCTTGCAGGATGTAGTTCACCTGGGCCTCGATCATGAGCACCATCGAGTGATGCCCAAGGCCCGTGTTGGGCCCGACCACCATGAAGAAGTTCGGGTAGCCGGGCAGGGTGGTGCCCAGGTAGGCATGGGCGCCTTCGCGCCAGGTATCGACGATGTCCTGTCCGCCGCGCCCGATCAGCAGGCCCCGTGGGAACGGATCGGTGGCCTGGAAGCCGGTGCCGAAGATGAGGCAGTCCGCGGGGTGGCGAATGCCGTCCTGGGTCACCACCGCGTCGCGCTCGATGCGCGCGATGCCCTCGGTGACCAAATTGACGTTGTCGCGGCAGACGGCGGGGTAATAGTCGTTGGAGATCAGCACGCGCTTGCAGCCGATGGTGTAGTCGGGCGTCAGGCGCTGGCGCAGCCAGGGGTCGCCGACCTGCCGGCGCAGGTGCCCCAAGGCGGCCCGTTGCACCAGGTTCATCAGGTGGGGCTGGCCGGAGAAGGCGAAGACCCGGGATTCCAGCATCCAGTACAGGGCCTCGCGGGACAGCCTCTGGGTGATCGGCAGGTGGGTGAAGGCCCAGCGCTCCACGCGCGACAGCGGGCTGTCGGGCTTGCGCATGATCCAGGGCGCCGTGCGCTGGAACAGGTCGAGCCGGGCGACGCGCGGCGCGATGCGCGGGACGAACTGAATGGCGCTGGCGCCCGTACCGATCACGGCGACGCGCTTGCCGTCCAGGGGGTAGTCGTGGTCCCACTGTTGGGAGTGGAAGGACGTGCCCTGGAAGTTTTCCAGGCCCGGCAGGGCGGGCAGGGATGGCCGGGACAGGCCGCCCATGGCCGATACCAGAACCCGGGCCAGGACGCGCCGGCCATTGGCGAAGCGCAGCGACCATTGATGGGCCGCCTCGTCGTATTCGGCCCGTTGCAGGGTCATGCCGAAGCGCAGGTGGGGATGCAGGCCGTAGCGGTGCGCGCAGTCTTCCAGGTAGCGGCGAATCTCCCCCTGCGGGGCGAAGCGCCGGCTCCATCCGGGGTTCGGCGCGAAGGAAAAGGAATAGACATTCGACTGAACGTCGCAGGCGCACCCCGGGTAATGATTGTCCCGCCAGGTGCCACCGACGGCGTTGGCCTGTTCGGCCACGAGAAAATCCTGGAACCCGGTCTGCTTCAAGCGGATCGCCATGGCGAGCCCGGCGAAGCCCGAGCCGATGATGGCGACATGGGTCCGCTCGACGTCGTTCGAGTCGAAGGCGCTCATG
Source organism: Pseudomonadaceae bacterium (assembly GCA_032052615.1). Taxonomy (GTDB): domain Bacteria; phylum Pseudomonadota; class Gammaproteobacteria; order Pseudomonadales; family Pseudomonadaceae; genus Pseudomonas_T. Next base: position 113,328 of record DAMBWF010000007.1, read on the forward strand.
GCTTGGCTCCGCATCGCGTGGGCATGGACTCTGGCCCCACGGGGCGCCGGGTAGTGGGATCGGCGGATAACGCTCCGAGCGTTTCCATCGTAGTGGCTGGGAACATCGAGCCTCTCCTGTTCGACCGGTGCCGGAGGGGGAACACGGCGGGTCTTAAAAAGCATATATTCAATTTCAGATTTGAAAATATAATTTCAATTTAAATTTTCGTGCGCTCGCCTGCCGCGTGCGCGCCCGATCGGCACAAGGAGCGAGGCATGGCAATCGGAGCAGTGGGAGCGGGGGCGATATTGGGTGGGATGCTGCTGGGGTCGTTCGGATTGCGGGCCCTGAGCGCGCGCTTCGTTCGACAAGCCGAGGCGGCGTGTCCGCCCGAGGGGCAATTCCTCGATATCGCGGGTCGGCGCGTGCACTACAGGGAAGAGGGAGACGGGCCAGAGCTGCTCATGATCCATGGCCTGACGGGCAATGGCCGCAACCTGACCTATGCGCTGGCCCCCGCCTTGCGGGCGCATTTCCGGGTGATCACGCTCGACCGCCCGGGCGCGGGCTACTCCGATCCGGTGGCCGATGCGGAAACGAGCCTGCATGGCCAGGCGTCCCTCGTTGCCCGATTCATCGAGGCGAAAGGGTTGCAGCGGCCCCTCGTGTTAGGCCATTCGCTGGGCGGCGCCGTCGCGTTGGCGCTGGCCATCGATCATCCGCGGCACGTTCGCGGCCTGGTGCTGGTGTCGGCGCTGACCCATCCGCAGCATCTGCCGCCGCCGGTCTTTCTCTCGCTGGCGGTACGGCCGGCGTTCTTGCGCCGCTGGGTCGCCGAGTGCCTTGCCGTCCCGCTGGGTATGCTCGGCCGTCGGCACATCCTGCGGCAGGTATTCGCGCCGGATCCGGTGCCCGAGGACTTCGCGCTGCGTGGCGGAGGCTTGCTGGCCATGCGCCCGGAGAGCTTCTATGCGGCGTCCTGCGAGTTGCAGCGGATCAACGGGGATTTGCGGGGCATGGTGGCCCACTATCCACGGCTGACGTTACCCATCGGGCTGATCCATGGCGATCGGGACCCGATCCTGGCGCTGCGCGGTCATGGCGAGGCGATGGCCAAGCGCGTGCCCGGCTTGCTTTTCGAGTCTGTCGAAGGACGCGGGCATATGCTTCCAGTCAATGCCGTTGATCGGATCGTCTCGCTGACCCGACAAGTCGATTCTCTCGCCAAAAGCTAGGAAATACGGACAGTTACGGCATCTTTACGCGTTCGGCGGGAAAAATTCCTTGCGGGGGCGCTTGGCAAACGCAGCGGGCTGGGCTAAATAAAAAATTCAAAACTAATTTTGAATGTTCGTTTTGAACGGTGGCGAAGCTACCACTCACGGAAGATGGTCCGCGATCAACGCAGGACCCCGGAAAACAATAATAAGAGGAAGTCCGATGCGCCCCGCCCGCTGCCTCGCCTGGCTCGTTCTGCCCTGCGCCTTTTTCCTCTCCGGCCCCCTCTTCGCCGCCCGTATCCAGCCGGCGGACATCCCTTTTAGCGCCACGGGGCCTATCTCCTTCAGTAAGGGCCTCCTCAAGGCCGACTGCTCCATAACCCTCAGTGGCCGAGTGGCCCCCGATGGCAGTCATGCCCGCGTCGAGCGAGTGTCGTTCGGCGGCGACAGCTACAAGTGCGCCCGGGTCACGGCTACTCATCTGCCCTGGAAACTTACGCCCCTGGACGAACGAAACGGTGCCATGTCGGGCATCCGGGTGACCGTCTCGGCGCCGTTGCTGGGTGGCGAGTGCGGCCCGTCGACGGCGTCGGGAACCTGGGATAACACGCTTGGCCGCCTCTCGGCGGACAAGGTGACGCTGGCCGGTGGCTGCGTCATCGAGACGGTCGCGATCCAGCTCACACCGGCGTTCCGTGTGCTGCGGTGACGTTCGCGATTCAGCGGTACGGAAACACCTATCTGGCCCAAAGGTGTCATTCAGGAGCGGGCTTTCCCTGCGGCGTCCGGTTGGCCATCGCCCGGCAAACACTTGCCGATCACTCGTGAGGAAAAGAAGAAAATGAAAGCCGTCAAAACCTTCGCTTCAAGCACTGCCCTGGTTCTCTGCCTTGGCGCCGCCTCCGCGGCGACCGCCGCGACCATCGCGCCGGCCGGCGCGTCCTTCACCGCCCCGGGGACCATCACCGTGCGCTCCCCGGCCTCGCTGCAGCAGCCGGTGACCTGCAACATCACCTTTACCGGCAAGGTGAGCGCCAACGGGGCTTCCGCCTCCATCACCAGCGCCACGGTCAGCGGTAGCAACAGCCTTTGCAGCGTTCCGCAGATGAAGAACCTGCCCTGGACCCTGACCGTGCCCAGCACCACCTCGGGGACGGTGACCGGCGTGGCCTTCAGCATCCTGTCGTCGAATTGCGGGCCGGGCACCGTCAATGCGTCCTGGAGCAACGCCACCAACACCCTGAGCGCCAGCAACCAGGCACTGAGCGGTAGCTGCACCATCACCAACCTGAGCGTCAAGCCCAGCCCGGCTTTCACGGTATCTCCGTAACGGGGCACGTCGGACGTGGAAAGGGCGCCCTTTCCATGTCCGGCTCGGGCCGGCCTGGCCGGCCCTTTTTCGACGATCTCAGGAGCAAGCATGAACAAAAACAACAGATACATGCGTACTTTGCTGGGCCTGGCCGCGCTGGGCGGTTGCTTGAGCCACGGGGCGGCATTGGCGGGGGGCTTCTCGGTCCCGACCTTCGGCACCCCCGGTTGGGGACGAGCCTTCGGGGGCGGCTCGCTGTTCGCCGAAGACCCCAGCGCGGCCTTTAACAATCCGGCCGCCATGGCCTTCATCGAGCGGTCGACCGCTCAGGTGTCGGTGCATTACGCCGACGTCGATATCAAATTTCGCGGGCAAGCCTATGACTACCAGGGCAACCCCATGTCCCAGAAGGGCTACGATGACGACTACAACCTTGTTTCCAGCCCCATGGGGGACGGAGGCAACGGCGGCTTCACCGCCTGGCTGCCCACGGCCTTCTGGGTCATACCGGTGAACGACCAATTCTCCTTCGGCCTCAGTCAGGTCGTGCCGTTGGGCATGCGCAGTACCTGGGGACAGGGCTGGAAAGGCCGCGATTTCGCGGTTGACACCAAGATCGAGACCACGGGGCTCGCGGGCTCGCTGTCCTTCAAGGTCAACGACGCGCTTTCCCTTGGCGCAGGCGTGATCGTCCAGCGCACCCAGGGCTTCGTCAGCCAGAACGTTGACCTGTACGCGGCGGCCTCGCAATCGCCCAATCTCGGCGATCTCCAGTTCCCGGCGGGCTTCGGATCGGACCTGATCCGGGTCAAGGTGGATAACGTCTCTCCGGGCTGGTTCGTCGGCGCCGTCTGGAAACCCACCGAAGCCGATACCCTCGGTCTGAATTACCACGCACGCATCCGCAACAAACTCACCGGCAAGTACAACCTGTACGCGGACGAGGCTTCCCAGGCCGTGCTCGACTCGGGCCTGGTGGAGCAGGCCTACCCCGGGTTGATCCTGAAGGCCGCCGGCGCTTCCGCCGCCGCGCACCTGGACGTGCCGGCCAGCGCCGCTCTGGATTGGGTGCATCGGTTCAACGACCGCTTCAGCCTCGGTACCAGCCTGGCCTGGACCCAGTGGTCCTCCTTCGAGGACCTGACCCTGAAGTCCCACGGCAATCTCATCGTGTCGATCCCCTATGACTACCGCGACACGTTCATGGCGTCGGTGGGGGGAGACTACCGGTTGGACGACCAGTGGACCCTGCGCGCCGGTCTCGCCTTCGACCAGACGCCGACCCGCGATTCGACCCGCGATCCGCGCATCCCCGACGGCAACCGCCGCTTCGTCTCCCTCGGCGCCTCCTACCGGTTGCCGGCCATGCCCGACCTGAGCTTCGATGCGGCCTATTCCCGGCAATTCGTCCAGGACGCCAGGCTCAAGACGGAGAATCAGGACCGCCTCGGCAGCGGGCGGCTCGACGGCAAGGCCGAGAGCAAGGGGCAGGTGGTGAGCCTTTCGGCCACCTATCAGTTCTGATCGAACAGGGCGGGCGCTCACTGCAAGGGTGAGTGCCTAGAGGCGCACCCTGGCAACGCCCCACGCCATGGAACCGTGGGGCGAGCAATAGACCGTGCGGTCACGTCGATCCCTCGACAACCGCGTGCGATTCGGCGTGACACCCGCTTGACCCGCGGCGGAGAGCGGGCGAGCGGGATTGCCTCCTGGCGGGGAAGCTCTATAAGCTTCAAAAAATGTTTTCAATTCCTTTTTTGAAGCGGGTCCGCAGAAGGCATTCACCCCCATGGCTGTAAGAAAAAGCAACGCTGCCCATGACACCAAGAACCGGCTGCTGGACGCCGCCGAGTCACTGTTCATCCATTACGGCTACGAGGCCCTGTTGTTGCGGCAGATCACCGAGCATGCCCAAGCCAACCTGGCGGCGGTGAATTACCACTTCGGCGACAAGGAATCGCTGATGAAGGCTTTGTTGGTGAAGCGCCTGGAGCCCCTCAACGACAAGCGCCTGGCCCTGCTCGACGAGTGCGAGGCCCGTTGGGGCGGCCCCCTGAGTTGCGAGGCGTTGCTGGGCATCCTGTTCGCCCCGGCGATGGAACTGGAGCGCAGCGAGGCGTCCGGCGTCGAGCATGGCTCGTTCATCCGTTTCCTGGGGCGGGTTTACAGCGATACGTCGCCCTTCATCCAGGAGTACCTCAGCGAACACTACCAACCGGTGTTCGCCCGTTTCTTCGAAGCCTTTGCCCGCGCCCTGCCCGAGTTACCCCGAGCCGAGTTGGGCGTCCGCCTGCAATTCGCCCTCAAGGCGATTTCCGGGGTCATGGCGGGCACCGAACTGCGCCACCTGATGAGCGCCATGAGCCTGGGGCGTACCACCACCGACGCCGAGGTGATGGCCAAGCTGATCGCCCTGGTCTCCGGTGCCATTCGCGCGCCGTTGCAATCCACCGACAGCGAGGTCGCCCTGGAGCAAGTCCTGCAAACCCAGCGGGTGCTTCGCCGCGAGGCCGATACGTCCGGCGCGGCCCTCGTGGCGCAGAGCTAGCGATGCCGCCGGCGCGGAGTTTCGTTCGGCATCCGCCGGGCGCGGCCTCGTCGGCCGCCAGGGCCGGTCCGTCACCTGGCCGAGGAGTCAGGGCTCGCCGAGCCTGACCTGTCCGGCCGACAGGCCGAACACTTCCACGCCGTCGAGGGTCGCGTGCCCGGTGCTCACGTCCACGCGCCGAGAGGGCTGCCCGGGCCCGGCGCGGTAGTCCACCAGGAGCCGTTCGCCGGAGCGCCGCAACGCGGACGGAGGCAGCACGATGGCCTGGTCGTTGCGATAGGTGACGATGTTCAGGCGCGCGCTCATGCCTAGCCGAACCCGTTGACGCTGCTCGGCTTCCAGCGGCGGCAACGCCACGGTCACCGCGTAGCGGCTGCCGCCCTGGGCCTCGCCCGGCAGTGCGAGGCCGCCCACGATGGCGACGCTTCCGCTCAACTGGACGCCATCGAAGCCGTCCCCCTGGATTTCCACGGGCATGCCCTCGCGCAATTGGTTGATGTCCAGTTCGGATACCTTGGCCACGATTTTCAAGCGGTTCAGGCTCGCCAGGCCGAACAGCGCCTCGCCCTGGCTCAGCTTGCTGCCCGGCGGAGGCGGTCCCTTTTCCGTGGCGGACAGGCTGCTCGGCGGTGGGATGACGATCCCGGGAAAGGGCGCCTTGACCTCGCGCTGGGCCAATAGCGCGACCAGGGCGTCGTGCTTGGCTTGCGCGTTGGCCAGTTCCATGTCGGCGATCTGGCGATATTCACCCTGGCCTTGGGCCTGGGCGGCGCGCAGCTCCGATTCGGCCGCCTGGGTATCGAGTCGTTGCACATGGGCTTGCTGCTGCAGATCGTCCAGCTCGCTGCGGGGAACGATACCGCGCTCGAACAGGGTCTGGGTCTCTTCCAGCTTGCGCTGCGTGCTGGCCGAGGCGAGGGTGGCGACCCGCAAGGCGCGTCGGGCGCGGGCCACTTCGGCGCCGGCGTCCCAGTTCCGCAACTCCTGCTGCCGGTGCCGGGCTTTCAAGAGGTTCGACAGGGCCTCGCGCATCTGCACCTCCAGGTCGCTGGCGTCCATGCGCAGCAACGTCTGGCCTGCCTCGACCCGCTGGCCGGGTTCGACCAGGACGACTTCCACGTTGCCGTCGAAGGGGGCGGTCAGGGTCAGGGTCCGTTCCGGCTCCAACTGGCCGACCAGGCCGATGCGGTGGACCAGCGGCTGCGGCTGGACCGTCAGCCAGGGGCTGGCCCGTTCGCGCTTCGGTTCGGCGGGGCGGGCCAGCAGCAGGCCGACGACCAAGCCCAGCGCCAGCAGAGCGGCCAGGTAAGGCCACCCGCGTTTCTCAATCGTTGAGCGCAATGTCCCAGCTCTCCAATGTCATGCCCAGGGTCTGGTCCAGTTGGGTCTGGGCGTTGAGGTAGGCGATCAGCGCGTTCAGCCGCGCGCTTTCGGCGTTGCGCAGGTCCGCTTCGAAGCTGAGCACCTGGAAGTTGCTGGAGCGCCCGGCGTTGAGTTTTTCCCGCTCGATCTCCAGCTTGCGCCGCGACAGCTCGCTGGCCCGCTGGGCGATCTCGTATTGCCGCCAGCGGGTACCGAGGTCGCGGATCACCTCGTTGACCCGGCGCTCGAGCTCCTGCCGGGCGTCGGCCAGGCGGATCGCCTGGTCGTCCACCTCGACCCGGGCATGCACCTCGGCCTGGCGGGTCGAGAGGTCGCCCAGGGGAATCTCGACCCGGACCCCAGCGTAGGATTCCCAGCGTCGACCGCCGCCGCCATGGTCGTCTTCGTCGTAGCGGTCGCGCACTTGGCTGGCCCCGGTGACCAGCGAGACGTCCCAGCGGCTCTGGTCCTTGGCGATGACCAGGTTGAGGTCCGCCTGCTGGCTGCCCAGCAACCGCGCCAGGTAGTCCGGCTGCTGATTCTGCGCCAGACGAAACGCCTGCCCGCGATCGATGACGAGGGGTTCGGCCTGCAACGCCTCGGTGGCCCGGACGGGGGTGTCCAGGTCGAGTGCCAGCAGCCGCAGCAGGTCGAGGCGGGCGCTGTCGGCCTGGTTGGCGGCTTCCTCCACGCCCAGTTCCTGGCTGGCGATGTCGGCCTCGGTCTGGACGATCTCGAAGGCGGCCATGCGCCCGGCGTCGATCATGGCGCGGTTGGCGTCCAGTAGGGTGCGGGAGCGCTGCAGGGCCTCCCGGGCGATGCGCAGTTGTTCCTGGGCGCGCAGCAGTTCCCGGTAGCGGGAGATGATCTGGGTGATGGTCTGCGAAACGTTGGCCTTGAGGTTGAGGCGATTGGCCTGTTCGGTCAGCCGCGCCAGCCGCACCGGCGCCGTGGTGGCGTCCCAGCCGGCGCCGCGCAGCAGCGGCTGGATGATGCCGATGTCCAGGCCATCGCTGCGGAAACGCCCGGCCCGGTCGGCGTCGGACAGTTGCCGGGTCCAGGCCAGGCTGAGGCGGGTGCCGTACTCGCTGAGCAGGCTGGTGGCCGGGGCGGCCAGGGCTTGCCGGGCGTGGTCCTCGGAGCCTCGGGAGGCCTGGTAATTGCCGCTGATCGTCAGCTTTGGCGCGAAGACGTTCTCCGCCACTCGCAGATCGAACTTCTGCGCGACCCGTTGCAGATAGGCGCTGCGAATAGCGGGGTTATTGCGCAGCCCCAGGTAGACGGCCTCGCCCAGGGTCAGGTCGGTGATCCGCCGGCTCAGGAGGGCGGCGTGGGCGTCGCGGCCGGCCATGGTCGGCGCCGACGCGGCGTTCGAGGCGCTCGCCCCGGATACCGGGGGCGGGAACGACGACAACAGCAGGATGAGCGCCCCGAGGACTCCTCGCGCATGGGCATTCGGCGACCTCCGGGGGCGCGGCGCGGCATTAGTCATCGCGCAGCGCCTCCACCGGTTGCAGGCGCGCGGCCATGATCGCCGGATACAGGCCGAAGAACAGCCCCACCAGCAGCGTGCTGCCCAGCCCCAGGGGGAGCGCCCCGCTGGCCAGGCTGAACTGCCAGCCGGAGAAGCGGGCATAGAGGTAGGCGAAGGTCAGGCCGAGCAGGGCACCGCACATGGCGCCGGCGGCGCTCAGGGTGACGGCTTCGAGCAGGAACAGGTTGCGGATGTCGCGTCGCCGCGCGCCGAGCGCCATGCGTACGCCGATCTCCCGGCGCCGCTCGGCGATATTCATCAGCATGACGTTCATCACACCGATCCCGCCGCCAACCAGGGAAATGCCGCCGAGGGCGGTCAGCAGGTAGGTGAAGGTGCGGGTCTGCCGGGTCAGCCCGTCCAGGATCGACTGGGCGATCTGCACCGTGCTGTCCTGACCGGGCAAGGCACGGGCCAGGGCCGCTTCCAGGGCTTTTCCGGCCAGGGTCACGTCACGCCCCGGTTCGACACGCACGATCAGGTTGTCGAGCCGGGGCGGCCCTTGCAGACGGCGCAGGCTGTCCAGGGAGACGATTAGCGTGTCGTCCGCCACCACGGGCATCAGCACCGCGTTGGGTTGGCTCGCCAGGATTCCCAATACTTGGAAGAGGTCCTGGCCGATCCGGATCTGGTCGCCAATGCGCAACGGCCGGGCCGGCGTGCCCAGGGCCTGGGCCAGTCGCGCGCCGACGATCGTGTCGCTGCCGCCCCGGTCGAACTCGGAGAGGAACCGGCCACTGCGCAAGCGCAGGCCCATGGCGCCCCACAGGGCGGGCGTGGTGCCGACGATGCTGGCGTTGGCGCTCTGCCCGCCGAGGCTCGCGGGGGCAGAGAACAAATGGACCGGCGCCAGGTAGGCGAGGCCCGGCACGCTTCGCTGGAGCGCCTCCAGGTCCAGGGCCGGCGGCAGGCTTCCGCCGTCGGGGGCGGACGGGAATTGCACGACCAGCGTATCGGTACCCAGGTCCTTGAAAATGCTGCGAGCGTCTTCCACGGCGTTGTGGCCGATGTTGACCAACGCGATCACCGAAGCGCTGCCGATGACGATGCCCAGCAGGGCCAGCAGGGTCCGCTTCCCCAGGGCACGCAGGCTGGCCAGGGCCTCGACGGCCTGTCGCGTTGGCAGGCTCATGGCCTCGCCTCGTCCCGGAGCACGCCCTGGCGCATTTCCAGCCGCCGGTCCAGTTGCCCCGCGAGGCGGGTGTCGTGGGTGACCATCACCAGGCTGACCTGGCGTTCGCGGTTCAACCCCAGCAGCAACTCCATGATGTCGGCGGCGGTTGTGGCGTCGAGGTTGCCGGTGGGTTCGTCCGCCAGGATCAGGGTGGGTTCGCCCACCAGGGCGCGGGCGATGGCCACCCGCTGGCGCTGTCCCCCCGAGAGATCGGCGGGGCGGTGCAACCGGCGTTCACCCAGGCCGACCCGCTCCAACATGCGGTCGGCGCGCGCCAGGGCTTCGCGGTGGGCGAGGCCCCGGTAGCCCAGGGGCAGGGCGACGTTCTCCCGGGCATTCAAGCGGGGCAACAGGTTGAAGCTCTGGAAGACGAAGCCGATGAGGCGGTTGCGCAGGCTGGCCAGGCGCTCCGGATCGGCCTGGCGGATATCGTGGCCGGCGAGCCGGTAGTCGCCTTCGTCGGCTTGGTCGAGTAGCCCCAGTATGTTCAGCAAGGTGCTCTTGCCGGAACCCGAGGCGCCTACCAGCGCGCAGCTTTCCCCAGGTTCCAGGGAGAACGACACCCCCTTGAGAATGTCGAGCCGCTGGCCGGCCTGGAAATAGCGCTTGCTGATGCCATTCAGGGCTATGAGGCCGGGATGAACCATCGCGAACGTCCTGACAGTCGCAAAGCGTGCTTCCTTAAAATTATTTTTCAAAACGCTTTTTGGTTTACTGGCCGAATTAAAGAAGGTTATCGGGGCCGGGGCAAGCGGCGGGGGCGTTGGTGTTTAGGGCGCAAGGTCAGTCCGCCGGACTCGGTCCGCAAAAAGTCCGGCAACGCGCGGGAAGCCGCGTGCCGCTGCTTCGTTCGTGCCCCCCGCGCCCGGGCGTAGGCGGGTCGCCCCTGGAGGAGGCGGGTCACTTCGATCGTGTCTCGCTTCGATCGTCATGACGCCTGGTACGGTTTTCGGATTGCCTCCTGAGGCACAACGTGAGCCTCGCCTGACAGACCGATGAAGGAGCAAGCCGGCCGCCAAAGTCATGGGATCGTCGGATGCGCAAGGGCATGGCGTGTCTGGCCATCGCGTTGCGATCCAGGCTTGCGCGGCCCCCTGCTGGAGGCGGTCGGGATCGGGCGTGGAGTACCCGGGATGGATGCTGGAAGACCGCTACGCTGCGAGTCGGGTCGTTGTTCGGGCAACGGCCTAAAAAAGGCTTCGGGCGAGAGGCTCATGAGCGGGGAAGATGTCGCTCGATGCCTGACATGGAACGCGTGCGAAGGCGGAAGCTGGCTCGGGTGGGCTGTCGCCTATGCTAGCCCGGAGCTCGAAGCGAGACTGGGAGCCGAGCGTTGCCGGCATCGCGTGTGCGTTCGCCGGCAACGATTCGGCCCGCTTCAGGGTTGCAGGCGACGCACCCGCCAGCCTTCGTCCTCGCGGTCGTAGCGCAGCCGCTCATGCAACCGCTCCGTGCCATTGGCCCAGAACTCCAGGGATTCCAAGCGCAGTTCGAAGACGCAGTAGCCCTCGGGGCGCGGCAACGGACCGTTGACCTGAGCCAACCGCCGGGCGGCGGCGCGCAGGGCCTCGACGTCCGTCAACTCCTCGCTTTGCCGCGACACCGTGGTCATGGGATGGGTGACGTAGGGGCGTCCGTGCCACAGGGCGTCGGCCTTGGCGTCCGGAAGACGCCGGGCCCGGCCATTGAGGATGATCTGCTGGCTGGTTTCCCGCCAGTACAGGACCCCCGATGCCCATGGGTTCTGCGCCAGTTCGCGGCCTTTCTGGCTGCCGGCATGGGTGCTGAATACCACCCCCTGATCGGACAGTTCGCTGATCACCACGATCCGGGTCGAGGGCCGCCCCTCGGCGTCCGCGGTGGCCAGGGCGAGGGCCTTAGGTTCGCGCACGCCCATGCGGCGCGCGTGCTCCAACCATTGGTGAAGCAAGTCGAGCGGGTTGGCGGGCGGCGTTTCGTACTCCGGGAACGGCACCTCCAGGGTGCCCGTGAGGGATTCCGACATCTTCACGCCGGGGGTGCTCTGGTTGGCTGCGCTGTTCATATGACGATGGTTCCTTGGCCGAACAAGACGCCGTTGCCGGAGACTTCCACGCGGGTGATCCGCTCACCCTGGGTCTCGGCTCGCGCGAACATCAACGAGGGGCGCCCGATCTCCACGCCTTGAAGAATTTCCACCTGCTGGCCGAACTCGACCTGCCCATGGCGGGCCAGGTGAATGGCCAGGGGCCCCGCGGCGGAGCCCGTGGCGGCATCCTCGACGACGCCGTAGGCGGGCGAGAACATGCGGCTGCGCCAGCGGCGCCCGGCCCCCGCGAAGCAGTTGACGGCCATGTCGGGGAAGCTCGACAGCGCCCGGTGGTCGGGGTGCAGCGCGGACAGCGATTCGATGTCCGGCAAGCCGACGAACACATGACGGGGACCGTTGCGATAAATTTCCACCGGGAACCGCGAGGTCTCGATGCCCAGGGCCGCGAGCAGTTCGGGGGTCCGGTCGAACACCGTCCAGGTGGGAATCGGTTGCTCCATGGAACAGGCCACGACCTTGCCGTTCTGCCGCTCCAGTTGGAAGGGGACGATGCCCATCTGGGTTTCCAGGCGAAGCTGGGATTGATCGGTCTCGGCCCCCAGGGCAATGGCGGTGCCCAGCATCGGGTGCCCGGCGAAGGGCAGCTCGTTGACGGGAGTGAAGATCCGGATATGGGCGTCGCCCCCTTGGCGGGGCGTGAGCACGAAGGTCACTTCGGACAGGTTCATCTCCCGGGCGATGCGCTGCATCTGCTCGCCCGGGATGTCATCGGCGTCGAAGAAGACCGCGACCGGGTTGCCCTCCAGGGGCGCGGTGGCGAAGGCGTCGATTATAACGTAACGGTGCATGGCTCAGCTCCTCGCGGCCGAGGCCGCGACGACGGGTTCGTTGAACAGGGCGTGGCGGACCAGGTCGGCCATGATCCGAGGACCTTCCCGGGTCAGCAGGGATTCGGGGTGGAACTGGATCGAGGCGAACGAGGGGCCGCGCAGGGCATGCACCTCGCCGGTGGCGCGGTCGCGGCTGACGTCCACCCGGCCGATGCCCTTGACGTGCAGGTGATCGGACGCGCTCTGGGCGGCGAAGGTGTTGTAGAAGCCGACCCGCTCGCGCACACCGAACAGGTCGATCTCCTTCTGCACCCCTTGGTTCGGTACCTCCCGGCGCTGCATCGGAAGACCCAGGCACAGGCTGAGTACCTGGTGGCTCAGGCACACGGCCAGGAACGGGCGCTTCTGGTTGAGCAAGGAGCGGATAGCCAGGTGCAGGTGGTTGATCTTGGGCTGGCTGGTTTCGCTCGGGTTGCCGGGCCCCGGCCCCATGATGACGATGTCGTGGCCCTCGAACCGGTAGTCGTCGTTGAAGCCGCGCACGGTCACCGTCAGGCCGAGGGCCCGCAGCTGCTTGGCGATCATGGACGTGAAGGTATCCTCGGCATCGACGATGAGCACCTTGCGGTCCCGGAAGTCGTCTTGCACTTGTTGCCGTTCCTGGGCGTTGGTCAGCCAGAAGTCGGAGACGCAAGCATTGCGGCTGGCCAGGGCCGCCCGCACCTGCAGGTAGGCACCGAAACGCGAGGGGGTCTGGTTCTTCAGCGCCGCGATCAGGCCCGCCGCCTTGGCCCGGCTCTCGGCCGCCTCGGCGCTGGGGTCGGAGTGCCGCACGATGGTCGAGCCCACGCTGATGCGCACCTGGCCGGCCTCGTCGATATCGGCGGTGCGGATGAGAATGGCGGAATCCAGGGTGCGCTGCCCCTTGCCATCGCGACCGATCAGGGCGGCGACGCCGCTGTAATAGGCGCGCCCCTGGGGTTCGTAGCGACGGATCACCCGGCACGCGCTTTCCAGCGGGCTGCCAGTCACGGTCGGGGCGAACAGCGATTCCCGCAGGATATCCCGGGGGTCGAGGGCGGTCCTGCCCTCGATGAAGTACTCGGTATGGGCGAGGTGAGCCATTTCCTTGAGATAGGGGCCATGAACGTGGCCGCCGTCTTCGCAGATGCGCGCCATCATCTTCAGTTCCTCGTCCACCACCATGTACAGCTCTTCGGCTTCCTTGCGGTCGCCGAGGAAGGCCATCACCTCGTCCAGGCTCGGCCCCGCGGCCGGGTAGCGATAGGTCCCGCTGATCGGGTTCATCACCGCCAGCCCGTCCTTGACGCTGATATGGCGCTCCGGCGAGGCGCCGACGAACGTGCGCTTGCCGGTGTGCACGAGGAAGGTCCAGTAGGTGCCTTTCTCCCGGGCCAGCAGGTGGCGGAAGAACGTCATCGCGTGTTCCAGGCCATAGCCTTCGATCTCGGCGATGAAGGTGCGCTTGAGGACGAAGTTGGCCCCTTCGCCGCTGCCGATCTCGTTGGCGATGACCTGGCCGGCCAGGTCGGCGTAGCGGGCGTCATCGAGGTCGAAGCGCTCGCCGCGCAGTTCGATCGAGGCTTCGGGCAGCAGGTCCAGCATCTGGTCGAAGCTCAGGACCTGCTGTTCGGTCACGTGCATCGCCAGCAGGGGCGACTGGTCGTCGACCGCCTCGAAGCCCCGCTCGGCGATCTGCCGGTAGGGAATCAGGGCGAGGACATCCTGGCGCGAGGTGCCGTCCTGAAGAGCGGGCAAGTCGATATCCGCCAGGCTGTCCAGCTCGGCCATCTCGCCGAGCATCACGTCCACCAGGCCGGGGCCGGTGGTTTCGGGGCGGTACAGCAGGGCGAACGGGCCCGGTTCGGCCCCCAGGATGCGGGACATCAAAGTAGGCGTCTGGCTCACGAGACCACCTCCTCGGTGGTGAGGATCATGGCGCAGCGGGTGGCCGCGTACTCCATGGCCATCCAGTGATGTTCCTTGCTGAAGTCGGCGATGGCATCGACGACCAGGAACGGTTGAATGTCGTTGGTATAGGCGTCCACCGTCGAGATCAGCACGCCGACATGGGCGTACACGCCGCACAGGATCAACTGGTCCCGGCCGGCGGCGCGCATGCGTTCCAACAGGTCGGACTGGAAGAAGGCGCTGTAGCGCCATTTGGTCAGCAACCAGTCTCCGGGGCGCGGCGCGAGGGGTTCGACCACCTCGCGATCTGCCGGGCTGGCGCGCATGCCCGGCCCCCAGAAGTCCTTGAGCAGGCCCCGTTGCGCTTCGGTCATATCGCCGGGCTGGGCGGTGTAGGCCACCGGCACGTCATGCTCGATGCACCAGCGGCGAACCTGGGCGGCGTTGCCGACCACTTCGTCGCGCAGGGCTTCGGGCAAGGGGCGGAGGAAATAGCGCTGCATGTCGTGGACGAGCAGGACAGCGCGCGCCGGGTCGAGGCTCCACTGGGCGAGGTTGGCTGGCAGGTCGCGGGCAGTGGGCAGGTTGTAAGCGGTAATCGATGGGATACCGGGCATTGCGACATCTCCAGTCAAACAGAGGCGATAGAGGCGGGCGGCTCGTTCCAGGCCAATACCGCGGTAATGGCTTGCCAGGGGGTCAGGCGTGGATCGCAGAGGCTGCGGTACTCGCTGGCTACCTCATGCAGGGTGGTCGCGTCGGCGGCGCACTCCGTGACGTCGTCCGGGGTGGTCTCCAGGTGCAGACCGCCCGCGACTCCGCCCGCCGAGGTCACGGCATGCCTGAACTCGCTGATTTCCTGAGCGATGGTGTCGACCAGGCGCGTCTTGTTCCCGCAGGGCGCGACGATGGTGTTGCCATGCATGGGGTCGCTGAGCCAGATGACTTGGTGGCCGGCCTCGCGAACGGCTTTCACCAGGGGCGGCAGCCGGTCCGCCACTCGCTCGGCGCCCATCCGGGCGATCAGAGTCAGGCGGCCGGGCTCGCGCCGGGGGTCCAGGCGCTCGCAGAGCCTCAACAGTTGCGCCTGGGTGATCTCCGGGCCGACCTTGCAGGCCACCGGATTGATGACTTCGCTGAGCAGGGCCACGTGGGCCCCGTCTTCCTGGCGGGTCCGCTCGCCGATCCAGGGCCAATGGGTCGAACCCAGGTACAGGCGGCCTTGCGGGTCCTTGCGCAGCAGCGGCACCTCGTAGTCGAGCACCAGCATTTCATGGCTGGTCCAGGCGGGCGGCCCGCTGAGGGTGTCCTCGGGCCCCGACTCGTTCCAGCCAAGGTGTCGCATGATGTCCCGCGCGGCCTTGTAGCCTTTCACCAGGCGTTGCGCGTCGTGCCGGCGGCTCGACGAATGGGGCTCGCGGCCGTTCACCATGTCGCCTCGATAGACCGGCAGTTCCACGTCGCCGATCTTCTCGCTCGGCTTGGAGCGGGGCTTGGCGAACTGCCCGGCTATCCGTCCCACCCGCACGACGGGTTGCTGGGTGACCAGCCGGAACGCGCCGGCGAGCAGGTCGAGGACGGCCGCCTTGCGTTCCACGTGGCCGGGTTCGTTTTCTTCCATGTCTTCGGCGCAGTCGCCGGATTGGATGACGAGGGCTTCGCCCATCGCCACCTTTTCCAGCACGGATCGCAGGGCCAGAACATCCTGGACCCGGATCAGAGAGGGACTTTCCCTGAGGTAAGCCTGCGCATCATGCAGTTGTGATGGCTCGCTCCATTGCGGTTGCTGCAGCGCTTCGCAACGCAGAACTCGTTCCAGTACGTCTTTCATGATGGCACCACACTCCGTTGTGGATTAAGTGGGTATTCCTTCACGCTTGATCTGCGGGACGGGGATGCCCAGCGCGCGTAACTGTTGAAATCCGTTCATGAATTCCCGGTTGCGCTTGATCTTGCCGTCGTCCAGTTCGAACGAGTGCAGGAAGTGGTTTTCGTAGAAGCCTTCCGGGTAGCCGGGAAAAAGAATCTTCCCGTGGCCGTCGCATTCCACCCAGAAGTGGTTGGGATCATCGGTCTCGAAGATCTTGATGTTGTACCACTCCCAATCCGGGAAGCATTTCAGCGACCAGACGGCATGTTCGGCCAGCTTGTCCTTGCCATTGATGGCGATGGGCTTGCCGGTATCGGTGGTCCATAGACCGCCTATGCCGTCCTCGGTGAACAGTTCATGGCGGCGCAGGCGCGCTTCGCCCTTGGTGTGCATGTATTGCTCGACCGTCGCGCGATTCTTGCGGCGCAATTCGGCGGTATCGGCGTAGTTGTGTTGCTTCGCTTGGTTCGGCATGTGAAACCTCCTTGTCGATTAAGAAGCGGGAATCCCTTCACGGTTGATGCGCGGCACGGCGACGCCCAGGCCGCGCAACTGTTGAAAGGGATTCATGAACTCGCGGCTGCTTTTGATCTTTCCGTTTTCAAGTACGAACGAATGGATATAGTGGTTTTCGCAATAGCCTTCCGGATAGCCGGGCACTCGGGTCTTCCCGCGCCCGTCGCTTTCCACCCAGAAATGATTGGGGTCCAGGGTTTCGAATATATGAACGTTGCACCACTGCCAGTCGGGAAAACACTTCACGACCCACTTGTCGAGGGCCTCCAACTTAGCGCGGCCTTCGAATAGAATCGGTTTTCCGGTTTCATTGCACCAATTACTTCCGGAGCCTTCCTCGGTGAACAATTCATGACGCCTCAGGCGAGCCTCGCCTGTTGTCTTCATGAATTGTTCGACCGTGGCGCGATTCTTACGGCGTAATTCAGGATAATCGTCGAACCCCTTGCGTATTTCAGGTCCGGTCATATGTCACCTCCTTCAGACAGATCGGTTTTATGAGCGCGAAAAACAGAGCGCCCACGTAACGAACTGCAAGACACAGAACAGCCCGCGCTAGAGGCTTCGAGGCTTTAATAGCCATGAGCCATTATTGTTCTCGATGGCGCTTTGCTTTTTAGTCCCTGCAAAAAACAGTGGCGCTTATATATAGCAGCATAATTTTTTGCCGGAACTACCAGATTTGGTAGGGATAAATTAGTATGAGATTCGGAACTTTATATATTCCAAGTGGTGGGTTGTTGCAACTTTATGAAAGTGCTGTGTTTTTAACGCTACTTGGTACTCCTGTTTCGTTTCCAATGGTTTCGGGATTGTCGGACATGCTCGAAGTTTTCTTGGGCGGGCATGGATGAGAATGAAATAGGCGTTGACAGGACCCGCTGTTCGAGTAGGCTCCGGCTGTCAATGGAGTATGAGTGGGCTGAAATGGAACTGGGCCAGATACTGATGTGGGACGCTTATTTTTACAGTGTCTTTACACAAGTAACCAACATGAAGGAATTTTCCGCTACCGCCTCGAACGCCGCCCGGGATCTGGGTTTCGAGTATTACGGCTATGGCATTTTCAGCATCACGCCGTTCATGAGGCCGAAAACGTACCTGTACAGTAATTATTCCCCTGAATGGATCGCGCGTTATCAGGAGATGAACTATGCGGTTGTCGACCCCACGGTCAAACATAGCAAGGTATCGTCGTTGCCCATTCTATGGAGCGATGAACTGTTCAAGGGCAGCCCGGACCTCTGGGGCGAGGCGCACCAGTGGAACCTGCGGCATGGCCTGTCGCAACCTTCGTTCAACGAGCGGGGACGCGTCGGCCTGCTGAGCCTGGCCCGCAAGGATCGGCCGATCAGCCTGCAGGAATTCGAGGACCTCAAGCCGGCCACCAAGGCGTTCGCCAGTGCCGCTCACGAGAAGCTGTCCGAACTCGAGAGCGAAGAAGATGTGTTCAATGGGCTCGAATTCACCGAGCGGGAGCGGGACATCCTGCTCTGGACGGCGGACGGCAAGACCTCCGAGGAGATCGGGGTGATCCTTGGCGTATGCACCGACACGGTCAACTACCACCTCAAGAACGTGCAACGGAAGATCGGCGCCAGCAACCGGGTGCAGGCCGTGTCCTATGCCGTGGCGCTGGGCTACATCTAATAAGGAAAGTGGCTGGAGGCTCCGAGACGAGAGGGAATTCGCCAGCGCCGCTTCCTTCAGGCGGTGCGCTTCAGCGCATCGGTCATGGCGACGGCGCCACGATAGGTCACCCTCCTTGGCCATGGCTGTGTTCAGAGGTGATCCGACGTGGAGGCCGGCGTCGAGAAGCGCCAGGCGGCCTGCAGGCCCAGCGCCAGACCCGCCAGCGCCACCAGACCGCCAACGAACCCGACATGGGCCAGCCCCAGGCGAACGCTGACCACGCTGCCCAGTAGCGCGCCCGCGCCGATCCCCACGTTGTAGAGTCCGGAGAACAAGGCCATCGCCACATCGGTGGCATCGGAGGCCAGGCGCAGCACGTTGGATTGCTGGGCCAGACCGAAGCACATGATCGCCATGCCCCAGAACACGCTCAGCGCGGCCAATGCCCATGGCGTGCCGGCCAAGGGGGACAGCAAGGTCAGGCAGGCCCCCAGGACGCCGATCGCCACGAGGGGGAAGCTCCGGCGGAAGCGGTCGCTGTAGCGGCTGAAGAGAATCGAGCCGAACACCCCCGAGCCACCGAAGAGCAGCAGCAGGCCGGTGGTATGGGCGCTGCCCAGGCGCGCCACCTCGCGGGCGAAGGGTTCGATGTAGCTATAAGCGGTGAACTGGGCGGTGACCACCAAGACGGTCAGCGCATACAGCGCCATCAGGGCGGGGCGCCGGAACAACACCGGCAGGCTGCGCAACGAGCCGGAATTCTGGCTGGGCAGGGACGGCAGCGAGCGGGCCAGGAACAGGACCGTCAACACCGACAGGCCGGCGATGCCCAGGAAGGTGATCCGCCAGCCCACCGCTTCGCCCACCAGCCGGCCCAGCGGAATGCCCAGCACCATGGCCAGGGTGGTGCCGGTGGCCAGCAGCCCGAGGGCTTTCGCCTGCTGGCCCGGCGGGGCGACACGCACGGCCAGGGAGGCGGTGATCGACCAGAAGATCGCATGGGCGAAGGCGATACCGATGCGGCTGACCATCAGCGCGCCGAAGCTCCAAGCCAGGCCGGACAGTACGTGGCTGGCGATGAACAGCAGAAAGATGATGATCAGCAGGCGGCGCCGCTCGATGTTGCGGGTCATCAGCATCATCGGCAGCGAGGCGAGGGACACCACCCAGGCGTACAGCGTCAGCATCAACCCGACCTGGGCGACGGGGAGGTCGAAGCTGCCGCCGATATCGCTGAGCAGCCCGACCGGGACGAACTCGGTGGTGTTGAAAATGAAGGCCGCCAGGGCCAGCGCGAAGACACTCAGCCAGTTGCCGGTGCGGGGTTCCAGGGGTGTGCTCATCAAAACGGTTCCGAGGGCGAAGCGAAGAACGGGCCGGCTCCCCTCTGCGGGGCGGTTGGGATCGAGGGCGAACGGTGCGGAGCCCCGAAGGGGGCCGGAAGAGGATTTTTGGCGTTATTCGAAGAGGGAAGCGACCGAATGCCGCGATTCTACGCCTCTCCCGGGGGAGGCGTCACGGCGCGTGGTCGTCGCCATGAATGGTACGGACGACGGGGCCGGGCGCCGAGGCGTGAGGTGCGGATACGGTTCGCGAGGCCGGCGGGTCCGTGGCCGTCGGCCCGCACCGCTCCAACCGGGCCAGGTCGCGGGCGAGGTTTTCGGCGGCCTGGGCGCTGGCCACGCCGGGCACCAACTGGCTGAAGGGCAGGCTGAGCCAGCAGGCTTCGCGCACCGCTCGCAACGTCGAGAGCGCCGGATCGGCGCGCAGGAACGCGAGCTTGTCGCGGGCTGGCGACCAGACGGCATCGGCCAGCAGCAGGACGTCCGGGTCCCGGGCCAGCACCGCCTCGCGGCTCACGAGGGTACGCCCCAGCTCCAGGTCGCCGAACAGGTTGTCCGCCCCGGCCCGCGCCAGCAGCCGGTCGACGAACCCCTTGGCGCCTTCGCTGTTCAGGCCCGCCTCGATGCTGTCCAGGTAGAACACACGGGGACGCCGGGCGAAACGCCCGAGCCGCCGGGCCTCGGCCAAGTGCCGTGCCTGAAGGCGCAGCACGGCCTCGGCTTGCTCCTCGTGGCCCAGCAGGCCGCCCAGGGTGCGCAGGTCGGCCTCGACTCCGGCGAAGGGGTCGGCGGCGCGGCGTTCGCAGGCCGCGTCCAGCAGGTAGCTGCCGATGCCCTGCTCAGCCAGCACCCGCCGGTCCAGCAGCCCCCTGCCGAAGGCGGAGGCGAAGCCGCCGACCACCAGGTCCGGCTGCAAGGCATACAGGGTTTCGCTGGACGGGTAGCGTGGCGCGATCAACGGCACGCCGCGATAGCGTCCCGTGCGCAACGCCTCCGGGTCGTCGTCCACATAGGCCACGCCGATGAGCGTCGGGCCCGCCTGTAGCGCTATGAGGAGGTCCGCGGCGTGTTGGTTCAGCGCCAGGATGCGCTTAGGCGGCCGCGCCAGCGTCCACTCCTCGCCGCAGTTGCGATAGACCGGGCCGGGAGTGGCCAGGGCGGCCGTCCAGGCCAGCAGCAGGGTGAAGGCCCACCCGCGTCGGTTCATGATGCGTCCTCCGGGGCGGGCATGCGCAGGGCGGCCACCGGACGGCCGTGAAGCAGGTGTTCCTCCACCACCCGGTCGACCTGGTCGAGACTGGTCACGCCGTACCAGCAGCCGTCGGGGTAGACGGTCAGCACGGGGCCTCGGTTGCAGGGGAACTGGCACCCGGTGCGGGTCAGCAGCACTCCGTCCGGGGTTTCCAGGCGCTGCTGCTCCAGCAGGCGCCGCCGCAGGGCTTTCCACAGCGGCAGAGCGCCGCGCCGCACGCAACGGGGGCCGGTACAGAGAAAGACGTGCCGGCGATGGGCCGGGGGCGCGAACCAGTCGGGGTGGGAGGCGGGAGGTGCGATGTCCAGGCAGTCCACTTGCGCCCCGGGGTTGTCGAGGGCCTGGCGGATCGCCTGGCTGTCCAGGCCGCGCCGGCCCAAGGCGGACAGCGTCACCCACGGACCGGCGGTGGCCCCGAGGCCGGCCTCCCGCGCCAGGCGCTGCAACTCGCTCCGCAACCAGCCCAGGTAGGCGCCATCGGACGTCGGCTCCAGGTCCACCACTAGCAGCCGGCCAGGGCGCCGCAGCAGGCGCGCCGCCGTTCGCCAGAGCGTCTCGAACCCCTCGTGGGTGTCCACCCAGGCGATGCGTTCGCCGTCGCGGGCGAGTTGGCGGCACAGGCTGTCGCCCTGGGCCGGGTGCAGCGGGCCGACCAGGAGTATCCAGGTCCGGGGCATGGTCGACTCGTTCATCAGAAACTCAAGGTGTAGCGCAGCTCGGCGGTGCGCGGTCGCCCGCGATTGGCCACCTGGCGCATGCCATTGCTGACGGTGCCGGTGGCGTAGTCACGGTCCAGCAGGTTTTCCAGCAACAGGCCGAGGCGATGGTGGCGGCCCTCGTCCAGGTAGCGGTAGGCGTCCGCATCCACCACGCTGTAGCGACCGTAGTCCTCGCCCTGGGGGTTTTCCTGTCGGCCGATGTAACGCAGCGCGCCGCCCGCGCCCCAGCGGCCGTCGGGGCTGTCGTAGCCCAGGCGGGCGCGGGCGAAGAAGGTCGGAATGTTGTTCACGGTGACCCCCTCGCGGGTTTCGATCAGGTTGCGGGTCAAGTCCGCCGACACCTGCCAGCCGGGTCGCGGTTGCCAGCGGCCGCTGACGTCCACCCCACGCACGTCGATTCGCCCATTCCCATTGACCCAGCGCTCGCCGTCCAGGGCGATCAGGTCGGCGATGGCGCGGCGGAAGAGGGTGGCGCTTCCCTGGAACGGGCGATGCAGCAGCGCGCCGTCGACGTCGAAGCCCAGTTCGGCGTTGCGGCTGCGCTCCGGGCGCAGGCTGGGATCGCCGATCTCCGAGCCCGGTTCGTTGACGTAGAGTTGCTCGGCGTTGGGCAGCTTGAAGGCGGTGCCGTATTGCCCGCGCAGCGCGAGCGTCGGGTTCAGGTCGTAGCGCGAGGTGAGCATCCACACGGTCGCGCCCTCGCCGCCGGACAACGTCTCGCGCCGCACCCCCAGGCTCGGGTGCCAGTCCGGCGCGGCGGCCACGCGCGGGCGAAGCTGGGCATAGAGCGCGTGGGCGCGGGCCTCGTTGTCGTCGATCCGTAGCACATCGTCCTGGCCGCGATACCACTGGTGGTCGCTGCCCAGCAGTAAGTCGTGATCACCGGGCAGCCGGGCCTTGCCTTCCAGTTGCACGCCCCAGTCGCGGAACCCCCAGTAGTCGCCATCGTTGAGCACCGAGGTGCCACCGTCCGGCAGGTTGTAAATGCGGGTGTAGCGGGTATCCCAGTCGTTGAGGTGGGTGGTGACGAAGTAGCCGAGGCGTTCGCCGAGCCGCTGGGTCCAGGTGGCCGTGGCGATCTGGTGGACACGGTCGTTGCGGGTCTCGCGATTGCCGGTGGGGCGGGCGAAGTCCAGGGCGGCGTCGGTGTACTGGTAGAACAAGGCCAGGCGCGCCGTTTCGCCGACGCCCTGGATGGCCTTGGCCCCCAGGGTGGTCACGTCGTAGCCGCGCCGCGTGTCGCTGACCGTGTCGGTCATGTCCCGATCCCGGTAGGGCCGGTAGCCCTCGGAGCGATGGCGGCTGATGTAACCCAGCAGGCCGAGGTCGCCCAAGCCATTCTCCAGGATACGTTCGGCGCGGGCGTCGGCGCCGCGCCCGGCGAAGCTGTCGACGCCCAGGTCCAGTTGCCCGCTGGGTTCGCGGCCACGGGCCTCGCGGGTGACGATGTTGATCACCCCGGCCACCGCCTGGGTGCCGAAGAGAATGCCCTGGCCGCCCTTGAGCACTTCGATCCGCTCGACGGCGGTGGTCGGCAGGGTGTCCAGGTACAGCCCGCCGTAGAGGCGGTTATTCAGCCGGACCCCGTCCAGCAGGATCAGGATGTCGTCGCTGCGGCTGCCTTGCAGCGAGTAGGTGCCGTAGTCGAAAGGGCCGTTCTTCGGGGCCACGAACAGCCCGGGAACGTACATTTGCAACACCCGGCTGACATCGGCGCCAGGGCCAGCCCGTTCGATCTGCTCGTGCTCCACCACCACCCGCTCGGCGCCGTAGTCGGCCATGTCCGCCGCGGCGGTGGAGGCCTCCGACGGGGCGTTGACCACCAAGCCGTCGAGGGCGAGGGGCGTCGAGCAGGCACTCTCCAGGCTCAGGCCGCCCCAGGCCAGCCCCAGCAAGGTCGCGGGCAGGCGGGCGAAGGGAGTGAAGCGAGGGGATTCCATGTACGTCGTCCTCTAGGGCGAGGATGCGCGCAGGCGAGCGCCGGCGCGGGGCCGGACGACAGCATGCGCCCGCCCACCGCAGGTTTGCCGATGAAGGTCCAGGCCGGTCTCCGGGCTCGCGAGGCTCGGTCGCATTCGCCTTCCCATGCTCGCGCACAGTGGCGTATCGAATGCTCCACTCGCATACCGTTGCGGGGGCAGCGCCGGACTGGTCACCCAGGACATACCGGCTTCCCGTTTCACCTCGCGCGCGGCGGCGCGAGACACCTGAACGGCGGCGACTATGGCCACCGCCTCCGGGCTTGTCAATGAAAGGCCCGCCGCGGGCGCCGTGGAGGCCACCGGCGGCTAGGCGCGTTGCTGGCGGATCAGCCGGCCCAGCACGTCGTACAGGCGCGGCTCGGTGGACTGGGCGACGTTGAAGCGCATGAAACCGCCGGCATTGCCAGACAGGCTGAACACGTTGCCCGGCGCCAGCAGCACCTCCTCGGCCAGGGCCGCGCGGGCGAGCGCCACCGCATCCACCCCGTCCGGCAGGTGGCACCACAGGAACATCCCCGCCCGGGGCATCGACCAGGGCGTGATGCCCAGCTTGCCGAGACGGGCGGCCACCGGCGCCAGGGTCCGCGCCAGGCGCTGGCGCAAGCCCTCGACATGACGGCGATAGCTGCCGTCCTGAAGCATCCGGTAAACCAGGGCGGCGGACAGCCGGCTGCTGCCGAAGCTGGTGGCCACCTTCAGGTCCAGCAGCGGTTCGAGCCAGTCGCCGCGCACCGCCAGGTAGCCGCAGCGGGTCGCGGCGGACAGGGTCTTGGAAAAGCTGCCGACATGCACCACCCGTTCGAGGCCGTCGAAGGCCGCCAGCCGTGGCGAGGGCTCCGGTTCGAAATCGGCGAAGATGTTGTCCTCGACCAGCGTCAGCCCGTACTGCTCGGCGAGCTTGAGCAAGCGGTGCGCCACCAGTGGCGAGAGCGTCGCCCCGGTGGGGTTGTGCAGGGCCGAGTTGGTCAGGTACAGCCGCGGCCGGTGCTCCGCCAGGGCCTGCTCGAAGCGGACGAGGTCCGGCCCGTCCGGGGTGAACGGCACGCCGATCACCCGCACGCGATGCGCCCGCAGCAAGGCGTGGAAGTTGAAGTAGCACGGGTCGTCCACCACCACCGAGTCGCCGGGTTCCAGCAGGAAACGAAACAGCAGGTCCAGGGCCTGGGTGCCAGAGTCGGTGAGCAGGATCTGATCGGGGCTGGCCTGGATGTTCTGTTCGCCCAGGCGCCGAGCGAGCAGTTGCCGCAGCGGCTGGAGGCCGAGCGGTTCCTCGTAGGCCTCCAGTTCCACCGCTTCGGCGCGGGCGGCGGCCCGCAAGGCGCGTCGCAGGCTGTCGTGGGGCAGCCAGTCCGCCGGCAGCCAGCCACAGCCGGGCTTGAGCAGGGCGTCGCCGCTTTCCAACGCCTGGCGCGAGACCCACAGCGGATCGACCTCTCGCTCCAGCCGGGGACCCAGGGGATCCAGCGACAAGGGCGTGGCCGGGGCCGCGACATAGAAACCGGACCCGCGCCGCGCGTGGATGAGCCCTTCCGCCGCCAGCCGGTCATAGGCTTCCACCACGGTGGATTTGGACACCTCCAGTGCCTCGGCGAGGGACCGGATGGAAGGCAGGCGCGCCCCATGGGACAGCTGGCGGCTGGCGATGCGCCGACGCACCTCATCCATCACCCGGGCGGTCAGGGTCATTCCGGGCGCGGTGGCCAACATGGCGGAAGCGGAAAGCATGTGTCAGGGTTCCTGTACCGGTACGGTTCGGCGAAAGTGTACGGGGTGTGTCCTGGCGCAGGCAGCAACCGATACGCACCATGGCGGCTTTCTTCACGAGAGAGACCACACATGCAACGAACCACACGGGGCTGGATTGATGGCTTGCTGGGCGTGGCGATCTTCAGTGGGTCGCTGCCCGCGACCCGTATCGCCGTACTGGACTTCGATCCGCTGTTCCTTACCGCGATCCGAGCGTCGATCGCCGGCGTGCTGGCGGCATTGATCCTGGCGGCGTTGCGGCCCGGCAAGCCCGAGCGGCGCGAACTGGGCAGCCTGGCGACCGTGGCCCTGGGGGTGGTGGTGGGCTTTCCGCTGTTCACCGCATTGGCCTTGCAATACATCACCGCCGCGCGCTCAGTGGTGTTCATCGGTCTGCTGCCGCTGGCCACCGCGTTGTTCGGCGTGATCCGGGGCGGCGAGCGGCCGAGGCCGGCGTTCTGGGCGTTCGCCGTGTGCGGCAGCGCCTGCGTGGCCGGTTTCGCGCTGACCCAGGACGTTGGCGGCGCTTCCCGGGGCGACCTCTGGATGCTGGCGGCGGTCCTGGTCTGCGGCTATGGCTACGCGGAAGGCGCCCGGCTCTCGCGACGCCTCGGCGGTTGGCAGGTGATCTGCTGGGCGCTGCTGATTTCCCTACCCGCCATGGCGGCGGCCTGCCTGGTCGTCGGCGCGCCGGCCTGGTCGGCGATCGGTTTGCCGGCCTGGCTCGCCCTGGCGTATGTATCGTTGTTCAGCATGCTCATCGGCTTCGTGTTCTGGTATCGCGGGCTGGCCCTGGGCGGCATCGCGGCGGTGGGCCAGTTGCAGTTGTTGCAGCCTTTCCTCGGGCTCGTTCTGGCGGCTGGCCTGCTGGGCGAAGCCGTCGAGTGGCCGATGCTCGCCGTCACCATCCTGGTGGTTGCCTGCGTGGCGCTGGCCCGGCGCTTCGCCCGCTGAACCGTCGCGCGGGCGTGCCGTTGCCCCCGGGCCTGAACGCGGGCGGCGCGAGGCGACCCCGATTCCTTGTACCCCATGCAGGTGCGTTACCCGCCGCGCTACGTCCGACTGCTTATACTCCGCGAAACGACGGCGCGAGGGCGGGTGGGTGGAGAGGCGGCAGGGGTTCGTGCTGACGCGCCATTGGCGCGATACGCCCGAGGGCACGGAGGTGGAGTTCTGGCTGGCCACCGACGACGGGCCGTGCCGGGTGCGGGTGCCCGTGCAAGCGTCGGTCGCTTTCGTGCCCACGGCGCAGCGTGAGCGCGCCGAAGCGCTGCTGCGCGGTGAAAGCGGCGTGCAATTGCGCGACCTGGCGTTGCGGGACTTCCACCGGCGGCCGGTGTTCGGCCTTTACTGCCGGCATTACCGCCATTTGCTGAGCCTGGAGAAGCGCCTGCGGGACGCGGGCCTGCAGGTATACGAGGCCGACGTCCGCCCCCCGGAGCGCTACCTGATGGAGCGCTTCATCACCGCGCCGGTGACCTTTAGCGGAACGCCGGGCCCTGATGGCCTGCTGTGCGACGCTTCGCTCAAGCCGGCGCCGGACTATCGCCCCCGGCTGAAACAGGTCTCCCTGGATATCGAAACCGACGCCCATGGCCAACTCTACTGCATCGGCCTGGCGGGCTGCGGCGAGCGCCAGGTCTATATGCTCGGCCCGCCCACCGGGGGCGGAGCGGTCGAGGGGTTCCGCCTCGACTACTGCGATTCCCACGCACGGTTGCTGACGAGCCTCAACCACTGGTTGGCGCGCCACGATCCCGATGTCATCGTCGGTTGGAACCTGGTGCAGTTCGACCTGCGCATTCTGCGGGAACATGCCCAGCGCTTGGGCATACCCCTGCGCCTGGGACGCCGCGGCGAGCCGATGACCTGGCAGGAACACGGCAGCCGCACCCATTACTTCGCCGGCGTCGCCGGGCGGCTGGTAGTCGACGGCATCGAGGCGCTGCGCTCGGCGACCTGGCGCTTTGCCTCCTACAGCCTGGAGCATGTCGCCCAGTCCTTGCTGGGCGAGGGCAAGGCCATCGAGTCGCCCTACCAGCGCATGGATGCCATCACCCGCCTGTTCGAGGAGGACAAGGTGGCCTTGGCGCGCTACAACCTCAAGGACTGCGAACTGGTGACACGGATCGTCGAGAAGACCGAACTGCTGCGCTTCCTGCTGGAGCGCGCCAGCGTCACCGGGCTGGCCGCCGACCGCAGCGGCGGCTCGGTGGCGGCCTTCAGCCACTTGTACATGCCCGCGATGCACCGCCTCGGCTTCGTCGCGCCGAACCTGGGGGATCGCCGGCCCGAGGCGAGCCCCGGCGGCTTCGTCATGGAGTCCCGGCCCGGCCTCTACGACTCGGTGCTGGTGCTCGACTACAAGAGCCTGTACCCGTCCATCATCCGCACGTTTCTCATCGACCCGGTCGGGCTCATCGAAGGCTTGCGCGACCCTCGGGACGAGGTGTCGGTGGCCGGCTTCCGGGGCGCGCGCTTCTCCCGCGAGCGGCACTGCCTGCCGGCCATCGTCGAGCGCATCTGGCAAGGGCGCGAGGCGGCCAAGCGCGCGCGCAACGCCCCGCTGGCCCAGGCCCTGAAGATCATCATGAACGCCCTTTACGGCGTGCTCGGCTCCAGCGGTTGTCGTTTCTTCGATGCGCGCCTGGCCTCGTCCATTACCCTGCGCGGCCACGAGATCATGCGGCGGACCCGGGAACTGATCGAGGCCGAAGGCTATACGGTCATCTACGGCGATACCGACTCCACCTTCGTCTGGCTCCAGCGCCGCCACGACGAAGACGAGGCGGCGCGCATCGGGCAAGCCCTGGCGCGGCGGGTCAATGACTGGTGGAGGGACCACCTACGGGAGAGTCTCAACCTTGAGAGCGCCCTGGAGTTGCAGTTCGAGACCCACTTCCGGCGTTTTTTGATGCCCACCATTCGCGGCGCGGAGGAGGGCAGCAAGAAACGCTACGCCGGGCTCGTTCATCGTGACGGGGACCAGGACGAGATGGTTTTCAAGGGGCTGGAAACGGTGCGCAGCGACTGGTCGCCCCTGGCCCAGCGTTTCCAGCAGGAACTGTATCGCCGGATTTTCGAGCGCCAGCCTTACCGCGACTACCTGCGGGACTACGTGCGCCGCACCCTGGCTGGCGAGCTGGACGAATGGCTGGTCTACCGCAAACGCCTGCGCCGCCGCTTGCAGGACTACCGGCGCAACGTGCCGCCCCACGTGCGGGCGGCGCGCCTGGCGGACGAGTACAACGCACGCCTGGGGCGGCCGCTGCAGTACCAGAACGGCGGCTGGATCCAGTACGTCATGACCCTGGCCGGGCCCGAACCCCTGGAGAGCCGTAGCGCGGCCATCGACTACGAGCACTACCTCGCGCGCCAATTGCAGCCGGTGGCGGACGCCATCCTGCCCTTCGTCGACGACGACTTCGCCGCGCTGGTGGACCGGCAGATGGGGTTGTTCTGAGCGGCGACGCAAGGATTAAGGAGAGGCCCTCGAGGCGCCAGGAAAGGGTGATCCGCGAGGGGGCCAGAAACGCGACGCCGCCAGACGGGCAACCACATGTGAAGCCCGCCCGGCGCAAGGCCGGGCGGGCTTTCCTCAGGCGCGTTCTTCGAACTGGTAGTCGAAGTCTTCGCCAGTGGCGCTCAGGCGAATCGACTGCAACGCCTTGCCGTCCGCCAGCCGCGACAAGTACTCGCGGCTGATCACCGGCAGCACCGTGTGGGTGAGGATGGCGTCGATCATCCGGCCGCCGGATTCCACTTCGGTGCAACGCCGGATCACCAGGTCGATGGCCTCCGGGGTGTACTCGAAGCGGATACCGTGCTGCTCCTCGGTGCGCTTGCGGATGCGGTCCAGTTGCAGCGCGACGATCTTCGCCAGGGTCTCGTTGACCAACGGGTAGTAGGGAATCACCACCAGGCGGCCGAGGAAGGCCGGCGGGAACACTTTCAGCAGCGGCTCGCGCAGGGCGGTGCCCAGGGCTTCCGGCTCGGGGGCCAGGTCCGGTTCCCGGGTCAGGCTCATCACCAGGTCGGTACCGACGTTGGAGGTGAGCAGGATCACCGTATTGCGGAAGTCGATCAGGCGGCCTTCGCCGTCCTCCATCCAGCCCTTGTCGAAGACCTGGAAGAACAGCTCGTGGACGTCCGGGTGGGCTTTCTCCACCTCGTCCAGCAGCACCACCGAGTAAGGCTTGCGTCGCACCGCCTCGGTGAGCACGCCGCCTTCGCCGTAACCGACGTAGCCCGGCGGGGCGCCCTTGAGGGTGGAAACGCTGTGGGCCTCCTGGAACTCGCTCATGTTGATGGTGATCAGGTTCTGCTCGCCACCGTAGAGGGTCTCCGCCAAGGTCAGCGCGGTCTCGGTCTTACCGACCCCGGACGGACCCACCAGCATGAACACGCCGATGGGCTTGTTGGGGTTGTCCAGGCGCGCCCGGGAGGTCTGGATGCGCCGGGCGATCAGTTCCAGGGCGTGGCGCTGGCCGATCACCCGCTGGTCCAGGGTGTCCACCAGGTTGAGCACGGCGGCGATCTCGTTGCGCACCATGCGGCCCACGGGGATGCCGGTCCAGTCGGCGACCACGGAGGCCACCGCCGATTCGTCCACCGCCGGCAACACCAACGGAGTCTCGCCCTGCAAGGCGCTCAGCTCGGCCTGCAGCCGGGCGTGTTCCGCCAACAGCGCCTCGCGGTCGAGCGCCGGAGCGGCGTCCGGCGAGGTGGCCTGGTCGGGGGCCGCCCCTGTGTGCTCCCCGGTTTCCGCCGCCGGTTCCGGTTGGCGCAACTGGCCGCGCAGTTCCAGCAGGCGCTCGGCGATGCCTTTCTCCTGCTCCCAGCGCGCCTGCAACCGCTCGACCCGGGCTTCTTCCTCGGCCAGGCGGCCGAGGCAGCGAGCCTCGCGTTCGGCCACGTCCAGGCCCACCGCGCGCTCGCGCTCGATGATGGCCTTTTCGGTGCGCAGGATCTCGATCAACCGCACGCTGTTCTCCAGCTCGGCCGGGGAGGTGTGCTGGCTGACGGCGACCCTGGCGCAGGCGGTGTCCAGCAGGCTCACGGCCTTGTCCGGCAACTGCCGGGCGGGAATGTAGCGATGGGACAGGCGCACGGCGGCGGCGATGGCCTCGTCCAGCAGTTGCACCTGGTGGTGCTTCTCCAGGATGTCGGCGATGCCGCGGACCATGGCGATGGCCTTGTCCTCGTCCGGCTCGCCGACCTGGATCACCTGGAAGCGACGGGTCAGGGCCGGGTCCTTCTCGATGTACTTCTTGTACTCGCTCCACGTGGTGGCACCGATGGTACGCAGGGTGCCACGGGCCAGGGCTGGCTTGAGCAGGTTGGCGGCGTCGCCGGTGCCGGCGGTCCCGCCCGCGCCGATCAGGGTATGCACTTCGTCGACGAACAGGATGATCGGTTTCGGGCTGGCGTGCACCTCGTCGATCACCTGGCGCAGGCGCTGCTCGAACTCGCCCTTCATGCTGGCGCCGGCCTGCAGCAGGCCGATGTCGAGCATCAGCAGCGACACGTCGCGCAGTTGCGGTGGCACGTCGCCACTGGCCAGGCGCAGGGCGAAGCCTTCCACCACGGCGGTCTTGCCGACTCCGGCCTCGCCGGTGAGCAACGGGTTGTTCTGTCGGCGGCGCATGAGAATGTCGACGATCTGGCGGATCTCCTCCTCGCGACCGGTGACCGGGTCGATCTCGCCATTGCGGGCGCGCTCGGTGAGGTCCACGGCGAAACGCTTGAGGGCGTCCTGCTTGCCTTGGGGCGCCAGGGCGCCGCTGGCCTCGCCCGGTTCGCCGGCCAACTGGCTGCCATCGGAGGCGTCCAGGCCGTCCTCCGGCGAGCCGCGCAGGATGCGCGGCAGCTCGCGGGCGAGGGTATCGGCGTCCAGGTTGGCTAGTTCCCGGGAGGTGTGGGTCAGCACATTGCGCAGGTTGCCGCTCTTGAGAATGCCGAGCAGCAGCGTACCGCCCCGGACCTGGTCGTCGCCGAACATCAAGGTGGCGTAGACCCAGCCACGCTCCACGGCGTTTTCCACGTGCTCGGACAGGTCGCTGATGGCGGTGGCGCCACTGGGCAGCCGGTCCAGGGCCCGGGTCAGGTCGGCGGCCAGCTTGCCGTCATCGATTCCGTAGTGACGGATGATGCGGTGCAGGTCGCTGTCGTTGAGCTGGAAGAGCTGGTGCAGCCAGTGCACCAGCTCGACATAGGGGTTGCCCCGCAGCTTGCAGAAGACCGTGGCGCCCTCGATGGCCTTGTACAGGACCGGATTGAGTTTGCCGAACAGGGCGGTACGACTGATGTCGCTCATCGTTCAGGCGTCCTTACTGGGCGGGCTGGCTCGGCGCCTTGGCGGCGGCCGGGGCGGCGCTGGTGGTCTGCGGCGCCGGCGCGGTGAACGGGCGGTTGGCGCGGTCGCGGGCATCGGTCACCGGGGTCTGGCGGATGCGTTCGAGCTTCCAGGTGGCGCCGGTGTGGGTCAGGGAGTAGGCCAGGGGCTTGCCGTTCTCGATCACCTGTTCCGGGCCTTTCGGCTTGAGGGCGTAGATCACCACTTCATAGGCGCTCGGCTCCACGTTGCTGGCCCAGCGCGACGGCACCAGGCGGGCATAGTTGAGCACCGAGGAGCCCGGCAGGCGACCAAGCACGCGGTGGCCCAGCTCGGCCTCGGCGACCAGCGGGTAGTACACCGGGGCGCCGCGGGAGGTCACGTCCAGCACATGGAGGAAACCGAAGCGCTGCCAGTCGTTGATCGCGAACAGGCCCTTGCCCCGGCCGGCGATCACCAGGTAGCGCTTCTTCGGCACGTTCATCTCGATCAATTGGGCCTTGCCGGTATCGAGCTGCGGGAAGGCGCCCCACGGGGTCTCGGTGGCCGGGAAACGCTTGCGACCGTATTCCACGGTGGCGTTTTCTTCGCCGGAGGTGACGTAGGCGGGGGTGTCCTTGGCGCGGGCCTGGTAGCGCAGGCTGCCGTCTTTCTGCTCCTGGCTGTCGAATTCGTCGCTGACCAGCGAGACCGCCGGGCTCTCGATCTTCCAGACACCCTCCAAGGCGAAGGCCAGGGCGGGGTCGACGTCGGCCTGGGCATGATGGACGTGCAGGACGAGGCCCAGGGCGGCCAGGTTGCGAAGCAGGGCGGAACGGGTGAACAGGGTAGTCAAGGACGTCATGTCGGCAGACTCGATGGTAGGTTCATGGAACGGTGGGGAAGCGGCGGCGACGAGCGCCGCCTGAAACAGGGGCGGGCATCATGACACGGGCTCCGCCGGACGGGACCTGGCGGCGGCCAGGCGCTCGGGGTCGAGTACCAGGTCGTCGCGGTCGCGGGGGCGCGCCTGGGCGCCCATCCAGGTGGTCCAGCCCAGGCGCGTGTCCCGGCTCAGGGACGCGCTGGGCACTTCTTCGGCGCGCAGGACGAGTCGCACGTCCCAGGCGAATTCGATACCGACGTAGGTGCGCACCCAGTCCAGCAGGGCGCGGTGGTCGGCACCGGTCGGCAGAAGCTCGTCGTAGGCCGCGCGGCTCATCGGGCCGATGCGCAGGCGGAAGCGGTGCTGGCGGTCCCAGACCGCGTTGCCGGCGACCGCGTCCACGCCCAGTTGGGCGCCGCTCAAGGCCCCCAGGCGAGTACGTTGCTCGGAGGACAAGGGCAGCCAGCGGCCGGAAAACTCCTCCACCGTCACCGGCACGCCGAAGAAGTTGGCGAGAACGCGGCCGAGGCCTTCGGCGTTGCGCGTCTGCCGCACGAGGTGGCCGGCATGGTTCCAGCGCGCATGGTCCGGCACCGCGTCGCGGTCGCGCAACGAGTCCTGACCGTAGGCGAGCAGGCTGGCGACATAGCGGGTGAAGGCATCGTCCCGTGGCCGGTCCAGGCTGACCGTGGCCTGGGCGTCGGCCCAGGCGCGATAGAACAACAGGATCAGCCGCTGGTGGAACAGGTCGGCGAACTCCACCAGGGTATGGTCGCCGTTATGGGTGGCGCGCTCCCGGGCGTACTCGGTCATGGCCAGGGGCAGCGGCCCGTTGGGGCCGAACAGGCCGAAGCTGAAGATGCGTACCTTCGGCGGCAGCTCGCCGCGCTCGCGCTCCAGCCGGGCGATGGTCGAGGGCGCGAAGGCCGACGAGGGCTCCTGGCCGACCCGCAGGGGTTCCTGCTGGGGGCGCCGGGCCTGGCCGAGGCGTGGCAGGTGCGGGTTCAGCGCGTCCACCTCGCGCAACAGGGCGAACAGGTCGTGGGCGAACGGGCGCTCGGCGAGGGACTGCCAGAGGGCCTCGCGCTTCTCTTGAGCCTCGCGGGGGGCGCGGCTCATGCCACCGGCCTCGTGCCGAAGCGAGGCGGCCAATGACCGATGGCGCCTCGCTGGGCGCTGTGCAGGCGAACCTCGGTGAAGGTATTCAGGCTGACGTGGCGCGCCAGGTAGCGTTCGAGGATGGCGCCGAACAGGTAGGGGCTGGTACCGGCGAACGGGGTCTCGTCGACGGTGAGGTCGATGGCCACGCCTCGGCCGAAGGTCAGCGGGCCAGCCCCCGGCAGGCGCCGGGTGACCGGTTTCAGTTCGGAACGGATCAGCGCCTGGGCATGCCGCGCCACCGCCGGGTCGCCCAACGCGGTATAGAGCGAGAGCAGTTCCCGCAGGGCGTGGGCGCCTTCTTCGGGGTTTTTCTCGGTCAAGGTGTGGTAGGTCAGCCCGAGGTGGCTGATCAAGCGCCAGGTCAGCTCGCCCTCGGCGGCGGCGGAGACCGGCCGCGAGGGCCCCTGGAGAATGCGCACGGCCGTCACCGGTAGCGAGTTCAGGGGGATCAGGTCGTGCTCGCCGCCCACCGTCATCAGCAATGGCAGGTCGCGGTTGGTGACCGTCATGTCCACCCCGAGCTGGCGCAGGCTCTTGGTATAGGGCGCCTCGTGCTGGTCGACCAGGGACAGGAAGACTTCCGACCCCAGGTAGGTGCTGCGGGCGCCCTTGCGCAGGATCGCATCGGAGGGCAGGCGCGGCTCGCGGCGCATGGAAAAGTAGGCGCCATGGTTGCCGCGATCGCCGGCAATGCTGGAATAGAACGGGCGGAACTCCGCCTCCACCGCGTTATCCCGCCCGAATCCCTCGGCGGAATGCACCGCATAGACCTCATAGTCCATGGGGCGCGCGCGGTCCGGCACGGCGTGGAACTCGAAGCGGCTGTCGGAAATCGGGACGCGATCCGAACGCATGTCGATCAGGTTGACCGCCGGGGCGCAGAACAATCCAAAGTTGTCCGCGTCCACCACGGACTCGAAATCCGTGGTATCGCAATCCAGCAGCACCACGACCTCGAAGCCCCGGGCCGCCTTCGCCGTCGCGAGCATCGGCCGCAGCCCTTCGAGGGCCACGAAGTGATAGCGCGCCGGGAAAGCGAAGTACTCATGGAGCAAGCGGTAGCCTTGGAAACCCCGGATCGAATAGGGCAGCAAGGCTTGTTCGTCGTCCAGTCCCTCGGGTTGCAGGGCCGAGGCGGGTAGGGTGTGCCACTCGCTGCGCTCGGGCCCCACCGCGCGGACCGCCACCCCGAGGGTATGAGCGCAGAGCAGTTCGTACAGGCGCGAGGCCACGTGGCCGCCGCGCAGGTGCAGCGACAGGCGATCCGGGTCCGGCGCCTTGCCGCTGCTGGAAACGGTGAAGTCGAAGCGCAGGTGCAGGGAAGACTTCACCGGGCGTTTCAGGCTGGCGCGGCTCAGACGGATGTCGGCGGGCGCGCTCTCGAACTTGGCGCTGCTCAGGCGCAGCGGCCAGAGGTCGACCTGGTGCGCGGTGCGGAATTCGCATTGGGTCTTGCGCTCGGCCTGGGGCGGCTCCTTCAGCCGGGTACCCCGTTCGATGACGAAGCCGCTCCCCTGGTTGCCGGTCATTTCCCCCGGCGCGAACTGAACGATGCACATGGCCGGCGTGGGAGCCAGGTAGTTGGGGTAGACCACTTCCAGCAGGCGTTGGGAAAAGCGCGGGAATTCGGCGTCCATCTTCAACTGGACGCGCGCGGTGAGGAAGCAGAACCCTTCCAGCAGCCGCTCCACGTAGGGGTCGGCGATCTCCATGCCCTGCATGCCGAGACGCGAAGCCACCTTGGGATAGTGGGTGGCGAACTCCGCGCCCAGCTCCCGCAGGTAATTCAGCTCGTTGTTGTAATAGGCCAGCAGTCTGGGATCCATGCTCAAGCACTCGCCAGGTTTTCCAGGATGACCTGCCCGCATTCGAGATCGATGTGGGAGCGAAGCAGCAATTCGATGGGGTAGGGCTCGCACCAGAGCTGGCCTTTGATCTCCATCGACAACTGGTTGTGCGTCGCATGGGCGGACTCCAGGGGCAGCACGCGGATGTGCAGGGTGTCCGGCAGGATGCGCGGCTCGAAGGTGCAGATCGCCAGGCGAATCGCCTTTTCCACCTCCGCCCAGTCGTCATTGGCCAGGAGCCGCCCGGAAAGCCCCGGGACTCCGAAGTTCACCACCGAGCGGCGGGCGTGATCGGCGCCCTGGAAGTCGCTGGCCGACTCGGCGTTGATCGTATTGAGCAACCATGACAGATCCCGCAGCACGCTTTCCCGATAGGCCGTGCGGCTGATCATGCGCTCCTGGGGCGTTTCGCTTCGCTTGAGCGGCTCGTGGTCGGTCAACCGATCGAGCAATGCCGGCATCAGGCGATTGCTGCGCGCCGTCGTGGTGATTTTCTGGGCGCTCATGGTTGCTCGGGGGCTGCTTCGAGGGCCGTGATCGCGCGTACGGACAGGAAAGGGTGATCGTCCTGGTCGCTTACCAGCATGCGTTGCCCGAGCCCCGACCAGGTCTCCTCGCCCAGCGGTTGCCACTCGGTGAGGCTGCTCAGGGCCAGGCGGTCATTACCTTGGCGGTGGCTGAGGGGATAGCGGCTGGGGATCAGCACAGGATGTTTGCCCTCGTTGCTCAAGGTGAGCGTCGCCGGAATCCAGACCAGGTCGCGCAAATCGACGGGCTCCTCGATTTCAAGGGCGTGGATGCGCTCGAAGGGCAGCCAGTAATACTGGCCGTTGAGAATCACCTCGCATACCGGCCCCAGGCGCGAATCGCCATCGGCCAGCCAGGCCACTTCGCGCCCGTCGATGGAAAACGGCACCGCTTCGGCCTGCTCGAAGGCCTGGGCCAGCAAATCGTCCGCCAGGGCCGTCTCACCCGCGGCGCGGCTGGTCAGGGACTGAGCGAGGTGCGCGAACCAGGGAGCCGGTTCGCCGACGGTCTGAGCGCTGATTTCGCCCGCGAATACGCGCTCGCGAAGCACTTCGCAGCGAATGGCTTCGCGGTAAGTCTGGGCCATCGGGATGGTGGACGCGTCGAGCTGGGTCGCGGTCTGCAATTGTGACACCGCGCGCTCCCAGTTCCCCATCACCATGCTCAACTGGGCTAGGTGGGTGCGCAGCTTGACGTCGCCCGGCGTCTGGCGGATCGCGGCGGTCAGCGCGTCCAACTGTTCGCTCAGGGGCAGGTCGTGGCGCAGGGTGTGGCGGGAAGTGGAATCCATAAGGCTACTGCTCTCCTGAACGTGAAAGTCGCATGCGGACTGTGCGTTACCTACCCAAGGTACTGCAATTTCGGCTTAAGTACTCAACTGGCCAAGCCGATGAAGGACCGAACTCAGGTTAGGCGTCGCTCAAAAGCCATACAAAAGCGCCAAGAAAAATCAACGCACAGCCCAGTAAAGAGACAAAATAAGGCCTCAATTCAAACTGTTTTGAGTGGGCAAGCCTGACGATTGGATAGCTTCGGTAAAAGGCAGTAATCCTTGCGGCTAATGGTGCTCTCAGATAAATAAAAAAAATACCGCTCAGTTCGAGAAAGATACAAACGGCCATGATCAATGATTTTTCATTAATCATAGCGCCCACCTGGTTACGTTATGGGAAACGCTGATATCAACTCCGCCATAGTCAATACCCAGACTGGTGGTGATGAGCGGGCCATTGGGTATCTTGATTCCACCACCGATTTTTAATCCGGCACCCGCCTCGAGAGAGACTCCCCCCATGTAGCCATAGCCTGCGAAGCTACGGCAGTTCGTGTTCCTATCCATGGTGAAGCGAAAGGGGCGTGAGGTTCCGCGAAAAGCTGGCAAGCCTACGCCGAGACCCAGTACATATATGGTATAGAGCGCGCGTTCGTTATTGCTCAAATCCAGGACTTCGGCATCGAAGACCCCGCCACCTATAATGAAGTGGCCGACTGCTCCACCCACGGAGATTCGAACTTCAAAATCTTTCATGATTATTAAAAGGAAGCCAGCATGGGGTCACCATGCTGGCCGATCCTCTTATTCCTTGTTCTGCTTGACGTCCCAGGTACCGGTAACGGTGGCGCCCATGGAACCGTCGGTGTTCTGCTCTTTTACTTCGACCTTGATCTTGCCGTAGGACATGCCGACTTCTTCCATCACGCGCGGGTCGCTGGTGGAGCCCATCGGGCGCACGTGAGTGATCAGCACTTCGTTCAGCGTGACCTTCAGGTATTCCTGGGAACCGTCGCCCACTTTGCAGCAGGACAGTTCCACGCTAGCGATGTGCTTACCGCTGGCGCAGTACTTCATGAGGTTGGCGGTGGATTTGTCCACGTAGTGGGTGAATACCAGCTCGCTGAAGTTGGCTTTACCCGCGCCTGAACCACCGCCGACATGGGAGGTGGAGGTCTGGCTTACGGCGTAACCCCAGTTCAGCACGTCGATCTGGCCGGAGTGCTTGGAGTCCTTGGACTCACCGGGAATACCGTCGATCTTGATGAAAAAGTCCTGAAGAGAAGCCATGATTTTTCCTTTTGTGTGGAGATGACGAACAGTATTGCATCGTGCCTACTGCGTATTTCATCGTGCGGCGCCCCTAACAGCGCCGCGCGACACTTAGCTGCCGCTGTTCTTGACCGACGGCAGTTTCGAGACCAGACGCAGGGAAACCGTCAGGCCTTCGAGTTGATAGTGCGGCCGCAGGAAGAACTTGGAGGTGTAGTAGCCGGGGTTGCCCTCGACTTCCTCCACTTGCACCTCGGCCGCCGCCAGGGGCTTGCGCGCCTTGGTTTCCTGGGACGAGTTGGACGGGTCGCCGTCCACGTAGTTCATGATCCAGTCGTTCAGCCAGCGCTGCATGTCGTCGCGTTCGCGGAAGGAGCCGATCTTGTCGCGCACGATGCACTTCAAGTAGTGGGCGAAGCGGCAGCAGGCGAACAGATAAGGCAGGCGCGCCGCCAGGTTGGCGTTGGCGGTGGCGTCCGGATCGTAGTACTCGTGGGGTTTCTGCAGCGACTGGGCGCCGATGAAGGCGGCCACGTCGGTATTCTTCCGATGAATCAGCGGCATGAAGCCGTTCTTCGCCAGCTCGGCCTCGCGGCGGTCGGAAATGGCGATCTCGGTCGGGCACTTCATGTCCACGCCGCCGTCGTCGGACGGGAAGGTGTGGGTGGGCAGGTCGTCCACCGCGCCGCCGGACTCCACGCCACGGATCGAGGTGCACCAGCCGTAGTATTTGAACGAGCGGTTGATGTTCACCGCCATCGCGTAGGCCGAGTTGGCCCAGCAGTAGCGGTTGTGATCCGAACCGTCGGTCTCTTCCTCGAAATTGAACTCATCGACCGGGTTGGTACGCACCCCATAGGGCAGGCGCGCCAGGAAGCGCGGCATGGCCAGGCCGATGTAGCGAGAATCTTCCGAGGCCCGAAGGCTGCGCCAGGCGGTGTACTCGGTGTTCTCGAAGATCTTGGTCAGGTCGCGGGGGTTGGCCAGCTCCTGCCAGGATTCCATTTGCATCACCGAAGGCGCGGCGCCGGCGATGAAGGGGCAGTGGGAAGCGGCGGATATCTTCGACATTTCCGCCAGCAATTCCACGTCCGGCGGCGAATGGTCGAAGGAGAAGTCGCCGACGATGCAACCGTAGGGCGTACCGCCGAGCTGATCGTATTCCTGCTCGTAGATTTTCTTGAAGATCGGGCTCTGGTCCCAGCCGATGCCTTTGTGCCGACGCAGCGTACGGTGCAGCTCCTTCTTGGAGATGGGCAGCACGCGGATCTTCAGCATCTCGTCGACTTCGGTGTTGTTCACCAAGTAATGCAGACCGCGCCAGGCGCTCTCGATCTGCTGGAAGTCGGCGTGGTGAATGATCGCGTTGACCTGCTCGGACAGCTTGCGGTCGATCTCGGCGATGATCGCTTCGATAGCCTTGTAGGAGTCGTTGCTTATGGTCACCGAATTCGCCAGCGCCTGCTCGGCGAGGGTGCGCACGGCGACCTGCACGGCTTCCTTGGCTTCGTCGGTCTTGGGTTTGAATTCTTTTTGCAGCAGCGCGGAGAAGTCGTCCGTTTCGTACTGCTGGGCCTGCTGCAGGCCTTCTGTCTGATTAAGCGCCATTTCTTACTCCAGGAATCTGTTCGGACCGATCAGGCCTCGCTGCCGTCTTGCTGCTCGTTATGTCCGCTCGCCGTGGCGGGCTTGGGCGCTCCGGCGAGGGTCTTGAGCAGTGCCGGGTCCTTGAGCACCTTACCGATGAGCTCTTCGGCGCCGGTCTTGCCATCCATGTAGGTGAGCAGGTTGTTCAATTGGGTACGCGCATCCAGCAGCGTGGAGAGGGCGTCCACCTTCTTGGCGATCGCGCCGGGAGAGAAGTCGTCCATGCTTTCGAAGGTGATGTCGATCGCCAGGTTGCCTTCGCCGGTCAGGGTGTTGGGGACCGCGAACGCGACGCGCGGCTTGATCGATTTCATGCGCTCGTCGAAGTTGTCGATGTCGATCTCGAGGAATTTGCGATCGCTCACCGCCGGCAAGGACTCCTTGGGTTTACCGGCCAGGTCGGCCATCACGCCCATGACGAAGGGCAGTTGGACCTTCTTGTCCGAGCCGTACAACTCCACGTCGTACTCGATCTGCACGCGCGGTGCCCGGTTACGGCCGATGAATTTCTGACTGCTCTTACGATTCACTGTTTCGTAACGAGGGCTGTTGCTCATATCTCTCTCCTTGAACCGCTCTCAACGGTCGATACGCGGAAATTATCAGTCTCGCTTGGAGACGCCGGCGATCAGTTCGGCCTGGGCCACACCATCCGGTGCCAGCTCCCGCAAGATCGACAGGAAATCTTGACCGATCATGTTGCGTGCCCGCTTGATCAGCAAGGGCGCCGGGTTCGCCGGCTCGTGCTTTTCAAGGTAGTCGCATACAGAGTCCAGCATGGCGATGACATCGCCGCGACTGCGGGGCGCGCCCGGTGGCCCTCGGTCGACCGGCGCGGCGGGCGCGTCCGTCCCGGTCGGCTGGATAGTGGCCTCGCCGGTTTCTTCCGGCTCCGCCGGGGCGGGCGCCGAGGTCAGGTGGCTCGGACAGACCAGGTTGACGAGGCTGACCAGGCGGTGGAACTCGGGCGTGTGTTCGGCGCCTAGGGAATCCCGGCAGAAGCCTTCCAGCTCAAGGGCCAGGCGCTTGACCTCGTTCAGTGCCGTCAGGTCCGGATTGCCATAGCCCAGTTCGTCGCCGAGGAACTGCTCCAACTGGTCCCGGCGCAACGGGGCGTCGGCCGTGTCTTCCCGGGACTGGGCGATGCGCTCCAGGGTGCTCAGGGCGATCTTGCCAAGTTGCCGGCTGGCGATCTCGACGTTGCGCAGATCGCCAATCAGACCGTTCAACGCGGTCAGGCCAGCCAGGGCGTTGCTACGGGGCAGCGGGTCGCTCTCGCCGTCGTAGACCAGGGAGGGGAAAGCCTCCTGCCAATAGCGCTGGGCCATCTCCAAGGTCAGGGTCAGGCCTTCCACCGTGCCCTCGACGCCTCGCCCATGGGTGAGCGCGCGGGTCACGATGACGGCGAGGCGAAAATCCTTGCTCTTGTCCAGCAAGGCCAAGGCTTGTTGCAGGGCCTTGGACCAGTCCGGCTCCTCGGCCGGGATGATGGTGTCGCCGTACTGACGCTCCGGTTGCCCTTCGACGCTGCGCTCGAGCGCCAGGTAATCGGCGTCGTAGTCGAGCTCGATTCCACAGGGTTCGTCCGCCTCGATGGGCGCGAGCAGGGCATCAATATTCAAGGACATCGGAAAAGCCTTCTCCGGGGACCGTCATGATTCACTTGAGGGCCGCCTTGGCGGCCTTGAACTCCGGTCCCCACAAGGGATGCGTACTTTCGGCGGCGTCGAGGGTGAAGGCCGGATCGATCTGCAGGGCGCGCTCGAATGCCTGGCGGCACTGGACTTTCCGCTCGCTGACGCAATAGGTGAAAGCCAGATACTTCAGGGCCTCGACGCGGGTGGCGTCGCTGGCGGCCCAAACGTCGGGGGCGAGGAATTTCGCTTCCGCCTGGGAGTAGTAGCCGTTTTGGTAAAGCGAAATGCCATCACCCAATACGGTGCGCCCTTTATCGTCGAGGGCTTTCTGTGCTTTCTGAGCTTCGGTCATCGGCGGCTCGACGGGCTTGGCGGGCTTGCTGACGCAGCCGGTGAGCCCCAGGGAAAGCACAGCCAGCAGGAAAGGGGCCGCGTATCGGTGTTGAATGCTCATGTCGAAAAAAGCTCTCTCAACGCTTGATTGATCGTGGAGGCGCGCAGCGCGACGCCTCATTCGAAATTGTGTACCAGGCTTACCCGTTGATCCGCGCCCACCACGACCTGCTTCTTGTAGCTCGGGAAGCTGGGATTGCGCAGTTCGATGGTGTACGTGCCTTCCGGGAGGCGAAGGTCATGCAAGGGCGGGCTCACGCCGCGCTTCTGCCCGTCGATCCAGATTTCGCCCCAAGGCCGTACGGCGAAGGCGACCACGCCTTTCTCCACCTCGCCCAGCGAAGCGCGTGGGGCGTTTTCCCGGCGTGGCGGCTGCTCGGTCGCGACGGCCTTCGGCTCGTCCGCCGGAGCCGATGCCGGTTTTTTCGGCACGGGTTCGGCCTTGGCGGCTTCGGTGCGGGCGGGAACGGGGTCGCTCTGGGTAATCCGGGTCGCGCCAGCCGTAGTGAAGTCGTGCTGGAGCGTGATCGGCGAGCCCGCGCGCACGGTAATGCGCTTGCTCAAGGCCGGCAGGCCAGGATTGCGCAGCTCCAGGGTATGGGTGCCGGGCTCGAGGTCCAGACTCTTCAAGGGTGGGCTGACGCCGCGTTGCTGGCCGTCGACCCAGACTTCACCCCATGGCTTCACGTTGAGCGTGACCGCGGCGGTCACCAGCGCGTTGCTGGAGGAGGCCGTCGCCGCCTGTTTCGGTTTCTCCGCGGCGGTTCGCTCGCTCGGAGCAGCCGGGGTGGCGCGTGACGGCGCGGTGGGCGCCTCCTGGGTGGTTTCGGGCGTGGCGCGCGCAGGCGCAACGGGCGCTTCGTTCGAAGCCATGCCCGCGGACGAGAGCGGGGGTTGTACCGTGGGCTCGATGGCTTGAGGCGTGCTGATCGAACTTGGCGCGTCCTGAGGCTCCGCCCGCAGGGCTTCGGCCATGGGGGAGTTGGCTTTCTGGTTGCCGGCGGCATCCGGCGTCACCATGGACTCGGAAGACGGTGGCGTCGTCGCCACGTCGGTGCTCGTCACGGGCGGCGCGGACGGTTGCTCGACCGGGGCGGACGGTTTCGTTTCCGCCACTGGATGCTGCGATTCCCGAGGAGCGCCGTGCTCGGTCTGTTTGGACGGAGCCGGGGTATCAGCGGACTTGCCCAACAGTATCCAGCCGGTGGCGCCCGCGGCGACGACGATCACGAAGGCCGCCATCGAGAGCCAGAGGG
Organism: Pseudomonadaceae bacterium; assembly: GCA_032052615.1. Classification (GTDB taxonomy): domain Bacteria; phylum Pseudomonadota; class Gammaproteobacteria; order Pseudomonadales; family Pseudomonadaceae; genus Pseudomonas_T. The sequence goes on from DAMBWF010000007.1 coordinate 156,023, forward strand.
CCTTGCCGCCCCGGCTGTTTTCCCGGGTCGGCTGGGCGCCGGCCGCCGGAGTGGCCGGCGCCTGGGGCGCGGGTTCCGCCTCGGGTTTCTTCTGCCCAGGCACGGCGACGACCCCGACTTTGCGCGAGCGATCGCCTGCCAACAGCTCTTCCATTTCCGGGAAGCTATTGGTCACCGGCGCTTGCTCGGTCTTCACCTGGAACGGATCGGGCAGCGGTATCGTGGGTGCGCTGTCCGCCGCGGCTCGCGCGGACGGCTTGTCGAGATTGACGAAACGCGAGGCGAGCTGGGCCATCTCCTCGGACGAGAGGACGACGGTCTTGGCCTCGTCGATATGCTGAGGCGCCGTGCTGGGATGCCGCTGGTGCATCGAGCCGAGGGGCGTCGCGCTCCAGGTGACGGTATTCATGCCCAGCATGGCCCGGAGTTCCGCGATGGTCTGCGGACGCGCGCCTGGCTGCAGGGCCAGGGTGTGGTCGATGGCGCGCAGGAATTCCGTGGAATACCCTTGGCGCGGCGTGTTGGCCAGGGGCTCCAGGGTGTCTTTCATCATTCGCGACACCGAGGCCACGGGGGCGTTGCCGGTCACCGCGTAGTAGAGAACGGCGCCGACGGCGTAGATGTCGGTCCAAGGCCCCTGGGGAACGGACAGGTCTTCGGCGTACTGCTCGATGGGGGCGTAGCCGGGCTTCACCACCACGGTCAGCGCGTGCTGCATGTCGCCCAGGACCCGGCGGGCAGAGCCCAGATCGAGGAGTACCGGGCTTCCGTCGTCCTGGATCAGGATGTTGTCCGGCGCGATGTCGCGGTGGAACACGTTATGGGCATGGAGCAATTCCAGCACATCGAGGATCGGCGCGAAGATGCTGCGCAGCCAGCGCTCGTCGCACTGGACTTCGTATTCCTTGAGGACATGCCGCATGGTGCGGCCGGAGTAGCGGGGCATCGCCATGTAGGCGGTGCCGTTCTCTTCCCAGAATCGTAGCACTTCCACCAAGGCACGGTGCTTGAATTGGGCCAGCAGGCGCGCTTCGTCGATGAAGCTCCTGAGGCCCGCCTCGAAGGTGGCGCGATGGCGCTCGGCCCGTAGCTTGACTTGGGTACCGTCGACGCGGCTGGCGAAGGCCGCGGGCATGTACTCCTTGATGGCCACGTCGCGGTGCAACTGGGTGTCGTGCGCCGCATAGACGATGCTGAAGCCGCCTTCGCCCAGCGTCGCTTGCAGGTTGAACTCATGCAGACGTGTTCCGGCGGGTAGCGCGCCGGCCGGTGGCAGATCACTGCGCAAAGCGGTTTCGGCATTCATGGCGAGTTGAGTTCGCGGATTCACGGAGGCATCCATGCAGACAACACTTACCGTATGAGGTGAGAGAGAAGAAAAACAAGGCCAATCTAATTCAAAAAAGCGTGTGCATTTGAGTGCGAGGTCTCGTTTTTACCATTTGAACATCCAGGCGGACTGGTTATTGTGTGGGTCTGTGAACGAGGCATCATTTTGATAGCTGTTTGCCTCCAGGCTGACAGCCCAATTCCCACGCAAGTTCCATTTTCCGCCATTTCCGATGGACGCGGCGCCTCGGAAATGACGAGAATCGCCTTTCTGGAGGAACCAGGCAAGGGTAAACGCGGTCGGTGGGCTGCTCAGTTGGTTCCTCTACGGTCTGTATCAAGGGAGATAATGAATGCCGGCGGCCACGATGGAGCTGGTTGTCCTGTCTTATAACGGAGAGGCGCCACAAGTGCCGATCGTTCGTGCGTTCGATAAGCACGAATTGACGGTCGGACGAAGCCCTACGAACGATCTGGTGTTGGATGACCCCGATCGTCTCATTTCCCGCTTTCAGGCCCGGATACGCCTGGATGACAATGGCGGAGCGACACTCGCGAACATCAGCAGCAACAGCATCATCCTGATCAACGAGAGCGAGGTCGCTCCGGGTCGATCCGGCGCGTTGCGCGTATCGGATCGCATTCTGGTGGGGCGCTACCTGCTGGGGTTGCGCGCCCTGCAACACGTCGATTTCGCCCAGCCCGCCGACCCGTTCGTCGTGCAGCCGGCCGAAGCCTATTCCGCTGCGGCGCCGATGGCGGTCATTCCCGAGGACTTCGATGTCTTCGCCCTGCCGAGCCAGCCGGTCGAGAGCTCGCCGGTGGGCGAGGTCTCCCTGTCGGATTTCGAGGACCCGCACGGGCTTGCCCGGGCGGTCATCGACGAGTTGCCGCTGAGCGGCGCGGCCGAGTTGCCCGCGGTGCCGGGCGAGGCGCTCTATCGGGAAAAGATGCTCGACGTCTCGTCGCCCAAGCTCGACCCCCTGGCGATGTTCGGCTCGTCCGACGTGCTCGGCGCTCTGGCTCCCGCCGAAAGCCTGGCGCTGGACCATGGGTTGGAGGTGGATTCGCTGTTCCACACCCCGGCGCTCCAGCGGGAGACCCAGACCGAGGCCAAGCCTGCGTCCCTGGGCGAACCGGACGAGTTGTCCATTGCCGGCATATCCCTGGGAAGCGAGCAGCCTTCCACAGCGTCCGCCGCGATAGCCGATCCCTCGTCCATGCCCGTGGACGACCCGTTGGCCGCCCTGATGTCAAGCGCCGTCGAAGCGCAGCCCACGGCGCCGGCGCGCCTCGATCCCTCGCCCAGGGCCGAGCCTTCCGTCATGCCCGGCACGTCACGCGCCGCCGCGCCTACGCCCAAAGCCGCGGCCGCCCCCATGCCCGCCGGCGCGGGCGCGCCGACCGACCTCGCGGCGTTGCACGCGGCGTTCGCCCGCGGCTGCGGCATGCCGGAAGCCTCCCTGCCGGAACTCACCCCGGCGTTCATGGAAAACCTCGGCCGGATCTTCGCCAGCATGACCGCTGGTACCATCCGGCTGATCCACGCCCGCTCGGCCACCAAGCATGAAATGCGCGCCAACGTGACGATCATCGCCACGGCCGGGAACAACCCCCTCAAGTTCGCACCGGACGCCCAGTCCGCCGTCGCCCAGTTGTTGGGGCACCGTTTCCCCGGCTTCATGGAGCCATTGCGCGCCATCGAGGATGCCTTCGACGACTTGTCCGCCCACCAGGTGGGCCTGCTGGCCGGCGCCCGCAGCGCCATGTACGACGTGGTCGGTCGCTTCAGCCCGGATCGCCTGCAGAAGCGTCTGGGCGAGGAGACCCTGATGCAGACGCTGGTGCCAGCGGTGCGCAAGGCGAAGCTCTGGGAACTCTACGAGAATGGTTTCACTGAGATCGCCGGCGAGGCGCGCGAAGAATTCGAGGCGTTGTTCGAGACGGCCTTCGCCCGCGCCTACGAACAGGAAATCGAGCGAATCTACGCCGGGAGAGAAGAATGAGCGTATATGTCGCCGTCGAAGGGCCTCGGGTCGAATTCGCGACGCTGTCGAAGCAGGGACGCCGGGAACACAATGAAGATGCCTGTGGCTACTGGACTTCTCCCGGGGGCGCGTGCTTCGTCGTCTGCGACGGTGCGGGCGGCCACGGCGGGGGCGACGTGGCCTCGGAAACCGCCGTTCGTACCCTGCTCAGCGCGTTTTCTTCCCGGCCGCTGCTGACCCGGGAAAACATCGAGAGCCTGATCGCCCAGGCGGATTCGGCCATTCGCTATGGCCAGCGCCTCACTGGCAGTTTGCGGCAGATGAGCGCCACGGTGACGGCGCTGTTCCTCGACGGCAGCGCCCGCCAGGCGCAGTGGATTCACCTGGGCGATACCCGCCTGTATCACTTTCGCAAGCGTGGGTGCCGGCAGCTGACCAAGGACCACAGCATCGTGCAGAACTTCGTCGATGCCGGCATGCTCAGCGAGAGCCGGGTACGCGGGCACTCCGAGCGCAACCTGCTGTTCGCCGCGCTGGGCATGGGCGAGGACGTGCCGCCCGCCGCCCTGGACGTGCCGTTCGACGTGGAGGAGGGCGATGCGTTCCTCATCTGCACGGACGGGTTCTGGGAGGTGGTGCTGGAGTCGGAAATGCTCGACGAACTGATGTATGCCAGCGCGGCCGAGGAATGGCTGGTGCGCATGGAGCGGCTGATCATCGAGCGCAGCGCGCCCGGCCAGGACAATTACAGCGCCCTGGCCGTATGGGTCGGCTCGCCCAACGACATGACGGTGCCCTGGGTCGCGCCCAGCGTCGGCGCCGCCAATCTGAGCAACGGTTAGCCCGCTCCGCCAGACGGAACGGAATCGTTTTCCGCGTCGTCGTGTCTGTAATGCGAAATGGATATCGGATAGATAGCACTGTGATGTCGATAATAGGCCCTCTTTTACCTCGTTCGGGATCGTCCGCCACTACCATGACTGCTTCGAATCCTTTTTCGGCTGTCCATCGCCCGGGGCGCATCGCGTTTCGCGCGGTGGCCGTCGGCCTGCTGGCGGGCTCGCTGTGCGCCTGTTCCTCCACACCGAAGCCGCCGGAGCCCATCGCCATCCGGGTGACCCTGCAAGCCACGGATTCGCTGAACCCCGACATGAAGGGCCGGCCGTCTCCGGTGGTGGTGCGGCTGTTCCGGCTGCGCCAGGCCGCCGTGTTTTCCTCCATCGATTACTTCACCTTGACCGACCGCGAGCAGGAAGCCCTCGGCGGCGACTTGCTGTTCCGCGAATCCTTCGTGCTGCGCCCCGGCGAGACCCAGGTCCACGAATACACCGTGGAGGCCGACGGGCGCGCCCTGGGGTTGCTGGTCGGCTACCGGGACCTGGAGGCCAGCACCTGGCGGGCGGCGGTGGACATCCCGGCTCCCCACGATTCCTGGCTGCCCGATTTCCTGCGCTGGGGCGACCGCACCGTCGACTACACCGCGACGCTCGACGAGCGAAAGGTAACCCTCGCCCCGGCGAGCGGGAATTGATCGCAGGCCGGCTTTCCACGATCAGTCACTAGGGATGGCTTGATGGACGCTTATCAAAAGGTGGTGTGGGCGGAAGGCATGTTCCTCCGGCCCCAGCACTTCCAGCAGCAAGAACGTTATCTGGAATTCTTCACCCATTTGCGTGGGCTGGCAGCGGAACCGTTCTTCTGGGGCTTCCGTTCCCTCAAGTTCGACCTGGCCGCCCTGGCGGTGGGCAAGCTGTCGCTCTTGGAAGCGGAAGGGTTGCTGCCCGACGGCACGCCGTTCAGCTTCCCGCTGCAAAGCGATGGGCCGGAGCCGCTGCAATTCAACGAAGGGGTCGTGGACCAGCGGGTCTACCTGGCGCTGCCCCTCAAACGACCCGGCACCGAGGAAGTGGTGTTCGAAGATAGCCCGACATCTCTGGCCCGCTACATCGTGCAGGATGCCACGGTGGGCGATGCCAACTCGGTGGCCGGCGAGGCGGCGGAAGTGCAACTGGCCTGTCCGCGCCTGCGCCTGGTGCTGGAAAAGGACTTGTCCGACGCCTGGCTGGGCATCGGTGTGGCCCGGGTGATCGAGTGTCGCAGCGACCGCCAGTTGGTGCTCGACCCGCAGCACATCCCCCCGGTGGTGGTCTGCCATGCCAGCCCGAACCTGATGTCCATGCTCAACGAATTACACGGCTTGGCCCACCAGCGCGCGGAAGCCCTGGCGGAGCGGCTTAGCCAGCCCGGCCGGGGCGGCGTGTCCGAGGTCGGCGAATTCCTGCTGTTGCAGGTGCTCAACCGCATCCAGCCGCTGTTCGCCCACATGCTGGCGACCAGCGTGGCCCACCCCGAGCGCCTGTACAGCACCCTGGCACAGGCGGCCGGCGAGCTGGCGACCTTCACCGAGCAGTCGCGGCGCCCGGGCAACTGGCCGAAGTACGATCACGACAACCTCCAGGCGTGCCTGCCGCCGCTGATGATCGAGCTGCGCAAGGCGCTGTCCTCGGTCCTGGAGCAGAATGCCGTGCAGATCGAGCTGCTCGATCGCAACTACGGCGTGCGGGTGGGGCAGGTCAAGGACGGCGAGTTGCTGCGTAACGCGCAATTCGTGCTGGCCGTGCATTCGAGCATGGCGCCGGAGGCGCTGCGCTCCCATTTCCCGAGCCAGGTGAAGATCGGCCCGGTGGACAAGATCCGCGACTTGGTCAACCTTCACCTGCCCGGGGTGGCGCTGCGTTCGTTGCCCATCGCGCCGCGGCAGATTCCCTACCATGCCGGGTATCACTATTTCGAAATGGATACGTCGAACGATCTCTGGAAACAACTTCAGGTTTCCGGGGCGTTGGCGCTTCACGTGGCGGGCGATTTCCCCGAACTCGAACTCGAGTGCTGGGCGATCCGCCGCTGATCCGATCTTTCTCTTCGCAGTGCTGAGCCATGGCCGACATAGATCCTTTCAACACAGGCAAGGACCGGACCTTCGTCATGCCCAACCCGGGTGGCGAGGCGCCGGGCAGCGGCGGGGCGGGTGAACGCCCCCGCGCGCCGGAATTCGACTTGCCCGACGTGCATTCGGGCAGCAACCCCCTGGTCGCGGCGGCCAACCCGCTGCTCAACCTGATCTTTCAGATCCGCACGCTGGTGCATAACTCCGAGCCCGCGCGGCTGCGGGATTTCCTCGCCCAGGAAGTGCGCAACTTCGAGAGCCGGGCGAAATACGAGGGCATCTCCCAGGAGCACCTGATCGCGGCCCGCTATTGCCTGTGTACCGTGCTCGACGAGACCGCCGCCCAGACTCCCTGGGGCGGCTCGGGGGTCTGGTCGCGGCACAGCCTGCTGGTGACCTTCCACAACGAGACCTGGGGCGGGGAGAAGTTCTTCCAGCTCCTGGCCAAGCTGGCCCAGTCGCCGATGCAGCACCGCGACCTGCTGGAACTGATGTACTACTGCATCTCCCTGGGCTTCGAGGGGCGCTACCGGATCATCAGCAATGGCCAGAGCCAGCTGGAGACCCTGCGCCGCCGCCTGGCGGAGATCATCCGGGATGCCAAGGGCGACCGGGTGAGGGCGCTCTCGCCCCATTGGGAGGGCGTCACCCACGAGTTGCCCAAGGTCTGGCGCGTGCTGCCGGTCTGGGTTTCGGCGATCCTCGGGTTGCTGTTGGGCACGGCGATCTACATGGTCATCGCGTTCTACCTGTCCGACCGCTCCGACAAGACCTTCGCCGCCATCGGCGCGCTGAAGCTGCCGGAGGCCCCCGTGGTGCAGCGCAATACCGAACCGCCGGTGCGCTTCGCCCGCTTCCTGGAGCCGGAAATCCGCGCGGGCCTGGTCTCGGTCCGGGAAACCCCGGAGCAGAGCACCGTGACCATTCTCGGCGACGGCCTGTTCGACTCCGGCAGTGCCTCGGTCCGCTCCCGTTACTACCCGATCCTCCAGCGCATCGCCGAGGCCATCGACGAAACCCACGGCAAGGTGGTGGTCACCGGCCACAGCGACGATGTGCCGATCCGCTCGGTACGCTTCCCGTCCAACTGGCACCTGTCGATGGAGCGGGCCACCACCGTGTCCACGTTGCTGGAGCGCTTCATTCAGGTTCGCGGGCGGGTCTCGGCCCAGGGCCGCGGCTCCGCCGAGCCGGCGGTGCCCAATACCTCGGCGGCCAATCGTGCGTTGAACAGGCGAGTGGAGATCAGTGTGTTCGCGTCTCCCGCCGATCTGCAGAAAGAGATTCGATAAATGCGCTGGCTTTTTTCCCTGCTGTTCAATCGCGTCGTGTTCATCACGCTGGGCATCGTCGCGCTACTGGCGGCCGTTTGGTACCTGGGCCCGCTGTTCGCCTTCGCCGACTACCGCCCCTTGGAGCCGGTGGTGGTGCGGCTGTGGATCATGGGCATCATCCTGTTGCTCGTGGCCCTGCGCATCCTGGTGCATTTCTGGAAGAGCCGCCGGGTCAACGGCATGCTGCTCAACGCCATCGCCGGCATGCGCACCGAGAAGGCCCCGGCCGGCCCTTCCGACGCCGCCATCGAGGCGCTGCACAGCAACTTCGAACAGGCCCTGCTGAAACTCAAGAAGGTTCGCTTTGGCACCCAGGAACAAGGGTGGTGGGCGCGCCTGCGGCAGAAGTACGTCTACCAGATCCCGTGGTATGTGTTCATCGGCGCCCCGGGCTCGGGCAAGACCACCGCGCTGGTGAACAGCGGCCTGCGGTTTCCCCTGGCCGACGAATTCGGCAAGGAAAGCATCAAGGGCGTGGGTGGTACCCGGAACTGCGACTGGTGGTTCTCCGACGAAACCGTGCTGCTGGACACCGCCGGCCGCTACACCACCCATGAAAGCGACGCGGCGGCGGACAAGGCGGAGTGGGAAGGCTTCCTGCGCCTGCTGAAGAAATTCCGCCCACGCCAGCCCCTCAACGGCGCCATACTGACCATTTCGGTCCCGGACCTGCTGGCGGCCAGCGAGGAGGACCGGGCCCGGCACGCGGCGCGCCTGCGCGCGCGGCTCAACGAACTCTACGAGTCCCTGGGTATCGCCTTCCCGGTCTATGTGCTGATCACCAAGGCCGACCTGCTGGGCGGCTTCAACGAATATTTCGCCGCCCTGAGCAAGGAAGAGCGCGCCCAGGTCTGGGGCCTGACCCTGCCTTACCAGCCGGACGCGGTACTGGACGGCAAGGCCCTGGGCAAGCGCCTCGACCAGGAAATGGAGCTGCTGTCCCGCCGCCTGTTCGATGGCCTGCCCGACCTGATGCTGGAGGAGCACGACACGGCGCGGCGCGCGCGGGCCTATGCGCTGCCGCAGCACTTCGCCAACCTGTCGCCGCTGATCAGCCAATTGCTGCAGGACGTCTTCGCCGAGCATCGCTTCGCCCAGACAGCCATGCTGCGCGGCGTGTACTTCACCAGCGGCACCCAAGAAGGCACGCCGTTCGATCGCGTGCTCGGCGTGCTGGGCCGCAGCCTCGGCTACGACGCCCGGGTGACCCTGCAATCCTCGCCGTCCACCGGCAAGAGCTTTTTCCTCCAGGACCTGCTGCGCAAGGTGATCTTCCCCGAAGCGCACCTGGCCGGGCGCAACCGGCGCGCCGAGCGCCGCGAACGCCTGCTGAGCATCGCCGGCCACGGCGCGGTGGTCGTGGCCCTGTTGCTGGCCATCGCCGCCTGGGCGCTGAGCTTCAACAACAACACCCGCTACATCGACCTGGTCGATCAGCGCACCGACCGGGTCCAAAGCCGCATGCAGGCCCTGGCCAAGTCGGAGGGCGACAGCCTGCTGGAGCTGATTCCGATCCTCGGCGAGTTGAACGGCCTGGCCGCTGGACCGGATTTCCCCGCCAGCGAGCCGCCGCTCAACTACACCTATGGCCTGTACCAGGGCGGCAAGCTGGACGCGGTGGCCCAGGAAACCTATCGCTCGGCCCTCGAACAGGCCTTGCTGCCCCGCATCGTCCGACGCCTGGAATACCTGCTGCGCAACACGCCGGAGGACAACCTAGAACTGTCCTACGAAGTGCTCAAGGCCTACCTGATGCTCAACGATCCCAAGCACTATGACGGTGCGGCCCTGGAAGCTTTCATCCAGTTGGAATGGGAACGCAGCCTGCCGCCCTCGGTAACTCGCGAACAACGCGACCAGTTGTATGCCCACCTGCACACGCTGCTGGGGGACCATCCGGTGGTCTCGCCTTATCCCTTGGACGAGCAACTGGTGAAGCAGAAGCGTGAGCAACTGGCCAGTTTCTCCCTGGCCCATCGCGCCTACAGCCGCCTCAAGCGTCGCCTGATGGACGGCAGCATGGGCGACTTCACCGTCGCCGAGGCCGGCGGACCGCAGTCGTCCCTGGTATTCACCCGGGCCAGTGGCAAGCCGCTCACCGAAGGCATCCCGGGCCTGTTCACCTACAACGGCTACCACAAGGTGTTCCTGCCGGAGACCCGATCGATCCTCGGCATGCTGGAGAGCGAGGAGAACTGGGTGCTCGGTCGCGTCGCCCAGCCGGCCCAGAAACAGGCAGAAAACCTGGTGGAAGGCACCACCCAGCGGGATATCAAGCGCCTCTACCTGCATGAATACGTGCGCCTGTGGGAGGAGTATCTGGGGGACATCCGCCTGATCGAAAGCCAGTCCATGGCCCAGAGCATCGAAACCGCGCGCATTCTCTCGGCGCCGGATTCGCCGATCGCCCAGTTCCTCCGCTCGGTGGCCCGGGAAACCACGCTGCTGCGGGTAGAGAACAAGCAACAGCAGGACGACCAGTATTCCCTGCTGGGCCAGGCGAAGAACCGCGTGCGTAGCGCCGCATCCGACCTGGAACGGGTCATCGGGCCTTCCAACATGACCCGCCGCGAAGGCGGCGCGGAGCAATTGGAGCGCATCGTCGACGACCGTTTCGAGCCGATCCGCCGCCTGGTCACCGCCGACGGCGGCACCGCGCCGATCCAGACCGTGCTGCGCATGTTCAACGACATGTACATGAACCTGTCTAGCACCGACGTCGCGTTGCGCAGTGGCGGCGCCTCGACCCAGCTCAACGCGCCCCAGACCGAGGCGCTGACCCGCATCCGCGCCGAGGCGGCGCATCTGCCGATGCCGCTGCGGACCATGCTCGAGGCCTTGGCCGATTCCAGCACGTCCCAGGCGGTGGGCAGCGTGCGCCGGACCCTGGGCGGCGAGCTGGACAGTTCGGTGGGCGCGTTCTGCCGCAAGGCGATCCGCGGCCGTTACCCCTTCCAGCGCTCCTCCAGCCAAGACGTGACCTTGGCGGACTTCTCCCGGCTGTTCGCGCCTGGCGGGATGATGGACCAGTTCTATCGCGACCACCTGGCGGCGATGACCGACATGTCCGGCGGTACCTGGGTGCTGCGCCAGCCGGGCGGCGTGCAGGTCCCGCTAACCTCCTTCCAGCGCGCGGCGCGCATCCGCGACGTGTTCTTCCCGTCCGGCGGACGCACGCCCGAGCTGTCCTTCGAGTTCCGCGTGCTGGAAATGGATGCGTCCATCACCCAGCTCACCTTCGATTTCGACGGGCAGATCTTCCGTTACGCCCATGGCCCGCAGATCCCGCAGCGGGTGAATTGGCCGGGGCCGCGCGGCAGCAATCAGGTCCGCCTGGAGCTGGCCGAGTCCTCGGCGCCCAGCGCCTACCTGGTGAAGACCGGGCCCTGGGCCTTGATGCGCCTGTTCGACGAAGGGGAGAGCCGCAATGTGTCCGGCCCGGAGAAATTCGTCAGCACGCTGATGGTTCAGGGCAAGAAGGTCGTACTGGAGGTTACCGCCAGCAGCGTGCAGAATCCCTTCCGTTTAGGCGAACTGGCCAGCTTCTCGTGCCCGAGTCGGATTTGATGGAAGAAGAAACGAACCTGTTCGATGACTTGGCGGCGGCCCCGGCGCTGCGCTTCGGGCTCTACGGCAAGCTGCCCGCCATCGGCGATTTCGTAGTGCGCGGCCTGCCCAGGAGTCAGGTGGCGCCCCTCGATCAATGGTTGCAAGCGGGCTTGGGTGCCCTCCAGCAGAGCGACCCCGACTGGTTGCAGCCTTACCTGGTGGCGCCCGCCTGGTGCTTCGTGCTGCCTCGGGGCATCTGGGGCGAAACGGCGCTGTGCGGCGCCCTGATGCCCAGCGTGGACCGCGTAGGGCGCTATTTTCCCTTGGTGACCCTGGGCGAGCTGAGTGAAGCCCAGGCCGCCAACCGTCCCGATCTGTGCTCCCATCTGGCGGAGCTGGCCGGCGCGATGCCCGCCGTGCTTCACGAAGGACTGGAGCCGGATGCGTTCATGTCCAAGGTCGAGGCCCTCGGCTTCTGGCCCCTGGCGAATCCGGTGGCGGTGCCCTCGGTGTTCGAGCGTTTCGCCTGGGAAGGCGACTGTTCGCTGTGGTGGGCCGCGACCCGACCCGACCAGCCCTACCGGCAATACAGTCACCGGGGCGTGCCGGACGCCGTGCTGTTCCGATGTCTGTTCGGCCCGCGCGTCGCCTGACGCGCTTTCTTGCGGCAATCCCGTTCTAAGCCCATAACCCAATGATCTAGACGAGGTGTTTCCTTGGCGAAAGGATTGCCGCAGCCTTCGCCGTGCCGCTTCACGGCGGCCCCTTCGTTCCGTTTTCAGTCTTCGGTGCCGACGCCATGAACCAGTCTTCCGATCAGCCGTACTCATCCACCGCCACGCCGGAAACGGCCGACTGGCAATTGGGACAGATCGTCGCGCAGCTCCGCGAGGCCCGGGAAGAGTGGCGCAGCAGCCACCGTCGCAATCTCGATCGGCGCGCCCGGGACCTGCCTTCGCGCACCGCCGTGGCCCACATCATCGAAGCCATCAGTGGCGCCCTGTTCCCGATGCGCCTCGGCCCCAACGACTTGCGGGCGGAGGGCGAGGATTTCTACGTTGGCCACACCCTCGACGCCGCGCTGACCGCGCTGCAACACCAGGTCCGCCAGGAGCTGCGCTACAGCGCCCGCCAGCAGGGCGGTGTCGAAGAGCCGGGCGACGCCGAGGCCCTGGCCATCGTCCGCGAGTTCGCCGCGACCCTGCCGGCCCTGCGTCGGCTGCTGGATACCGATGTGCTGGCCGCCTACCAAGGCGACCCGGCGGCGCGCAGCGTGGACGAGGTATTGCTGTGCTACCCCGGCATCCTCGCAGTGATCCACCACCGCATCGCCCATCACCTCTACCGCGCCGGCCTGCCGTTGCTGGCGCGGATCATCGCCGAGATCGCTCATTCCGCCACCGGCATCGACATCCATCCCGGCGCGCGCATCGGCCAGAGCTTCTTCATCGACCACGGCACCGGCGTGGTCATCGGCGAGACGGCCATCATCGGTGACCGCGTGCGCATCTACCAGGCGGTGACCCTCGGGGCCAAGCGCTTCCCGGCGGACGAGTCGGGCAACCTGCAGAAGGGCCAGCCGCGCCACCCCATCGTCGAGGACGATGTGGTGATCTACGCCGGCGCCACCATCCTTGGCCGCGTCACCATCGGCCAGGGGTCCACCATCGGCGGCAATGTCTGGCTGACCCGCAGCGTGCCGGCGGGTAGCAATATCACCCAGGCCAACCTGCAGAGCGAAGTCGGCTGCTGAGCCCGGGCCGCTCCCGCTCCGGCCGTCATGGCCGACGGGGTGTCGCCTCCGCAACACCCCGTTTTCTCCTCCCACCTCGTTATCTGGCCTGGGTCGCTCCAAGGTCACGCTTCGTCGCCACGACCGTCCTTCGCACTGTTGCCCTGGCAACAGTTGCCCTGCATTCAGTTGCGTGAGACGCAGCGACGCCAAGCAGTATTTCGACATCCCGTTGTTTTAAAAGGATTTTATTTTCAGGCACGACCTGTGCAATGACCTGTTCGTTGACCGATGCCGCGCTTGCGCCGCGGCGTTCGGTCGGGCGCGGCGATGACGCGGCGCCCGGATACGCCGGCCAAAGCCGGCACCCGTGGCGCCGCCCAGGCGATCGCCACCTCAACGAAAGGTCGTCCAAGCGTATGCACAACGAAACCGAACCCACGGATCTTCGGGACACCGCGCCGCCGTTACTGCCGGCCGCGCGAATCGAAAACGACGCCCAGGCATTGCAGGCCGCCCACGAAGTGGCCCGCGTCGCCCGGGAAGAAGCGGCTCTGCGCGACCGCGAGCGCAAACTGCCCTGGCGAGAGTTGGAGCTGTTCACCCGGCTCGGCCTGGGCGGTATCGGCATCCCCCGGGCACATGGGGGCGCCCAGGTCTCTCACGTCACCCTGGCCGAGGTGTTCCGCCTCATCTGCGCCGCGGACCCGGCCTTGGGCCAGATTCCCCAGAACCACTTCGGCATCCTCAACGTGATCGACAACGTCGCCAGCGAGGCGCAGAAACGCGTGCTGTTCGGCGGCGTGCTGGGCGGGCGGCGGATCGGCAACGCCGGCCCCGAGCGCAACACCCGTCATACCCTCGACGTGCGCGCCCGGGTGGTGAGCAGCCCCGACGGTTACCGGGTGAGCGGCGAGAAGTTCTATTCCACCGGCGCGCTGTTCGCCCATTGGGTGGCGGTGAAGGCCCTCGACGAGCAGGATCGGGCGGTGATGGTATTCGTCGAGCGCGGCGCCCCGGGCCTGCGCATTCTCGACGACTGGTCGGGCTTCGGCCAGCGCACCACCGCCAGCGGCACGGTGCTGCTGGACGAGGTCCCGGTGGCGCCGGAGATGTTGATCCACAATGGCCGCCTGGCGGAGGTGCCGAACATCCAGGGCGCGGTGTCCCAGTTGATCCAGGCCGCCATCGACGCCGGCATCGCCCAGGCGGCGGTGGACGACACGATCGCCTTCGTCCGGGAGCGGGCGCGACCCTGGGTGGACGCCGGGGTGGAGCGGGCCGCCGACGAGCTTTACACCATCGCCGAAGTGGGCCGCCTGCGGATTGAACTGCACGCCGCCAACGCTTTGCTGGAGAAGGCCGGTCGCGTGCTGGACGAGGTTGCCGCAGGGCCCATCGACGACGACGCGGCGGCCCGGGCTTCCATCGCCGTGGCCGAGGCCAAGGTCCTCACCACCGAGATCAGCCTGCTGGCCAGCGAAAAGCTGTTCGAGCTGTCCGGCAGCCGCGCCACCCTGGCCGACTTCAACCTGGACCGCCACTGGCGCAACGCCCGGGTACACACCCTGCACGATCCGGTGCGCTGGAAATACCACGCAGTCGGCCACTATCACCTGAATGGCGCGCGTCCGGCGCGGCATTCCTGGATCTGAGGAGCGCTCCGGATGAGCCTTGCCCAAACCGTTCAACCCACGGCCGTGCCCGCCACGGCGCTGATCCGCGATGACGCCGAGGCTTTGGCGGTCGCCCGGGAACTGGCCGGCCAGTTCCGCGGCGGCGCGTCCCAGCGCGACCGCGAGCGACGCCTGCCCCATGACGAGCTGGAGGTCTTCAGCCGCAGCGGCCTGTGGGGGATCGTGGTGCCCCGGGAATACGGCGGCGCCGGCGTATCGCGAGTGACCCTGGCCCAGGTGGTGGCCATCATCAGCGCCGCCGACAGCTCCCTGGGGCAAATCCCGCAGAACCACTTCTATGCCTTGGAAGTGCTGCGGGTGAACGGGACCGATGCGCAGAAGCGCCGTCTCTACGCCGAGGTGCTGGAAGGCGCGCGCTTCGGTAACGCCCTGGCGGAATTCGGCACCCGCACCGCCAGCGACCGTACCACCCGGTTGAGCCGCCAGGGCGACGGCTTGCGGGTGGACGGCCGCAAGTTCTACGCCACCGGCGCGCTGTACGCCCAGCGGATTCCCACCTCGGTGATCGACGACGACGGCGTGCAGCAGTTCGCCTTCATCCCGCGGCATACGCCGGGGGTGCAGGTCATTGACGATTGGTCCGGCTTCGGCCAGCGCACCACCGGCAGCGGCACGGTGCTGTTCGAGGGCGCGCGGGTCGCGCCCGATGACGTGGTGCCGTTCCAGAGCGCCTTCGACCGGCCCACGCCCGTGGGGCCCTTCGCCCAGCTCCTGCATGCCGCCATCGACGCGGGCATCGCCCGCGCCGCCTACGAGGAGACCCTGGCCTTCGTCCGCGAGCGCTCGCGGCCCTGGGTGGACGCCGGCGTGGAAAAGGCTTCCGACGACCCCCTGACGATCCACGAAGTGGGCCGCCTGAGCATCCGCCTGCATGCCGCCGAGGCCCTGCTGGAGCGGGCCGGCCGTGTGCTGGACGCCGCCACCGAGGCGCCGGACGCGCAGCGGGTGGCGGCCGCCTCCATCGCCGTGGCCGAGGCCCGGGCGCTGACCACCGAGATCGCCCTGAGCGCGGGTAGCAAGCTGCTGGAGCTGGCCGGCAGCCGGGGCTGCCTGGCCCAGGACAACCTGGACCGCCACTGGCGCAACGCCCGCGTGCATACCCTGCACGACCCGGTGCGCTGGAAGTACCACGCGGTGGGCGACTACTACCTGAACGACCGCTTGCCGCCCCGTCGCGGCACTCTCTGAGGATTCCCCATGGCGACCAAACAGATGCGCTTCAATGCCTTCAGCATGAATTGCGTCGGCCACATCAACCATGGCCTGTGGACCCATCCGCGGGACCGCTCCACGGACTACCGCCGGCTGTCCCATTGGACCGACCTGGCCCGCCTGCTGGAGCGCGGGTTGTTCGACGGTCTGTTCCTGGCGGATATCCTCGGCGTTTACGACGTCTACCAGCAGTCACTGGACCTGCCCTTGCGGGAGGCGATCCAGTTGCCGGTCAACGACCCGCTGATGCTGGTCTCGGCCATGGCGCACGTGACCGAGCACCTGGGGTTCGGGCTGACCGCCAACCTCAGTCACGAGGCGCCTTATCCGTTCGCCCGGCGCTTCTCCACCCTCGACCACCTGACCGAAGGGCGGGTCGGGTGGAACATCGTCACCGGCTACCTGGAAAGCACCGCCCGAGCCTTGGGCGAAGGCCGGCAGGTGGAGCACGACCGGCGCTACGACCGCGCCGACGAATACCTGGAGGTGCTTTACAAGCTCTGGGAAGGCGGTTGGGAAGACGACGCGGTCGTCGCCGACCGCGAACAGCGCGTCTACGCGCGGCCGGACAAAGTGCACCGCATTCGCCACCAGGGGGAATTCTTCCAGCTCGACGGTTACCACCTCTGCGAGCCGTCGCCCCAGCGCACGCCGCTGTTGTTCCAGGCGGGTTCCTCGGATCGCGGCCTGGGCTTCGCGGCGCGTCACGCCGAGTGCGTGTTCGTGTCCGGCCAGAGCCGCGATGCCACCCGCCGCCTGGTGCAACGCATCCGCGCCGCCTGCGTGGAACAGGGCAGGGCGGCGGACGCCGTCAAGGTGTTCATGGGTCTGTGCGTGATCGTCGCGCCCACCGAGGCGGAGGCCCGGGACAAGTACGAAGACTACCGGCGCCACGCCAACCCCGAGGCGGGCCTGGCCCATTTCAGCAGCTCCACCGGCATCGACTTCTCCCGCTACGGCCTGGACGAGCCGATCCGCTACGAAAAGAACAACGCCATCGAATCGGTGGTGAAGAGCCTGACGGTGGCGCGCACCGACGCCACGGTGCGCCAGTTGCTGGAGCAGATGGCCCTGGGCGGGCGCTACGTCACCCTGGTGGGCACGCCGGCGCGAGTGGCCGACGAGTTGCAGGCGTGGATCGCCGAGACCGACCTGGATGGCTTCAACCTGACCCGCCTGGTGGAGCCGGAGAGCTACGCCGACTTCATCGACCTGGTGGTGCCGGAGCTGCAGAGCCGTGGCGCTTACAAGACCGCCTACGCCGAGGGGACCCTGCGCGAGAAGCTGTTCGGCGCCGGCCGGGCGCGCCTGCCCGAGGACCACGTCGGCGCTCGCTGGCGCCCGGCGCCGACCGCCATCCGCCGCCATGCCTGAGGCGGGCGGCAACGACCACTGGAGCGTCTCCAGCCCTCATCCCCTTACTCGCATGACCGGGAGCGAACGATGCTCGAACGCCTGATGAACCTGACCCTGGGCCTGCTGCTGGCGGCCTCCGCCCCGGCCCAGGCCGACGACACCCTGAAGATCGGCACCACCGCCGCCTTCGCGCCGCCCCTGGAGGTGGCCGTGGAAGAGGCCGGTCGCCAGGGCCTGAAGGTGGAACTGGTGGAGTTCAGCGACTGGAACGCGCCGAACGTCACCCTGGCCAATGGCGACATCGATGCCAATTACTTCCAGCACATCCCGTTCCTGGAAAACGCTCGCCGGGAGGCCGGTTTCGACCTGAAACCCTTCGCCCCGGGGGTGATCAACAACGTCGGGTTGTATTCGAAGCGCTACGCGGACCTCGCCGCGCTGCCTGAAGGCGCCCGGGTGGCCATCGCCAACGATCCGGTGAACGGCGGGCGCGGTCTGCTGTTGTTGCAGAAGGCCGGGCTGATCCGGCTCAAGGATGGCGCGAACTACCAGGCCACCTTGGACGATATCGTCGACAACCCCCGGAACATCCAGATCATCGAGCTGGAGGCCGTGCAGCTGGCGCGGGCGCTGGACGACGTGGACCTGGCGCAAGGCTATCCCCATTACCTGCGCCTGTCCGGGGTGATCGACCCGGAGAAAGCCCTGCTGTTCGATGGCATCGAAAACCGTGCCTATGTGATCCAGTTCGTCACCCGGGGCGACTACCGCGACGACGGGCGCCTGGCCCGGTTCGTGGACATCTACCAGCACTCCCCGGTGGTCCGGGCCGCCCTCGACAAGGCTCATGGCCGGCTCTACCAGCCCGGCTGGGAATGAAACCCGAAAGACGCCTCCGTCCTGGCCGGAACACGCTTTCCGGCCGTATTCACCCTCACTTGGAGCAACACGATGGTGAGTTTCACGCGCGACCTCGCCCTGGAGGCCCCCCATATCCGCCTGCGGGGCGTGGGCAAGACCTATGTCGGCGGCGCCGGTCCGCTCGAGGCCCTGCGGGACATCGATCTGTCCATCCGCCGGGGCGATATCTTCGGCATCATCGGTCGCAGCGGCGCGGGCAAGTCCTCGCTGCTGCGTACCCTCAACCGCCTGGAAACCCCCAGCCAGGGCGAGGTCCTCATCGACGGCGTCGACCTCGCCAGCTTCGATGCCGATCGTCTGGTGGCGCTGCGCCGGCGCATCGGCATGATCTTCCAGCACTTCAACCTGATGTCGGCGAAGACCGTCTGGCAGAACGTCGCCTTGCCGCTACGGGTGGCCGGCCTGGAGTCGGCCCGAGTGCGCGAGCGGGTGGATGAGTTACTGGAAATGGTGGGGCTGCAGGACAAGCGCGACGCTTATCCCCGACAGCTTTCCGGGGGACAGAAGCAGCGGGTCGGCATCGCCCGGGCCCTGGCCCACCGGCCGGACGTACTGCTGTGCGACGAGGCCACCTCGGCGCTGGATCCGGAAAGCACTCAGTCGATCCTCGCGCTGTTGAGGCGCATCAACCGGCGCCTGGGCCTGACCGTGGTGCTGATCACCCACGAGATGACGGTGATCCGGGATATCTGCGACCGGGTGGCGGTGCTCGACCAAGGCCGCGTCGTCGAGCAGGGCGCGGTATGGGAGGTGTTCGGCGACCCTCGCCATCCCGTGACCCGCACCCTGCTCGGCGAGCGCGCCCGAGCGTGTCCGCCGGCCTTGGAAGGCCGGCTTCGGCCCGAGCCTTCGGCCGAGTCGGGCGAGCTGCTGCTGGCGTTGCGCTTCACCGGGGCCAGTGGCCTGCAGCCGGACCTGCTGGCCATCGCCCGTGCCTTGGATGCCCCGGTGAGCCTGGTGCATGGAGGGGTCGAGCATATCCAGGGGCATGCCCAGGGTCGCCTGGTGCTGAAGGTTGGCGACGAGGGCAAGGACGTGCCCGCGCGGCTGCGCGGGTTGGCCGATCACGTGGAGGTACTGGGTTATGTCGTCCCTGCTTGAACGCCTGCTGCACGGTCTGCTGGATACGCTGCTGATGATCGGCGCGTCGTCGTTCATCGTCCTGGCCCTGGGGTTGCCCCTGGCCCTGGTGCTGGTCACCACCGGGCCGGGCGGCATCTTCCCGGCGCCGGTCCTCAACCGTTCGCTGGGCGCCTTGGTCAACGTGCTGCGCTCGATCCCGTTCCTGATCCTGATGGTGGCGCTGATCCCCTTCACCCGCCTGATCGTCGGCACCAGCTATGGGGTCTGGGCCGCCGTGGTGCCCCTGACCCTGGCCGCCACGCCCTTCTTCGCCCGGATCGCCGAGGTGAGCCTGCGGGAAGTGGACCCGGGGCTGGTAGAGGCGGCCCAGGCCATGGGCTGCCGGCGCCGGCATATCGTCTGGCATGTGTTGCTGCCCGAGGCGCGACCGGGCATCGTCGGCGGTTTCACGATCACCCTGGTGGCCCTGATCAACTCCTCCGCCATGGCCGGCGCGGTCGGCGCCGGCGGGCTCGGTGACCTGGCTTATCGCTATGGGTACCAGCGCTTCGACACGTCGATGATGGTCCTGGTGATCGTCGTGCTGGTGGCGCTGGTGACGGTGATCCAGCTCGCCGGAGATGGCCTGGCGCGGCGCCTGAACACTCGCGGCTGAGGCGCCGCTCGTCCCGCCGCCGGGCGCCGGGCGCGACCCAGGGTCTACGCTGTGGGCTTCCACTCATGACAGGACGTCGCCGATGGAAGCCGTGCAGCCGCTCACTCCTTTTCTGTTCATCGCCATGCGCCTGGATGCCGAGGTGTTCGGCATCCTCTCCGGCCATCGGCTGCGCCTGCTGGTGGACCTGCATCCCGATGCCCATGCCGCCAACCCCCTGGCCGAGGAAGCCGGCCTCTACGGGCTGGATTACCTCCCCTTGCCGCTGCGGGGCGAGCGCCTGGACGAGCGCGACGCCGATGCCTTGGCCATGGCCCTGGAACGCAGCGGACCGGCGGTGCTCTACGGCGCGGAGCCGGGCAGGCTGGCGGCCCTCTGGGCGCTGGCGGAAGCGCCGCGCTATGGAGCCGAGGCGCTGCTGGAAATGCTCGCGCTGGCCGGCTTCGAGTCCGGGCACCTGCGCGCGCGGTTGCAGGCGAGGCGCGCCGCGGCCCTGCGCAGTGGCGCGTTCGCCTCGGGCACGGTGGAGTACGACGTGATCGTGGCCGGCGCCGGGGCGGCGGGCTGCGCGGTCACCGCCAGCCTGCTCAAGCGCGCGCCATTCCTGAAAATCGCCGTGCTCGACCCGTCTGAGCATCACTACTACCAGCCTGGCTGGACCCTGGTGGGCGCCGGTATTTTCGACCCGGCCCGCACGTTGCGACCGATGCGCCAGTGCATTCCCGAACGAGCGACCTGGATTCGCCAGGCGGTCCGGGCATTCGACCCCTTGTCTAACCGGGTGCTGCTGGCCGACGGCAGCCGTTTGCGCTACCGGGCGCTGGCGGTGTGCACCGGGCTGGAGCTGGCCTGGGATGCCGTCGAAGGGCTGCGGGAAAGCCTGGGGCAACACGGGGTGACCTCCAACTACGCCTATTCCCTGGCGCCCTACACCTGGCGACAGGTGCGCGAATTGCGGCGAGGAACGGCGCTGTTCACCCAGCCGCCGATTCCCATCAAGTGCGCCGGCGCGCCGCAGAAGGCCATGTACCTGTCCTGCGACTGGTGGCGACGCCAGGGCATCCTGGGGGATATCCAGGTGGATTTTCGCAGCGCCGGCAATGCGCTGTTCAGCGTCGAGGCCTTCGTGCCGCCCCTGATGCGTTACGTGAAGCGCTATGGCGCCCATCTGCATTTCGGCCAGACCCTGGTGGCGGTGGACGGTCCGGCCCGCCGCGCGACCTTCCGGGTCCTCGACCCACAAGGCGGGAGCCGCCTGGAGGAGCAGCGCTTCGACCTGCTGCACGCGGTGCCGCCCCAGCGACCGCCGGAATGCGTACGGGCCAGCTTCCTGGCCAATCCCGAGGGCTGGTTGGAGGTGGACCCCTATACCCTCCAGCACCCGCGCTTCGCCAACGTCTTCGGCCTGGGCGACATCATCGGTGCCTCCAACGCCAAGACCGCGGCGGCGGTGCGCAAGCAGGCCCCGGTGGTGGCGGAGAATCTGTTGCGGACGCTCGCCGACGAAGCGCCGCGCTCGCGCTATGACGGCTATGGCGCCTGCCCGCTGACAGTGGAGCGGGGCAGGGTGGTGCTGGCCGAGTTCGGCTACGGCGGTCGTTTGCTGCCAAGCTTTCCCGGTGACCCCCGGGTGCCACGACGTAGCGCCTGGGCGCTGAAGACGCGGGTGATGCCAAGGGTCTACTTCGACCTGATGCTCAAGGGGCGCGAGTGGTTGGCCGCCAGCCGTGAACCCTGAGAACGCCATGAAGCCGCGTCGCCGTCGCCGCGCGCGGAGCCCACTGGAGCGAGTCGAGGGCAAGGGCCTCACGCGGGCGTCACGCCTCCTGGGGGCGCCCGCAGCGGGCCAGGGCGGCTTCGAGTCGGCGGTCGGGCATGGCATGGGCGCGCAGCGCCCGCACGGTCTGCTCGACATAGTCCCGGGTGCTGCCGTAATGGCCATGGGCGGCGGCGAAGACTTGGCTCAGCACGCTGTCCGGCAGCGCGCCGGCATAGCAGGGCAGGTCGCGGCGCAGGACGAAGCACAAAGCCTGGAGGGTCCGACCGTCGTCCAGCCGGCAGCGCAGCCATTTCGGCTGGTAGGCGGCATCGGGCATTTCCCGCTGCCAGAGGGCCAGCAGATGAGCGTCGCGTTCCTCGTCCGGCAAGCGATAGACGAACCCCGTGCAGGAGCCACCCCGGTCCAGGCCCAGCACCAAGCCGGGGCATTCCGGCGTCCCGCGGTGAATCTGCGACCACAGGTAGAGGCCCCGGTGGTAACCGTGGAGGCGGGCGCGACGCGCTTCCAGCGCCGGGCATTCCGGGCGCCAGATCAACGACCCATAGGCGAACAGCCAGGTGGGTCCGCCGGGATGCCGCTGGAGGGTGGCCTGCAAGGAAGCGAGCAATTCGCCGGGCGTGAGGCGAACCGGCGAGGAGAGGCTGGGAGGGCGGTAAGGAGAACTGGCGATTCGGTCGGAGCCGGTCATGATCAGGCGCGTGTCGGTGCGATGACGAGCGGGGCCAGTATACCGTCGGCGATCACGGGAGCCCGTACCGGCGATCGGCCTGCCCGGCCGGTAGCCGGGCGGTATGGGGTGCGAGTTCCTTATTCTGGCTCGCCCCTCGCCGAGCGAAGCTCACTGGGGTTTGCCAACCAACTCCTCGACCTTGGCCACCACGGCGAAGATATCGAAGGGCTTGTCGAACACCGCATCGAAGAGGTGTTCGTTCGCCCGGCCTATGCTGCCCTGGGCGCCGCTCATCAGGATGATCGGCAGCTCCGCCCATTGCGGCCTGGATTTCACCGCCGTGGCGAACTCCATACCATCCATGATCGGCATCATGAAGTCGGTGATGATCAGTTGCGGACGTTCGCGCTCGAGGACGTCCAAGCCCTTTCGGCCATTGCTGGCTTTAACGACCATGTAGCCTTCGTCTTCCAGTGCGAACCCCAGAATGTCGGCTATCAGATACTCGTCATCAACAATCAGAATCGTCATAGGAGGCCGTTCTTGTGGCTAACGGCCTTATTCAGTAGGCAACGGGATAGCAGAGCCTGAAAGCACCGTGGCTGCATTTTTGAATGCCTTGCTGAGAGAGATGCCATGTTCGTTCAGGATGACTTCGAAAAGAGAGGGGTCGTAAAAGCTATCCCGCATCTTGAGTATGGAAAGCAAGCGCTTGAGCTCCGAATTGAGTTCGACGAAACGCATCAAGTACAAGTTATCCACGATGCTGGAAAGCTCAGGGCCGGGCGCATGGATATCGCTACCGAACAAGTCACGCATTTCCCACGTGGCAAAAACAGTGACATCGCGAGCACGCAGCTCGTTCATCAAAACCGAGAAGTACTCGATCAAGCGGCTCTGGGAGGAGGCTAGGCGACCCAGCCCACCCAGGCTGTCGATCATCAGGCGCTTGATCTTGCGTTCATCGACGAGCTTGAGCAGGCGGGCGCCCACCTCGTCGATCAGCCCCTCGGTGGTGGGTTGCCAGACGATGTTCAAGGCGCCTTGCTCGATCAGGCTGTCGAAGTCCAGGCCGATGATCCGTGCCTTCATGCGTAATCGCTGCGGAGGTTCGTAGAAGCCGAACATCAGGCCGGGCTCCTCGGGCGTGGACTGACCGAGGAAATGCAGGCCGAGGCTGGTCTTGCCGATGCCCGAGGGGCCGATGGCCAGGGTGACCGAGGAACTGGGCAGGCCACCCTCGATGACTTCGTCGAGAGTGGGTACGCCGCTACTCAGGCGGCACAGGTCGCTGTTGTCGGGCCGGGAAGGGTGGCCGATCAGGCTTTCCAGGCGGGGATAAATGGCCAGGCCGTCGTCGGTGATCTGGCATTCGTGCAGCCCGGACAGCGCGCCGCTGCCACGGGTCTTGCGCAGGTGGATCCGGCGTACCGAGCGAACGCCGCACAATTCCTCTCCCAGTTCGATCACGCCATCCACCATGGTGTGCTCGGGGCTGCCTTCATCGAGGCGGGAACTGGTGAGGAACAGGACGGTGCAACCCGCGAAGGCGGCGTGACCTTGCAGCTCGGAAATGAATTTCTTCGTGTCGATGGTGTTTTCCGCCCGGGAGCGGGCGTTCAGCAGGCCGTCGACAATCAACAGACTGGCCTTCTGGCGGCTGATCTCGCGGCGCAACAGCTTGACCACTTCGTCGAGGCCTTCGTTTTCCAGCGTGTCGAAGGCGCTGACGAACTGGATGTCCGCGCCGACCCGACTGGGGTCGAAGAAGCTCAGGGTGGACAGGAATTGGAAGAGCCGCTCATGGGTTTCCGACAGCAGCGTGGCGACCAATACCCGTCCACCGTCGCGGACATGGTTGAAACCGATCTGATTGGCCAGGATGGTCTTGCCGGAGCCGGGGCGCCCCTGAATGATGTAGGAGGCCCCGGCAACGAGCCCTCCTTTTAATAACGTGTCGAGCCCTTCGATGCCGCTTCGAAAACGTGTTAGCCGTTCCAAGGTCCTACCCCGAAAAAAAGGATGAGGGAAAATAGCCCACCTGAACGCTCGGCGGAAGAGGCAGGGGCCGTCTTGAGGCAGAAGCGTTCGGGGCCCGCCCCCCGAAGACGGCACTCTACTCGCGATGCGCCTCGGGGGCCGCCATTTTCCGTTATTTTTTCGATTTAAGTGGGAAGTGGGGCCTATTTGGGCAGGTCCGGCACGTCGTTTCGGACCAGACCGGTCCCGGGCTAAGTCCATTCCGGGTCCGGGTCCGGGGCCGGGGGCATGGCCGGCGAATCTCGTCTCTATCGCTCCGTCGACCGTTCCCGGGCAGGCCCTGCCAGAAGTTGTTCGTAGGGCGACTCACACCACGGTCTTCCGAGGGTGTCCTGTCAGGGTTCGCTCGGCTCCAGGACGTCCAGCCGGGCATACCCGAGCATCTCGCGGATTTTCTCCGCCAGGTCGCTCAGGCCGAACGGCTTGGTCAGCAAGTCCATGCCGTCCTCCAGGAAGCCGCCGGCCGAGGTTGCATTCTCCGCATAGCCGGTGACGAATAGGATGCGCAGTTCGGGCCGGAGCGCACGCGCCTGTTCGGCGAGACGGCGACCATCGAACCCCGGCAGGCCGATATCGGTGATCAACAGGTCCAGCGCCTGGCCGGACTCGATGATGCGCAGGCCACTCGGCCCATCCACCGCCTCCAGGGTGCTGCAGCCCAAGTCGTGGAGGACCTCCACCACCAGCTCGCGCACCGCCGCTTCGTCTTCCACCACCAGCACCACGTCGCCGCTGGCGTTGTTCCCCGGCTGGGTCTCCTCCGGCGCGGTGGGCGTCGGCGTGGGTCCCAGGTAGCGAGGCAGATAGAGGCTCACCCGGGTGCCCTGGCCGGGGTTGGATTCGATCCTTGCCCAGCCTTCGGATTGCCGGGCGAAGCCATACACCATCGACAGGCCGAGCCCGGTGCCCTGGCCCAGCGGCTTGGTGGTGAAGAACGGCTCGAAGGCGCGCTCCACCACCTCGTGGGGCATACCGGTGCCGGTGTCGGCGACGCTGATGCAGACGTAATGCCCCGGCTGCATGTTCTGTCCTTCCAGACCTGGCGGCTCGTTGAATAGCGCGTTGCGGGTCTCGATGGTCAGTCGACCGCCCTGCGGCATGGCGTCCCGGGCGTTGATCGCTAGGTTGAGCAGGGCGCTTTCCAGTTGGTTGGAATCGCAACGGGTCTGCCAGAGGTCGCGGGCGGTGTGGAGTTCCAGCGCGATGGCCTCGCCGATGCTGCGCAGCAGCAGGTCCTGGATCGAGGCGACCAGTTGGTTGGCGTCCACCGGGCGCGGTGCCAGCGGTTGGCGGCGGGAAAAGGCGAGCAGGCGGCTGGTCAGGGCGGCCGCGCGATTGGCGGCTCCGGTGGCCATGTCGATATAGCGTTCGAGGCCCTGCTGGCGCCCGCTCGCGATACGCCGCTGCATCAAGTCCAGGGAGCCCAGGATACCGGTCAGCAAATTGTTGAAGTCATGGGCGATGCCCCCGGTGAGCTGACCCACGGCCTCCATCTTTTGCGCTTGACGCAGCGCTTCCTGGATGGTTTCCCGCTCGGCCACCTCCCGCTGCAGCTCGCGCAGGGCCTGGGCCAGGGCGTCGGTGCGTTCGGCGACCTTGGCTTCCAGGGTTTCGTTGAGACGTTTCAGTGCCTCCTCGGCATTGATCTGCTCGGTCAGGTCGTTGCCTTCGACGAAGATGCCGGACACGGAACCGTCCACATCGAGGATCGGCTGGAAGATGAAGTGCAGGTAGCGCTTTTCCGTCGTGCCGCCCTGGCGCTGCAGGAGGATGGGGGCATTGCGCCCTACATAAGGCTTGCCGGTCCGGTAAACCTCGTCCAGGCGCTCGAAGAAACCCTGCCCCTCGATTTCCGGCAAGGCCTCGCGCACGGTCTGGCCGGGCGCCACGGGGTGCCCGATCAGTTGCACATAGGCTTCGTTGGTCAACTCGAAGACATGCTCCGGCCCCCTCAGCACGCAAATGAAACTGGGGGCCTGCTGGAACAGCTTGTGCAACCGGTCGCGCTCGGCGGTGCGCTGCTCGACCTCGGCGATCAGTCCGGCGTTGGCGCGGCGCAACGCTTCCGCCGCCTGCTTGCGCATGCGCACGATTTCGGTGAGGGTCTGGGTGCGCAGGCGCTCCGCCTGGTAGGCGTCGACGCTGGCGAGGGTGGAAGCGATCTGGCCGGCCAGCAGGCCGATGAAACCGGGGTAGTCCGTGTCATGGGAGCGGTAGGGGTTGAGGCCCACCACCAAGAACCCCACCGGGCGCCCGTTACCCTGGGCCGGGATGGGCGTTATCGCGATCTTCACTGGGGCACGCTGCCATGCCCCGCCAGGCAATTCGGGTCCTCCCTCGGCGATCTCCAGCTCGAATTGCTCGCCGGCCAGGAGCCGCTCCAGTTGCCACTCGCCACGCTCCCGCAGGCCCACCCTGGCGCGCGCGAAAGGGTGGGTGCGGTCGATACCGCTGGCGCAGGCCAAGTGGGCAACCTCCGATTGATCGAACAGGTAGACCAGGCTGAAGGGCAGGTCATGCAGGTTATTGCCCAGGGTCGAGGCCACGGCGCGAAACAGGCCGTCGCGTTCATCGACCCCGTTCAGGGCCGCCGCCAGCTCTTGCAACGACGCG
Organism: Pseudomonadaceae bacterium; assembly: GCA_032052615.1. Classification (GTDB taxonomy): domain Bacteria; phylum Pseudomonadota; class Gammaproteobacteria; order Pseudomonadales; family Pseudomonadaceae; genus Pseudomonas_T. The sequence continues at coordinate 182,929 of DAMBWF010000007.1, forward strand.
AGGCGCCTCTCGCTGATGACCCGGTCGGTCTCTTCGGCCACCGCGCAGAACAGCCCGGCGACCCGACCCTCGTTGTCCAGCAGCGGGCTGTAGGAAAACGTGTGGTAGGTCTCCTCGGGGTAGCCGGCGCGCTCCAGAATCAGCAGCAGGTCCCGGTCCCAGGTGGAAAGTCCCTGCTCGTAAACCGTCTCCACCCGGTCCCGCACCGCCTCCCAGACCTCCGACCAGACTTGCGGCATTGGTCTTCCCAGCGCCGAGGGATGTTTCACGCCCAGGGTGTGGCGGTAGGCGTCGTTGTAGAAGAAGTTGATCTCGGGGCCCCAGCCCATCCACATGTCGAAACGCGAGGTGAGCAGGATGCGGAGCGCCAGCTTCAAGGATTCCGGCCAGGTCTCCGGCAAGCCGAGGGAGGTCGAGGCCCAGTCATGGCGCTGCATCAGTCCGGCCATCTCGCTATCGCCGACGAAGATATCGGCGTTCATCGGGGATGGGGAGGGTGTCGGGGTCACAGGGCAATACCTATAGAGAAGTAGGGAGGCGGCTCCCGTGCCGGCAAGCCAGGCGGGAGACAGCCGCGAAACGTTCCGCCAACCGGGGCGTTCCCCTCAGCCGAGCTTCTCCAAGACGGCCAAGCGCGCCTCCAGGGCGGCCAGGCGGGCTTCCAGTTCGTCCAGGCGGCTCGTCGCCGCAGGACCGGACGCGTGGGCTTCACCGGCCTCCGGATGCGCCATCAGCAGCGCCTGCATGTCCGCCGGATCGGACAGCGAGGTGACGTAGCGGTCCTCGCGCTGTCCGGCCTGGCGGCCCAGAATCGCCACCAGGCCCCGTTGGCGCAGGCGCTCCAGGTGATGGCGCACCTGCTCCAGATCCTCGAATTCGTGCAAGCGCGCGCCGCGCCCATGCAGCTCGCTCAGGGTCTGGGGGCCGCGCAGCAGCAACAGGCCGAGCAGCACCGTCTGTGGGGTAACCAATTCGAGCGTCTTGTCGGCACGGTGTTCCCACCGATCGGCCCGGCTGCCCATCACCAGGCGCGCCAGCTCTCTGGCCTCCAAGGCGCGCAACCCCTGGCCCACCTGGCCGGGTGTCAGGTTCATCAAGGGGGCGCGGCTGGTCTTCTGGTTGCAGGCCAGTACCAGGGCATTGAGGGTCAGGGGGTAGGCCTCGGGCGTGGCGGCCTGCTTCTCGATCAGGCAACCGAGAATCCGTGCCTCGTGCGCGTGCAACGGCGCCATGGCGTCCGCTTCGTTGGACATCTGGAACTCCCTGAAGACGACAAAAGGGCTAGCCTAGCCCGGCGGCCTTCTTTTGTCATAATGCCGTCTCGTTAGCGAGACCCGGTTCAACTCCACGTCCATGATCGGCCCACGCGCCGCGCGACCATCCATCGACTTTGCCTAAAGAGCGGCGGACTGCGGTCGATAGGCCTGAAACATCGTCCGCCTCGGCGGTCGTATTTCCCGAAGGGCCCTCCCGGCCCGCCATGAGGAGAGCATCATCATGGATATTTCCCGTATCGCCAGCGCGGTTTCCCAAGCCAGCGCGACGGCTGGCGCCGCGCTTGGCAACGCCAGCGGCAACATGGGCACGTCCGACATCGTCGGAGCGAAGGATGCCCAACTGGCCTCCGACGTTTCGGTGCTCACCCTGAAGAAGGCCATCGACATGCAGGCCCAGGGCGCCATGGCGCTGATCCAGGCGTTGCCCCAACCGTCGAGCAATCCGCCTCACCTGGGCAACACCATCGACACCCGCGCCTGAGCTCATCAGGCGCCGATCCGCGCGCTGGCCGCCACGATCCCCAGCAAGGCGGCGACGCCCAGCAGGGCGAGCGGCAGGCCGATACCATGGGCGACCAGACCGATCAACGCGGGGCCGGCGAGGATGCCCGCGTAGCCGAGGGTGGTCACCGCCGCCACCGCCTGGTGGGCAGGCATCGCCCGCTGCCGGCCGATCGCCGAATACAGCACCGGGACGATATTCGAGGCACCCAGACCGACCAGGGCGAATCCCGTCAAGGCCAGCGGCCAATGGTGGGCGGTCGCCGCCAGGGCCATCCCGCCCGCGGCCAGCAGACCGCCCGCCAGCAGCACGCGCGGGCCGCCCACGGCCTGCACGAGACGATCCCCGGTCAAGCGGCCCACCGTCATGGCGATAGCGAATGCGGTGTACCCCAGCCCGGCCCAGGCGGGAGGCAAGTGGCCCTGGGTGGTGAGCAGCACCGCGCTCCAGTCGAGGATCGACCCTTCGGCGAGGAACGCGATGGCGGTGAGCAGCGCGATGAACAGCACGATGCCGTGGGGCAGGGCGAAGCCACGGCCCTGGCGCTCTCCCTCCGCGTAGGGCAGCAGATGACGGCCCACCAGGAGCAGGGCGAGCACGATCAGGACACCGACCGCCAGCGCCGCCGACAAGGGAGACACGCCGCCCGACAGCAACGCGCTGACGCCACCCGCGCCGGCGATGCCGCCGACGCTGAACAGGCCGTGGAAGCCGGACATCAAGGCCCGGTCGCCGGCTTTTTCCACCAGCACGGCCTGGATGTTCATGGCGACGTCCACCGTGCCGACCCCGGCGCCGAATAAAAACAGCGCCAGCGCGAGGGCCAACGGCGCGTCCAGCGTGGCGAGCAGCGGCAGCGTGACGGCGATGACCAGGGCCGCCATGCCGATCAACAGGCGGCAACCCAGGCGGGGAGCGAGCAGGCCGGTCAACGGCATGGTGACCAACGAGCCAATGCCCAGGCACAGCAACAGCAACCCGAGGCTGGCCTCGTCGAGTCCGGCCCGTTGCTTGGCGAAAGGAACCAGCGGCGCCCAGGCGGACATGCCGAAACCGGCGATGAAGAAGGCCACTCGGGTGGAAACGCGTTGCGCAAGGCCGATAGGGGCAAAAGCGACTATCGTCATGAGACCTCATCCTCCAGGAGCAGAACCATGCTGACTGAACGGTCTTCGCCAAGGTTCAATCCGTCGCGCCCGCCTGGATGGCGGCGCCGAAGGGGCTGGCGCCCGACGGGCGCCTTCCGTACCATCGCGCGCCCGGCTCGCCCGCAGGATGCCATCACCGGCCAGCGACCACTTTCCCATGACCGTATCCCCGGTGCCTCGGCAGGCTTCCTGACGACGCATGGGATACCCGTGGCCGCCTGGTCCCCGCGAGCCTCATCCTGACTCACTCCCTTCGTATCGGGTGCCCATGTACAACTCCATGAAATTCAGCCACAAGATCCTGCTGGCCGCTTCCCTGGTGGTGACCGTCGCGTTCGCCTGCTTCGTCCTGTTCAACGACTATCGAGAGCGACAGTCGGTCAGGGCGGATGTGGAGGCGACCCTGCAATCCCTCGGCGATCTGAGCTCGCGCAACATCCAGAACTGGCTGGAGGGGCGCATCCACCTGCTCGAATCCATCGCCCAGCAGGTCGAGCGGGGTGGCGACGGCGCTGCGGCTCGCGCCATTGCCTTGCCGGTGTATGGCGGCAGCTTCCAACTCAGCTATTTCGGCGGGCAGGACGGTTCGATGGTATCGGTGCCGCCGGGCAACCGGGCGGCTGACTACGATCCCCGTACCCGGGGCTGGTACAAATCCGCCACCGGCACCCAGGGGACGGTGGTCACCGAACCGTACGTCGCCGCGTCCTCCGGCAAGCTGGTGATCACCATCGCCACGCCGGTCCGCAGCGCCAACCAGACGCTCGGCGTGGCCGGTGCCGACATGGACCTGGACGCGATCACCGCCATCATCAATTCCCTGGATTTCGCCGGTCACGGCCATGCCTTCCTGGTGGATGCCAGCGGCAAGGTGCTGCTGCATCCCGACAAGGACGCGCTGCTCAAGCCCCTGGCGCAACTCTATCCGTCCGGCGAGGCGCCTCGCATTAGCCAAGGTGTGCAGGAGGTACGCGGTGCCCATGGCATGGAATTCGTGTCATTCATGCCGGTGCGGGGCGTGCCCTCGGTAAATTGGTACGTCGGCCTGGTGCTGGATCAGGAGCAGGCCTACGCGATGCTCAGCGAGTTCCGCACCTCGGCGATCGCCGCCACCCTCATCGCCGTGGTGGCCATCATCCTGCTGCTGGGCAT
>DAMBWF010000008.1:0-181759 GCA_032052615.1 Pseudomonadaceae bacterium
GAGCAGCAGGTGGCGCGGCTGAAACACTTGGTGGACAGCTTCCGTATCTGATCCGAGGCCGAGCCAGGGAAGGCTCACACACCCGACCTATTGACTATGCGTCAGGTAATATCCCGGGGCGTCTCCGGCCCCGCCCTCGCGCTGTGGAGCTGCCTCACACAGCGTCCGACGGCTCTTCACGCGATAAAGTAGCAGGTAGCCATGCTGTCGACGCTGCATGTCTCTCCGCTCCATCCCGTTGCTTTCCGGCGACACGCGTAGGCGCAGCACCCGGACGACCTTTCTGGCGTCCAGCCTGCCGTCGATATCGCTCATGACGGTATGCCAGACGTCACGACTACACCCGCCCGAACCCAAAACGAAGAACGGCTCGCCTATCCCTGTTGGCTCGGCCTCTTGGCGGGACTGCGTGGGCTGCAGTGCGAAAGCCTGCTCCTGCTCGAAAGGGGCTTGGCAGAATGACGGCCAACCAGCACAGGCAGGCTCGGTGCCGAGGTGACTGCACACCCTGCACCGAATGACGCCACGACCACGCGCCTCGATATGGGCCGTGCGGTCGGCCTGCTTTTCCCTTCCCGGCAAAGCCGGTAACGTCGCAGGGTGTTCCTTGCGATGGAATCCGCCATGCCCACCCCTGCCCTGAGCGGCCCGCGTTACCTCGGCGAAGGCCTGAAACTGCTGCTGCGTCCCGGCTTGCGGGCGTTCGTGCTGTTGCCCCTGACCCTGAACCTGCTGCTGTTCGTCGGCTTGGTGACCTTCGCCGTGGGGGAATTCCGGCATTGGGTGGAGGTGATGATGCCGAGCCTGCCGGACTGGCTGAGGTTCCTCGAATACCTGCTCTGGCCGCTGTTCGTGATGCTGGTGCTGGCGATGATCTATTTCACCTTTACCCTGCTGGCGAACCTGATCGCCGCGCCCTTCAATGGGTTCCTCGCGGAAAAGGTCGAGGTGGTGGTGCGTGGCCGGGACGATTTCCCGCCCTTCCGCTGGGGCGAGCTGCTGGCGATGATCCCGCGCACCCTACGTCGGGAGCTGCGCAAGCTGGGCTACTTCCTGCCCCGGGCGGCGGCCCTGCTGGTGCTGAGCGTCATCCCCGGCCTCAACCTGGTCGCCACGCCGCTGTGGGTGTTGTTCGGCGTCTGGATGATGGCAGTGCAGTACATTGACTACCCAGCGGACAACCACAAGCTGGGCTGGGACGAGATGCTCGCCTGGCTGCGGCAGAAGCGCTGGCAAAGCCTGGGCTTCGGCGGCGCGGTGTACGTGGCGTTGCTGGTGCCGTTCCTTAATATCCTGATGATGCCCGCCGCCGTCGCCGGCGCCACGTTGTTCTGGGTGAACGAGGGGGGCGAGCGGCGGCTCCCGGCGAACCGCGCGTAGGCGTCGCCTCGCTCAGGACCCAGGCCCACAGCCCCGCTGTGCCTGGAGCGGAGTGGGCTACCGCGCGGAGCCGCCGCTCCGGCCTGGCATAAGCCAGGCCGGAGCGGCCGTTCAGACCAGGCGGGTCAAGGCGTCGCGGCTGAAGGGCAGGATGTCCTGCTGGCGGCCGTCGCGCACCTTGCGTGCCCAGTCCGGGTCCACCAGCAGGGCGCGTCCGACCGCCACCAGATCGAATTCGCTGCGGTTCAGGCGTTCCAGCAGGCCCTCGAGGCCGGCGGGCTGGGCGACCTTGTCGGTCTTGACCATGAACTGCAGGAACTCGCCGTCCAGGCCGACGCTCCCGACGGTGATGGTGGGCTTGCCGGTGAGCTGGCGGGTCCAACCGGCCAAGTTGAGGTCGGAACCCTCGAATTCCGGCTCCCAGAAGCGTCGGGTGGAACAGTGGAAGATATCGACGCCGGCCTCCGCCAGGGGGGCCAGGAAAGCCTTCAGCTCGTCCGGAGTCTGTACCAGGCGAGCGCTGTAGTCCTGCTGCTTCCACTGAGAGAAGCGGAAGATGATCGGGTAGTCCGGGCCGACCGCGGCGCGCACGGCGCGGACCAGCTCGAGGGCAAAGCGCGAGCGGCCGGCCAGATCGCCGCCATAGCCGTCGTCCCGGGTATTGCTCTCGGCCCAGAAGAACTGGTCGATCAGGTAGCCGTGGGCGCCATGGATTTCCACCCCGTCCATGCCGATGGCCTGGGCGTCCCGGGCAGCCTGGGCGAAGGCGGCGATGACCGCGTCGATGTCAACCTGGGTCATGCCATGGACGATCACCTGGCCATCCTTGAGCTTCTCGACGGGCCCGTAGCCTGGCACGCTCGGCTCCGGCTCGGTGCCCAGGCGGCGCACGTTGCCCACGTGCCAGAGCTGCGGCACGATGCGCCCGCCCTCGGCGTGCACGGCGTCCACCACCCGCTTCCAGCCCGCGAGGGCGTCCTCGCCGTAAAAGCGCGGCACGTGGGGATAGCCGTTGGCCGCCGGATGATCCACCGTGGTGCCCTCGGTGACGATCAGGCCGACCCCGGCCGCCGCCCGGCGCCGGTAATACTCGACCACGTCGTCGCCCGGCACGCCACCCGGGGAAAAAGAGCGGGTCATGGGGGCCATCACCACGCGGCTGGGCAGGGTCAGCGACCCCAGGCGGAAAGGTTCGAACAGGGCATCGACGGCTGCGCTCATGGGTTTCCTTTAGCCGGTAGAACCGGTCGGTTGTCGTATCAGGGGGTGCGCGCAAGGCGCGTGTCAGGGATGCAGCAGACGCTCCAGGCGTCCAAGGAACCGCTCCACCGGGGCAACCGTCTCGCCCACTTTCAGGCGGGTGAGCGCGCCTTGCCAGGCGTCGGTGATGAAATGCGCCAGGCTCTCGCAATCCTCGTCGGCGGGCAATTCGCCCGCCTGGCGCGCCTCTTCCAGGCAGACCTGGAGGATCTGGGTGGCGCGTTGCAGGATTGCCTCGACCCGCAGGGCGATGGCTGGCGAACGGTCGGCCATCTCGAAGCCGAGGCTCCCGATGAAGCAATGGCAGGCACGGGGCGAGCGGCTGGCGAAACGGGCCCGCAGGTCGCCGTAGTAGCCCAGTAGACGCGCCCTCGGCGACCGGCTGGCATCGCTCAGGGCCTGGGCATAGCGCTCCAGGCGGGGCCCGTACAGGTACGCCAGCGCCTGCAGGGCAAACTCTTCCTTGCTGGCGAAGTAGTGATAGAACGAGCCCTTGGGAATGCCGGCGGCCTGGACGATCTCCTGGACGCCCGTCGCGTGGTAGCCACGATGGACGATCACTTGGGCGCCGCGTTGGAGGATCAGGTCGCGTTTGTCGAGTCGGTCAGGCGTCATGGCGCGAGGATATGACCGGTCGTCTCGCGCCCCCAGCACTATTGATCGGGGTGATCGGGCCTCAGAAGCGAGGCGGCAAGAGGGCGCCGCCTCGTCGGCCGCGCGGCCGGATCAGCCGAGGGCTCTCTCGATGGCCTGGATCAGGGCGGGGTCGTCGGGGGCGGTACGAGGCGAGAAGCGCGCCAGCACGCGGCCGTCCTGACCCACCAGGAATTTCTCGAAGTTCCACGTGATGTCGCCGGGGAATTCGGCGCCCTCGCCCGCCAGCAGGCGGTATAGGGGATGGCGACCCGGGCCGTTGACCTCCAGCTTGCTGCCCATGGGGAAGGTAACCCCGTACTGGGCCTCGCAGAACGCCTGGATGTCCGCCTCGCTGCCCGGCTCCTGGCCCGCGAACTGGTTGCAGGGCACGCCGAGCACGCTGAAGCCCCGCTCGCGGTAACGCTGGTAGAGGGCTTCCAGGCCAGCGTACTGAGGCGTCAGGCCGCACTTGGACGCGACGTTGACCACCAGCACCACGCGGCCCTTGAATGGCGCCAATGGCAGGTCCTGGCCGTCCAGCGCACGCAGGTTGAGGTCGTGAAAGGCACTCATGACAGACTCCTGGAAAACATGGCGCATTCCGCGCAACGGACGCAAAAGGCGCCCGCAGGCGCCTTTCCGGTTCCACTGAGCTTAGCAGCCGGAGGCTGCGCCGCTACCTCCCCGCAGGGACGGCGCGGCGATCAGTGGTGGTGGCCGCCTTCGCCATGGATATGGCCATGGGCGACTTCTTCGGCGCTGGCGTCGCGCACGTCCACGACCTTGACCTGGAAGTTCAGGCGCTGGCCGGCCAGCGGGTGGTTACCGTCGACGGTGACCTCGGAGCCGTCGATATCGCGCACGGTGACGATCTGCATGCCGCCGTTGGGCCCCGAGGCGTGGAACTGCATGCCCACTTCGAGTTCGTCGACGCCTTCGAACATGGAGCGATCCAGGGTCGCCACCAGTTCGGCGCTGTATTCGCCGTAGGCATTTTCCGGTTCGATGGACACGCTCAGTTCGTCGCCCGACTGCTTGCCTTCCAGGGCCTTTTCCAGACCGACGATGATGTTGCCGGCACCGTGCAGGTACACCAGCGGCGCGCCGCCCGCGGAGCTGTCGATCACCTCACCGGCATCGTTGGTCAGGGTATAGTCGATGGAGACAGCCTTGTTGGCGGCGATCAGCATGGTGCAAGACCTTTGCAAAAGAATAGAGAAGGACCAAGTCTACCCGGCGATCCGCCCGAATGCGACCCGAGCGCGGACGGACGGGCCGCGCCGGTGCCCACGGTGGAGGGCTTCCATCGCGACCCGGATGGCCACTGGGTGGCCGAATTGTCCTGTGGCCATACGCAGCACCTGCGCCACCAGCCGCCATGGCAGAATCGCCCCTGGGTGCTCGATCCGCGACAGCGCGAGCGCCGCCTGGGACAGCCCTTTCCCTGTGGCTGGTGCGTATACGCATCGCCGGCAGCGGGGCGAAGCACATTCAATGAGGAAGACTGATGCCGGCACGGAACATCCTGGTAATCAACTGCGGCAGTTCGTCGATCAAGTTCGCCCTGGTCAACGAGGCCGACCCGCAATTCCCCCTGCACGGGCTCGCCGAATGCCTGGGCGGCCCCGAGGCGGTGCTGCGCTGGCAGCGGGGCGATCGGCGCGACACGCTGGCGCTCCCCCAGGGCGACCATCGCGCGGCGCTGGCGCACCTGCTGCCGCTGGTGCGGGAAGCCTCCGGCGGGCACCTGCACGGCATCGGCCACCGGGTCGTGCATGGCGGCGAGCGCTTCACGTCGGCGCAGCGCCTGACCCCCGAGGTGATCGCCGAGATCGGCGCCATCGCACCCCTGGCGCCCCTGCATAACCCCGCCAGCCTGCAGGGCATCGACGCCGCCCTCGGCCTGTTTCCCGAACTGCCCCAGGTGGCGGTGTTCGACACCGCCTTCCACCAGAGCCTGCCCGAACACGCCTACCGCTATGCGGTACCGGAGGCGCTGTACCGTGAGCATGGCGTGCGCCGCTACGGCTTTCACGGCACCAGTCACCGCTACGTCAGCCGGCGCGCGGCGGAGATGGCGGGGCTGGCCATCGGCGACAGCAGTTGGCTGATCGCCCACCTGGGCAACGGCTGCTCCACCTGCGCCGTGGTGGATGGCCAGAGCCGCGACACCAGCATGGGCCTGACTCCCCTGGAAGGGCTGGTGATGGGCACCCGCAGCGGCGATGTCGACCCCAACCTGCATGGCCACCTGGCCCGCACCCTGGGCTGGAGCCTGGAGGAAATCGACCGGATGCTGAACAAGGACAGCGGCCTGCTGGGGCTGTCCGGCCTGTCGAACGACATGCGTAGCCTGGAGCAGGCCCGGGAGCGCGGCCACGCCGGCGCCGCCCTGGCCATCGAGGTGTTCTGCTACCGCCTCGCCAAGTCCCTGGCCGCCATGAGCTGCGCGCTGCCGCAACTGGACGGCCTGGTGTTCACCGGAGGCATCGGCGAGAACTCGCCCCTGGTGCGCAGCAAGACCGTGGCCCACCTGAGGCTGCTGCGCCTCGCCTTGGACAACGAAGCCAATGCCCGCTGCGTGCGCGGCGTCGGCGGCGCGATCCACGCCTCCGATCACCCCCGGGTACTGGTGGTGCCCACCAACGAGGAGCGACAGATCGCCCTGGATACCCTGACGCTGCTGGAATCCTGAGACGCGCCGCCGGATCCGGCGGCGCGCGCGAACACCCAGGCGGGCGCCCGCGCCCGCGAGCCCGTCGCGCCATGCCGATGCGCAGAGGCGGCTCTTCATAGAGGACTTTCGATGCATACATTCTTCGTCGCCCCCACCGGGTTCGGTGTCGGCCTCACCTCCATCAGCCTGGGCCTGGTGCGCGCCCTGGAGCGCGCCGGGTTGAAGGTCGGCTTCTTCAAGCCCATCGCCCAGCCGCACCCCGGCGACGAGGGGCCCGAGCGCTCCACCGAGCTGATCGCCCGCACCCTCGGCCTGACGCCGCCGCGCCCGCTGGCCCTGGCCCACGTCGAGCGGATGCTCGGCGAAGGCCAGTTGAACGACCTGCTGGAGGAAATCGTCAGCCTCTACCAGCAGGCCGCGGCGGACAAGGATGTGGTGGTGGTCGAGGGCATGGTGCCGACCCGCCACGCCAGCTATGCCGCGCGGGTCAACTCGCACTTGGCCAAGAGCCTGGACGCCGAGGTGGTGCTGGTGTCCGCGCCCGAGGAAGAAAGCCTCAGCGAGCTGTCCGACCGCATCGAGATCCAGGCCCAGTCCTTCGGCGGCCCCCAGGACCCGAAGGTGGTCGGGCTGATCCTCAACAAGGTCCGCGAGGCCGGCCTCGACGAGCGCCTGCGGGCCCATTCGCCCCTGCTGCGCGGCGAGGGCTTCCGCCTGCTCGGCTGCATTCCGTGGAACGACGTGCTGAACGCGCCCCGCACCCGGGACGTCGCCGACCTGCTGAGCGCGCGCGTGCTCAACGCCGGCGACTACGAACAGCGTCGGGTACAACAGATCGTGCTGTGCGCCCGGGCCGTGCCCAACACCGTGCCCCTGCTCAAGCCGGGCGTGTTGGTAGTGACCCCCGGCGACCGCGACGACATCATCCTCGCCGCCAGCCTGGCGGCCATGAATGGCGTGCCCCTGGCCGGCCTGCTGCTGTGCAGCGACTTCGCCCCGGACCCGAGGATCATGGAGCTGTGCAAGGGCGCGCTGCTATCGGGCCTGCCGGTGCTGACCGTCTCCACCGGATCCTACGACACCGCCACCAACCTGAACCGGATGAACAAGGAAATCCCGGTGGACGACCGGGAACGCGCCGAGACCGTCACGGACTTCGTCGCCGGCCACCTCGACCAGGACTGGCTGCGCGCCCGCTGCGGCACGCCCCGGGAACTGCGCCTGTCGCCACCGGCCTTCCGCTATCAATTGGTCAAGCGCGCCCAGGCGGCGAACAAGCGCATCGTCCTCCCCGAGGGAGCCGAGCCGCGCACCGTGCAGGCCGCCGCCATCTGCCAGGCCCGGGGCATCGCCCGCTGCGTGCTGCTGGCCAAGCCGGAGGAGGTGCGGGCGGTGGCCCAGGCCCAGGGCATCGAACTGCCCCCGGGGCTGGAAATCCTCGACCCGGACCTGATCCGCGAGCGCTACGTCGACCCCATGGTCGAGCTGCGCAAGGGCAAGGGGCTGAACGCTCCCATGGCCCTGGCCCAGTTGGAAGACAGCGTGGTGCTGGGCACCATGATGCTGGCCCTGGACGAGGTGGACGGCCTGGTGTCCGGCGCGGTGCACACCACCGCCAGCACCATCCGTCCGGCGCTGCAATTGATCAAGACCGCGCCTGGCTACAACCTGGTGTCCTCGGTCTTCTTCATGCTGTTGCCCGAGCAGGTGGTGGTGTACGGCGACTGCGCGGTGAACCCTGACCCGAGCGCCGCCGAGCTGGCGGAAATCGCTCTGCAGAGCGCCGCCTCCGCCGAGGCGTTCGGCATTCCGCCGAGGGTGGCGATGATCAGCTACTCCACTGGCGACTCCGGCAGCGGCGCGGAGGTGGAGAAGGTCCGCGAGGCCACCCGTCTCGCCCGGGAACAGCAGCCTCGCCTGCCTATCGACGGCCCGCTGCAATACGATGCCGCCGCCATCGACAGCGTCGGCCGCCAGAAAGCCCCCAACAGCCCGGTGGCCGGTCGGGCGACAGTGTTCGTGTTCCCCGACCTGAACACCGGCAATACCACCTACAAGGCGGTGCAGCGCAGCGCCCAGGTGGTCAGCGTGGGCCCGATGCTGCAAGGCCTGCGCAAGCCTGTGAACGACCTGTCTCGCGGCGCCCTGGTGGATGACATCGTCTACACCATCGCCCTCACCGCGATCCAGGCGGCCGCCCGCGCCTGAGACGCGAAGGGGCCGCGCGACGGCCCCCTCGTTTTCCGTCCGACCGGTCAGTCGGCGCCAAGGCTTGCAGTCCAGTGAACAAACGTTAACCTTGCGCCCTTTCTGACCGCCGTGAAGGACTACGGATGGTCTCCGACTCGCTCGGCGCGCCCTCGGGCGCGCCTCTCTGGAGGCTCGATCCGCATGTTGAGTTTCTTGCCCGCCGTCGTGCGCGGGGTCCTCGCCAACCTGCTGTTGTTCGCCAATACCCTGTTCTGGTGCTGGCTGCTGTTTCTCACCGCCCTGGTCAAGCTGTGCCTGCCGTTCAAGCCGGTGCGGCGCCGCTGCAATACCGTGCTGAACGCCATCGCCGAAGCCTGGATCGCCTGCAACAGCGGCTGGATGTGGCTGACCCAGAAAACCGAATGGGACCTGCTGGGCCGCGAACGCCTGGCCAAGGACGGCTGGTATCTGGTGACCAGCAACCATCAGAGCTGGGTGGACATCCTGGTGCTGCAACACACCCTCAACCGGCGCATGCCGTTCTTCAAGTTCTTCCTCAAGCGCGAGCTGATCTGGGTCCCGGTGATCGGCCTGTGCTGGTGGGCCCTGGATTTCCCCTTCATGAAGCGCTACAGCAAGGCCTACCTGGCGCGGCACCCGGAGAAACAGGGGGAGGACATGGCCACCACCCGCCGCGCCTGCGAGAAATTCCGCGATGTGCCGGTGGCGGTCTTCAACTTCCTGGAAGGCACCCGCTTCACCCGGGCCAAGCACGACGAGCAGAACTCGCCGTTCCGCTACCTGCTCAAGCCCAGGGCCGGCGGTATCGCCTTCGTGCTGGATGCCATGGGCCGGCAGCTCAAGTCCATGGTCAACATCACCATCCATTACCCGGACGGCGCGCCGAGCTTCTGGGCCTTCCTCAGCGGGCAAGTACGCCAGGTGGTGGTGCGCTACGAACAACTGGAGATCCCGCCGCAGTTCCTCGGCCGCAACTACAGCGCCGATGCGGCCTACCGGGCGGAATTCCAGGCCTGGGTGAATCGCCTGTGGCAGGAGAAGGACGCGCAACTGGCGCGCCTGCACCAGGAATACCCGCCCGCCCTGCCCCGCTGAACGGGGCCGTCAGCCGGCGGGCTTGGCCAGGGGCAGGCGACTCCAGTCCACTTCCAGGGGGAACACCTCCGCCTCGGCCACCGGTAGACCGGGCGCCACCAGGAAGCCCTGCATGATCGAGCAGCCATGCTCGATCAGCCATGCGCGTTGCTCCAGGGTCTCCACCCCCTCGGCGATCACTTCCAGCCCCAGGTTGCGCCCCAGGTCGATGATGGTGCTGACCACCGCCGCGTCCCGGGGCGAGTCCAGCATGTTGGCGACGAACAGCCGGTCGATCTTCAGGGTGTCCAGTTCGAAATGGCGCAGGTACGCCAAGGAAGAATACCCGGTGCCGAAGTCGTCGATGGCCACCCGCACGCCCAGGGAACGCAACTGGCGCAGTTGCTCGCGGGTGTTGTCGAGGTCCTGCATCAGGGCGCTCTCGGTCACCTCCACTTCCAGTTGCTCCGGCGCCAACTCGTTGGCCTCCAGCACCAGGCGCAGTTCCTCCGCCAATTGCGGCATGCCGAACTGCACCGGGCTGACGTTGAGGCTCACCACCATCTCCTCGCCGAAGCGCTCGCGCCATTGCCGGCATTGCCGCGCGCCCTGGCGGAAAATCCAGTCGCCGACCCGGTTGATCAGGCGGGTTTCCTCCAGCAGCGGGATGAACACGTTGGGCGCCACCATTCCGGCCACCCGGTGGTGCCAGCGCAGCAGCGCCTCGAACCCCCGCAGCCGGCCACTCTCCAGGTAGATCTGCGGCTGGTACACCAGCAGGAAGTCGTTCTGCTCGATGGCGGTGCGCAGGCTTTCCTCCAGCATCAGCCGGGAGCGGGCGCGTCCGTTCATTTCCGGCGAGAAGAAGCGGTATTGCTGGCGCCCGGCGCGCTTGGCTTCGTACATCGCCATGTCGGCGGCGCGCAGCAGGCCATCCACGGTCTGCCCGCACTCGGGGTAGCAGGCAATGCCGATGCTGGCGCCGAGGGTGACGTCGATGCCGTCCACCCGGTAGCGCACCGAGACCAGCTCGATGAGTTTCTCCGCCACCCGCGCCGCGTCCTCCGGGTGGTCGAGGGAATCCAGCAGCGCGGTGAATTCGTCGCCGCCCATGCGGGCCAGCACGTCGTAGGGGCGCATGCAGCTCTTGAGCTGCTCGCCGACGCGCCGGAGCACCTGGTCGCCAGCGTCGTGGCCGAGGGAATCGTTGATCCGCTTGAAGCCGTCGAGGTCGAGGTAGAGCACGGCGATGCGCTTGCCGCTGCGCCCGATGCGTGCCAGGGAGGCGTCCACCGCCTGGTGGAAACCGCGCCGGTTGAGCAGCCCGGTCAGGGCATCGGTGATGGCCTGGGACTCCAGTTGCGCATGCAGTTGGCGAACCACCGACATGTCCAGGGCCAGGACCACCATGGAGCGCTGCAGGCGGGGCAGCGGCGAACTGGACAGCGCCACCGGCAGCAGGTCGCCTTCGAAGGTTCGCAGGCTGGCATCGTGCAAGCGGTAGACCTCGCCGCGCTTCCAGGCCAGGAAGAACTCCGACAGTTTCCAGTCGGTGCCTCCCTCCTCCAGGGCCAGGCGCTCCAGCAGCGGCGTGCCCTCCAGGTCGGTGACCGAACAGTGGAGCATCTGCGCGATGGCCGGGTTGGCGAAATTGATCAGGCCATCCTCGCCGACCACCAGGATGCCCTCGGCGGCGTTCTCCAGCACCGAGGCGTTGAACGCCCGGGCGCTGTCCAGTTGTTGGGTGAGGTGCACCAGGTCGCGGCGGTTGCGCTCGTGGGCCAGCAGGGAATGGATCTTGTGCCGCAACACCTGGGGGTCGAAGGGCTTGAGGATGAAGTCCACCGCGCCGCAGGTGTAGCCGCGCAGCACCGCGTCCTGGGTCTGGGCGATGGCGGAGACGAAGATGATCGGCGTGTAGCGGGTGCGCGGGTTGCCGCGCATCAGCCGGGCCACCTCGAAGCCGTCCATGTTGGGCATCTGAACGTCCAGCAGAACCAGGCTGACTTCCTCGTCCAGCATCTGCTGCAAGGCGGCCTCGCCGGAGTCGACGCAGCGTACCAGCCAGTCGCCCTCCTCCAGCAACGCCTCCATGGCGACCAAGTTCTCCGGCCGGTCGTCCACCACGAGTAGGACATTTCGCTCCGTGACGCTTTGAATTTGTGCTTGCGTCATCTTTTCTCTCCACAGGCCGCCGACGCGAGCGCGGCGGCGGCGATTTCATCGGTCCGTCGCGTCTCCCGGACGCCCTGGCCCATATTCTCGACTTCGCACCCTCAGCCGTCCGTGTCCACCGGACCCCGCAGGGTTGCGTCTTTGTCCGCGGGCGCTCGGTCCATGGCCGGATCGAGCCAGCGGTGCAGCATGTCCAGCAAGTCCTGGCGCTCCACTGGCTTGGCCAGGTAATCGTCGGCGCCCGCGGTGATGCATTTCTCCCGATCGCCCTTCATGGCATGGGCGGTCAGGGCGATGATCGGGACGGTGCACCCGTGCTCGGTCTTGAGCTCACGAGTAGCGGTATAGCCGTCCTTCACCGGCATCGCCATGTCCATCAGGATCACGTCGAAGGTTTCGCGCAGGTAGGTATCGATCGCCTCCTGGCCGTCCCGGGCGGTGGTGATGCGAAAACCCATGTCGTCGAGGATGGCGCTAAGGGCGTAAAGGTTGCGCACGTCGTCGTCCACCAGCAGCAGGCGAAGCCCCTTCAGCGACGTCTCGTTAACCCGCGAGGTGTCCCGCACGCCGTCGAGAAAGCCTTGCACGGCCCGGCTCAGCCCATCGAGGTCGGGGCCGGCCTTGCGCACCACCACCGCCGAATAGCGGCGCAATTGCTGCAAGGCGCTCTGGTTGACGTCCACGCCGGTGTTGACCACCACCCGGAGCCCCTTCAACGGACGTACCCGTTGCAGCGCCTCCAGGAGGTCGAAGCCGTGCTGATCGGGCAGGTTGAGGTCGATCACCAGGGCGTCGAACTCGCCCTCGGTATAGGCGGCCCGCGCCGCCTCGGCGGTGGACAGGGCGGTAACCTCGAAGCCGAGCTGGCGCAGGTGCTCGCGGTAGTGCTCGCGCTCGGTCTCCACATCCTCCACCAGCAGCAGCCGGCGTGGCTCGGCGGTGCCTTGCTGGAGGTTATTGAAGACCTGCTCCAGGTCGGTACGGCCGATCGGCTTGACCAGGTAGCGGGTGCTGTCCTCGCTCCAGTCCATGGGCTGCGGGACGCAGGAGATGATGTGCACCGGCGTGTTGCCGTAGCCGGGCATGGTGCGCAGGCTGCGATAGATCTGCCAGCCACTGATGTCCGGCAACAGGATGTCGAGGATGACCGCGGCGAAGCGTTCCTCCTGAAGCAATTGCAAGGCCTGCTTGCCGGTGCGGCAGTGGACCGTGGCGAAGCCGTGGCCCTGGGCGCTCTCGGCGATCACCGAGGCGAAGTTGACGTCATCCTCGACGATCAGCAGCGGCTCGCCCTTGCCGCCGCGCACTGGCGGGCTGTCCGGCGGCGGCTCCTCGGTCTGCACCACCGCGACCGGCAGGCGCACGGTGAAGGTTGACCCTACCCCCGGCTCGCTATGCAGGCTGATGTCGCCGTCCAGGGCCAACACCAACTGGCGGGTGATGGCCAGCCCCAGGCCGGTGCCGCCGAAGCGCCGGCTGGCGGAGCCGTCGATCTGCTGGAAGGCCTGGAAGATACGCTCGTGCTCCTCCGCGGCGATACCAATGCCGGTATCGCGCACCGCGAAGGTCAGCATTTCCGTGTCCCCCGCGTGACCGGCCTCCAGGCCCACGGACAATTCCACCTCGCCGTGGTCGGTGAATTTGAGGGCATTGGCCAGCAGGTTGCGCAGAATCTGGTTCAGGCGCACGCGGTCGCTGAGGATGGCGCGGGGCACGCCCGGGGCGATGTGGGTGTTCAGGCGCAGGCCCTTCACCTCGGCCAGGGGCCTCAGGCTGCCATCGATTTCCACCAGCATGTCCTGCACGTTGACCGGCTCCAACCGGAGCTGCATGCGCCCCGCCTCTACCTTGGCCAGGTCGAGCACGTCATTGATCAATTGCAGCAAGTCGTTGCCGGCGCGATAGACGATGTCGGCGTGCTTCACTTGTTTCTCGGTGAGGTTGCCGGCGCTGTTCTGCCGCAACTGGTCGCTGAGGATCAGGATGCTGTTGAGCGGCGTGCGCAGCTCATGGGACATGTTGGCGAGGAATTCCGACTTGTAGCGGTTCGCCAGCATCAATTGCTCGGCCTGGTCCCGGAGTTTCTGTTCCGCCGCCTTGCGCTCGGTGATGTCGATGATCACCGCCTGGACCAGCACATCGTCGCCATTGCGGATCGGCGACAGCCCCACCTCCAGCGGGACCAGGTGGCCGTCCCGGTGCAGGCCGAACAGCTCGCGGTTCTTGCCCATCCGCCGGGTTTCCGGTTGGGCGAGGAAGGCATTACGGACCTTGACGTGATCCTCCCGCAGCGGCATCGGCAGGAGCATTTCCACCGGCCTGCCGAGCAGTTCCTGGCGGGTGTAGCCGAACACCTGTTCGGTCTGGCGGTTGACCAAGTTCAGCCGGCCCTCCTGATCGACCAGCACGATGGCGTTGGGCGAGGCTTCCACCACCAGGCGGAAGCGCTCTTCGGCCATCTTGCGCGCCTGCAGGTCGACCAGATTCAGCAGGTACCCGGTCTCGCCCTCCTGGCTCAGGATGTTCAGGCTCACCGCCACCGGCACGCTGGCGCCGTTCTCGCGGCGCACCTGATGTTCGCCCAGGTCGCCGAACGCAGTGTCCTGGGACAAGCCCTCGGTGCCGCCGAGTTCGGGCAGGTAACGACGCACGCGCTCTCCGAGCAGTTCGTCCGAGTGGCAGCCCAGCAGAACCCCCGCGCTGCGGTTGGCGAACTCGATGCGCCCGTCGAGCCCGCACAACAGGGTGGCCACCGGCAACCGCTCCAGCAGCAGGCGAATGCGCTCTTCCCGTTCGCGCAACTGCTCCGCCACTTCCCGGTCGCCGCGCAGGGCGCGCTCGCGGGTATAGAGGAAACCGCCCACCAGCAGCGACAGCAGGGCGGCGGCGGCCAGGCCCGTCCATAGGCTGAAGGTCAGGCGGTTGGTGTTCAGCGCCGCCTCGTATAGGGGCCGACTGGAAAGCGTCACCTCCCAGTCCCGTCCGAACACTTGCAAGCGCTGGCGGAAATGGAAACGCGCCTCGTGCCCGTCGCCGTTGTCCAGCAGCGCGGCGCCGGGCGTCTGGGAATCCTCGAGCTGGACGTGGAACAGCTCGGCCTGGGTGCCGAGGATGCCGCTGAACAGGTCATGGATACGAAACGCGCCCAGGACCATGCCGAGCAGCGCCCGCCGGCGCTCTTCCTCGGTGGTGACCGGCTGGTTGGGGCGATACACCGGCATGAACAGCAGCACGCCGCTCTGGGTGTCCTTGTCGGTTTCCTGCTTGAGCGTCACCGGCGCGCTGAGGATCGGATCGCCGCCATTGCGGGCTTGGTCGGCGGCGGCGCGCCGGGTGGCCTCGGCGAGCACGTCGTAGCCGATGACCCGGCGGTTTCGCCAGTTCATCGGGCTGATGTAGTCCACCAGCAGGTATTCGTCGCGGACGCCATCGGGAAAAGGCTTGAGGTCATGACGGCCCTGGGCCGCCAGGCCGTCGAGGAATGCCAGCAGTTGTTCGCCGCGTAGGTAGCGGGCCCAGGCGATGGCCTGGATGCCCGGGTAGCGCTCCTGCAACTGCAATTGGTCGGCGGCCCGCGCCCACTCCTCCGCGTCCACCTCGTCGCTGCCGATCATCACGCCGGACATCCCGCGCAGGACCATTTCGTAGGCCTGCATGCGGGCCTCGATGCGCTTGGCGATTTCCTCGGCTTCCATGGCGAAGCGCTGCTGGTACTCGCGCTGGTTACGCTCCTCCAGGGCGGTCCACTGCCAATACACCAGGGCGCTCAGGCAGACCAGCAGGATCAGCGTGACCGCCAGGGGAAGCGAAGCGTTGCGCTTGACGGGGACGGACCTGCCCTCCATGCGACCTCCGTATCGGTCCTTTTCGTTCGGTCGGCGAGCCTTTGACGCCGAGGAAATGGCGAGCCTGGGTGGAGTCTAGACAGGAATGGGCCAAATGGCCTTGCGCCAGCAGCGATACGACGAACGGAGGGAAAAGCCCTCCTGGGAGGGCCTTCGACGCTTACGGATACTGTTGCACGGTCCCCGGCTGGGGCGCCGGCGCCTGTTGGGGAGCCGCGCCCTGGGCGCCCGGCAGCGGCTTCAGAGTGACCTCGACCCGGCGGTTCTGCGCCCGGCCGCTTTCGGTGGCGTTGCTGCCCAGCGGCTGGTCCGGCCCCATGCCCCGGGTGGTCAGCCGCTGCGGTGACACGCCCTGGGCGATCAGGTAGTTCGCCACGCTCTGGGCGCGGCGCTGGGACAGGTCCATGTTGTGTTGGTGGGAGCCTGTGCTGTCGGTATGACCGACGATCTCGATGCTGTTCTGGTCGTACTGCTTGAACGACGTCGCCAGGTTGTTCAGCGGCGTATAGAAGTTGCTGGCGATATCGGCGGAGTCGGTGGCGAAGGTGATGTTGCCGGGCATGATCAACTGGATGGTGTCGCCCTGACGCTGCACCTGCACGCCGGTGCCCTCCATGCTGCGGCGCAGCTCCGCCTCCTGGCGGTCGGCGTAGTAGCCGTAGCCGGCCCCCGCCGCGCCCGCCACCGCCGCGCCGATCAGCGCGCCCTTGCCGCGATGGTTGTGGTCGATGGCGGCGCCGGCCACCGCGCCGGCCAAGGCGCCGAGCCCGCCGTAGGTGGCCGTCCGGTTGCGACCGCCGCCGCCTTGATTTTCATAGGGATTGGGCGAGGCGCAACCGGCCAGCAGGGCTATGGCGGTGGCGGCGATGAGAAAGCGGCTCGATGGGAACATGGACTGGGCTCCTGACGGGAAGCCCCCGGAACGGGGCGAGGCGTTAGAGCCAGCCAGCGAAGGGAAATTCCCGGGCGCCGGATCAGGCGCGCACGAAGGGATTGTGCCGCATCTCGTCGCCTAGCCGGGTATCCGGGCCGTGGCCGGCGACCACCGTGGCGTCCTCGTCGAGGCGATACAGGCGCTCGCGGATCGAGCGCTCGAGGGTCGCGTAGTCCCCGCCCCACAGATCGGTGCGCCCGACGCCACCCCGGAACAGCGTGTCCCCGGCGATCAGCAGCTTGGCCTCGGGGAACCAGAAGCTCATGGAGCCCGGGGTGTGCCCCGGCGTGTGCAGCGCCACGCCGCAGCCGCAGGCCAGCGCCTCATCGTCCGCCAGCCACTGATCCGGCGCCGGCGCGGGCGTGTAGGGCACGCCGAATAGCCGGCACTGGGCTTCCAGGTTGTCCCAGAGGAAACGATCG
The DNA here is from genome assembly GCA_032052615.1 of Pseudomonadaceae bacterium. Classification (GTDB taxonomy): domain Bacteria; phylum Pseudomonadota; class Gammaproteobacteria; order Pseudomonadales; family Pseudomonadaceae; genus Pseudomonas_T. The sequence goes on from DAMBWF010000008.1 coordinate 16,615, forward strand.
TCCTTGTGCAGGTGCAAGGTGGCGCCGGTGAGGGCCTTCAACTGGCCCGAGGCCAGGAAGTGGTCCAGGTGGGCATGGGTGTGAATGATCGCCACCAGCTTCAACCCATGGGCCTCCAGCCGCGCCACGATGCGCTCGGGCTCCCCGCCCGGATCGACCACGATGGCGCGCCGGCTCGCGGGATCGCCGATCAACGTGCAGTTGCACTGCAACGGGCCGACGGGGAAGGTTTCGCGGATGAGGGTGGGCTGAGTGGGTTCCATGGAAATCCTGTGCAGGCGGGGAGCCGGGGGTTGAAGGGAGGCGCGCCGGGCGCGCGCGCTCATCGGGCGGACGAGACGGCGAGCCTCGCCCCGAAGGCGACGAGCACGCCGCCGGTCAGCCGGTCCAGCGCCTTCAGCGTGGCGGGGCGGCGCAGGAAGCGGCCCAGGGGCGCCAGGGCGGCGATCAGGATGCCGAACCAGGCGAGGGTCAGCGCGACATGCAGGCAGGCGAGGAAGAAGGAGTAACCCGCCACGGGGGCGCCGGCCGGGATGAACTGGGGAAGGAAGGTGACGTAGAACACACCGACCTTGGGGTTGAGCAGGTTGGTCAGGAAGCCGCGCCAGAAGGCGCCGCCCGGTCGACCGGCGGGGGCGTCCGCCGTGGGGGCGAGCGATTGCCCCGGCCCGAGCAGCAACCGCGCGCCCAGCCAGATCAGGTAGGCGGCGCCGGCGAATTTGATGACGGTATAGGCCAGCTCCGATGCCTGCAGCAGCACGCCCAGCCCGAGGGACACCGCGCCGCCCCAGATCAGGCAGCCCAACGCGATGCCCAGGGAGGCCATGAGGGCTGGCCGCCGTCCGTCCGCCGTCGCCGCGCGCAGTACCAGGGCGGTGTCCACGCCAGGCGTGACCGTGAGCAGCGTGGCGGCGGCGAGGAAGGCGAGGAGCAAGGAAAGATCGATCATGGCTTCGGGCGGGGGCGGCGTTCGAAGGCCCCACTGTAAGGAGGCGTCCGACCCTCCGTCAAACAGGCCGGACGGCCTGGAAGCGGCTCGTCGGGCGCTACGCCTCGTGGCGGCGATGGCGGTCATGAGGGCCGTCATCCGAACGACTCGCGGATCACCGACGGCGGGACGAGTCGATTTCGACGATCGCCGCGGTCCACCGCCAACCGCACGGCTTCCGCCAGTCGCCACGCGTGGGTTGGCGCCCCCCCAAGGCGCCCTTTTCCGCCTTGGTTTCCTTCGCCGGCTACGACCCGGGCCGCGTCGCGAGGCGCCTCGTCGAATCGATGGCCTGCAGGCGCCGTTGAGCCGTCCCACCTCTGGCGCATCGACTTCACGATCCGTCTTGGTCGCCTGGTCGGCGACATGTTCGACACCCCTGCACACGAAGCGACAGGAGGAACTACCAGGGAATGGCACGACCGCATCCCGCATGTGCCCCGGCAGGTGCCGCCATCAGCTTGCGCCAATGGCCGGAGCGGAACGGCAGGAGGACGGACGCGACCTGCGAGCGCCCGCTCGGTCTCCATGGCGCCCGAACATGATCATTTCCTCAACACGCTGACCGCCGAGGGCTTGCATGCCTTGGCGACACCATACAGGCCGGTATGACGGAGGGGGGACAAGCGATACGTCGCACCGGGATATCGGCCGGTTGGAACCCATGTCTCGGATCGAGCCCTTGACCCATCGAGTGCGAAATAGCCGGGCCGCCGGATAACGACCGAGAAGAAGCAGAGAATCAGCATGCGGGTGGGCAGACACTTTTACCGTTGGTGGCCATCGCATCGTGCATCGTCCCGTTTCCGGTGCCCATGGCGGCAACGGGGAAAGCTGTTCATGGAGAGGTGCGCCATGTGCCATGGCGCGGACGCGAAAGGCACGGGCCCGCTCGCCCGGAAAAGCCCCCCCTGATCTGACGATGCCTCCTTCAAGAAGCGCCTGGCGGAATATCCGGGCGTGATCGTGTCGTTCGTCATCCTGCGCCTCAACGGCGATCTAATTCCCAGGACACCGCGAGAAACGGCTATCGGCTACCGCCGCATGCGTGGAGCGTCAAGGATTTCCAGGATCTGAACGCGTATAGGGTGGACATGATCACCAAGTCGAAGGGAACAGAGCTGCAGAAGCCAGCACCGTGCTCATTCCCTGGGCACCGGCTCGTCCACCGTCTCCCCGTGCGTTCTCGGCCGGACGCGCGAACGGGATGCCGCCGGGCCCCGGCACCTTCGCGGCCGGGCCCGTTGTCATTTATCGAATTCCATCCCCTGAGCCAGCCATAGGCGGTGGAACAGCCCGTCGTGCTTGCGCAGCGCCTCGGGGGCACCGTCTTCCACCACCCGGCCGGCATCCAGGACGATGATCCGGTCGAAGTGGGCCACGGTGGACAGGCGGTGCGCCACGGCGAGGACGGTGCGACCGCGCATGAGGTCCTTCAGGGCCATCTGAATCTTGGCCTCGGATTCGGAGTCCAGGGCCGAGGTCGCTTCGTCGAGGATCAGGATCGGGGCGTTCTTCAGGAACGCCCGGGCCAAGCCCAGGCGCTGGCGCTGGCCGCCGGACAGCATCACGCCGCGCTCGCCCACCACGGTGTCGTAGCCCCGGGGCAGGGCGCGGATGAATTCGTCGCAGTAGGCCTGGCGGGCGGCGGCGACGATCTGTTCCTCGGTGGCGCCAGGCTGGCCGTAGGCGATGTTCTCGTAGATGCTGCGGTTGAACAGGGCGGGTTCCTGGGGCACCACGGCGATCTGCTTGCGCAGGCTGTCCTGGCTGACCGAGCGGATGTCACGGTCGTCGATCAGGATCACCCCGCTGCGCACGTCGTCCAGCCGTTGCATCAGGTTGACCAGGGTGGACTTGCCCGCGCCGGAGGGGCCGACGATGCCCACCGACTGGCCCGCCGGGATGTCGAGGAAGAAGTGCTCGAAGACGCCCCGACCGTCGGCGTGGCTGTAGCTGACATCGATGAAGCGAATGTTGCCCCGGGTCGGCGCAAGCTCGTCCTGGGCGTCGCTCAGGCCATGGGGCTGGACGATGATCCGCAGGGTCTCGGCGATCACCCCCAGTTGCTGGGTGGTGTCCACCAGCGCCAGGGCGAGGTCCCGGGAGCCGTGCAGGATGCGGAAGGTCAGGGCGCTGACCATCACCACGTCGCCGGGGGTCACCCGCCCGTCGAGCCATTGCAGGATGGCCCAGCCCAGCATGCCGCCGGCCATGATGGACAGGCAGAAGTCGTGCACCACCCGGGCCTTCTCCAGGTAGATCCAGCTCCGCCGCTGGGCGCTGGCCTCGACGCCGATGGCCTGCTCCAGCCGCAGCCGTTCCCGGTCGCGGGCGGAGAACGCCTTGATGGTCCAGACGTTGGAAACCAGGTCGACGATCTCGCCACCCACCCGGGCGGCCTGGGAGGCGAACGCGACGTGTTTGTTGCGACCGCGCACGCCCATCAGGGTGATCAGCGAGGCCACCGCGACGACGAAGGCGATCAGCGCCAGGGCCATGGGCAACTGTACGGTGCAGAGGACGATCACCGCTCCCACGAAGTCGACGCAGGGCGGCATGATCTTCCAGGCCAGCCCGCCGTAGATCGACCCGGCCGCCGCCCCGGCCGAGGAAATGCGATTGGCCAGCGAGCCGGCGAAGTGCTGGGAGAAATACCGCATCGGGTGGCCGGTGAGGTAGTTGAACAGGTCGATCCGCAGGTCCGCGCAACTGGCCACCACGGTGCGGCAGCCCAGCCAGCCGCCGGCCCGCCAGAACACGTTCTCCACCACGATGAGGGTGATGAACAGGGTGAACGGCAGCCAGACGTGGCCGGCCTGCTTGTCGCCCTTGGCCATGGCGTCCACCAGCAGTTTCATCCCGTACTGCACCGCGACCGCGCAACCGGCGGCCCCGATGATCAGGAACAGCATGGTCGAGAAGTGCCAGGGCCGGAGCCTCACGTAGCGCCAGAGGAACGCGAGGGCGGTATTCGGCAGGTCGGGGATCGGGGACTGCTCAGTCTTCATCGGCGAGCCTAGGCGGATACCTCGTCAGCGAGTTGGGACGGCGCGCCGAAGCGCGCCCTGAATTTGTTCAGTTCGGCTTCCAGGGGGTGATGGCAGGAGCGCCTGCCCTCCCCGTCGGCATAGCCGAACAGGCCAGTCGGGCAATAGCGCTCGTTGTCCCAGCCGGGGTAGTCGAGGAAGGGGTACCAGCACAGGCCCTCCACCGGCAGGCCCCGGTCGAGGGCCTGGGCCACCTGGTCGGCGACATAGCGCAGCCAGGGCACCCGCTGGTCGCCCTCGGCGCCGGTCTCGGAGATCAGGATCGGCCGCCGGTAGCGGTGGTGGACTTCGCTCAGCATGCCCACCAAGGGCCGGTAGCGGGGGTCGTCCTGGCCGACCGTGGCGCCGTTGAAATACCACTGGTTGTGGGGATAGAAGTTGACGCCGAGGATATCCAGGTAGTCCTCGCGCCCGCCGAGCCCCGGCCAGCTTCGTCCCGTCAGCAGGTCCCAGGCCTCGAACTGCGCCTGGCGATAGCCCTCGGCCCCGTCGATGTCCTCGCGGCGGGGGGAGGCGGACACGACATTGATCAAGGGATCGCACTGGACGAAGCGGGCCCTGGGAGTTACCTCGCGAATGGCCTCGATGGCCGCGATGCTGGCCCGCACCAGTTGATGCTTCAATTCCTGGCCCCGGCCCCGGTCGCCGGGATTGAAGTAGGCCACCTCGCCCCCCGCCCAGCTCCAGAAGGAGATTTCGTTGATGGGCGAGAAGAAGGGGGTCTCCAGCCCCTCTTCCCGCATCACCCGGGCGACCGCCCCGGCGAAGTGGGCGAAGCGCTCCACGAAGGCCGGGCGCCAGATATCCAGGCCCTCGGGGTAGCCGTAGTGGCAGAGGTCCCAGATCACCTGGATGCCATGGGCGCGGGCGGCCCGCAGCATCGGCAGGAAGCCGCTCCAATCGTAATGGCCCGGCCGGGCATCGATCAGGTGCCAGCGCAACCCGTCCCGGGCACAGCGGATGCCCAGGGCGCGGAGCTGCCGGTAGTCCTCGGCGGCCCAGCGATCGTGGCCGGTGGCTGCCAGCAGGTCCAGGCGGCAACCGTCGGCCCGGCGCTGGGTCGAGCACTCGTAACCGGCCAGCAGGAAGCTGTCGAAGACCCGCTCGCGCACTACGGGGTCCCCACGGCGGCCGACCCGGGCCGGGCCTCGCGGCCGGACATGGGCGCCTGGGACTCGGCGTCGACGCCCTGAGCCTCGGCGAGGCGCTGGTACAGGGCGAGCGCCTGACCCACCACTTGGTCCATGTTGTAGTACTTGTAGGTCCCCAGCCGCCCCAGGAAGGTGACGTTGGGGGTCTCGTCGGCCAGGGCCTTGTAGCGCTTGTACAGCTCGGCGTTCTCCGGCCGGGGCACCGGGTAGTAGGGGTCGCCCTCGGCGCAGGGGAATTCATAGCTGATGCTGGTGTGGGCGTGTTCCTGGCCGGTCAGGTGCTTGTACTCGGTGATCCGCGTGTAGGGCACGTCCTGGCTCGGGTAATTGACCACCGCGACCGGCTGAAAGCGCGCCTGCTCGTGGGTCTCGTGCTGGAAGCGCAGCGAGCGGTACGGCAGCCGGCCGAAGCAGTGGTCGAAGTATTCGTCGATGGGCCCGCAGTAGATGAGGTGCCGGTAGTTCACCCGCTCGCGCACGTCCTTGAAGTCCGTGGACAGCAGCAGGTCGATGCGCGGGTGGTCCAGCATCCGCTCGAACATCCGGGTATAGCCGTGCAGCGGCATCATCTGGAAGGTGTCGGTGAAGTAGCGGTCGTCCTCGTTGGTGCGGGTCGGCACCCGCGAGGTGACCGACTTATCCAGCTCCGAGGGGTCCAGCCCCCATTGCTTGCGGGTGTAGCCCCGGAAAAACGTCTCGTACAGTTCCCGGCCGATCTGGTTGATCACCACGTCCTCCGACGTCCGGATCGGCTCGACGGGCTCGGCCCGCTCGGCCAGGAAGACCTTGGCCTGCTCCTCGTCCATGGCGTGCCCGTACAAGGTGTTCAGGGTCGTCAGGTTGATCGGGATCGGCACCAGGTGCTCGTCCACGCGGGCCAGCACCCGATGTTCGTAGGGGCGCCACTCGGTGAATCGCGACAGGTAGTCGACGATGCGCTGGGCGTTGGTGTGGAAGATGTGCGGCCCGTAGCGGTGGACCATTACCCCCGCGGCGTCCTCGTGGTCGTAGGCGTTGCCGCCGATGTGCTCGCGGCGGTCGATCAGCAGCACGTTCCGCCCCAGCCCCTCGGCCAGGCGCTCGGCGAGCACGCTGCCGGCGAAACCGGCGCCGACGATCAGGTAGTCGTAGGCGCCGGTTTCCGCGCACTGGGAGGGCCCCTGGCGGGCCGCGTCGAGGGTTACCTGAGGCATTCGATTTGCTCCTTCATGTCCGCGCAGGTCTTGTCCCAGGACATGCCGTCGAGGATGGCATCGGCGCGCATGGCGAACGCCTCGGGGTCTTTTCTCATGTCCAGCGCCGCCTCGATGCCGGCGATGAACGCCTGGGGCGTGTCGGCGATGGTCACCACGCCGCTGTCGCCGTACCCGCTGATGACGTCGCGGATCGGCGTGGACACCACCGGACGCCCGCCGGCGAGGTACTCAGGGGTCTTGGTGGGGCTGATGAAGCGGGTCGACTCGTTGATCGCGAAGGGCATGAGCGCCACGTCCCAGCCCGACAAGTAGGCCGGCAGCTCGGTGTAGAGCTTGGCGCCCAGGTAATGGATGTTGGGCAGCCGTGGCAGGCTGTCTGGGTCGATCTTCACCACCGGCCCGATCAGCACGAGTTGCCAGTCGGGGCGCCGGGTCGCCACTTCGCGCACCAGGTCGATGTCGAAGCGTTCGTCGATGACGCCGAAGAAGCCCAGGCGGGGATGGGCAATGGACGCCTGGTCCTCGGGCTCGGGCAGGGCCCGCCGGGCCGCCGCGAAGTGGGCGATGTCGACGCTGCTGGGGAACGGATGGGCATTGCCGTGGTGCTGGCGCTTCGCCTCCCACAGGCTGTAGCCACCGGTGAAGACGACGTTGGCGCGGGCCATGAGCTGGCGCTCCATCTCCACCAGCTTCGGCGGGGCGAACTTGAACGCCGACAGTTCGTCCATGCAGTCGAAGATGGTGACCTGGCCCTTCAGGTGTTCGGTGAAGGCCAGGCTCATCGGGGTGTAGTACCAGAGCAGCAGGTCGCTCGACGGGCGCTCCGCCAGGTAGCCGTCGAGCAGCTCGCGCTGGGCGGCGGCGATCGCCTCCTCGCTCAGCCCACCCGGCAATTGGGGCACCAGCACGGTCACGCCGTCGGCGGGCTGGGAATGCTCCAGCCGCGGCTCGCGGGTGTCGGTGAAGACCGGCTCCTCGAAGAACAGCACATCGTAGTCCCGGGCGAGCCGCGACAGGACATGCTGGGGCCGTTGGTAGACGAACCCCCAGCGCAGGTGGGACAGGCACAGCAGGGTCGGCCGCGCGGTGGCCGTCGCCGCCGAGTCCTCGCTCCGCTCGACGGGACGGGTCTGATCGGGCTGCTCTACAACATTCATCGGGAATTCCTTTATGGACGCTCGAGAAGGGGCTGTCGCCGCCTCGCCGGGTCAATGGTTGTCGTGACGCGCGGCCCGACATGACGTCTGCGCGCTCGTGAAAATTGGAGAAGCCGCTCCCCCCACCGTTCCCCCTCCGTTCGGGCCAACCGATGAAATGCGCCGACCGGTCGCCGGTTGCCTTGAACTCCTCCGCCGCCCCTGCCCTCCACTCTCAATCGCAGTCCCATCCGGCCCCCGCTGGCCGGGACCGGCAACAACCGGCTGCCCCCAGGGCCGCTGTCATGGCCAAGAAGAGAGGGGAATACCGATGATTCTGGTGACCGGGGGTACGGGGTACATAGGCGCTCACGTCGTCGTGGAGTTGATGAAGCGGGGAGACGAGGTGCTGATCCTGGACAACCTGTGCAACAGCTCCCGGTCGGCCCTGGAACGCATCGCCAGCCTAGCCGGTCGCCGGCCCGGCTTCGTCCTGGCGGACGTCCGCCACCGGGGCGCGCTGGATTTGGTATTCGCCAAGCACCCCATCGAGGCCGTCATCCACTGCGCCGGCCTCAAAGCCGTGGGCGAAAGCGTGCGCGAGCCGCTGCGCTACTTCGATACCAACGTCGGCGGCAGCCTCGCCCTGTGCCAGGCCATGGCCGACGCCGGGGTCTTCACGCTGGTCTTCAGTTCCTCGGCCACCGTCTATGGCGACCGCGACCGGATGCCCATCGCCGAGACCTGCCCGACCGGCCAGCCCTCCAACCCCTACGGCCAGTCGAAGCTGATGGCCGAGAACGTGATGAAGAGCCTGGCGGCCTCGGACCCGCGCTGGTCGGTGGGGCTGCTGCGCTATTTCAATCCCATCGGCGCCCACGAGTCCGGCCAACTGGGCGAAGCGCCGCCGCGCACGCCCAATAACCTGCTGCCCTACCTGTTGCAGGTGGCCACGCGGGAACGCCCGGCCCTGCGGGTCTATGGCTCCGACTACGAGACCCCGGACGGCACCGGGGTCCGCGACTACGTCCACGTGACGGACCTAGCCGAGGGCCACCTGCGCGCCCTGGATTTCCTGCGCCACGCTCAAGGCGCCCAGGTGTGGAACCTGGGCACCGGGCGCGGCTATTCGGTGCTGGAGGTGGTCAAGGCTTTCGAGCGGGTGACGGGCGTGCACATCCCGCTGGTCTTCGAACCGCGCCGTCCGGGCGACGTGGCGCGCTGCTGGGCCGACCCGGCCAAGGCGGAGCGAGAGCTCGACTGGCGGGCCCGCCATTCCCTCGACCGCATGCTGGCGGACGCCTGGCGCTGGCAATGCTTCAGCGCCCAGGAACGGGCGCGTCGAGAGGAAGAAGCGAACGCGGCCATGAATTGAGGGCAACGCCGGCCGGGTCTTCTAAGCGAGTCTTCTCGACCGGGTCACTCCAACCGGGTCCTTCCTGACCAGGTCTTCCCGACCAAGTCTGCCCAACCGGGTCTTCCCGACCGGCTTCACCCGGCGGCGCGGCTTGCCGGCGAAGCCGGTCGGTGCGCGGGCATTGCGCCGAAGCGGCTCTCAGTCCGTCCCGCCCAGGTCGATGGAAGCCGTATTCACGCAGTCGCGGCGCTGCTCGTCGAGGGCTCGCATCGTGCGCGCGTACACCGAATCCGCCACGTCCTTCAGGGTCCGCCACTCCTCCGTCCCGATGACATGGCGCCGCTTCAATTCGTCGGCGCGTGCCATCAGGGTGCCGTGGAAATCCTCCGGGAAGTCCAGTCGGTAGGCATCGTCTTCCAGCAGCAGATGCCAAGCCTTCAACTCCAGTGCTTTTTCGCTCGTGCTCATGGGGGCCCGCTGTGTCCAGGTGGAATGCGCCGCCCGCCCCTCGGGCGGCCGACCGACCTCTGATGATCGACTTCGCGACGGGAGGCGGATTCCCCCGGCTGGACGGACGGCGGAGCGCCCAAGCCCTCGGCGGCCCAAAATGCCGGGGCCAGCTTCCGTTCATCCGCACCTCGGAATTCGCCGCCCGCGCCGGCAGTCGTCTAGTAGAGACGAACACTTCGCGATAAGCCCGCCGTCGTTTAGCGCGAGCCAGGCAGGCAGGACGAACGCCCATGAAACCGATTCCCCGAGCATCCGCCCCGGACAGCACCCTCGCCCTGTTGCGCGAAGGCTACGGCTTCATCCACGACCGCTGCGAGCGGTTGCAAAGCCCGATCTTCGCGACCCGCCTGCTGTTGCAGCGCACCCTGTGCATGCGGGGCGAGGAAGCGGCCCGGTTGTTCTACGACACGGACCGGTTCTCCCGCGCCCATGCCCTGCCGCGCATGATGCAGAGCACCCTCGTCGGCAAGGGCGGGGTGCAGGGGCTGGACGGCGCGGCCCACCGGGTACGCAAGGCCCTGTTCATGTCGCTGATGACGGCGGAACAGGTGCGGGCGTTGGTCCAGGGCTTCGAGGCGCAGTGGCTGGCGGCCCTGCCCCGCTGGGCGGAAATGGCCGAGGTGGATGTCTTCGTGGCGGTGCAGACCCTGCTCTGCCGCACCGTGTGCGACTGGGCGGGCGTGCCCTTGCCGGAGCGCGACGTGGAGCGGCGGCGCGCCCAATTGGCGAGCCTGATCGACGGCGCGGGCGGCGTCGGCCTCCGGCATTTCCGCGCGCGAGCCGCGCGGCGGGCGACGGAGCGCTGGATCGCGGACCTGGTCGAGGCGGTCCGAAGCGGGCGCCTGTCGGTCGCTCCGGATCGCGCGTTGGCCCGGGTCAGCCTGCACCGGGACGACGACGGCGAACTCATGCCCAGCCGGATCGCCGCGGTGGAGCTGCTGAACCTGCTGCGCCCCACGGTGGCGGTGGCCCATTTCATCCTGTTCGCCGCTCTGAACCTGGAGCGCTTCGGGCAATGGCGAACCCGGCTGGCCACCGACGACCATGCGCGGGAACTGTTCGCCCAGGAAGTGCGCCGGCTCCATAGCTTCTTTCCCTTCGCCACGGCGCGGGTGAGGGAAGACTTCGAGTGGCGGGGCTACCGCTTCGAACGGGGAACCCGGGTGATGCTCGACCTGTTCGGCACCAACCGCGACCGCGCGCGCTGGGACGACCCCGATACCTTCCGGCCCGAGCGCTTCGAGCAGTGGGATAGGAGCCCCTATGGCTTCATCGCCCAGGGCGGCGGCGACCCCCACCAAGGCCATCGCTGCCCCGGCGAGCGGCTGGCCATCGACCTGATGACGTGCGCGCTACGCCTGCTCACCACGCGGATGCGCTACAGCGTGCCCAACCCTTCTCCCGAGGTGGACCTGCGGCGCATGCCGATGCTGCCGAAGCGGCGCTGGGTGATCGCCGAGGTGGAGCCGCTCTAGCGGCGACGAATGCTCTTTCAGCCTTTCCGCAGGAAACCCTATGGATGCCCCCAAGCGTATTCAGTATTCGAGCTTCCCTCCCATCGAGGAGCCCAGGCGCAGCGGCATGCTCCAGGTCGACGCGCGGCATACGCTGTACTGGGAGGATTCGGGCAACCGCGACGGCATCCCGACCGTGTACGTCCACGGCGGGCCGGGTGAAGGCGCGCCGCCGTCCAAGCGCCAGTTCTGGGACCCGGAGGCCTATCGCATCGTCCTCTTCGACCAGCGCGGCGCGCTGCGCTCCACGCCCTTGGCGGAACTGGAGGACAACACCACCCAGCACCTGATCGAGGACATGGAAAGGCTTCGCGAGATGCTCGGCATCGAACGCTGGCTGGTAACGGGCGGGTCCTGGGGTACCACTCTCGCCCTCGCCTACGGGCAGGCCCACCCCGAGCGCTGCCTGGGGTTCATTCTGCGCGGGGTGTTCCTCGGTACCCCGGACGAGATTCACTGGTTCATGTACGGCATGCGGCGCTTCTTCCCCCGGGCTTACGAGGACTTCGCGCAGTGGATTCCCGAGGATGAGCGTGATGACTTGCTGGAGGCCTACTTCACGCGCCTCACCCACGACGACGCCGACCTGCGGCTGGACGCGGCGCGGCGCTGGGTCAAGTATTCCGGGAGCTGCTCCCTCTTGCGGCACGATCCCGAAGGCGTGGAAGGCCAGGCCGAAGACGAGCGGACGGTGCTGGGGATGGGGCGGCTGGATGCCTGGTATTTCAAGCACCTGTGCTTTCTCGAAGAAGATCAGTTGATCCGCGATATCGGACGGATCGCCCACCTGCCCTGCGTCATCATCCAGGGCGGCCACGACATGATCGCCACGCCGAACTCGGCCTACCGGCTGCACAAGGCCTGGCCCGGCTCGGTGCTCAACATGGTGCCCGACGCCGGCCATTCGCCCATGGAGCCCGGCACGCTGAGCGGCCTGATCGAGGCCACCGAAGCGTTCAAGCGGACAGGCCAGTTCGTTCACCGGGACGCCGGCGCCTGAGTCGCGCGGCCCGACCTACCCTCGCGCTGAAGGACATGCCATGCACACTCCGTCCGACTCCGTCCCGCTCACCTTCGCCCGCCTCCACCTGGGGGACCGCTTCACGCTGATCGACGGTGGTCAGCGCCTGTTCACCAAGGTGGCCGAGGACCGCGCCCGGGAGCACGGCGTGCATTCGATCAACCTCAAGGAAGAAGGCTACGGCCAGGCCGACGACCCCGTGGTATCCCTGGCGGGGGACATGCCGGTGGCTTATGTCCCGGTGGGCGGCCCGCTGCGGGTCGGCGGGTGACGCAAGAGCGGTCCGCTCAGGGCAGGACCGGGGGACGGAAATCCAGTGACATCATCAGGCTCAGGGCGCTGATGGTGACGATGGAAAACATGAACACCCGCCGCGCCCACTGGCGCGGGTCCTTGGCGCGTGGCCCGGTCCAGGCCATGTGCAGCCAATACAGGCCCATCACCACCGCCACGGCCAAGTAGGCCATGCCGGTGTAGCCGATCAAGGTCAGCATCAGGGTGGCGATCACGAAGGCCAGGATGTACAGCACGATGTGCTGGCGGGTCACCGCCATGCCCCGCGCCACCGGCAGCACCGGCAGCGAGGCCGCCAGGTAGTCCTTGAAGCGGAAGATGGCGATGGCATAGGAATGGGGCATCTGCCAGAGGCTGAACATCACCAGCAGGATCAGCGCCGCCCAATCGAAGGTCTGGCTCACGGCGCAGTAGCCGATCACCGGCGGCATCGCCCCGGAAAGGCTGCCCACCAGGGTGCCGTGCACCGAGGTGCGCTTGAGGCACAGGCTGTACAGGCCGACGTAGACCACGAAGCCGATCAGGGCGAACAGCGCGGCGAGGGGATTGGCCAAGCGGTACAGCAGGGCGAAGCCCGCGCCTCCCAGGACCACGCCGTACGCCAGCGCCACCCGCACCGAGATCACCCCTTGCACCAGGGCCCGCCGTCGCGTGCGGGCCATCTTCACGTCGATGTCGCGGTCGATGCAGTTGTTGAACACGCAGGCGCTTCCGACCACCAGCGACGTGCCCAGCAACGTGGCGAGCAGCAACCCGAGGTCGATGTCGCCCCGGGAGGCCAGGAAGAACCCCCCGGCCACCGACAGCAGGTTGCCGAAGATGATGCCCGGCTTGGTGATCTGGATGAACGAAGCGATCCTCACGGCGCCGGCCTCAATGAGCCAGCATGTTGTGGTGGACGTTGTACATGATCCACAACGACAGCACGACCAGCAGCCCGATGATCAGCACCGAGAAGGCCAGCGCTATCAAGTTCCAGTGCTGCTCGGGCGACGTGTTGATGTGCAGGAAGTAGATCAGGTGGACGATCACCTGGATCACCGCGAACACCACCACGATCCAGAACGTCGCCACCTTCGGCAGCATGGGGTTCATCACCAGGGCGAAGGGGATCACCGTCAGGATGACCGACAGCACGAACCCCGTGAGGTAGGACTTGACGGTGCCGTGGCTGGAACCGGCGGTGCTATGGACTTGGCTCTGACTGGACATTTACATCACCCCGAACAGGTAAACGACGGTGAAAACGCAGATCCACACCACGTCGAGGAAGTGCCAGAACAGGCTCAGGCAGCTCATCCGCGTGGAGTTGGTGGTCGTGAGGCCCTTGCGGTACACCTGGAACATCACCACCGCCATCCACAGCAGGCCCGTGGTCACGTGCAGCCCGTGGGTGCCCACCAGGGTGAAGAAGCCGCTGAGGAAAGCGCTGCGGTTGGGACCGTTGCCCTCGGCGATCAGGTGGTGGAATTCGTTGACCTCCATGCCAATGAAGGCCAGACCCAGGAGGAAGGTCACCCCCAGCCAGGCCAGCACGCGGTTCTTCGCCCCGGCGTTCTTCGCCAGCATGGCGAAGCCGTAGGTGATGCTGCTGAACAGCAGAATGAAGGTTTCGGTCAGGACATAGGGCAGCTCGAAGATGTCCGCCCCGCTGGGTCCACCCGCCACGCTTTGACCGAGGACCGCATAGGTCGCGAACAGCGTCGCGAACAAAATGCAGTCGGTCATCAGGTAAATCCAGAAACCGAACACGGTAATGGAGCCGGCGTCCTCGTGACCGTGTTCCGACTCGTGGGCGGTTCCTTCCACGACGACCTGGATCATGCCTGAGCCTCCACCAATTTTTGCAGTCGTTGGTTCTCGATGCGCGCCACTTCTTCGGCGGGCACGTAATAGTCGATGTCATCGTCGTTGCTGCGCATGATGAAGGCCACGATGGACGCCGCCAGACCAAGGGCGGCCAGCCACCAGATATGCCAGACCAGGGCGAAGCACATGATCATGCTGAACAGACTGATCACCAGACCCATGCCGGTGTTGCGCGGCATATGGATCTTCCGGTAGTCGGTCTCCACCAGGGTCTTCACCCCGCGTTCCTTCATGCCCCAGTAGGCGTCGATGTCATGCACCACCGGCTGCTCGGCGAAGTTGTAGAACGGCGGCGGCGAGGCGGTCGACCATTCCAGGGTGCGGCCGTCCCAGGGGTCGCCGGTGAGGTCGCGGTTCTGGTCGCGCTGGCGGATGCTGACGATGATCTGGGCCACCTGGCAGACGACCCCGCACAGGATGATGACCACGCCGACCACTTCCAGCAGCAGCAGCGGCCGCCACTCCGGCACGTCGAAGTGGTTCAGGCGCCGCGTCATGCCCATGAAGCCCAGGAAATAGGACGGCATGAAGGCGAAGTAGAAGCCGATGATCCAGCACCAGAAGGCCCCGCGTCCCAGCCGGTCGTTGAGCTTGAAGCCGAAGGCCTTGGGGAACCAGTAGGACATGCCGCACAGGTAGCCGAACACCGCGCCGCCGATGATGACGTTGTGGAAGTGAGCGATGAGGAACAGGCTGTTGTGCAACAGGAAGTCCGCCCCCGGCACGGCCAGCAGCACGCCGGTCATGCCGCCGATGCTGAAGGTGACGATGAAGCCCACGGTCCACAGCATCGGCGTCTCGAAGCGCACCCGGCCGCGGTACATGGTGAACAGCCAGGTGAAGATCTTCACCCCGGTGGGCACGGCGATGATCATCGTCATGATGCCGAAGAAGGCGTTGACGTTCGCCCCGGCGCCCATGGTGAAGAAGTGGTGCACCCAGACGATGAAGGACAGCACCGTGATCACGATGGTCGCCCACACCAGGGAGGTATAGCCGAACAGGCGCTTGCGGCTGAAGGTGGAGGCCACCTCCGAGAAAATGCCGAACGCCGGCAGGATCAGGATGTACACCTCCGGATGGCCCCAGGCCCAGATGAGGTTGACGTACATCATCGGGTTGCCGCCCAGCTCGTTGGTGAAGAAGTGCATGTCCAGGTAGCGGTCCAGGCTGAGCATGAACAGCGTGGCGGTGAGGATCGGGAAGGCCGCCAGGATCAGGATCGAGGTGCACAGCACGGTCCAGGTGAATACCGGCATCTTGAACAGGGTCATGCCGGTGGTGCGCATCTTCAGGATGGTGACGAAGAAGTTGACCCCCGTGAGCAACGTCCCCACCCCGGATATCTGTAACGACCATATGTAGTAGTCCACCCCGACCCCGGGGCTGTACCCCAGCTCCGACAAGGGCGGGTAGGCCACCCAGCCGGTGCGGGCGAACTCGCCCACGGCGAGGGAGATGTTGACCAGCATCGCCCCGGCCACGAACAGCCAGAAGCTCAGGGCGTTGAGGAAGGGGAAGGCCACGTCGCGGGCGCCGATCTGCAGCGGCACCACGATGTTCATCAGGCCCACCACGAAGGGCATGGCCATGAAGAAGATCATGATCACACCGTGGGCGGTGAAGATCTGGTCGTAGTGCTCCGGCGGCAGGTAACCCGCCGACCCGCTGGCCGCCATGGCCTGCTGGGTGCGCATCATGATGGCGTCGGAGAACCCCCGCAGCAGCATCACCAGGGCCACCACGATGTACATTACGCCGATGCGCTTGTGGTCCACCGAGGTGAACCATTCCGTCCACAGGTAGGACCATTTGCGGTAGTAGGTGATGGCGCCGACACCGGCCAGGCCGATCAGCGCCACGACCGCCAGCGTCCACATGACGATCGGTTCGCTCGTCGGGATGGCTTCCAGGGTCAGTTTTCCGAACATGCTCTTTACTCCTTGATCCCGGCGGAAGGTTCGATCCGCCCCATGTCTTGCATGCGATGCTCGACTTCACGGGAACGGTTCATGCCTTCGTACTTATCGATGATGGTCTGGAACAGATCCGGCTGGATCGAGGCGTAGTGCTCCACCGGGTGCTTGACGGTGGGCCGGGCGAGCGTGGCGTAGCTGTCCTTGTCCAGCCGCTTGCCGCCGGCCTTCACGTCGCGCACCCATTTGTCGAAACCCGCCGCGTCGACGGCCAGGGTCTGGAAATGCATGTCGGAGAAGCCCTTGCCGTTGTAGTTGGCGGCGATCCCGGTGTACTCCCCCGCCTCGTTGGCGATCAGGTGCAACTGGGTCTGCATGCCGGCCATGGCGTAGATCTGCCCGCCCAGGGCGGGAATGAAGAACGAGGTCATGGCACCGTCGGAGGTCACCCGGAAGTTCACCGGCCGGTCGACCGGCATGGCCAGTTCGTTGACCGAGGCGATCCCCAGTTCCGGATAGATGAACAGCCACTTCCAGTCGGTCGCGACCACCTGGACCACCACCGGCTCGGCGTCGGACTCGAGGGGCCGGTAAGGGTCCAGCTCATGGGTGGTCTTCCAGGTCACCGCGCCCAGGATGATGATGATCACCAGGGGCACGCCCCAGACCACCATCTCGATCTTCTTCGAATGCGCCCATTCGGGGGTGTAGCGGGCCGATTCGTTGGACGCCCGATACTTCACCGAGAAGACGAAGGCCATGATGATCACCGGGACCACCACCAGCAGCATCAGCAGGGTGGAAAGGATGATCAGGTTGCGCTGTTCGAGCCCCACCTGCCCTTTCGGGTTGAACAGCACCATGTCGCAGCCGCCGAGGGCCAGGGTGCCGACGAGGAGCATCAAGCCGGCGAGGACTCTGTAACCGAGGAATCTGTTCTGCATAGTCATACCATGACGGTTTCGCTGGTGGCCGTGGCGAGCGCCCCACGGGGCCTGGTCTCGATCCCGACCGCTATTCCCTGGAGCCGCGAGAAGCGCCTCCTTCCGCACGCGCCCCGCGAGGCCGCATTGGCGCGTTCATCGCGACCCGCGCGCACTCTTGATCGATTGGGTTCGACGCTATCCTGGGCGGGCTTCCCGGTGCCCTTCGCGCTCTGTGAGGCAAGCATCCCGTGCTCCTTTAAACGCTGGCGGCAGTGAGGCAGCTTTTTTAGAAGCGACCTGGGTGAAATAGTTGGAATCGATTTCCCGAGGCAGTGACGAACGGCGCGCTCGCCCCCGACGAATCAGCGTCAGGTCGAGTCCACCCGCTGACCCAGCGCGCCCTCGCCGTCTGCCGGGCGGGCTTTCTGGCCTGGCTCGGCCGCCCGCTCCCATTCCCGCAGGTCGTGACTGCAGAAGATTGCCACCTCGTCGCCCCGGGTCCGGGCCAGCGCGCGCAGGCGGTCCTGGTTGCGCATCCGGGCCACGCGATCGGTCTCCATCATCCATTGGTAGAAGCGCATCCCGGGCGGGCAGTGGCGCTCGGGGCGGTGGACCTCGTCATGGAAGAAATAGGCGTCGCCGGCGTGGAGCATCCAGCCTGCGGCGGTACGCACGGCAATGCCGGCATGGCCGGTGGTGTGGCCAGGCAGCGGCACCAGCAGGATGTCTTCCGCCTCGGCCCCCAGCACCGGCCGCACCGACTCGAAGCCGAACCAAGCGTCCCCCTGGGGCTCGTAGAAGGCCCAGTCCTCCACGTCCCGCCATTGCGGCTCGCGAAAGCGGCGCCGGCCGAGCCAGTCCCGGGCCTGGCGGGCCTGTTGCATTTCCTCGCCCATCACGTGCACCCGGGCCCAGGGGAAGTCCTGCAGGCCGCCGGCGTGATCGAAGTCCAGGTGGGTCAGGAGGATGTGGCGCACGTCATGGGCCTCGAAGCCCAGCCGACGGACCTGCTCCAGGGCGGTGAAACGGGGCTCGAGCTGGATGTTGTTGAACACCCGGAAGAACCGGCTCAGGCGCTCGGGCTGGCGGATGTCGCCCTGGCCGAAGCCGGTGTCCACCAGGACCAGGCCGTTGCGTTCGGTTTCGATCAGCAGGCAATGGCACGCCAGGCAGGCGGTCAGCCCTCGGCTGTAGCCATCGAAGAGCGCGCCGCCCACTGGGCACATGCAGCCGCAATTCAAATGGTGGACACGCATGGCGGGCTCCTTCGACGGTCAGCGTTCTTGAACCGACCGGGTGATCGGCGCGGGAATTCAGGGAGAACGACGGGTGGGAAGCGCCGTGGGGCCCCGATAGCAAAACGCCGCGCGCCATCCGGTCAGACAGCGCGCGGCGATTGGAAGCGAAAGCGCCGCCCCGGAGGGGCCTCGCTCCGTCGGCGGTCAGCTCACCTGGGCGAGCAGGTCCTCGCGGATCAGTCCGCGCACGGTCGCCAGGTGCTTCTCTTCCTGCTCCAAGGCATGCTGGAAGCGCTTGGCGATCATCGGGTGGCCACCTTTGTGGGCCAGCTCGATGAGCAGTTCCCAGGCCGCGTTGTCCTCCAACTCGATGGTGAGGATGGCGCTCATGGACTGGGACAGGGTGGTGCGCGGGTCGGTCAGCACCTGCAACACCCCCATCGCCTTGACCCCGGCCACGTCCGCGCAGGGCGTCATGGCGGTGGGGTCGCCGCCGAGGGTTTCGATGGCCTCGCGCACGATGTTCATGTGCTCCAGTTCCTGGGTCTGGATTTCCCGCAAGGTGCCGACCAGGGCCGGCTCGGCGCCGATGGCCGAGGTCGCCTTGGCCACCATGGCCTCGTACAGCCGGACCCCGGTGCGCTCGAAGGCGAGCCGCTCGCCCAGCTTGTCCAGGAGAACCTCGGGATTCTTGCCGAGGGCCTTGTCGAAGGTGGTCTTCACCATGCCCTTGGTTGACCCCGGGACGGGCACCGAGCCGATCGGGTCCGCCTCGGCGATGGCGCGTTCGCGCTCTTGGGTGTAGTCGCTCATGTCCCCCGGCACATCGGCGGGAAACAGGCGAGTCGCTTCCACTTGGCGTTCCGTGTCGATGGGCGACATTTGCGCGCCCGTGCGATTCAGACCCATGGTCACTTCACGCTTGCTCATGCTTCTTCTCCCATAGGATTGAGTTCGGAGCCCGGTTTCCAGGTGTAGCCCGCGGATACGGTGCGGGCGGGCACGCCTTCACTGTTGAGCTGGGCTCTCTTGTCGAGGGACGCGCGGTTTTCCTTCTCCTTGGGCACGTAGTTGACGCCATGGGCGCGCAGGTCCACTTCCCGGGAGAGGGTTTCGCGCACGAAGTCGCGCTGGCTCTTGAACTGGATCATTTTCGGCAGCTCGCCGGCGAGCACTTCGGCGGGGTCGCGCCGTTCGTACTTCTTGAACAACTCGCAGGCCAGGTTCAGGTGGCCCAGCTCATAGTCGACGAAGCGTTCCCACAGCGCCTTGATGCGAGGGTTCTCTTCCTGCTCGGCGCAACTGGCGTAGGTGTAGACCTCCATGGCCTCGTGGACCAGCCACTTCTCCATGAAGCTCTCGCTGGGGTCCTGGAGCGAGCCGTACTGGGTGACGTGTTGCTCTTCCACCGAGGCGATCTCGGCGTACAGCGCCCGCGCCACGGGGTCGGCGAACAGCGGGCCGATGTTCATGTAATAGTCGTGAGTCTGGTACTCGGCACCGGTGATCAGGGCCGCATGGATCTTGGTGATCAGCGCGGCGCTTTCTTTCTTGTAGTTTTCCCGCAGGTCGTCCTCGGGCGCGCGGTGGTGCTCGCTGGTGGGACGGCCGGGCACGATGTCCGTGTAGCCTTGCAGGATGTTGTTGGCGTCCTTGCCTTCCAGGCGGTCGAGCATGGCCGCGTAGCGGTAGAGGTGGTCGAAGTCTTCCAGCAGGCCGAAGCGATAGGTCTGAGCCTGGTAGGGGTCCGGTTCGTTCTGGGCCACCGCCGCGGTGACTTCGATCGCCACCTGCTCGTAGGCCACGGTGGTTTCCAAGGGCGAATGGTCGGCGGACAGCAGCCAGTTCACCGTCGTCATCTGGTGCTGCTCGACGCGGCGGATCTGGGCCAGGGGCAGTTGCAGTTCCTTGTGGAAGCGCGAACCGAAATGCTTGAGCCGCAACGCATCGGACTCGACCCCGTTCATCAGGATCACCCGGACCCGGGTGAACGCGTCGTCATCCAGCTTGCTGATCGGCTTACCGGCCAGCTCGCGCCAGGTGAACGTCTGTTTCTCCAGGGGAATCCCTTTATTTTGTAATAGGTTATCGATCTTACTCATGGGCTAATCTCCATCGTCGGTTGTCACGGCATGGCTTTGCGGAGCAAGCCCGACCGTCTTTCATCGACGCCCGGCAAACGGCGGGCATTCCCCGCTTTCGACGGACGGCGGGGGGCTTGCCCGACGGGCGGAGGCCGACCGTTCGCCCCGCGCAAAAGTCCATCCAAATGACCAACGACACGGCTAAGTGAAGGAAATACCGCTTGTTTTTCCGCTCATCGCCACGGCCGGCGCATCGTGGGAACCACCCGCTCCATCCTTCTCTCGGAACCCTGACGGCCCACGAAAAGAGGCCCGACGCTCACGACGCGCGGCTGAGGCTGGAGGTCCCCACGCATTTCGTTTCTACCTTTACCTGCCAGGTGATGAAGATGTGCGACTACATGGTGCAAGCGGCCCCTCCCCATGCTTACTTGAGCGCTCTCGGTCCGTCCGGCGAGCCCTCGGAACGGGACGGAGCGGCCGACGAGGACGCCGCCCCCCGCCCGCGCGGCCAAGGCCAAGTCATCAAGCCCCAGATGCGGGTCAGCGCGATCCTTGACCGCGGGCAAGGCCTGGAATGCCTGGAGGTGCGCTGGGGCTGGTCGCCGGTCTGGTCGATGAGCATCCGTCCCTTGACGGTGTTGCCCCTGGACCTGGTGATGCGCTCGAAGGGCTTCGCCCGGTTGCGCAGCGTGGGGCGTGCCCTGGTCGCGGTGGACGGCTGGTACGAGGCGCCCTCCGATGCGGCAGGCGGCCAGCGCTTCACCTACACCACGCCGCGCTTCTCCGGGCCGGTCTACTTCGCGGCCCTGGCCCAGATCAGCGAGCCCGCCAGCGGTTGCGATGGCCTGGCCCTGATCAGCCACGGCGGCGGCGCGGGCGTCAAGCCGCGCATGCTCGCCTTCGGCGCCGAGCACGCTCGCGCCTGGCTGACGCGCGACCTGGACTGGGAACAGGCCCATCGGATGACGGCCGAGTGCGCGATCGCCGAGCCGCAGCTCGAATACGTCCTGAGCGCCCCTCGCCCGAGCGTCAGGGCACGCTGACCGCGCCGCGCCCGAGGGCGCGGCGCCTTCCATCCACCATCCACCCGCTGAGCGGTCGGCCCGTTGCTGGAGCCGGGCCGTCGCGCCCGTGAGGAACAGACCCAACACCATGGAAAACGACTATCCACGCGTCTTCGATCACCCCGACGCCACGTCGCTGGAACCAGGGGCGGTGGAACTGGATTGCCTGATCGTCGGAGCGGGGCCGGCGGGGTTGACCGCGGCGATCTACCTGGCGCGCTTCCACCGCCACGTCCTGGTGGCCGATGCGGGCAACAGCCGCGCCAACCTCATTCCCCTTTCCCATAATTACCCGGGCTTTCCGCCGGGGATTTCCGGCCGCGACCTGCTGCAACGACTGCGTGAGCAGGCTCGGGCTTACGGCGCGGATCTCGAACACGGAGAGGTGCTGGCGCTGCGCCCCCTCGACCACGGCTTCGAGGCCGATCTCAACGGCCGCAGCGTCAAGGCACGGCGGGTGATCCTGGCCACCGGCATCGTCGATGAGTTGCCGGACATGCCTCTGGCTCACGAGAGCGTCGAACAGGGCCGGGTGCGCCTGTGCGCCATTTGCGATGGCTACGAAGTGAACGGGGACCATGTCGCCGTGTACGGCGAGGCCCATTGCGCCATCGGCCACGGGGTCTTTCTGCGGACCTTCACCGACCGGGTCACCGTGGTCGTGCACGGCGAGGGCGAGGCCTGCGAGGAGGCGGTGCGGCTGGCCGAGCATTACGGCATCACCCTTATCGAGGACCGGGTCGAGGCGATCCGCAGCCGGCCGGACGGAACCGTCGAGGTGACCACCTGCCGGGGCCGGTCCCACGTCTTCGACATCGTCTACCCGTCCCTGGGCTCCCGGGTACGCTCGGCCCTGGCCATGCAATTGGGCGCCCGGGTCGCCGAGGACGGCAGCGTGCCGGTCGACGCCCGCCAGCGGACCTCGGTGCCGGGGCTTTACGCCATTGGCGACGTCGTCGATTCGCTCAAGCAGATCTGCGTGGCCGCCGGGCAAGCGGCTGTTTGCGCCACGGCCGTACACAACAGCCTGGAAGGGCGTCCCTGGCGTCGGCCGCCGGCCTCGCACCCCGCACCCCAGGCGTGAAAAACCCGCGCCGGTCGCCCGCGCCGACGGCGAGGCGGGCGAGCCGCCGGTCACTCCAGAAGACCCAGGGCCTGGGCCCGGGCCACCGCCTGGGTGCGCCGCTCCACCCCCAGCTTGCTGTTGATGTGCCGGGCGTGGGTCTTCACCGTGTGCAGGGAGATGAACAGGCGCTCGCTGATTTCCTGGTTGGAACACCCCTGGGCGATCAGGAGCAGCACCGCCCGCTCGCGGCCGCTGAGCGCGTCGGTCGGCGCGGGGGGATCGTCGTCCTCCGGGCTCGCTGGCGGCAGCCGCGCCAGCAGGGCCTCGCGCGTGTCCTCCCCGCCCTGGTCGGTCCGGGGCGCGCCGCGCAGCACGTCGCGCAGCCACGCCGGCGCGCGCCGCAGCAGGACGACGAAGGGCGCCAGCGCGCCGCCACGGGCCTCCAGGGCTTCCAGCACCAGGCGCCGCGCCTCGCATTGATCGCCTCGCGCCCACAGCAGCGAGGCCAGGTGCAGGCGCGCGGTTTGCCCCAGCAGTTCACTGCCTTGGGCCTGGGCCCGCCGCAGCAAGGCTCGCAGGCGGCGCGCGGCCTGTTCGGCGTCGCCCTTCAGGCGAGCCAGCTCCGCGACCTGCAGGTCGATGTGCAGGGTCAGTTGGGGATGGCTCTCCGGCGCCGCGGCCGCGCGCGCGCCGCCGTAGGTTTCCGCCAGGCGCGTCAGCCAGGCCTCGGCCAGCTCCAACTGGCCTTGGGCCAGCCACAGTTCGCACTTGCTCAGGGTGAGCATGGCCAGGTAGTAGACCGGCGGCACGTCCCAGATGTGCATCAGCCGCTCGGCCTCGGCGAGCTGGGCGAAAGCCTCGGCGAAGCGCCCTTCGCAGCCGTCCAGTCCGGCCAGCGCGCAATAGCCGATGAGCAGGCTGCTGTCGCGACAGGCCCGCGCCTCGTCGATCCCCGTCCGCAGCAGGCGACGGGCGCCGTCCGGGTCCAGGCGCAGCATTCGCAGGTAGCCGCCGTACAGGGTCAGCCGCGCCCGCGCCGCATAGACCCGTCGGGCCGGCAGGTCGCGCAGCCGGGCGAGGCCCAGGTCGACTTCGTCCAACGCCCGCGACACCTCGCCCCGGGCTTGCAGCACGCGGGCGCGGTCGTAGCGGGCCAGGGCCTCGAACAGCGGGTTGCCGACCCGCTGCGCGCGCTCCAGGGCGTCGCGGTTCAGGGCCCGGGCGCGCCACAGATCGCCCCGCGCCACCGCCAGGTTGGCCAGGGTCGACAGGCACAGCAGGCTGGCGCCGTAGCGGTCTCCGGGCAGCGCGGCCAGGGCTTCGCCGCAATGGGCTTCGGCCCTCGGCAAATCGCCGCGCCCACGGGCGATCACCCCGCTCAGGGCCATCCACTGCGCCAGCAGGCCCTGTTGCGCGGCGGCGTCGGGCGCCGGCAGGAAGCGCGCCAGCTGGGCGCCCAGTTCCTCGGCGGCGTCCAGTTGCCCGGCCAGCGCCAGGGCCCAGCCATACAGCAGGATCAAGCGCGGCGTGCTGGCCAGCAGGCTGTCCGGCAAGTCCATCTTCCAGCGCAGCAGCATCGCCACGTTCTGCTCGGCCAGTAGCTGTTCCTCCGAAAGGTTCTGCACCAGGCTGGCGGCCACGTCGGGCTGGCCGGCGCGCAGGGCCTGGTCCACCGCTTCGTCCAGCAGGCCATGGGCGCTGAACCAGCGACAGGCGCGCAAGTGCGCCCCGGGCGGCGGCTGGGGCGAGCGGGCCCGCAGCAGGTCGGAGAACAATCCGTGGTAGCGAAACCACTGGCCGTGTTCGTCCAGCGGCGTCAGGAACACCTGGTGGGCCTGCAGGTGGCCGAGAATCGCCGCGCTGTCATGGCTGTCCCGCAGGGCATCGCACAGGCCGGCGCAGAAGCGCTCCAGGCAGGCGGTCTGGTAGAGAAAAGCCTGGACCTCCGCCGGTTGCCGCTCGATGACTTCCTCCAGCAGGTAGTCGCGGATCAGCCCTTCGGCGCCGCTCGGCTCGCCCGGGCCGCCGTCCGGGGACGGCGCCCGGGAGCCGGCCAGCAGCCACAGGCGCAGGCCGGCGACCCAGCCCTCGCTGCGCTGGAGCAGGCGCGCCTGGCTCTCGGGGTCGAGCCGCGCGCCGTGACGGGCCAGCAGCGCGGCGCCCTCCTCGGTGGTCAGGCGCAGGTCGTGCTCCTGCAATTCCAGCAGGTGCCGGTTGAGCCGCAGGCGCGCCAGGTGCCAGTCCGGGCGCTGGCGGCTGGTGACCAGCAGGACCAGGCCCGGGGGCAAGTGATTAAGGAGGAATTGCAGGCAGCGGTCGAGCACCGCGCCCTGGGCCAGGTGGTAGTCGTCCAGGGCCAGCAGCAGCGGAGCCGTGGGGTCGAGGCGCCCGGCGAGTTCGTCGAGCAGGCCGTCCAGCCATTCCTCGAAGCCGAACGGCTGGTGGCGCTGGCGCAGCTTGAGCAGCCCCAGCGCCTCCTCGCCCAGGCCGGGCAGGTGGGTCCGCAGGCCCTCCAGCAGCCCTTCGAGGAAGCGCCCCGGGTCGGCGTCCCGGGGCGTCAGCGCCCGCCACAGGCTGCGCCAGCGGGCCGTCAGGCCCTGGCAGAACTCGATGGCCAGGGCGCTCTTGCCGAACCCCGCCGGGGCGCTGACCAGCAGCAACCGGCCCTCCAGGCCCGCCTCCAGCCGCGCGCACAGGCGTGGCCGGGGCAGGTGGCCACCGGGCAGTGGCGGCCGGAAGCACGGGCCGCCGCGGGCCCCGTCGGGGCCGGTCGACGACGCGGGGGTCGAAGGGTCGGTCATGTTCGCCTCTCGTGGACAGGCGCCTCGGCGCGCATGTCGAGCCTAGCGGCTGGCACCGTCCATTAGAAGCGTGCCCATTCCCGGCGAAAAGCTGACGCGCCGGTCACCCGTCCGGGAAGGCTCCGCACGGGTACCGGCGGGCGGCGCGGCGAAAGGCCGCGCCGACACGGGTGGCGCTCGGCCCCTGAAAAAAAGCCGGCGCGAGGCCGGCTTCGTTTCCCCGGGACGGGATCAGCGAACGCCCGCCTGGCGTAGCGCCGCCGGGGTGAAGTCGCTCTCCGAGGCGGTGTAGCCGAACTCGTAGGCCTGCTTCTCCTCGTTCTTCATGCCCAGCGCCAGGTAGCGTCCGGATTGCAGGTCGTAGATCGCCTCCAGCGTGTACCAGGGCACCTGCTTGTCGTAGTAGTACTGGGAATGGGCCTCGGCCACCCGCCACAGGTTGTCGCGACCGTCGTAGTGGTCGATCACCACGGCTTGCCAGGTGTCCTCGTCGAGGTAGACGTCGCGCTTGGCGTAGATGTGCCGCTCCCCGGGCTTCAGGGTGGCGGTGACGTGCCAGACCCGGTGCAGCTCGTAGCGGGTCAGGTCCTGGTTGATGTGGCCGGGCTTGAGGATGTCGGCGTACTTGAGGGTCGGCGAGTCCAGCCGGTAGCTGTTGTAGGGGATGTACAGCTCCTGCTTGCCCACCAGCTTCCAGTCGTAGCGATCCGGGGCGCCGTTGTACATGTCCAGGTTGTCGGAGGTGCGCAGCCCGTCGGCGGCGGTGCCGGGGCCGTCGTAGGCCACTTGGGGCGCGCGGCGCACGCGACGCTGGCCGGCGTTGTAGAGCCAGGCCAGGCGCGGTTCCTTCACCTGGTCGAGGGTCTCGTGGACCAGCAGCACGTTGCCCGCCAGGCGCGACGGCGCGGTGACCCGCTGCTTGAAGTAGAACAGCACGTTGCCCGGCTTCTCGGGGCTGTAGTCCTTGAGCTGGTCGCGGAAGACGAACTCGTCCTGGAAGTACACCAGGCTGTAGGAACCGTTGGCCTGGGGCGTGGCCTGGGTCACCTGGCGGCGCACGGAGCCGCCCCGGTAGCGGGTGATGTGGTTCCAGATGGCTTCCAGGCCGTTCTGCGGGATCGGGAAGGGGTTGGCGGTGCGGAAGTCTTCCAGGCCGTTGCCGCCCTGGATCAGTTGGGTGTGGGTGGCGTTGTAGCGGGTCGCCTCGAGTACCTTGGCCGGGACGCTGGCGCTGCGGTGGCTGGGGAAGACCGGCATGCTGAAGCTGTCCGGGTAGCGCTTGAACATCGAGACCTGGCCCGGGGACAGCTTGTCCTTGTATTGCTCGACGTTCTTCGCGGTGATGACGAACAACGGTTTCTCCTGGGCGAACGGGTCGGCGAGGAAACCCTTGGCGTCCACCGCGCCGGCGTTGGCCGGCAGGCCGCCGGTCCATTCGGGGATCGAGCCGTCGGCGTTGCCGGCCTTCTCCGCCCCCAGCGGGGTGAGGCTGGCGCCGAGCTTGGCGGCCTCCTCGGGGGAGACGGCGGCGAGAGCGCCGCTGGCCAGCAGCGACAGGGTCAGGGTGTGCAGGAGCGTTCTTGTTGTTTTCATGGGTACGTCTTCCTCGAAAGCCGCCCGCCGAAACGCGACGGGCGAAACGGGTCGGTCCGGGGCGGCCGCGCGGCCGCCCATGCATCAGAAGTTCACGCCGAAGCTGAGCGCGAGGAAGTCGCGGTCGTCCACGGTGCTGTACTTGCCGTCGAAGAAGTTGGTGTACGACAGGCTGGCGGTGTAGGTGTTCTGGTACTCCGCGTCGAGCCCCAGGCTGACCGCCTTGCGGCCTTCCTCGAAGTTGCCGCCGGGGCCGGGGGAGTAGCCGTCGACATCGTGGGACCAGGCCACGTTGGGCTTGAGGTTGACCCCGGCGATGACGTCGTTGTAGTCCCAGATCGCCCGGACCCGGTAGCCCCAGGAGTCGGCGGTGGTGAAGCCGTCCCGCTCGCAGTTGCGGCTGACGTTGGGCACGCCGGTGGCGCCCAGGGTGCTGGCGTTGAGCGCCTCGCAGGTGGGCAGCCCGGTCAGGTTCCCGGCCAGCGGGCCGGGGCCGAACACCGGGTCGCGGCCGTAGCGCGCCTTGTCGTTGCTCTCCAGGCCGCCGACATGGGTCCAGCCGACCTCGCCCACCAGGGTCAGCCGCTCCGCGCCCATCACCTGGTCGAAAAAGTGGGTGAAGGTGGTCTGCAACTGGGTGATTTCCTTGCGCCGGTAGCCGTGCAGGTCCTGCCCGGCCAGGCCTTCGAGCACCGAGGCGTTGTCGTAGGGACGCACGCCGCCGAGGCTGATGGGGTCGAGGCCGGCGAAGAGGATGTCGGTGGTGTTGAGCTGCACCGGCGCGTTCGGCCGGTAGCTCAGTTCGCCGCTCCAGGCGGTGCCCTCGGGCAGCGTGGTGGAGAAGCTCAGGCCGTACAGGCGGATGTCCTCCGGGTACTCGATGAAGTAGCTGGAGTTGCCGGCCATGGCGGCGGCCGCCAGGCGCGCGGCGGTGGAGGCGCCCACCAGTCCGGCGGCGCCGGTCGCGATCCGGTTGATGGCGTTGGCGGTGGCCACCGGGGCGCCCTGGCCGCTGAAGATCGGCAAGCGGCTGTGGTAGTTCATGAAGTAGCCGCCGAACTCGGTGTTGAGTTCCTCGGCGAAGTAACGCAGGGCGAAGCCGAACTGGCCGCCGTCCCGGGCATCGCGGTCGCCGCCGCGCCGCACCACAAGGCCCTCGCCCCAGGGCGAGGGGGTGACGCCCAGGCCGGACGGCTTGAGCACGCCGTTGACCAAGGCCACGGAGCCCGGGTCGTTGCTCAGCACCGCCAGGTTCATGTCGCAGCCGTCGGCCACCACGTCGGCTTGGGAGAAGAAGGTGCCGCAGTTGTCCACCACGGTCTGGTCCCATTCGAGCTGGTAGAAGGCTTCGGCCGACAGGTTGTCGGTGAGGCTCTGGGACACGTAGAACATGTTCACCGGGATCAGACCTTCCTTGATCTCGGCGCCGGGGCGGCGGAACGCGGACACGTCCACCGGGTTGATCGCGTTGATGCCGTTCTGGATGAAGGTGCTCTCGCCCCAGCTCACCACTTGCTTGCCCAGGCGCACCGAGCCCGGCAGGTCGGCGACGGTGTAGTTGTGGTAAACGAAGGCATCGAGGATTTCCGCCCCGGAGGCCTTGGCGCCCTCCTTGCGGTCATGGTCGTCGATGTCCTTGAACGGACGGTGCTCGTCCTTGAGTTCGAAGTCGTACCAGTACTTGCCGCGGACGAACACGCCGGTATCACCGTATTTCAGTTCCAGGTCGTGGATACCCTTGAAGATCTTCGAGAAGGTCTCGCCGCGCTTGAAGTTCAGGTGGCTGTCGTCGGAGGTCTGGGACAGGCCCTTGCCGCCGTTGTTGACACCAATCAGGTTGTCGTTGGGCTTGGCGGTGGCCCAGCTCGCGCCCACCGACAGCGAGGAATCGAACTGACCCTCGATCTCGCCGATGTTGAAGGACACGGCCCCGGCCGGCGTGGCGAGGGTGGACGCGAAGCCGACGGCCAGGGGCAGTTTGGCCAGGCGCCAGAGCGGGTTGAACGTGGTCATCGACGCGACTCCATGTGTTTTTGTTATTGGCTGGCGGACTATAGCCAGCGAGGCGGCGGGGCTGATCCCCCAAAAGTGTGATTTGCGACGCAGGCCCGCCGTGACCGGGCGGTCTAGTTCGCGCTTCGCGGGGGTCCCCGCCCCCGCTGGCCTCTTGCCAGCAATTCCTACGCCAAACGCTCGTTCGGCCCTCCCCGGGCCGCGCGCAAGACGCTACAGGGCCGACAGGAACTCGCCGCCGGTGGCTTGCCAACGGGCGATGTCGCCGCGGATGCGTTTCTTGTCCAGCTTGCCGACGCTGGTCTTGGGAATTTCGGTAACAAGGGCGATCTGGGTGGGAATCGCCCATTTGTTGATGAGCCCCTGCTCGACGAAGGGCTTGAGGTGTTCCTTCAGCGTCCGGGCGTCGAAGCGCTGCCCGGCGCGCACCACCAGCAGGGCGAACGGCCGCTCGTCCCACTGCGGGTCGGGCACGCCCACCACCGCCACCTCGCTCACCGCCGGGTGGCGGCTGATGAGGTCCTCCAGCTCCAGGGACGACAGCCACTCGCCGCCGGTCTTGATGACATCCTTGATGCGGTCGCGGATGTCCACCACGCCCATGCCGTCGAGGGTGGCGACGTCGCCGGTGTGCAGCCAGCCGTGGCGCCACAGTTCGGCGCTCTTCTCCGCGTCGTCCAGGTAGCCTTGGGTCAGCCAGGGCGCGCGCAGCACCAGTTCGCCCTGGGTCTCGCCGTCGGCCGGCAGGAAGCCGCCCTCGGCATCCATCAGCGCCGCCTCCACCAGCGGCACCGGCACGCCGGCCTTGATCCGGTAGGCGATGCGCTCGTCCTCGCTGCCGGCCAGCAACTCGTCGTTGAGGTGGGCGACGGAAATCAGCGGACAGGTCTCGGACATGCCATAGGCGGCGGTCAACTGGATGCCCCGTTCCCGGGCCGCCTGGTAGAGGCCACGGTTCAGCGCGCTGCCGCCGATGATCACCTTCCACCCGGCGAAATCCAGGTTCCGGGCCGAGTCGGCGTTGAGCACCATCTGCAGGATGGTCGGCACGCAGTGGGAAAAGGTGACCGCCTCCCGGCGCCACAACTGCACCAGCCGCTCCGGCTCGTAGCGCCCCGGGTAGACCTGCTTGACCCCGAGCATGGTGGCGGCGTAAGGCACGCCCCAGGCGTGCACGTGGAACATCGGAGTGATCGGCATGTACACATCGCGGCTGCCCATCAGCCGGGTGCCGTCCATGGCCCCCAGGGTGCCCGCCAGCGCCAGGGTGTGCAGCACCAGTTGCCGGTGGGTGAAGTACACCCCCTTGGGGTTGCCGGTGGTACCGGTGGTGTAGAAGGTGGTGGCCACCGAGTCTTCGTCGAAATCGGGAAAGTCGTAGGTGGCGGGCGCGGCCGCCAGCAGCGCCTCGTACTCGCCCACCTGGTCGCGCAGCGCCGGCCCGGCGGCGTCGCCATCGCTGAGCAAGAGGGTGGCGCGAACGTGTTCGAGCTGGTCGGCGAGTCCGTTGTAGAGCGCCGCGAACTCGCCGTTGACCAGGACGAAACGGTCCTCGGCGTGGTTCATGGTGTAGAGGATCTGTTCCGGCGAGAGACGGATATTGATGGTGTGCAGCACCGCCCCGATCATCGGCACGGCGAACATGCATTCCAGGTAGCGGTGACTGTCCCAGTCCATCACCGCCACGGTGTCCCCGGGGCCCACGCCCATCCCGGTCAGCACGTGGGCCAGGCGCGCCACGCGCTCGTCGAAGGTGGCGTAGGTGTAGCGCGCCCGATCCCGGTAGACGATCTCGCGGGTCTTCTCGTAACGACTGCCGGAAAGCAGCCGCTTGATCAGCAGGGGGTAGCGGTACGCGCCTTCGGTCGGCTTGAGGACACGGGTCTGCAACATGGGGATTCTCCTGCGCGCTGGATCGTTCTCGGGGGCTACCCCGCACTCTAGGACGGCGCTCGCCCCCATCAATCACTCAAAAGAATGATTTCCCGCCGAACGCCTCCCCCGCCGTCGGCCCGCTCTGGCTAGAATCGCCCGACCCTCCACCCCCGGCCCGATGAGGTTCCCGGATGAGCGATATCGTCATCGTCAGCGCCGCGCGTACCCCCATCGGCGCCTACAAGGGGGCGCTTGCCGGCGTTTCCGCAGTGGATTTGGGCGCCGCCGCCCTGGGCGGCGCGGTGGCGCGGGCGGGAATCGCGCCGGGCGAGATCGACGAAGCGATCATGGGCTGCGTGCTTCCCGCCGGCCTCGGCCAGGGCCCCGCGCGCCGGGCCGCCCGGCGGGCCGGCCTGCCCGACGCCACCGGCTGCACCACGATCAACAAGTTGTGCGGATCGGGCATGAAGGCCCTGATGCTCGGCCACGACCTGCTCAAGGCCGGCAGCGCCGGGCTGGTGCTGGCCGGCGGCATGGAGAACATGTCGGACACGCCCTACCTGCGGGGCAAGCATGCCCGCGAGGGCGACGCGGCGCGCCACCACCTGTTCGTCGACGCCCTGTTGGACCCGGACAGCGGCCGCCTGGTGGGGGAATTCGCCCAGGCCACGGCGGACCGCCACGGCCTCGACCGGGCGACCCTGGACACCTTCGCCTTGGAGTCCCTGCGCCGCGCCCGGGTCGCCGCCGAAGCCGGGGTGCTGGAGGCGGAAATCGTCCCGCTGGACGTGACGGGCCCCGACGGGCGCCGCGTGGTCCGCCACGACGAGCTGCCACTACGGGTCCGGGCCGAGCGCATCGCCAGCCTCAAGCCGGCGTTCGGCGGCAGCGGCAGCCTCACCGCCGCCAGCGCCAGCCCGATCGCCGACGGCGCCAGCGCCCTGCTGCTGGCCACCGCCGGGGACGCCGCGCGCCTGGGCCTGCGCCCACTGGCGCGGATCGTCGCCCACGCCACCCACAGCCAGGCGCCGGAAACCTTCGCCGAGGCGCCCCTGGGCGCGTTGGAAAAGCTGCTGCGCAAGACCAGTTGGCGCGCCGACGAGGTGGACCTTTACGAAATCAACGAGACCTTCGCCCTGGTCCCCCTTCTGGCCATCCGCGCCTTCGGCCTCGACCCGCGCCGGGTCAACCCCTTCGGCGGCGCCTGCGCCCAGGGCCACCCGGCCGGCTCCACCGGCGCGCGGATCGTCGTCACCCTGCTCAACGGCCTCGCCCACCATGGCCTGCGCCGGGGCGTGGCGTGCCTCTGCCTGGGCGGCGGCGAGGCCACCGCGCTGGCGGTGGAGCGGCTCTAGCCGCTTGCGCGCTCAGCGCAGGCTGGTGAACGCCAGCTTGACCCCCAGCCCCACCAGCACCGCGCCCATCAAGCGGTCGAACCAGTGGCCGAGCCGGGCGAAGCCGGCGCGCACCCGCGGCTGGCTGAACAGCGCCGCCACCAGGCAGAACCACGCCGCCGTGGCCGCCGCCAGGTAGAGGCCATAGCCGGCCTGCACCGCCAGCGGCGTATGGGGGTCGATGACCACGGTGAACAGGGAGAGGAAGAACAGCGTGGCCTTGGGGTTCAGGCCGTTGGTGACGAAGCCGGTGCCGAAGGCACCCCGGGCGCTGCGCGCCGGGGCCGGGCCGGCGGCCAGGTCCGCCGACGGCGTCGGGCGCGCGCGCAGGGCCTTCACGCCGATGTACAGCAGGTAGGCCGCCGCCAGCCATTTCAGCGCGTTGAACAGCCATAGCGACTGGGACACGATCAGGCCGATGCCCAGCAGGGAGTACCCGACGTGGACGAAGATCCCGCAGCCCACGCCCAGGGCCGACCAGCGGCCGGCGCGGGCGCCGTGGGCGACGCTCTCGCGCACCACCACGGCGAAATCGGGTCCCGGGCTGGCCACCGCCAGCAGGTGGATCAGGGCAACGGTGAGGAATTCGGTCCAGTACATGGCGCCTCCACGGGGTCTGCGAAGCCCTCAAGCTGAGCAGGCGCGCGGGGACTTGTCCAGCGCCGGGCGCGGCTGGCACCCTGGCGGCCGCGCCTCGCGCGTTCCCCCTCCGCCGTAGAAGGTCATGCCGATGAATCGCGCCGTTTTCCTCGATCATGCGTCCCTCGACCCGGGCGACCTGGACCTCGCCCCGCTCCACCAGGCCTTCGACGCCCTGGCGCTGTACCCCGGCAGCGAGCCGGAGCAGGTGGTCGAGCGCCTGCGCGGGGCGCGGGTCGTCCTGGTCAACAAGGTGCGCCTGGACGCGGCGGTCTTCGCCGCCTGCCCCGAGTTGCGCCTGGTGCTGGTGGCCGCCACCGGCACCAACAACATCGACCTGGCGGCCGCCGCCGCCCGGGGCGTCGCCGTCTGCAACTGCCAGGGCTATGGCACGCCGTCGGTGGCCCAGCACACGCTGATGCTGTTGCTGGCCCTGGCCACGCGCCTGGAAGACTATCGCCAGGCGGTGCGCGACGGCTGCTGGCAGCGCGCCCGGCAGTTCTGCCTGCTGGACTTCCCCATCGTCGAACTGCACGGCAAGGTCCTCGGCCTGCTCGGCCATGGCGAGCTGGGCGGGGCGGTGGCGCGGCTCGCCGAGGCTTTCGGCATGCGCGTGCTGCTCGGCCGGTTGCCGGGGCGCCCGCCCCGTCCCGACCGCCTGCCCCTGGACGAGCTGCTGCCCCAGGTCGACGCCCTGACCTTGCACTGCCCGCTCACCGAGCAGACCCGCCACCTGATCGACGCGCGCCGCCTGGCCCTGATGAAGCCCGAGGCGCTGCTGGTGAACACCGCGCGGGGCGGGCTAGTGGACGAGCAGGCCCTGGCCGACGCCCTGCGCGCCGGCCACCTGGGCGGCGCGGCCACCGACGTGCTCAGCCAGGAGCCGCCCCGGGACGGCAACCCGCTGCTGGCGGCCGATGTCCCGCGACTGATCGTCACCCCTCACAGTGCCTGGGGCAGCCGCGAGGCCCGGCAGCGTATCGTCGGGCAATTGGCCGAGAACGCCGCCGCGTTCTTCGCCGGCGCGCCGCGCCGGATGGTTGGCGGCTGAGGCCGGGCGCGCGCCTCTGTTAGAATCGCCGGCTTTTCCCAGGAGGATCCGCATGGACCCGCGCAGTGAAGTCCTGCTCCGCCAGGCGGAACGCTTTCGAGGCCCCGTGCTGCTCGCCGGGCTGCCGGCCGACGACCTGCTCGGCGCGCTCCCCGAGGCCCGCGGCTGGAGCTGGCACGCCGGCGAACAGGCGGCGCTGGAAACCCGTTTCCCCGGCCGCAGCCGGTTCGCCGCGCGCGCCCCGGACGGCGACGTCCGCGCCGCCGTGCTGTTCCTGCCGAAATCCCGCGAACTCACCGATTACCTGCTGACCGCCCTGGCGGCGCGCCTGGGCGCGGGCGGCGACCTGTTCTTGGTGGGCGAGAAGCGCGCCGGCATCGAACGGGCCGCGCGGCAACTGGGCGCCTTCGGCGCGCCGGTCAAGCTGGACAGCGCCCGCCATTGCCAGCTCTGGCAGGCCACGGTCGCGGCGCCCGTGGCGGCTCCCGACCTGGAAGCCCAGGCCGAATGCTTCGAGCTGGCGCTGGACGACGGCCCGCTGCGCGTGGTCAGCCTGCCCGGAGTGTTCAGCCACGGGCGGCTGGACCGGGGCAGCGCGCTGCTGCTGCGCCACCTGGACGGCCTGCCCCGAGGCGCCCTGCTGGACTACGGCTGCGGCGCGGGGGTACTTGGCGCCTGGCTCAAGCGACGCTACCCGGACAGTCCGGTGAGCCTGCTCGACGTGGACGCCTTCGCCCTGGAGAGCAGCCGCCTGACCCTGGCCGCCAATGGCCTGGAGGGCGAGCTGATCGCCGCCGACAGCCTGCGGGCGGCGCCGAAAGGCCTGGCGGCGATCGTCAGCAACCCGCCGTTCCACCAGGGTGTGCGCACCGACTACCAGGCCACCGAGGCGCTGCTGCGCGACGCCCGCGACCACCTGGGCGCGAAGGGCGAGCTGCGTCTGGTGGCGAATGCCTTCCTCAAGTACCCGCCGTTGATCGAGGCCTCCCTGGGCGGCTGCCAGGCACTCGCCGAGGCCGATGGCTTCCGTATCTACCGGGCGACCCGAAACTGATGGGCCGCCTTCTTTCTTCCATTCGCACCGGCCGCGTTTCGCGGGCCGGCCACCGCCCCCGCCGGGGCGTCCCGGAGTGTTGATCCCGTGACCGAGACCACCGCCGCATCCTCGACCCCGAGGCTGCACCGCGCGCTCAAGCCGCGCCACCTGAACATGATCGCCATCGGCGGCTCCATCGGTACCGGACTGTTCGTCGCCTCCGGGGCCACGGTGGCCACCGCCGGCCCGGGCGGCGCCCTGCTGGCCTACGTGCTGATCGGGGTGATGGTGTATTTCCTCATGACCAGCCTGGGGGAAATGGCCGCCTACCTGCCGGTATCCGGCTCGTTCTCCACCTATGGCAGCCGTTTCGTCGAGGATGGCTTCGGCTTCGCCCTGGGCTGGAACTATTGGTACAACTGGGCCATCACCATCGCCTCGGAGCTGGTGGCGGCGCAGTTGATCATGAGCTTCTGGCTGCCGGACGTTCCCGGCTACCTGTGGAGCGCGGCGTTCCTGGCGGTGATCTTCCTGCTCAACGCGTTCTCGGTGCGCGGCTTCGGCGAGAGCGAGTTCTGGTTCGCGCTGATCAAGGTGGCGGCGGTGCTGGTGTTCATCGCCATCGGCCTGGCCACGGTGTTCGGCATCATGAGCGGCGTGGAGTCCCCCGGTTTCAGCCATTTCACCGAGGGCGAGGCGCCTTTCGTGGGCGGGCTGCAGGCCATGGTCGGGGTGATGATGATCGCCGGCTACGCCTTCCAGGGCACGGAACTGATCGGCGTGGCCGCCGGCGAGTCGGAGAACCCGAAGAAGAACATCCCCATCGCCATCCGCCAGGTGTTCTGGCGAATCCTGATGTTCTATGTCCTGGCGATCCTGGTGATCGGCCTGCTGATTCCCTACACCGATCCCAACCTGTTGAAGAACGACACCAGCGACATCAGCGTCTCGCCCTTCACCCTGATGTTCGAGCGCGCCGGCCTGGCCGCCGCCGCCGGGGTGATGAACGCGGTGATCCTCACCGCCGTGCTGTCGGCCGGCAACTCCGGCATGTACGCCTCGACGCGGATGCTCTACAACCTGGCCAAGGACGGCAAGGCGCCTCGCCTGTTCGCCCGCCTGGCCGCCAGCGGCGTGCCGCGCAACGCGCTGTATGCCACCACCCTGGTGGGCGCGCTGTGCTTCCTCACCTCGGCGTTTAGCAACCAGGTGGTCTACACCTGGCTGCTCAACACCTCGGGCATGTGCGGCTTCATCGCCTGGCTGGGCATCTCGGTGTCCCACTACCGCTTCCGCAAGGGCTTCCAGGCCCAGGGCGGGCGGTTGGAGGATTTGCCGTACCGGGCCCGGCTGTTCCCCCTGGGGCCGCTGTTCGCCTTCGCCCTGTGCCTGTTCATCTGCCTGGGGCAGAACTACGAGGCGCTGACCCACGACCGCATCGACTGGCTCAGCCTCACCGCCACCTATATCAGCCTGCCCCTGTTCCTGCTGATCTGGCTCGGCTACCGGCTCAAGCACGGCAGCCGGCTGGTGAAATACGAGGAGATGGACGTGCGCGGCGGCGAGGACGACTGAAAAGGGTTGCCGCACCCGAACCGCTTGGGCAGAATGCGCCCCGTCCTAGGGGAGTAGTCTCCCGCGAGCCCCGAGCTCGCCCGGCGTGCGTCAACATGCTTGGTCCACAGACCATGGCGCACGCGACCTCCGGCCCGCGCAGACGGGCCAGCGGTTTGACAAGACCTGTGACGCGATGACCCGACCCGGGGCGGGCGGCCATCGTGTCACGGTTATCCGTCGACCCGCCCCCCTGGTTAGCCGATGCTCGAATCCCTGCTGGTCCCCACCCTGATCGTCGCCCTCGCCGAAATCGGCGACAAGACGCAACTCCTCGCCCTGCTTCTCGCCGCCCGCTTCCGCAGGCCGGTGCCGATCATTCTCGGCATGGTGGCGGCCACGCTGGCCAACCAC
Source organism: Pseudomonadaceae bacterium (assembly GCA_032052615.1). Lineage (GTDB taxonomy): Bacteria > Pseudomonadota > Gammaproteobacteria > Pseudomonadales > Pseudomonadaceae > Pseudomonas_T. The sequence continues at coordinate 53,368 of DAMBWF010000008.1, forward strand.
CTCGTCGCCGGCGCGGTCGGGGCCTGGGTGGCCGGGCTGTTCTCCCCCGCCGCGCTGCGCTGGTGCCTCGCCGCCGCCTTCGCCGCCGTCGCCTTCTGGACGCTGATCCCCGACAAGCTGGACGACGACGAAAGCGCCCGGCTCAAGCGCTTCGGCCCCTTCCTCACCACGTTGGTGGCGTTCTTCCTCGCCGAGATGGGCGACAAGACCCAGGTGGCCACGGTCATGCTGGCCGCCCAGTATCCCCATTTCCTGCTGGTGGTGGCCGGTACCACCCTGGGCATGCTGGCGGCCAACGTGCCGGTGGTGCTGGCCGGCAATTTCGCCGCCGAACGCCTGCCGCTGACGCTGATCCGCCGCCTGGCGGCCCTCGCCTTCGCCGTGCTGGCGCTCTACGCCGCCTACGAGGCGCTGATGATCGGCGCCCCGCCCTCGGCCTGACCCGACTGGACGCGGGCGGGCGCGGCGGCTAAAAGAAGCGTATCGCCGGAGAAGCCGATGACCCCGCGCCACGCCTGCCTCGACTGCCTCGCGCGCACCCCGGCGGCCCCTTTCGAGGCCGCCTTGTGGGTCGCCGCCGAACACGATCCCCGGGTCCAGCCGGAACGCTGCCTGGAGGAAGTGGAACGCCTCGCCCGGGGCATTCGCCCCGGCCTGCCCGACGCGCCCCCGGCCGAACGGGCACAGCCGCTGCTGCGCCGGCTCGGCGAGCTGGGGTTCCGGGAAGACCCCGACCGGCCGCCGCGCCCGCGCGCCGCGTTGCTGCCCGACGTGCTGGCGCACCGCCGGGGCCAGCCGCTATCCCTGGCCCTGGTGGCCCTGGAGCTGGCGCGGCGGCTGGACATTCCCCTCGACGGCGTAGCCTTTCCCGGTCGCTTCCTGCTGCGGGTGCGCGGCACCGATCACCTGCTCGACCCCTGCGACGGACGGCGCCTGCAGGTCCGTGACTGCCGCGAGTTGCTGTTGCGCGGCCTGGGTCCCCAGGCCGAGCTGCACGCCGACCACCTGCGCCCGGCCAGCGCGACGCAGATGCTGCAGCGGCTGTCGCGCAACCTGCGCGGCCTCTACCTGCACGCCGGCGACTACCTGGACGCCCTCAAGGACGCCGAGCGGGTGCTGGAGCTGGGCCCGCCGAACCTGCTCGACCACCTGGCCCGCGCCGACCTCTACCGCCACCTGGACTGCGCGCGGGCGGAACGCTTCGATCTGGAGCGGGCGCTGCTCCTGTGCGACGACCCGGCCCAGCGCTTGGTCCTCGACCAACGCCTGCGCCGCCTCGGCGCCGCGCCAGCGCTGCACTAGGGCATTACAGAGCCTCGCGAGGGATGCCGTTGCGCACCCGGAGGATATCGGCGAGCACCGCCAGGGCGATCTCCGCTGGCGTCTTGCTGCCCAGGCAGAGGCCGATGGGGGCCACGATCCGGGCGATCTGCGTCTCGTCCAGCCCACCGGAACGGCGCAGCCGCTCGCGGCGCTGTTCGCTGGTCCGCCGCGAGCCCATCACGCCGATGTAGAACGCCTCGCTGCGCACCGCCTCGATCATCGCCAGGTCGTCGATGCGCGGGTCGTGGGTCAGGGCCACTACCGCCGTGTCGGCATGGCAGGCACCCTCGGCGATGGCTTGCGACGGCAGTTCGCGGCGGATCTCCACCCCCGGCAGGTCGACGCCGTTCAATACCTCTTCCCGGGGATCGCAGAGCAGCACCTCGAAGCCCAGGGGCAGCGCGTAGCGCGCGCAGGCGTCGGCGACGCTGGAGTAGCCGGCCAGTAGCAGGCGCTGGGCGGCGCCGACGCGGATGCGCACGCACCCCGGCGCCCACTCCACCCGGGGGCCGGGGCCTTCGTCCGGGTACAGCCGTCGCGCGCCTTCCGGCAGCGCCACCTCCCGGACCAGGCGCCGCTGCCCGGCGAGGGCCCGCTCCAGGTCTTCCAGGTGGGCATGGGTGGTCGCGGACGGCGGCAGGTTCTCCACCAACACCTCCAGCACCCCGCCGCAGGGCAGGCGCACCCGGGAGCGAGGATCGCTCCCATCGCCGTAGCGCACCTGGCTCACCGGCTCGACGAAAGCGCCCTCCCCCAGGCGCTCAAGGAATTCCTCCTCCACGCAGCCGCCGGAGAGCGAACCGATCCATTCCCCCTCGTCGTTGGCCGCCAGCAGCGATCCGGGCGCCCGGGGCGCCGAGCCGTAGGCGCGCAGCACGGTGCACAGCCACACCCGATGGCCGTCGCGGGACCAGCCCAGGCCACGCCGGATGACTTGCAGATCGAGGTGATGCATGGCGGAAGTCCTGCCGCGAGGGGATGGAACTTGGACCGCGGACGGCGGCGCGCGATCGACTTTTCCGCTGCCGGCCCGGCGGGCGGCCGTGCTAGGCTGCGACTCCGTTAGCTGCCTACGTAACTCCTCTCATGTCCCAGATGCTTCTGCGCCGGCACAAGCCGTTCATCGCGTTCTGGCTGGCCCGGGTGTGCACCGCCAGCGCGTTCCAGATCATGACCGTGGCGATCGGTTGGCATATCTATCAACTCACCGGCAACGTCTTCGACCTGGGGTTGGTGGGCCTGGTGGAGTTCCTGCCCCGGTTGCTGTTCATGCTGCACACCGGCCATGTGGCCGACCGCTACGACCGGCGCCGGGTAGCGGCGCTTTGCCAGGCGGTGCAGGGCCTGGTGGCGCTGGTGTTGATCGTCGCCAGCGCCGGGCACGCGGTCACCCGCGAGCTGATCTTCGCCATGGCCTTCCTGCTGGGCTCGGCCCGCGCCTTCGAGATGCCCAGTACCCAGGCGCTGCTGCCGAACCTGGTGCCGCCCGCGCTGTTCCCCCGGGCGGTGGCCGCCTCGGCTTCGGCGATGCAGGCGGCAACCATCGCCGCGCCGGCCTTCGGCGGCCTGCTGTTCGCCTTCGGCGAGCTGTGGGTGTATGCGCCGACGGCGCTGCTCTACGCCTTCGCCTGCCTGCTCAGCCTGGGCCTGCCGGCGCAAGGCCAGCCCCGGCAGAAAGGCCGGGCCACGCTGGAATCGCTGTTGGCCGGGTTCCGCTTCATCCGCAGCCGGCGCGACGTGTTCGGCGCCATTTCCCTGGACATGTTCGCGGTGCTGCTGGGCGGCGCCACCGCGCTGTTGCCGGTATTCGCCCGGGACATCCTGCTCACCGGTCCCTGGGGCCTGGGCCTGCTGCGTTCGGCGCCGGCCGCCGGGGCGCTGCTGATGTCGTTCTGGCTGGCGCGCTTCCCCATCGAGCGGCAGGTGGGCCGGGTGATGTTCGCCTCGGTGGCGCTGTTCGGCGTCGCCACCATCGCCTTCGGCCTGTCCACTTCCTTCTGGTTCAGCCTCGCGGTGCTGGTGGTGCTGGGCGCGGCGGACATGGTGAGCATGGTGATCCGTGGCGCCTTCGTGCAACTGGAAACCCCGGACGAGATGCGCGGTCGGGTCAGCGCGGTGAACGGGCTGTTCATCGGCGCCTCCAACCAGCTCGGCGAATTCGAATCCGGCGCCACGGCGGCCTGGTTCGGCACCGTGCCGGCGGTGGTGGTCGGCGGGGTCGGCACCCTGCTGGTCAGCGGACTGTGGTTCAAGCTGTTCCCCACCCTGGCCCACCGGGACCGCCTGCGGGGGGCGGAGCCGGAAGCCGAAGCACAAGGCGCGCGCCCGGGCTGACCGGCCCCGGCGACCCTAGAGCAGCTTGTCCAGGGTGATCGGCAGGTCGCGGATGCGCTTGCCGGTGGCGTGGTGGATCGCATTGGCGATGGCGGCCGCCACCCCGACGATGCCGATCTCCCCCACCCCCTTGGAGCCCAGGGGGTTGACGATGCGGTCCTGCTCCTCGACGAAGATCACCTGGATGTCGTGGATGTCCGCCTGCACCGGGATGTGGTACTCGGCCAGGTTGTGGTTCATGAAACGGCCCAGGCGGTGGTCCAGCTGGGTCTCTTCCTGCAGGGCCATGCCGATGCCCCAGACTACCCCGCCGAGGATCTGATTCTCGGCGGTCTTCGGGTTCACCACGCGGCCGGCGGCGATGGCGCTGACCACCCGGCTGACCTCCACGGTGCCCAGGGCCTCGTCCACTTTCACCTCGACGAACACCGCCGAATGGCTGCCGGTGGCGTACTGGTCGCGCCCGGCCTCGGGCGTGGCGTCGACCCGGGCTTCCAGGCTGGGGGAGCCACTTTGCCGCAGGATGTCGGTGAACGGCAGGCCGCGCTCCGGCCGCGCCTTCAGCCGCAGCCCGCCGCCGACGCACTCGACGTCCTCCAGGGTGGCGTCGGCGAAGGGGGAGTCCTCCAATTTCCGCGCGGTCTCCAGCAGCTCGCCAATCAGCGCCTGGCAGGCTTGCAGCACGGCGGTGCCCACCGAGGACACGGTGAACGAGCCGCCCTCCAGGGGCGCCTTGGGCAGGCTGGTGTCGCCCAGCTTGAAGGTCACCCGGTCCATGGGCAGGCCCAGGGTGTCGGCGGCGATCTGGGTCATCACGGTGTAGGTGCCGGTGCCGATGTCGGCGGTGGCGCTGGCCACTGTCAGGGTGCCGTCGATGGCCAGGGTGGCCTTGGCGCTGGCGGGCATCAGCATGGCCTCCCAGACCCCCGAGGCCATGCCCCAGCCGATCAGCCGGTGCCCCTCGCGCATGGCGCGTGGCCGTGGGTCGCGCCGGCTCCAGCCGAAGCGTTCGGCGCCCTGCTCGTAGCAGGCCAGCAACTGCTTGCTGGAATACGGCTTGCCCAGGTTCTGGTTGACCGGGCTGAAATTGTCGATGCGCAGCTGTACCGGGTCGACGCCGGCGGCCAGCGCCAGTTCGTCGAGGGCGCACTCCAAGGCGTAAACGCCCAGCACCGCGCCGGGCGCGCGCATGTCCAGGGGCGTGTAGAGGTCGACGGGCGCCAGGCGATAGTCCAGGCGAACGTTATCGCAGCGGTACAGCGCGCCGGACCATTCGGCCACGTGCTCGGTGAAGTCCTCGAAGCGGGAGGTCTCGCCGAGCACCTCGTGGACCACTGCCTGCAAGCGGCCGCGCGCGTCGGCGCCGAGCTTGAGGCGCTGCACCGTCTGGGGCCGATGGCCGAAGGTGAACATCTGCTGGCGAGTCAGGGTGACCCGCACCGAGCGCTTCAGGTGCAGCGCCGCCATCACCGCCAGCACCACTTGGTACTGGGGCCGCAGGCCGGAGCCGAAGGCGCCGCCGACGAAGGGCGACAGCACCCGGGCCTCGCCGTCGGCCAGGCCAAAGACGTGGGAGACGAACTCCAGGGTGTTCACCGCGCTCTGGGTCTTGTCGTAGATCGTCAGGCCGCCGTCGGGCTGGTACACCACCGTGGAGGCATGGGGCTCCATGGGGTTGTGGTGCTCCACCGGCGAGGTATAGGTGGCCTCCACCTTCACCGGCGCGGCGGCGAAGGCGCCGTCGGCGTCGCCCCGGGGCGCCGGCAATTCGGCCAGGGCCGGGTGGGACGGCTGCCGGTGCATGTCGGTCTGGTGCGGCGCTTGCTGGTAGTCCACGGTCACCAGGGACGCGGCGTAGCGAGCCGCCTCGAAGGTGTCCGCCACCACCAGGGCCACGGGCTGGCCGCTGTACAGCACGCGGTCGTCGAACAGCGGGCGGAAGGGCGCGCCGTCGGCCGCATCCATGTCGGTGTAGCTTTCGTCGTAGGCGGCCATGCGAGGACGGTTGAGGTGGCTGAGTACGTCCAGCACCCCCGGCACCGCCTTCGCCGCCTCCACATGCAGGGCGAGAATGCGCCCGGTGGCGACGGTGCTGTTCACCGCCACCCCGTAGACCAAGTCCGGCACGGCGAACTCGCCGGCGTACTTGGCCTGGCCGGTCACTTTTAACGGACCGTCGACCCGATCCAACGGTTTGCCGATGTGTGCGCTCATGCGAGGCTCTCCTGGAGGCCGGCCGCCTGTTCCAGCGCGCGGACGATGGCGCGGCGCGCCAGTTCAATCTTGAAATGGTTGTGGGCGAAGCCCCGGGCACCCCGCAACAGGTCCTCGGCGGCCCGGCCGAAGGCCTCGGCGTCGCAGGCCTGGCCGCGCAAGGCCTGCTCCACCCGGACGTCGCGCCAGGGCTTGTGGGCGACCCCGCCCAGGGCCAGGCGCGCCTCGGCGATGCGCCCGTCGGCGTCACGCTCCAGGGCCGCCGCCACCGAGACCAGGGCGAAGGCGTAGGAGGCGCGGTCGCGCACCTTGAGGTAGGCGTGATGCGTGGCGAAGCCCCGGGGCGGCAGAGTGACGGCGACGATCAGTTCGTCCTCGCCCAGCGTGTTGTCCCGCTGCGGCTCGTCGCCGGGCAGGCGGTGGAAATCGGCGAAGTCGATGCTCCGCCGTCCCGAGGGCCCGGCGACCTCTACCCGCGCCTCCAGGGCGGCCAGGGCGACACACATGTCCGAGGGATGCACCGCGATGCACTGGTCGCTGGCGCCCAGGATCGCGTGGATGCGATTGAGGCCGTCGCGGGCCGGGCAGCCGGAGCCGGGCTCCCGTTTGTTGCAGGGCACGCCGGTATCGTAGAAATAGTAACAACGGGTGCGCTGCAGCAGGTTGCCGCCAGTGCTCGCCATGTTGCGCAACTGGGGCGAGGCGCCCGCGAGGATCGCCTGAGCCAGCAGTGGGTAGCGCCGCTCCACCTCGGGGTGGTAGGCGAGGTCGGCGTTGCTCGCCAGGGCGCCGATGCGCAGGCCGCCGTCGGCGGTGGCCTCCACGTCGTGCAAGGGCAGGCCGGTGATGTCGATGAGCAACGTCGGGCGGGCGACGTTCTCTTTCATCAGGTCCAGCAGGTTGGTGCCGCCGGCGATGAAGCGCGCCTCGGGATGAGTCGCGCGCAGGGCCAGGGCCTCGTCCACCCCACGGGCGCGGGCATAGGCGAAGGGGGTCACGGGCGGTCTCCTTCGCGTTCGCGGCAGGCGGGCAAGGCGTCCTCGATGGCGGCGAGGATATTGGTATAGGCGCCGCAACGGCACAGGTTGCCGCTCATCAGCTCGCGGATCTCGTCGTGACTGTGGGCACGGCCTTCGTTGGCCAGGCCCAGCGCCGAGCAGATCTGCCCGGAGGTGCAGTAGCCGCACTGGAAGGCGTCGCGCTCGATGAACGCCTGTTGCAGCGGGTGCAGCCGACCGTCCTGGGCAAGGCCCTCGACGGTGGTGATCTCGGCACCGTCCTGCATCACCGCCAGGCTCAGGCAGGCGTTGATCCGCTTGCCGTTCACCAGCACCGTGCAGGCGCCGCACTGGCCGTGGTCGCAGCCTTTCTTGCTGCCGGTGAGCTGCAACTGTTCGCGCAGCAGGTCCAACAGGGTGGTCCAGGGCCGCACGTCGAGGCGCCGCGGCTGGCCGTTGAGGGTCAGGTTGATGGTGTGGACGGCCGGGGCATCGCCGCCCGGCGAAGGGGAAGTCACGCTCATGGTCTACCTCGCGGTCGGCGGGTCGCCGGGCCCGCCAGGGTCCGACGTCGGGGCATGCGCCGTTCCGGTCGCCTGCGTCTAGGGTTACGACTGCCCCGTTCGGGCAAATGTTCAGCCCGCCGAAAAGCGGCGCGGCGCGCACCGCGAAGGCGCATTCCAGGGCTCGCTGCGCCCCTCGCCGGTGCGTCCCCGGCACCCCCTCCGGCGGCGGCCCGCGCGCCCTCTCGGGCCGCGTCGAACGGGCGCTGCGCGGCCTCCCGGCTGCTGTTATGATGCGCGCCTTTTTCGACCGCGACCCGTGCCGGCCGGTGCCTGGCCGACTCCACCGCCCTCAGCCCGAACAGGGGAACGACCATGCTGGAACGACTCTTCCAACTCAAGGCACACCACACCGACGTCCGCACCGAGGTGCTCGCGGGGATCACGACCTTCCTGACCATGGCCTACATCCTGTTCGTCAACCCGAGCATCCTCGGCGAGACCGGCATGGACAAGGGCGCGGTATTCGTCGCCACCTGCCTGGCCGGAGCCATCGGCTCCACCATCATGGGCCTGATCGCCAACTACCCCATCGCCCTCGCCCCGGGCATGGGCCTGAACGCCTTCTTCACCTACACCGTGGTGCTGCACATGGGCCATACCTGGCAGGTGGCTCTGGGCGCGGTGTTCCTCTCGGCCTGCATGTTCTTCCTGCTGTCGATCTTTCGCATCCGCGAGTGGATCATCAACAGCATTCCCCTGGCGCTGCGCTCGGCCATCGCCGCCGGGATCGGTCTGTTCCTCGCGCTGATCGCCCTGCAGAAGGCCGGTATCGTGGCGCCCCACCCGGCCACCATGCTAACCCTCGGCGACCTCAGCCAGCCGGCCCCGGTGCTGGCGATCCTCGGCTTCTTCCTGATCGTCGGCCTGGAGGCGCGGCGGGTCACCGGCGCGGTGCTGATCGGCATCCTCGCGGTCAGCGTGGCCGGCATCGCCCTGGGCGTGTCCCACTTCGGCGGGGTGTTCTCCATGCCGCCGTCCCTGGCCCCCACCTTCCTCCAGTTGGATATCAAAGGCGCGCTGGACATCGGCCTGGTGAGCGTGATCTTCGCCTTCCTGTTCGTCGACCTGTTCGACAACTCCGGCACCCTCATCGCGGTGGCGAAGAAGGCCGGGCTGATGCGCGCCGACGGCTACATGCCGAAGATGGGCCGCGCGCTGATCGCCGACAGCACCGCCGCCATGGGCGGCTCGCTGCTGGGCACCTCCACCACTACCAGTTACATCGAGTCGGCGGCGGGGGTCAGCGCCGGTGGCCGCACCGGCCTCACCGCCATCGTGGTCGCCATCCTGTTCCTGCTGGCGCTGTTCCTCGCGCCCCTGGCCGGCAGCGTGCCGGCCTTCGCCACCGCGCCGGCCCTGTTCTTCGTCGCCGTGCTGATGGCCTCCGGCCTGGCGGAGATCGACTGGAACGACTTGACCACCGCCGCGCCGGTGCTGGTCACCGCCCTGGCCATGCCGTTCACCTATTCCATCGCCGACGGCATCGCCTTCGGCTTCATCGCCTGGGCGGCGATCAAGGCCCTGGCCGGCCGCTGGCGCGAACTGAGCCCCGCGCTGGTGATCCTCGCCGTGCTGTTCGTCATCAAGCTCGGCTTCTTCCAGTGAGTTACGCGCCGGGGCCCCGCGCCCCGGCGTTCCGTTCCGCGCCCTTCACCGCCAGACGAGGACCGCCATGAGCCGCCCGCCCTTCGACCCGTCCACCTACGCCGCGCAACTGGAGGAGAAGAAGGCCCGCCTGCTGGAGCTGCTGGCGCCGTTCCATCCCCCGGCGCCGGAGGCCTTCGAGTCGCCCCGGGAGCACTACCGCCTGCGGGCGGAGTTCCGCCTGTGGCGCGAGGGGGAGGAGCGCTTTTATGCGATGTTCGCCGCTGGCGACAAGCACACGCCGATCCTGCTGGAGGATTTCCCGGTGGCCAGCCGGCGAATCAACGAGCTGATGCCGCGCCTGAAGGCCGGCTGGCAGGCCAGCCCGGCGCTGTCGTTCAAGCTGTTCCAGGCTGAATTTCTCACCACCCTGGCCGGCGACGCGTTGATCACTCTCGCCTACCATCGGCCCCTGGACGCCGACTGGCGGCGGGCCGCCGAGGCCCTCGCCACCGAGCTGGGGGTGAGCCTCGTGGGGCGCGCCCGCGGGCAGCGCATCGTCATCGGGCGCGACTACGTGGAGGAAGTGCTGGAGGTGGCCGGGCGTGCCTTCCGCTACCGCCAGCCGGAGGGTGCGTTCACCCAGCCCAACGGCGAGGTCAACCGCAAGATGCTGGCCTGGGCCCACGAGGCGATCGGCCAACGCCAGGACGACCTGCTGGAGTTGTATTGCGGCAACGGCAACTTCACCCTGCCCCTGGCGACCCGGGTACGGCGGGTGCTGGCCACGGAGATCAGCAAGGCCTCGGTCAACGCCGCGCTGGCCAACCTGGCGGACAACGGCGTGGACAACGTCGCCCTGGTCCGGCTCTCCGCCGAGGAATTGACCCAGGCGCTCAACGAGGTGCGGCCGTTCCGCCGGCTGGCCGGCATCGACCTCAAAGGGTACGACTTCGGCACGATCTTCGTCGACCCGCCCCGGGCCGGCATGGACCCGGACACCTGCGAACTGGCCCGGCGCTTCCCGCGCATCCTCTATATCTCCTGCAACCCGGAAACCCTGGCGGCCAACCTGGCCCAGCTCCAGGACACCCACCGGGTGACGCGCTGCGCGCTGTTCGACCAGTTCCCCTACACCCACCACATGGAAAGCGGCGTGCTGCTGGAACGCCGCTGAGCCGCGCCGCGCGCGGCCTCGGGGGCTGCGACCGTCGGTAGCAGCCGCCCTTGCCGGGGGCGGCGCTATGCTGGACGCCTCATTCTTCCAGCGGGGCTTTCGCCATGCGCCGTCTTCTCTTTGCCCTCGGTCTGTTCGCCGCCAGCCTGCAGGCCGCCGAACCCCTCACCCTGGATGTCTACCGCGACCCCCACTGCGGATGCTGCAAGGCCTGGATCGCCGACCTGCGGGCCCATGGCCTGACCGTCAACGACCACGAGGAGCGGGACATGGCCGCGCTGAAGGAACGCCTCGGCGTGCCGCCGCGCCTGGCCTCCTGCCACACCGCCGTGATCGGCGACCGCTTCGTCGAGGGCCATGTGCCGGCGGCGGACATCCTCGCCCTGAAGGACCGGCCCGAGCTGCGCGGCATTGCCGTGCCGGGCATGCCGGCGGGCGCCCCGGGCATGGAGATGGGCGGCCGCCAGGACGCCTACCAGGTGATCGGACTGGACGCCCAGGGCCACGAGCGGGTGGTCGCCCGCTACCCCTGAGCCGCTTCACTCCCCGCCGCAGCCGTCGCCCTGGGGCTTCAGGCCGATGTAGCCCTGCCGCGCGTCGTAGAGGAACTGGTACTGGCGCAGGAAGTGCCGGCCGGTATTGACGAAGGGCGGACGGCTGTCGCTGCTCCAGGGAATCACCTGGTAGGGCGTGATCGGGTCGCTGCCGCCGACCCGGTAGCGCGTCTGGACCACCGGCGCGCTACCGCCGCCGACCGGGCCCGGCACGCTGATCTGCACCTCGGTGCCCTTGGCCAGCACGTCGATCATCACCTTGCGCGCGCTGGCGTCCGGCTCCCGGGCGGTGGCATAGCGCACCGAGGTGGGCACGGTGATGTAGCTGTGGGAAATGCCGGTGTCCACCAGCAGGCTGCCAGCCGAGCAGATCGGCCCCTGATCGGTGCGGTTCACCTGGGGGTCGAGGGTCACGCACATGGGCGCCGCCTGCCAGTCGCCGGGATGGGCGGCGTAGGGCTGCAATTTGACGAAGCCGAAACCCGGAGTGTTGGCCGGGGTCAGCCCCAGGGTGATCCCGCGCCGGCCGATGATGTAGCCGGGGCTCAGTTGCCCGGGCTCCAGCGCCGCGCCGCCCAGTTCCACCAGGTTGAGCAGCGGATTCTTGTCCGGCGTGCCCTGGGGCTGGCTGTCGGCCTCGCGGCCGAACCCCACCCCCATGTACAGCACGCCCCGGGCTCGGGGCAACGGCTGTCCCTTGCAGCCCATGTCGCCCACTTCGTAGCCCCGGCAGACACCGGCGCTCTCCACGCCCAGCACCGGTACCCGGGCACTCGCCAGGGCCTGGCGACGGGCATCGTAGAAGGTCACCCGCAATGGCACCCAGGTACCGACCCAGAGCACCTTGCTGCTGGACAGGAACTGGGTACCCGGGCGCGCGTCGGGCAACGCCTTGAGCGCCTCGTAATGGGGGATGGCCTCGGCGTCGATGGCGATGCCCACCGAACCGGTGTCCATGGTCACCTCGTGGATCACCGGGGCCGGCGCCGGGTCCCGGGGGTCTTGCAGGGACAGCGCGAGCTTGGGCGCCGATTCGAACGAGGCGCTCTGCTGGGGGTTGGCGTAGGGGATGCACTGGCTGCGGGCGAAGCCGGCGTAGTCGGGCGTCGTGCCGGCGTGGGACGAGGCGCAGGCCGCCAGGCCGAGACCGAGCAGGCAGGCGAGGGAAAGGGACGATCCGTAACGATCGCTCATGGCGGGGCTCCTTGTGAGTGACTCACTCGGTCGCCAGCCATGCCGCCGGCGACGCGTAAGGGTCTTCCCGCGAGGCGGGAAGACCGACATGGCGCGGCCGGCCGTGGCGAGCGGCGCCGTCCAGGCGCTACGTCTTCACGCTAGCCAGCGGCTCCGGGTTGTCAACCGCGTCGCCGGGGCGGGCGCCGGCAGGCTTGGCGCGCGCCGCCGGCATCAGCCCATCGGCGCGGAACATGCCACGGATGCCGCGCACCGCCTGGCGGATGCGGTCCTGGTTCTCGATCAGGGCGAAGCGTACATGATCGTCGCCGTAGTCGCCGAACCCGATGCCCGGGGACACCGAGACCTTGGCCTCGGCCAGCAGCTTCTTGGCGAACTCCAGGGAGCCCAGGTGGGCGTAGGCCGGCGGGATCTTCGCCCAGACGTACATGGACGCCTTGGGGTTTTCCACGTTCCAGCCGATCTCGTGCAGGCCCTTGACCAGCACGTTGCGCCGCTGCCGATACTGCTCGGCGATGTCCCGCACGCACTGCTGGTCGCCTTCCAGGGCGGCGATGGCGGCCACTTGCAAGGGGGTGAAGGTGCCGTAGTCGTGGTAGCTCTTGATGCGCGCCAGGGCGTTGACCAGTTCCGGGTTGCCGACCATGAAGCCGATCCGCCAGCCGGCCATGTTGTAGCTCTTGGACAGGGTGAAGAACTCCACCGCGATGTCCTTGGCGCCCGGCACCTGCATGATCGAGGGGGCGGTCCAGCCGTCGTAGACGATATCGGCGTAGGCCAGGTCGTGGACCACCAGCACGTCGTACTGCTTGGCCAGGGCCACCACCCGCTCGAAGAAGTCCAGCTCCACGCACTGGGCGGTGGGGTTGGACGGGAAGCCGAGGATCATCATCTTCGGCTTGGGGATCGACTCGCGGATCGCCCGCTCCAGTTCGGCGAAGAAGTCCACGCCGGGGATCAGCGGCACCGAGCGCACCTGGGCCCCGGCGATCACCGCGCCGTAGATGTGGATCGGGTAGCTGGGGTTGGGCACCAGGATCGTGTCGCCGTGGTCCAGGGTGGCCAGCATCAGGTGGGCCAGGCCCTCCTTGGAGCCGATGGTGACGATGGCCTCGCGTTCCGGGTCGATCTCCACCTGGTAGCGCTCGGCGTACCAGTGGGAGATGGCGCGGCGCAGGCGCGGGATGCCCCGGGAGGTGGAATAGCCATGGGTGTCCTCGCGGCGGGCCACCTGGCAGAGCTTCTCGACGATGTGCGGCGGGGTCGGGCCGTCGGGGTTGCCCATGCTCAGGTCGATGATGTCCTCGCCCCGGCGGCGGGCGGCCATCTTCAGCTCGGCGGTGATGTTGAACACGTAGGGGGGAAGGCGATCGATGCGCGCGAAACGGCGCGGCTTAACCGGGTCGGTCATGCTGTCCTCGAGGATACGTAAGCGCCCGGAACCGTCCGAGCGACGCCGGCCGCTGCGGCGGCCTGGACCGGGCGCGGCGGCCCTGTCCTGCCGGCGAACATAGCCGCGCCGGTCGCCGCTGTCGAGCCTTTCCGTCGCGACGCGCGTGCCGCCAGCGACGCTGGCTGTGCTACGGTCCCGGCTCCGGACCGCGAGACCGGATGCCTTTCCCCGCAGCAGAAGAAGGACACGAGAATGGCCGAAGACAAGGCACAGAAGATCATCGCGTTGTGCGAGACGCACTGGGCAGCCCACAAGCGTGACTGCAGCGGCTTCGTCAAGAGCGTCGCCGACGCACTGGGCATTCCCCTGAGCGGCCAGGCCAACGCCATGGTCGACCAGATCCAGCGGGCGCCGTGGAAGGTGCTCGCCAATGGCCGCGAGGCGCAACGCCATGCGGCCCTCGGCGACCTGGTGATCGCCGGGCTCAAGGCCAACCCCCACGGGCACGTGGTGATCGTCGTCGACGGCCCGCTGAGCCACGGCAAATACCCCACCGCGTACTGGGGCAGCCTGGGCGGGGTCGGCAAGAAGAACACCACCCTGAACTGGTCCTGGAACGCCTCGGACCGCGACCGCGTGATCTACGCCAGTTGGGCCTGGCAACAATGACCGGAGGCCGGATGAACTCGACTCGCCTGCACACCCTCTTCGCCCTGGGCGCCCTGGTGCTGGGCACCAGCCTCAGCGCCTGCGCGGCGGACACCTCCGCCGTCTCGCCCTCGCGCTGCGACAGCCAGACGCCCCACAGCCTGCGCCAGGTCGGCGACTACCGCGTGCTGCTCTACGAACCCGACGACGAAGCGGCGCCCCAGGCCTGGCAGGGCCCGGTGTGCATCGAGGCCGACACCCTGGCCAAGGCCTGCGTGCTGGACCTGTCCTTGGTGAAGGCGGTGGAACCGGGGCCGAAACCCGGCACCCTGCGCATCACCACCTTCAGTGGCTCCATGGCCTACCGGCAGGACATCGACCCCCGCGCCTGCCCGCGCCCCTGAGTCCCTCCCGCGTCGCGAATCGGCGGTGACGAACGTCGTCCCGCCGGGTCCATACAGGCAACGGGCGGGCACCGTGCGGGTGCTCGCTCCCCATGACCGGCATTCGACAGGAGAACCACGGCATGCAGTGGGGCAAAGGGCGGCGCAGCGATAACGTGGTGGACGGGCGCGGTGGCGGGGCCGGCCGCATCGGCGGTGGCTTGGGCCTGGGCGGCATCGCCGTGGTGGTGGTGTTCGGCCTGATCACCGGACAGAACCCCCTGGACCTGCTGGCGATGCTCTCGGAGCAGGGCACGGCCCACACTGAGCAGGCGCCGCCGGCCAACGACCGCAACGCCGACTTCGTCCGTGCGATCCTCGGCGACACCGAGGATACTTGGGGCGCGCTGTTCGCCCAGTCCGGCAACGCCTACCGGCAGCCCAAGCTGCACTTGTTCAGCGGCGGCGTGCGCTCGGCCTGCGGCTTCGCCGACGCGGCGGTGGGCCCGTTCTACTGCCCCGGCGACCAACGCATCTACCTCGACATGGCCTTTTTCCAGGAGATGGAATCCCGCTTCGCCGCCTCCGGCGATTTCGCTCGCGCCTATGTGATCGCCCACGAGGTGGGCCACCACGTGCAGACCCTGCTGGGAGTTTCCGAGAAAGTGGAGGCCGCCCGCCGCCGGGGCGCGCCCATGGAGGGCGCCAGCGGGCTGTCGGTGCGCCTGGAGTTGCAGGCCGACTGCCTGGCGGGGGTCTGGGCCTATCACGCCCAGCAGCGGCTGCACTGGCTGGAGCCGGGCGACCTGGAGGCGGCGCTGAACGCCGCCCACGCCATCGGCGACGACCGCCTGCAAGAACAGGCGCGCGGGCGAGTGGTGCCCGACTCCTTCACCCACGGCACCTCGGCGCAGCGGGCTCGCTGGTTCCGCACCGGCTTCGACAAAGGCGAGCTGGCGCGCTGCGATACCTTCGCCGCCCGCGCGTTGTAGTCGGCCGCTCAGCCGGCCAGGCGCCCGGCCAGCGCCTGGCAATCGGCGGCATGCCAGTCGGCGAGCCCCGGCCAGGGGTTGTCGGGCTGGTTGACCAACGCCGTGCGCGCCCCGGCGGCGCGGCCGCAGGCCAGGTCGTAGCGGTGATCGCCAACCATCACCATCCGGGTCGGCGCCACGCCCCAGCGCGCCGCCAGCTTCAGCAGGCCATCGGGGTCTGGCTTGGGACGGGCCTCGTCGCGGCCGAGGATGTCTTCCGGCTGGAAACTGTCGCCCAGGCCGATGGCCTCCAGGGTGACCAGCGCCAGCTCCCGCGCGTTGCGGGTGAGGATGCCCAACCGCGCGTCCCGCTCGCGCAACGCGCGCACCAGCGCCACGGCCCCCGGCGCGGCGCGGGACGCCAGGGCCAGGCCGCGCTCGTGTTCCAGCAGCCAAGCGTGCTTGGCGGTGGCCTCCTCGGCCGGCAGGCTGGCCAGATGACCGAGGATGTCGGCTTCCGCCGGGATGTCCAGGTGGCGCCGGATGGCGTCGAAGTCATGTACCGCCACGGTCAGCGTACCGTCCATGTCGAACACCCAGTGTCGGCAATCCGCCAATCCCATGCTGTACCTCGCCCGGCCGGAAAACCGCCAGCATACCCGCCAGCGGCGCCGGCCGGGGCGGGAACGGAGCATTGAGAGGCCATGGCCAGCCTGGCGATGAGGCAGCGGGGGCGCGGAACGGTTCGGGTCGCCGGGTGCCTGGGCGGATCGCCTCGCTGCCGGTCGGAACGCGCGTGGCCCGGCCGGGTGGGCGGGCGCGACCACCGCGCCATGGCGACGGACGAGCGTCGATCCACCCGCCTGGAGCCTCCACTCGTCCCGCGCCGGCGCGGTACTGGCAAAACGTGGACGGCTAGGGCGCCGGCTTCATTTCCAGTCTTCCCGCTGGCGAATCAGGCCCTCCTGGGCCACCGAGGCCACCAGCCGCCCCTGGCGGTCGAAGATGCTGCCCCGGGAAAAGCCACGCCCGTTGCCGGCCCATGGGCTGTCCATGGCGTAGAGCAGCCACTCGTCGGCGCGCAGGTCGCCGTGGAACCACAGCGCATGGTCGAGGCTGGCCACCTGCATGAACTTCTGCCACACCGACACGCCGTGGGGGAGCATCGAGGTGGTCAGCAGGTTGAAGTCCGAGGCGTAGGCGAGGATGTACTGGTGAATGGCGGGGATCGCCGGCAACGTGCCGTCGGCGCGGAACCACACGTAGCGGGCCGGGCGGGTGCAGCCGGGGGTGAAGGGGTTTTCCACCGTCACCGGGCGGATCTCGATGGGCTTGTCGCTCACCGCCCGCTCGCGCATGCGCTCCGGCAGCTTGTCCACTACCTCCCGGGCCAGTTCGGTTTCCGAGCGAAGCCCCTCGGGGCCGGGGACGTCGGGCATCTCGATCTGGTGGTCGAAGCCGTCCTCGAAGGTCTGGAACGAGGCGCTGCAGGTGAAGATCGGCTGGCCCTTCTGGATCGCCGTGACCCGCCGGGTGGTGAAGCTGCCGCCGTCGCGCACCCGGTCGACCTGATAGACCACCGGCAGGCCGGCGTCGCCCGGACGCAGGAAATAGCCGTGCAGGGAGTGCACCGAGCGCGCCTCGTCCACCGTCTGGCTGGCGGCGGACAGGGACTGGCCCAGCACCTGACCGCCGAACAACTGGCGAAACCCCAGCTCCTGGCTGACGCCACGGAACAGGTTCTCCTCGATGGACTCCAGGCTCAACAGCGCGACCAGATCGTCCAATACATGACTCATGACGGCATCTCTCTCCTTCGTCGTGACCGCCGCCCCGCGACAGCGGGCAACGGGCCGGGGCCGGCAGGGGACTCGGACGGAGACCCACTTCGCGCGGTCCGAAGGCGCCATGGTAATGGCTTTGCCGACGGCCCGCGCGTTCGCCGCCGAAACGCCCGGGCCGCGCTCAGCGCGGCGGCCACTCCTCGCGGCGCAGCCGGTACAGCACATGGCGGCGCAGCCAGTGGCCGGGAGGCAGGTGCGGGTGGTCGAAATCGTCCGCGGGGTCGCGGCGCATGCCGATGGCCTCCATCACCCGCCGCGACGGCCGGTTGTCGACCGCCGTGTAGGCCACCACCTGCTCCAGCCCCAGCCGCTCGAAGCCGCAGGCCAGGGCGGCCCGCGCCGCCTCGCGGGCGAAACCCTGCCCCCAGTGGGCGCGGGCCAGGCGCCAGCCGATCTCCACCGCCGGACTGAAGTGGGCCTCGAAGCCCATGTACCCCAGCCCGGTGAAACCAATGAAAGCGCCGTTGTCCTTGCGCTCCAGTGCCCACAGGCCGAAGCCGTGCTCGGCGAAATGGGCTTGGATGCGCGCGTAGGAGGCCTCGGTGCGCTCGGCGTCCTGGGGCGCCGGGAAATAGTGCATCACCTCGGGGTCGGCCGAGAGTTCGATGTAGAGCGGCAGGTCACCGCGTCGCCAGGTTCGCAGCCGCAGCCGCGCGGTTTCCAGTTCGATCGGTTCGGTCATGCCATCCCCTTGAGCGGCCCCGTCGCCGCCGCCATACTCCGGGCAGCGCCGAACGCGCTGCCCCTGCCTGAATCGGAAAACCGATCCGGCCTTCGAGTTCGATCCTCGCCGTCGCCACGGCCGCCGGAACCTGCCATGCGCGTGCCGCTGATCTACCACGACGAGTACAGCCCGCCCTTCCCCGCCGGGCACCGCTTCCCCATGGACAAATTCCGCCTGCTGCGGGACCACCTGGTGGACAGCGGCCTGGTCGCCGACGCGGCGCTGCTGCGGCCCGAGCCCTGCCCGGCGGAGGTGCTGGCCCTGGCCCACCGGCCGGCCTACATCCAGGCGTTCCTCGACGGGGCCCTGGACCGCGAGCAGCAGCGTCGCCTCGGCCTGCCGTGGAGCGAGGCCCTGGCGCGGCGCACCGTGCGCGCCGTGGGCGGCTCGCTGCTCACCGCCGAATGCGCCCTGCGCGATGGCATCGCCTGCCACCTGGCCGGCGGCACCCACCACGCCCACTACGACCACCCGGCCGGGTTCTGCATCTTCAACGACCTGGCGGTGGTCAGCCGCTACCTGCTGGACAGCGGCCGGGTCCGGCGGGTGCTGATCTTCGACTGCGACGTGCACCAGGGCGACGGCACCGCGCGGCTGCTGGAGGACGTGCCCGACGCGGTGACCGTCTCCCTGCACTGCCAGACCAACTACCCGGCGCGCAAGGCGGCCAGCGACTGGGACATCCCGCTGCCCGCCGGCCTGGGGGACGCCGAGTACCTGCGGGTGGTGGACGACGCGCTGAACTACCTGCTGCCCCTCTACCAGCCGGACCTGGTGCTCTACGACGCCGGGGTCGACGTGCACCGGGACGACGCCCTGGGCTACCTCGACCTCAGCGACGCCGGCCTGGCCGCTCGCGACCGCGCCGTGCTGAGCCACTGCGTGGGCCGGGGCATCCCGGTGGCCGGGCTGATCGGCGGCGGCTACGATCGCGACCGCCAGGCCCTGGCGCGACGCCACGGCATTCTCCACCACAGCGCCCAGGCGGTGGCCGACGCCTTGCTCGGCGGCGGCGCCTGAGGCGTCCGCCTCGGCTAGAATGCCGCTCCCCCGTCTTCACGCCGACCGCCATGCCCATCGCCCCGCCCGCTCCCGCTTCCTCCACGCCCCGCGTCGCCATCGTCGGCGGCGGCCCCGCCGGGTTGATGGCCGCCGAGACCCTGGCCGAGGCGGGGGTGGCCGTGGATCTCTACGACGGCATGCCCTCGGTGGGACGCAAGTTCCTCCTGGCCGGGGTCGGCGGCATGAACATCACCCATTCCGAACCCCGCGAGGCGTTCCTCTCCCGCTACCGGGAGCGCCGCGACGAGGTGGCGGCGTTGCTCGCCGGCTTCGACGCCGACGCCCTACGAGCCTGGGTCCACGGGCTGGGCATCGAGACCTTCGTCGGCAGCTCGGGGCGGGTCTTTCCCACGGACATGAAGGCCGCGCCCCTGTTGCGGGCCTGGCTCAAGCGCCTGCGGGAACAAGGCGTGGCCTTGCATACCCGGCATCGCTGGCTCGGCTGGACGGCGGACGGCGCCCTGCGCCTGGCCACCCCGGAAGGCGAGCGCGCCCGCCGCGCCGACGCGGTGGTGCTGGCCCTGGGCGGCGGCAGTTGGCCACGTTTGGGGTCGGACGGCGCCTGGACCGGCCTGCTGGCCGGACGGGGCGTCGAGGTGGCACCCCTGCGGCCGGCCAACTGCGGCTTCGAGGTGGAGGGCTGGAGCCCGCTGCTGCGGGAGCGCTTCGCCGGCGCGCCGCTGAAATCGGTGGCCCTGGGCCTGGCCGGCGAGCCACCCCGGCGCGGCGAGTGCGTGATCACCGAACGAGGCGTGGAAGGCAGCCTGGTGTACGCGCTGTCCGCGCCGCTGCGGGAACGGATCGAGGCCGACGGCCGTGTCGAGGCGCGCCTCGACCTGCTGCCGGACCGCGCCTTGGACAGCGTTCGCGCCGCCCTGGCCAAGCCCCGGGGACGCCAGTCCATGGCCAGCCACCTGCGTCGCCACCTCGGCCTGGACGGGGCGAAGGCGGCCCTGCTGCGGGAACTCGCTCCCGCCGAAGCCTTCGCCGAGCCGGCGCGCTTGGCGGCGGCGATCAAGGCGTTGCCCCTGGTCCTGGCGAGGCCGCGCCCCCTGGCCGAGGCCATCAGCAGCGCCGGCGGCGTGCGCTTCGAGGCCCTGGACGAGGGCTCGATGCTGCGGGCGCTGCCCGGCGTGTTCTGCGCCGGGGAGATGCTCGACTGGGAAGCCCCCACTGGCGGCTACCTGCTCACCGCCTGTTTCGCCAGCGGGCGCCACGCCGGCCTCGGCGCGCTGGCCTGGCTACGCCGGGGGCCGGCCCGATAACCGCTGGCCCGAGCGGGCTGGACGGCAGCGGCTATGCTTGCGGTAAGCTGACGCGGCGGTCGCCCGGTGCGCCGCCGCCCTCGTTCCCCGCGCACAGGTAGTCCCTCATCGTGATCCCCCTGCTGGTCTGCGACGATTCGAACATGGCGCGCAAGCAACTGATCCGCGCGCTACCGGCCGACTGGCCGGTCTCCATCAGCCAGGCGTCCAATGGCCAGGAAGCCCTCGCGGCGATCCGCCAGGGCCTCGGTCAGGTGATGCTGCTCGACCTCACCATGCCGGTCATGGACGGCTACCAGACCCTCGCCGCGTTGCGCGAGGAAGGGTTGCCGTGCCGGGTGGTGGTGGTCTCCGGCGATGTCCAGGAAGAGGCGGTCCGCCGGGTCAAGGCCCTCGGCGCCCTGGCCTTCCTGAAGAAACCCGCCGACCCCGAGGCGCTGCGCGCCACCCTGGCGGACCTGGGCCTGCTCGACCTGCGGCCCCCGGCCCCCGCGCCCACCACCGCGCCCGCGCCGGCGCGTCCCCCGCAGGACGCCCTGGACGGGCTGAAGGTGAACTTCCGCGACGCCCTGCGCGAAGTCACCAACGTGGCCATGGGCCGCGCCGCGGCGCTGCTGGCCAAGGTACTCGGCGTCTTCGTGCAGTTGCCGGTGCCCCAGGTCAATATCTTCGAGGTTAGCGAGCTGCACATGACCCTCAGCGACGCCCAGCGCGGCGAACGGCTGAGCGCCGCCTGTCAGGGCTTCATCGGCGACGGCATCGCCGGCGAGGCGCTGCTGCTGTTCCACGATTCCGAGGTGTCGGACATGGCGCGCCTGCTCAAGTGGCAGCCCAAGGACGACAACGAGACCTCGGAGATGCTGCTGGACCTTTCCAGCATCCTCATCGGCGCCTGTCTGTCGGGCATCTCCGAACAGATCGACGTGCGCTTCTCCCAGGGCCACCCGACCCTGCTCGGCCAGCACGCCTCCATCGAGCGGCTGATCCAGCTCAACCAGAAACGCTGGAAGAAGACCCTGGCGGTGGAGATCAGCTACAGCCTGGAAGGGGACCAGATCCACTTCGACCTGCTGCTGCTGTTCACCGAGGACTCGATCCGCCGCCTCACCCACAAGCTCAATTACCTGCTGAATTAGACGGTGGCCACCATGCCCGCGCAAATCGACATCCAAGAAGTCCACTGGCTGCTGGACATCGTGCAGTGCATCGACGTGGGCGTGATCGTGCTGGACCGCCAGTACCGGGTCGAGGTGTGGAACAGCTTCATGGAGAACCACTCCGGCCTGGGCCCCGACGACGTGCATGGCAAGGTGCTCTTCGAGCTGTTCCCGGAGATCGACGAGGCTTGGCTGCGGCGCAAGGTGGACACCGTGGTGCAACTGGGCACCCGCGCCTTCAGCCTGTGGGAGCAGCGGCCCTATCTGGTGCATTTCAAGAACTACCAGCCGATCACCGGTCAGGAGGAGTTCATGTACCAGAACGTCACCCTGCTGCCCCTGGCGGCCGCCCAGGGCGTGGTGGAACACCTTTGCGTGGTGATCTACGACATGACCGCCGCCGCCACCCACAAGAAGCAGCTCGCCGCCCGCGACGCCGAGTGAGCCGCCAGCCGCGCCGCCCGGCGCGCCGTTCCGTCCCGAGCCGCGGGCGTCTGCTATAAGGCGAGGGGTGCCCTCGCCGCGATCCCCGGCATCCGCGAGGCCTCGCCTGTCGAGCCGCGCGCCGCGCGGCCGCTCTCGCGGAATCCGCGTCGTATCCGCCTCCACGCCCACCCCCGGCGATGCCGGCGAAGGAGTCGTCCATGCGTTCTCTGCGTTCCCCCCTGCTCGTGCTCACCACCATGGCGTTCGTCACCAGCGCCCAGGCCACCGTCGAATGGCGGGTCACCCGCGAAGACGATCACTACGACGGCGTCTGCGACGCCGACTGCTCGCTGCGGGACGCGATCACCGCCGCCAATGCCGGCGTCGGTGCGCAGCGCGTCCTGCTGGGGGCCGGCCATTACGCGCTGACCCTGCCGACGGAGAAGGACGACGAGGGCGCGATCCTCGACGAGGACGCCAACCTGAACGGCGACCTGGACGTGACCGGCGACATCGCCGTCCTCGGCGTCGGGGTCGGCCGCACAGTGGTCCAGGGCAGCGACAGCGCCCGCGACCGGCTCTTCGAGGTCAGGCCGGGCGGCCGCCTGCGCTTGCAGGACCTGAGCCTGGAGAAGGGCCATACCTCGTTTTATGGCGGCGCCCTGGAAAACCACGGCGAAGCCTTCCTGCGGCGGGTTGACTTCAAGGATAACTTCGGCTCGGCGGCCTTCGAACCCGGGGCCGGCGGGGCCATCGCCAACTTCGGGCGCATGGAGATCGACCAGGCGCGCTTCACCGATAACCACGCCTTCGCTGGCGAAGGGTATTTCGGTCACGGCGGTGCCCTCTACAACGCCGGCGACCTGAAGGTGCGCGACAGCCGCTTCGACGGCAACAGTACTTCCGACGACGACGACTCCGGCTACGGCGGCGCCCTCTACAACCGGGGCACGCTGGAGGTGATTCGCAGCGCCTTCGTCGGCAATACCCTGTCGGTCTACGGCGAGGGCTCGGCCATCGCCAACGACGGCGGCCGGCTGACCCTGAGCAACAGCACCCTCAGCGGCAACTCCGGCGACGTGGTGAGCAACGGCGTGCGCTACAGCCGCCAGCCCGGCGTGCCCCAGGCCACCCTCGTCCACGTCACCGTGGCGGCCAACGAAGGCTTCGGGGTCCGCAACCGGGGCGTGCTGGCCCTGCGCAACAGCATCCTCGCCGGCAACCGCGACGAAACCGGCGAGACCGTGCAGAACTGCCTCAACGAGGGCGCCTATCGCTACAGCGCCCGGGGGCTGCTGCTGGGCAGCGGCGCGGGTAACTGCACGGGCGAGGTGAACGTGGAGGACAGCCAGGTCTTCGTCGGCGTGCTCTATCCCCTGGCCGACAACGGCGGCTTCTCCCCCACACACGCCCTGCGCCCGCGCAGCCCGGCGGTAGACGCGGCCCTGGGCAACTGCCCGGCCCAGGACCAGCGTGGCAGCCTGCGGCCCCGGGATGGCGACGGCGACGGGGTGGCGGTCTGCGACCTGGGCGCCTACGAGCGCGCCAAGCCCTGACGGAAAGAGGGCGTCGTCAGGCGCCCTTGCCGGGCTTGCGGCCGAAGCCCGGCGCCTTGCGCACCGCGCGGACCTTGGGCTTCTCGCCGTCGATCCAGCTCCCCAGGCGCGCCCCCGGCTTGCCGGCGGCGGCTTCCTTGGGTTTCTTCGGCTTCTTCGGTTTTTTCAGGACCTGCCCCCGGCCATCGGTGGCCGGCACCCGGTGGTCCGGCTCGAAACCGGACTCCTCGACGCGCTGGAGAGTTTGCCCGATCAGAACTTCGATGGCCGCCAGGGATTGCACCTCGTCGGCGCAGACCAGGGACAGCGCCTCGCCCGTGGCCCCGGCACGGCCGGTTCGGCCGATGCGGTGCACGTAGTCCTCGGCCACGATGGGCAGGTCGACGTTCACCACGCAGGGCAGGTCGTCGATGTCCAGGCCCCGCGCCGCCACGTCGGTGGCCACCAGCACCCGCACCTCGCCGGCCTTGAACCGTTGCAGCGCCCGCAAGCGCGCCGGCTGCGGCTTGTCGCCGTGGATCGAGTCGGCGGCGATACCGGCCCCCTGGATCTCCTCCATCAAGTGCTCGACCCCCTTGCGGGTCTTGGCGAAGGCCAGCACCTGCTCCCAGCCATGGCGGCGTAACAGGTGCAGGAACAGCTCGCCCTTGCGCTTCTTGTCCACCGGCACCAGCCAGTGGCGCACGCTGCTGGCCGCCGCGTTGCGGGGGCTGACTTCCACCGACAGCGGGTCCCGCAGCAGTTCGCCGGCCAGGGCGCGGATGGGGTCGGAGAAGGTGGCGGAGAACAGCAGCGTCTGGCGTTTCCTCGGCAGCGCGCTGAACAGCGCGTCCAGCTCCCGCGCGAAGCCCAGGTCGAGCATGCGGTCGGCCTCGTCCAGTACCAGGACCTGCAACTGGCCGAACGTCACGGCGTTCTGCCGGTAGAGGTCCAGCAGCCGGCCCGGAGTGGCCACCAGCACGTCGATGCCCTTGCGCAACTTCATCATTTGCGGGTTGATGCTCACCCCGCCGTACACCGCGTAGCTGCGCAGGGGCAGGTGCTGGCCATAGCCACGGATGCTCTCGTGCACC
This sequence comes from Pseudomonadaceae bacterium, assembly GCA_032052615.1. Lineage (GTDB taxonomy): Bacteria > Pseudomonadota > Gammaproteobacteria > Pseudomonadales > Pseudomonadaceae > Pseudomonas_T. The sequence goes on from DAMBWF010000008.1 coordinate 77,814, forward strand.
TGCTCCGCCAGCTCGCGCGTGGGCACCAGCACCAGCGCGCGCACCGCGTTGCTGGCCACCGGCGGGCCCTCCAGGGTCAGCCGCTGCAACAGCGGCAGGGCGAACCCGGCGGTCTTGCCGGTGCCGGTCTGGGCCGCCGCCATCAGGTCGCGGCCCTTGAGCACGGCGGGGATGGCCGCCGCCTGCACCGGCGACGGCGTCCGGTAGTCGAGGGCGTCGAGGGTGCGCAGCAGGGGGTCGATCAGGCCGAGTTCGGCGAACGTCATGAGGGGCAACCGGCGAAAAAAGAGAAGCGCCAGTTTACTCGCTGACGCCGGAGCGGCGAACCGCCCGAGGAGCCTCGTCCGTCGCCGCGACCGGCGCCTCGGCCAAGGGCCGGCGGCGCTGGCGCCACTGGGGCAGGCCGATCAGCACCACCGCGCCGACGATCACGGTCATCGCCAGGGTTTCCTCCAGGCCGACATGTTCGTCGGCGAAGGCCATTCCCAGCAGCACCGCCACCACGGGGTTGACGTAGGCGTAGCTGGTGGCCGCGGCCGGGCGCACGTGCTTGAACAGGTACACGTAGGCGCTGAACCCGACGATGGAACCGAAGCCGATCAAGTAGGCCAGGGCGCCCCAGCCGGCGATGTCCGGCGGCGCGGCCAGGCGCTCGCCGCCGACCGCGCTGGCGACCAGCAGCACCGTGCCCGCGGCGAGCATCTGGGCGGCGCTGGCCATGGGCCCGGCCGGCATCGGCAGGCGCTTGCTCCACACCGAGCCGAATGCCCAACTGGCGGCGGCCAGCAGCACCAGCACCGCGCCCAGGGGGCTGGCCTGAAGGTTCGACCCGAGGTTGAGCAGCGCGATGCCGGTCATGCCCATGACGATGCCCGCCCACTCCAGGCGCGTGGCGCGCCCGCCGGTGAACAGCCCGAAGAACAGCGTGAACAGCGGCACCGTCGCCAATGCCAGGGCCGCCACGCCCGAGGTGACCCCCCGGTGTTCGGCCACGGTCACCGCGCCGTTGCCGACGCTCAACAGCAGCACGCCCACCACCGCCGCGGCGCGCCATTCGCGCCAGGCGGGCCAGGGCGCGCCACGCCAGCGCAGCCAAGCGAACATCAGCCCGCCGGCGGTCAGGAACCGCAAGCCCGCCATCAAGAGCGGCGGCCAGGACTCGACGCCGATGCGAATCGCCAGGTAGGTCGACCCCCAGATCAGGTAAAGCGCGAAGAAAGCAGCGATCAACAGCAAGGGCGAGGGGCGGGATGTCATGAGCGAACTCGACTTCGACGGAGGGCCCTCCATTCTAGGCAAGGCACCGGAGCGAAATTAAGGGTGAAACGCAGCTTCGCGCTCGCCCGCGCCTGGTTTTCCCCGGTAAATTCCACCTCCCGCCTTCGTTCCGGAGAACGCGATGGATAAGTACGATCGGCTGCTGGTGGCGGCCCTGGTGGAAAACGGCCGCGCCTCGTTCGCCGAGCTGGCGCGACGGGTGAACCTGTCGCCGCCGGCGGTGGCGGACCGGGTGGCCAAGTTGGAAGCCAGCGGCGTCATCACCGGCTACCACGCCTGCGTCGACCCGGCCCGGGTGGGCTTGCCGATCCAGTGCATGATCGAGCTGCGCCTCGCCCACCAGGACTTCAAGCGCACCTTGGAAACCCTGGAGCGCATCCCCCAGGTATCGCTGTGCCACCGGGTCACCGGCGAGGCCTGCGTGCTGATCCATGCCGCCGTGGGCTCGATGCCGGAACTGCAGGACCTGATCGACGAATTGAGCCAGTACGGCGCCAGCAAGACCTCGCTGATCCTCTCCACGCCCTTCGCCCGACGCCTGCCAGCGACCCTGCAAGACGGCCCGGCCCGCAAGAACTGATCAGGCCATCGGTAGCGCGCGCCACGCCGGACTGGATCGTTCGCGACCCGGCATACGGCCTCGACGCTTTCGGTGTCGAAGAGCCCATGCGGCGGTCCGCTGGCGGCTGTTGGTGGACCACGCGCGGCAAGGGCCAGGCGTCCGCTCGCTCCACCCAGCAAGCTGGCGGGTCGGGGCAATCCGGGGAACGACGCGGCGCGCAACAGGCCGCCCCGCGCGACGCGCTCAATGGCGCAGGAGCAACCGCCCCTCGATGGGCTGGTAGTGGTCGGCGGCGCGCACCAGGGAATGGGCGGTCAGGCCCGGCACGCCATAGACCTGGCTGCGGGTGCCATGGCGCTGGCGGATGCGCTCCAGCAAGAGATCGAAATCACCGTCGCCGGAAGCCAGCACCACCTCGTCCACCCGCTCCGCCGCTTCCATCACGTCCAAGGTGATGCCCACGTCCCAATCGCCCTTGGCCGAGCCGTCGCTGCGCTGAATATAGGGCTTGAGCTTCACCGTGAAGCCAAGGCCGCGCAGGATGCCTTGAAACTGCTGCTGGCGCGGATCGCCCCGGTCGATGGCATAGGCGTAGGCCTCGACGATCCGGCCCTGGGCCGCCAGCCCCGCCCACAGCGCGGCGTAATCGAAGTGGCAGCCATAGGCCTGGCGCACGGTGTAGTAGAGGTTCTGGACATCGGCGAACAGGGCGATCGACTTCACGGCGGGCTCCAAGGGCCAGCGGGCGGGCGGCGATTATCGCAGCCCGCGAGCGCCGGCGCATGGCCGCGCTCAGACGAAGGTGTCGTCGTCGGAGAAAAAGCCCGGATCGTCCTCGAAATCCGCCTCGCTGAACCCGGGTTCGCCGAAGCCGTCGGTACCGCCGGCATCGGCCAGGCCCGGCGACCCGCCGAACTGGTCGGGGGTCATGTGGCTGGTGTCGAGGTCGCTGTCGGCGAGAAAGCTGACGTCCTGGTCGTTGTGGAGATCCTGAGCCGGCGGCTGGATGATCTCGACGATCTCCTGGGGATTGGAATGGTGGAACAGCCCACTGAGCATGTCCGCCAGCATCACCCCGCCGGCCACGCCAGCGGCGGTTTGCAAGGCGCCGCCAAGGAAACCGCCCATGCGCGAGGGTTGGGCCGGCGCGGCACCGTAGCCACCTCCGGGGGCATACGTCCCCGGCGCGGTGGAGGCGCCCGGCGTGGAGGCGCCCGGCGAGGAAGCGCCCGGCGTGGCGCCGCTGCTCCAGGCGCCGCCCGGCAGCGGGGCCGGTGCCGGCGGAGCGCTGTCGCGGTTGCCGGCGCCGAACAGCCCGGCGAGGAACCCGCCGCTGGAGGGCCGGTTGCGCGCCTGGGCGGCGACCTGGGCTTCCAGGTCCTTGACCCGCTGGTCGAGGCGCTTGAGGGCGGCTTCCTGGATAAGGATCACCTGGGCCATGTAGTAGGGCGCGCTGGGTTGGCCGGCGAGGTGCCGGTTGATCTGCGCCTCGGCCTGGGGGTCGCGGGGCGCGGCCTGCTGCTCGGCCTTCTTCAGGCGATCGAACAGGCCGTCGATCAGGGCTTGTTCTGACGTTTCCATGGGTACCTCTGCGAAATGCGCATTGGACACGCGATGGCGGTTTGAGCAAGCTGGCGAACCCAAGTTCCCAGGCCACCCGTCATGCCCGCCACCCCTGCCCTGTTGCTCGTCGACCTGCAACGCTGCATGGCGGAGCCGCGTCCGGTAGCGCGCAACAACCCCGACGCCGAGGCGCATCTCGCCGCCCTGTTGGCCCACTGGCGCGCCCGGGGCTGGCCGCTTGTGCATATCCGCCATATTTCCCGTGACCCGGCCTCGGGCTTCGCGCCGGGCCAGCCCGGCGTGGTCTTCCAGGCGGCGTTCGAGCCACTCCCCCATGAACAGGTGCTGGAGAAGAACGTGCCGGACGCCTTCGTCAGCGGGGCCTTGGAGCGCTGGCTGCGGATACGCGGCCTCGACCGCCTGGTGATCGCCGGGGTGATCAGCGAGAACTCCTTGGAAGCCACCGCCCGCAGCGCCGGTAACCTGGGGTTCATCGCCCAGGTCCCGGAGGATGCCTGCTTCACCTTCGCCAAGGCGGACTTCCGCGGCCGCCCGCGCAGCGCCGAGGAGGTCCACGACATGGCCATGGCCAACCTGCACGGGGAATATGCCGAAGTGCTGAGTACCCGAGCCGTGCTGGACCGCTGGGCCTAGGCATCTGTTTGGCCGCCCCAGCCGGCTTCCGCTACAGTAGCCGCCCCGCTCCTGTCGTGAACCGCCGATGATGTCCCTCAGCGCCCTGCGCGATTCCTGGTATTTCTTCAGCCGGCACTTGCCGGCCATCGCCCTGCTCTGCCTGCCCCTGCTGGTGCCCGAGGCCCTGCTGCAGCGCTTCATCGAAACCCGGGTGGGCGGCGACGGGGGCTCGCTCTATCCGATGCTGGCCAACCTGTTGTTCTACCCGCTCTACACCGCCTCGCTGATCCTCTTCCTGGATGCCCGCAGCCGGGGCGCCTACCCGGCGACGCTGACCGTGTGGGGCGATGCCCTGACCCTCTGGCCGCGCTTCGCCGTGCTGTTCGCCCTGAGCCTGACGCTGCTGATGGCCGGCTTCGCCCTGTACGTGCTGCCAGGGCTGTGGCTGATGATCAAGCTGAGCTATGCCGAGTTCCTGCTGGTCCTGCGCCAGCGCTCGCCCCTGCAGGCCCTGACCGACAGCTTCGCCCTGACCCGGGGCCAGTTCGGAACCCTGGCCCTGTGCCTGCTGGTGGCGATGGCGCCGGCCTGGCTGTTCGACGGGGTGTCGGCCCACTGGCTGGGTCCGCACCCGGCCCTGGCGCCGGACTTGCTGTGCCGGGCCCTCAGCGGTTTCCTGCAACTGTTCCCCACGGTGGTGACCTACCGCCTGTTCATGCGGCGGCTGCCGCCACCCACCCTGGCCTAAGGGCGCCCGCGCCGCTTGCCCGGCGTCGCTCACCGATTGCCTCGGAGGAGACGGCGAAGCTGCCGGCCCGTTCGCCGATCCCCACACCGTGTTAACCGTTTCACGCCATCCGCACCGGGACCGTCTTCATGGACAACATGCCGCTCCTCAGCACCCCGCGCCTGACGCTCACGCCTCTGACGCTCGCCGATGCGCCCGCCATCCAACGGCTGTTCGCCCACTGGGACGTGGTGCGCTATCTGGATCATCGGGTCCCTGGCCCTACCCGAACGACGGGGCGCTGACCTATGTGCGCGACGTCGCGCTGCCGGGCATGGCCGCCGGTCGGGAGTGGCACTGGATGATCCGCCTGGGCCCGGCGACAGGTCCCCGCATTGGCAGCATCAGCCTGTACGACCAACCCGGCAACAACCGGGGCTTCTGGCTGGCGCCGCCCTGGCAGGGGCAGGGGCAGGGTTACATGAGCGAGGCCTTTGCGGTCATTAACGCCTTCTGGTTCGAGACGCTCGGGCGTCCGCTCATGCGAGTCCCGAAGGCCGTGGAGAACCGCGCCTCCCGCGCCCTCTCCCTGCGCGAGGGCATGCGCAAGGTGGAGACCCGCGAGGACCGTTTCGTCTGTGGGCCGATGCTCAAGGACATTTGGGAACTGACCCGCGAGGAGTGGCTGGGCAATCGACGGACCTGACACCCCTTCCCGCTCGCGGGCCGTTGGGACGAGGCCACAAGCCGACCATTCGCTCCGCGGGCTCGATCTGTTAGTACCTGCACCCGCCGAACGCCGACCGCCGAACGCCGGGGCGGCGGCCCTAGCGCCGGGGCCGGGTGCGGGCGGTGGGCTCGGCCACCAGCGGGTCGTCGGGCCAGTAATGCTTGGGGTAGCGGCCCTTGAGGTCCTTCTTCACCTCGGCGTAGGTGGTGCGCCAGAAGCTCGCCAGGTCCTGGGTGACTTGCACCGGGCGCTGGGCCGGGGACAGCAGGTGCAGCTTCACCCCGAGCTGGCCGCCGGCGATGCGCGGCGTGTCGGCCAGGCCGAACAGTTCTTGCAGGCGCACCGCCAGCACCGGTGGGAATTCGTGGTAGTCGAGGCGGATGTGGGAGCCCGACGGCACTTGCAGGGTACGCGGCGCCAGTTCGTCCAGGCGCTGCGGCAACGGCCAGGGCAGCAGGCCCTGGAGGATCGACGCCAGCTCCAGGTTGGCGAAGTGGGACAGCCGCGAGACCTTGCCCAGGTAGGGCAGCAGCCAGTCCTCCAGGGACGCCAGCAGCGCCGCGTCGCCGACGTCCGGCCATTCGCTCGTGCCGTCCCGCTCCAGGTCGAGCCGGCGCAGCAGGTTCACCCGCGCCTGCCACTGGCGCAGCTCCGGCGTCCAGGGCAACAGCTCCAGGCCCTTGCGCCGGACGCCCCCCAGCAGCGCGCGGCCGCGGGCGTCCTCGTCGAGGGCGGGCAACGCCTCGCTGGTCAGCACCAGCTCGCCTACCCGGCGCTGGCGCTCGGCGCGCAGCACACCCTCGCGCTCGTCCCAATCGAGCACGTCGAGGGTGCCGACCTGCTCCGCCAGGGGCCCGTCGAACAGCGCCGGGTCCAGCTCGGCGGCCAGGTAGATGCGCTCGTCCCGCTGCCCCTGGCGGCTGCCCAGGTCGGCGATCGCCAGCCAGGGCGACTTCATCAGCGCGTCGGCTTCGACGAACACCGCGGCGCGGCCGTTGGCCAGCCGGTAACCGGCCGCCGACCCGGCGCGCCGCCGGGCGATCCGGTCGGGATAGGCGAACGCCAGCAGGCAGCCGAGCCAGCGCGGATGGTCCGGGTCGGCCACCGGCGCTTCCGCCGCGCCGCGCAACAGGCCCCGGTACTGGCGCGCCACCTGGCGGATACGCTGCACCGCGCCCCGGGCGCGCCCACCTCCGCCGCCTTCCAGCAGGGCAAGGCGGCCATGGAGATCGGCGCCGCCCTCCCTCAGGATGTCCCGCTCCCCCAGCAGGGCCGCCAGGTCGCAGGCCAACCCGCCCAGCCCGAGGGCCTGTCCGCGCAGCAGCAGATGGGCGATGCGCGGGTGCGCCGGCAGCCGGGCCATGGCCTGACCGTGGGCGGAAAGACCCTCCCCCTGTAACGCGCCGAGGCGCGCCAGCAGGTCGCGGGCCTGGGCCAGGGCGGCGGGCGGCGGCGCGTCCAGCCAGCGCAGTTCCTCCGCCGCCGCGCCCCAACGGGCCAGTTGCAGGGCCAGCCCGGCCAAGTCGGCCTGGAGAATCTCGGCGGTGCCGTGGGCGGCCAGTTGAGCGTGCTGGTCCTCGGACCACAGGCGGTAGCACACCCCCGGCTCCAGGCGGCCGGCGCGACCGGCGCGCTGGGTGGCCGAGGCGCGGGAGATGCGCTGGGTGTCGAGGCGGGTCATGGCGCTGGCCGGGTCGAAGCGCGGAACCCGCTCCAGGCCGGCGTCGATCACCACCCGCACACCCTCGATGGTCAGGCTGGTCTCGGCGATGTTGGTGGCCAGCACCACCTTGCGGATGCCGGCCGGCGCCGGCTCGATGGCGGCGCGCTGATCGGCCAGGTCCAGCTCGCCGTGCAGCGGGCAGATCCGTACGTCGGGGCGGCCGGCCAGGGTGTCCTCCAGGCGCACGGCGACCCGGCGGATCTCCGCCTGCCCCGGCAAGAACACCAGCAGGCTGCCCGTTTCCTCGGCCAGGGCCTGGGCCACGGTTTGCGCCACCCGAGGCTCCAGGCCGTCGCGCTCGTAAACGCCGCCGGGGGCGGGCGCGCGGCCCCAGCGGATCGCCACCGGGTGCATGCGCCCCTCGCTGCGCACCACCGGCGCATCGTCCAACAGCGCCGCCAGGCGCGCGCCGTCCAGGGTGGCGGACATCACCAGCACCTTCAGCGGCTCGTCCCGCAGCAACTCGCGGCCGTTAAGGGTCAAGGCCAGGGCCAGGTCGGCGTCCAGGCTGCGCTCGTGGAATTCGTCGAAGATCACCAGGCCGACGCCCTCCAGGGCCGGGTCGTCCTGCAGGCGGCGGGCGAGGATGCCCTCGGTGACCACCTCGATGCGGGTGCGCGGGCCGACCCGGCTGTCCAGGCGGATGCGATAGCCGACGGTTTCCCCCACCGCCTCGCCCAATTCCGCCGCCAGCCGCTCGGCGGCGGCGCGAGCGGCCAGCCGGCGCGGCTCCAGCATCAGGATGCGGTGCCCGGCGAGCCAAGGCTCGTCCAGCAGCGCCAGCGGTACCCGGGTGGTCTTGCCCGCGCCAGGGGGCGCCTCCAGCACCGCTTCATCGCGCCCGGCGAGGGCGGCGCGCAGGTCCGGGAGGATGGCGTCGATAGGCAGAGAAATCATGACGGCTCCGTTCGAGGGGGAGGCGGATTATAGGGTCCGACGCCGTCGCTTCCACCCATGGCGTCCAGCCATCGAGACGCGAACCCCGGCCCCCGCGCGGCAGTCTCATCAGCAACGACGAAACCGTTCGGGCCACTGCTATAGTGGCGCCCATTTTCCCAGGAGGTGCTCAATGCGCTCAGCTAACCGCGTCGTCGGCGGCGTCCTCGCCGTCGCTCTGTTCACCCAGCTCGCCGCCTGTGGCTCGCTGTTCTTTCCCGACCGCCGGGGGCAGATCGAGGGGCGCGTCGATCCGTTGGTGGCCGGCCTGGATGCTATCGGCATCCTGTTCTATGTGATCCCGGGCCTGATCGCCTTCGCCGTGGACTTCGCCACCGGCGCCATCTACCTGCCCGAAGGCCAGCAGTACTCGGTGGCGCCGGAAACCCTGCGCGAGGCCATCGGCGCCGACGGCCAGGTGGACGCCGCGCGGCTCAAGGCGATCATCCTGCGAGAAACCGGCCGCGACCTGCCGCTGGACGACCCCCGGCTGATCCGCCACGCCGGCAATTCCCAGCAGCTCGCCGCCTACGGCCTGCTGCCCGCCGCCTGACCTTGGGCCCATGGGCACCCCCGAGGGCCACGCCCGGCTGATGCGCCGGGCCACCCGCGCCTCGCTCGCGGTGGCTCTCGTGCTGGTGGCCGCCAAGAGCGCGGCCTGGTGGGTCAGCGGCTCGGTGAGCCTACTGGCGGGGCTCACCGACTCGCTGCTGGACGGCACCGCCTCGCTGCTCAACCTGCTCGCCGTGCATTATTCGTTGCGTCCGGCGGACGACGATCATCGCTACGGCCACGGCAAGGCGGAGGCCCTGGCCGGCCTGGGCCAGGCGGCCTTCATCGCCGTCAGCGCGCTCCTGATCGGCACCCAGGCGGTGGATCGCCTGCTGCACCCGCTGCCGCTGGGGGCGCCCCTCGCGGGCATCGCGGTAATGCTGCTGTCGCTGGTGCTGACCGGCGCGCTGCTGGCCTTCCAGCGCCATGTCGTGCGGGTCACCGGTTCCACGGCGATCCGCGCGGATTCGCTGCACTATCGTTCCGACCTGCTGCTCAATGGCAGCATCCTGCTGGCACTGCTGCTGGGCGCCTTCGGCTGGCAGGGCGCGGACGCGCTGTTCGGCCTGGGCATCGCCGCCTACATCCTGTGGAGCGCCTGGAGCATCGCCCGGGAAGGGTTTTCGGTGCTGATGGACGAGGAACTGCCGCCGGCCATTGGCCTCGACATGCTGGAACGGGCCCGGCGCGTTCCGGGCATCCTCGGCGCCCACGACCTGCGCACCCGGGCCTCAGGCAACCGCTGGTTCGTCCAACTGCATGTGGAACTGCCCGACGAAATGCCGCTGTTCGAGGCCCATGCCCTGGGCGAGCGCGTCGCCGAGGCGATCCGCGCGCCCTACCCTCGGGCCGATGTGCTGGTGCACGCCGACCCTCACAGCGTGGTCGACCTCCAAGAGAACGCGACGCTCAGCGGAGCGGAGCCAGGGCCGTCTCGCCGGGAGCGCCCCGGCGTCCATAGCGCAGGGCGGTGAACAGCCCGACCGCGCCCATCGCCGCGCAGAACGCCACGCAGACCCAGGGGCTCCAGGGCATCAGCGCGATCAGCATCAGCGGCATGGTGCTGGCCCAGAGCGCATAGACCAGGTTGTAGGTGAAGGAAATACCGGAGACCCGGATGTCCGCCGGGAACAGCCCGACCATCACCGAGGGCACCACTCCCACCACGCCGCAGGCGAGGCCGGCCAGGGCATAGGCGGCGCCAAGCCATTCCGAACCGGCCACCAGGCTAGCGTAGAGCGCGCCGATACCCGGGGCCAGCAACAGGCTGTAGAGCGCCACGCCGCGCCAGGCACCGATCCGGTCGGCGAGCATGCCGGCCAGCACGCAGCCCAGGTTGAGGAAGACGATGCCCACGCTGCTCAGGCTGAAGGCCCGCTCGGCGGTCAGGCCGAAGCGCTGCTGCATCACCGTGGGAGTCACCACCACCAGCACCACCACCGCCGAGGTCAGCACGGCGGTGAGCAGCGCCGCCGGCATCAACGCGTGGCGTTGCTCGCGCAGCACGGCGCGCAGCGGGTAGTCCGCCAGCCCGTCGCGCTGGTCGCGCAGAGCCAGGAACACCGGGGTCTCGCTCAGCCAGCGACGCAGCCAGACCCCGATCACCCCGAACACGCCGCCCAGCAGAAAGGGAATGCGCCAGGCGTAGTCGAGGATGTCCTCGGCGCTGAACAACCGCGACAGCAGCGTGGCGGTCAGCGCGCCAATCAGGTAGCCGAAAGTCAGGCCCGCCTGCAGCACGCCCAGGGCGTACCCGCGATGGCCACGGGGCGCGTGCTCGGCGACGAATACCCAGGCGCTGGGCACTTCGCCGCCCACCGCGGCGCCCTGGAGGATCCGCAGGGCCAGCAGCGCCAGCGGCGCGGCGAAGCCGATCTGGGCGTAGGTGGGCAGTACGCCGATCAGCAGGCAGGGCAGCGCCATCATCAGGATGCTCAGGCTGAACACCCGCTTGCGCCCCAGGCGGTCGGCGTAGTGGGCCATGAACAGGCCGCCCAGGGGGCGCGCCAGGTAACCGGTAACGAAGATGCCGAAGCTCTGCAGCAGGCGCAGCCACTCGGGCATTTCCGGAGGAAAGAACAGCTTGCTCAGGGTCAGGGCGAAGAAGACGAAGATGATGAAATCGTAGATTTCCAGCGCCCCGCCCAGGGCGGCCAGGCCCAGGGTCTTGTGGTCGCTCAGCGCCAGGCGTGGCCGCGAGGGATCGGCAGTCATGAAAGCCTCCGGGAAACGGCGAACGCGGCGGACCGCCGGCGCGTTCGGAATGTCGGCGGGCGGAGGATAACAGAAGCGCTTTTCGAGGTTCGTCGCAGCCGCCGAACTGAGCTGGCTTTTCGGCCGCATCCGAGCAGGAGGGCGCTCGGGCCCTCCGACAACGGCGGCCCGTCCGCCCATCCATGCGTCATGCCCGCCCGTCGCATTCGCTGACGCCTCGGGCCAATGGCCCCGTGGCGGCCACGGCCTGAACGCCCCCGCTCCGCTCTCCTTCGCCGGGAAGCCGAGCGTCCGGTACGCCGTCGGGAGGCGCCGGCAACACCGCGCCAAGCGTCCAGCAAACAAAAAGGGGGCCCTTGCGGGCCCCCTTCGGGTATTCGTCCGGTGCTGGCAATCGTGTCGCCGCTTTCGTCGTCCGCCTGATTGGGCGGTACGGACCCGGGTGCCCGACACGGCCCTGTAGGACCGCCGGCGCCGACCCGCCTGATTGGGCGGGTCGGGTGGACTCTCTCGTCCGGGCCGTGAAACTGATGGAAAGCTTACGCCGTCGGGACGGGCATGGGTTTGCGGAAATTGCTTCCTGTTCGACTACTTGCGCAATCATTCACCGCAATAGGATGATTATGCGCAATCCAAAACCAGGCCGGTGATCATGGAAAAACTCGACCGCTACGACTTGCGCATCCTTGCCGAATTGCAGAAGGACGCGCGTATTTCCAATCAGGACTTGGCCGAGCGGATCGGTCTGTCGCCTTCGCCCTGTTCGCGACGGGTGCGGCAACTGGAGGAGGACGGTTACATCGTTCGCCAGGTGGCGCTGCTGGATCGCAAGAAACTGGGGCTTAGCCTTACCGCCTATGTGCTGATCGGAATGGACCGGCACACGCCGGACCGGTTCGAGCACTTCCAGTCGGTTATCCATCAATGTCCGGAGGTGCTGGAATGCAGCCTGGTAACCGGGATCGACGCCGATTACCAGCTCAAGGTGGTGGTGCCGGACATGGAGCATTACCAGCAATTCCTGCTGGGCCAGTTGACCCGTATCGAGGGGGTCACCAGCGTGCGCTCCAGCTTCGTCCTCAACCAGGTGGTGAGCAGCACGGAGCTGCCCTTGGGCCATCTCAAGCCCTGAAGCGGACGCCCCGCGCCGCGCTTGGCGTATAATCGCCGCCGCCTTGCCGTGCCCCGCGTGGAACCGCACTCCGCGTTCACGCTCGAAAAAAGAACAAGCTCCGCCCTACACGGCCTCTCCGCCCGGCCTCGCGCCGGGTTCGATCGTGCTGTCCAAGAGGTTGACGATGAGTCCCGAGAAGTTCGAAGAATTGATGATGACGGCGCTGATCGCCGGTCTGGTCCTGTTCATGGCGTTCATCGTCTGGGACCTGGCGAAGAAGTCCAATGCGGGTCGGTTCGGCACGATGATCCTGTTTCTCGCCCTCGGCCTGGGGGTGCTTGGCTTCGTCATCAAGTCGCTGGTGATCGGCGGCCTCGAAGGGCTGTAACGCCACCCGCCCGGCCCACGTCTCTTACTCCGTTCTTCCTCCCCGGATGCGCCCGAGCCTCCGGGACAGATTCGTTTTCACTCAGGAGATTTACCCATGAACGCTACCGATCGCGTCATGCAAAGCTATGGACGGTGCTGTGCCAGTGCCGATTTCTTCGATGACTTCTACCGCTGTTTCTTCGCCAGCTCGCCGCAAGTGCGCGAGAAATTCCTCAATACCGACATGCAGGCGCAAAAGCAGTTGCTGCGCCACGGCATCCTCAACCTGGTGATGTACGCCCGCGGGATGCCCGACACCAAGCTGCGGGCCCTGGGGTGCAGCCACGCGCGGGATGCCCTGGACATCCGCCCGGAACTCTACGACCTCTGGCTGGACGCCCTGCTGCAGACCATTTCCGAGCACGACAAGCAATTCGACACGGAAACCCGGGTGGCCTGGCGCGAAGTGCTGGCCAAGGGCATCAACATCATCAAATCCCACTACTGAAGGCAGGCGCCTTCATTCCAGCCGGGCGGGCACCTCGCGCCACTCGCCCGGCGCCAACCCTTCCACGCTCCACGGCCCGATGCGCACCCGCACCAGGCGCAGGGTCGGCAGGCCCACCGCGGCGGTCATCCGCCGGACCTGGCGGTTGCGTCCCTCGCGGATGGTCAGCTCCAGCCAGGCGGTCGGCACGCTTTTGCGAAAGCGCACTGGCGGGTGCCGTGGCCACAGGGCCGGCTCGTCCAGCCGGCGCGCCTCGGCCGGCAGGGTCGGGCCGTCGTTCAACTCGACGCCATCGCGCAGGCGCCGCAGGGCCGCCTCGTCCGGCTCGCCTTCCACCTGAACCCAGTAGGTCTTCGCCAGTTTGTGCCTGGGATCGGCGATGCGCGCCTGCAGGCGGCCGTCGCTGGTGAGCAGCAAGAGGCCCTCGCTGTCGCGGTCCAGCCGGCCGGCCGGGTAGACACCGGGGACCTCGATGAAATCCTTGAGAGTGGCGCGACCGTCGCCGCCGCTGAACTGGGTCAGCACGTCGTAGGGCTTGTTGAACAGCAGCAGGCGTGCCGGGCCCGCCGGGGAAGCCGGGCGGCGCGGCGCGGGGCGCGAAAAGGAACGGGGCGGACGGGACATGGCGGGCAACGGTCGTGGCGCGGGGCGGAAGCGCGGGATGCTAGGATGCCGGCCTCCGTTCCCGCAAGAGCGCCCCGATGACCCGAGCCCTGCGACCCACCTGGCTGATCGAATTGCACAATCTGTTGCGCGGCGCCGAGGCCGGCTACCAAGGCCCGCCCAGCGATCACTTCGACGGCCGGCGCTTCCATAACCTGCGCCCGACCGCCCGCAAGACCCTGGGCCAAGTCCTCAAGTGGCGGATGAACCGCGAGCCCCAGCAACCCTGGGCCTTCCAACGGCCGGACGCCGACCACGGCACGCCGCCGGACCGGGTGGACGGCGAGGCGTTGCAGGTCACCTACATCAACCACGCGACCCTGCTGATCCAGCAGCACGGCCTGAACATCCTCACCGACCCGCTGTGGTCCGAGCGCGCCAGCCCGTTCCCCTTCCTCGGCCCGAGGCGCTACCACGCCCCGGGCGTCGCCCTCGACGACCTGCCGGCCATCGATGTCATCCTGGTCAGCCATAACCACTACGACCACTTGGACCTGGCCAGCCTGCGCCGGCTCGCCGAACGCTTTCCGCTGGCCACGGTGGTCACCGGTCTGGGCAACGGCGCGCTGATCCGCGCCTGCGGCTTCTCCCGGGTGAGGGAGTTGGACTGGTGGCAGACTTTGCCCCTGAGCCCGGCCGTGGCCCTGCACGCGGTGCCGGCCCAGCACTGGTCGTCGCGCAGCCATGGCGACGCCAACCGGACCCTGTGGCTGGGCTTCGTCCTGGCCTCCGCCGGCGGCCCGGTGCTGTTTCCCGGGGACAGCGGCCTGGGCCCGGAATTCGCCCTGATCCACGCGCGCTTCGGCCCGCTGCGTTTCGCCGCCCTGCCCATCGGCGCCTATGCGCCGCGCTGGTTCATGCGGGACAACCACATGGACCCGGACGACGCCGTGCAAGCGCACCAGCAACTGCACTCGCGCTGCAGCATGGCGATCCACTTCGGCACCTTCAACCTGAGCGACGAGGACCAGTTCGCGCCACCCCAGGCCCTGGCCGCCGCCCTAGCGGCGCGCGGGGTGCCCGCCGAACGCTTCCGCGCGCCTCGGCCGGGAGAACGCTGGCAAGTGCCGCCGCTGGAGCCGCGGGACAGCCCCAGCGCCGTCGAGACGGGTTCGCCCGCGGCCTGACCGGCGCCGGCGAACGGCGGGACGAGCTCGAAGCCGGCTGAACCCGGCGAGGCCATCGCCGGATGACCGCGGGGCGCCCTAGCGGAACGGCGGCTCGTCGAAGCTGCGCAGTTTGCGCGAGTGCAGCGAGTGCAACTGGCTGCGCAGCAGGTCGAGGGCGGCGATGCCGATCTTCAGGTGCTGGCTCACCGCCCGCTCGTAGAACGCGCCGGCGGCCCCGGGCAGCTTGATCTCGCTGTGCAGCGGCTTGTCCGACACACACAGCAGCGTGCCGTAGGGCACCCGCAGGCGATAGCCCTGGGCGGCGATGGTGCCGCTTTCCATGTCCACCGCCACCGCCCGGGCCAGGTTGATCAGCGGCCGCTCCTGGGCCCAGCGCAGCTCCCAGTTGCGGTCGTCGTAGGTCAGCACGGTACCGGTGCGCAGACGGCGCTTGAGGGCCTCGCCCTTGTCCCCGGTGACCTGGGCGGCGGCCTCCTGCAACGCCTGCTGCACTTCGGCGAGGGCGGGAATCGGGATGTGCGGCGGCACCACCCGGTCGAGGATGCCGTCGCGGCGCATGTAGGCGTGGGCCAGCACGTAGTCGCCGATGGTCTGGGACTGCCGCAGCCCGCCGCAGTGGCCGATCATCAACCAGCAGTGGGGGCGCAGCACCGCCAGGTGGTCGGTGATGTTCTTGGCGTTGGACGGGCCGACGCCGATGTTCACCAGGGTCACGCCATGGCCATCCTCGGCGATCAGGTGATAGGCGGGCATCTGGTAGCGGTGCCAGAGCACGCCGCCGATGATCGCCTGGGCTTCGTCCTCATCCATGCCGCGCTCGATCACCACGTTGCCCGGCAGCACCAGCCGGGCGAAGCGCGGGTCGTCGCGCAGCTGGTCGAGGCCATGGCGGATGAACTGATCGACGTAGCGGTGATAGTTGGTCAGCAGGATCCACGGCTGCACGTGGCGCCAGTCGCTGCCGGTGTAGTGCACCAGCCGGCGCAGGGAGAAATCCACCCGCGCCGCGTCGAACAGCGCCAGGGGCATGGGGTCGGCGTTCTCCCATTCGTACAGCCCGTCGGCCACGCCGTCGGAGGCGGCCGACAGGTCGGTGCTGGGGAACACCCGCGCCAGCTCGGCGGCGGTCACGCCGGAACCGGCCAGTTCGTCGCCCTGCTCCACGACATAGGGGTAAGGAATGTTCTGCTGGCTGGGGCCGACTTCCACTTGCAGGGTGAAATCGCTCATCAGCGGCCGCAACTGCTCCAGCAGGTAAGTGCGGAACGCCTCGGGGTGGGTGACGGTGACGCTGTAGTTGCCCGGCACCTGCATCTTGGCGTAGGCGCGGGTGGTGGACGGCACCTCGCCGTGGCAGCGGTAGCCGATCCGCAGCAAGGGGTAACGGAACAGGGCACGCTGCGTCTCGGTGGGCACCACCCGCTCCTTGAGGTAGCGCTTGAGGGCCTGGCTCAGGGCCTCGGTGGCCTGGCGATGCAACGCGGCGAGCCGGTCGACCGCCTCTTCCGCGCGGGTGGCGACGATGAAGTCGTCGTCGGGGTAGAAGCTCATGAAAGGCATCCTGTCTGGTCGGACCGGTCCATCTTGCCTGCTCGACATCGACAAAGGTAGCGCGGACCGGGTCAGCTCCACGGCCTGGCCGGCGATTCGCGGCGCCAGCCCGGGCCGCGCCCCGTGGCCGGATCGGCGCGCTGGGCGGATAGGGCCTTACCCCGCGCCGCGCCTCATGCCACGGCGGGCCTCGCGCCTCGCTTCCCCTGCACGGATCCGCTCCTGGCGCTAGCCCGGCGGTCCGTGCCGCGCCAGACGCGCCAGGGCGGCGGCCAGTTCGCTCCGGCCACGGGCCGCGGTCAGGCTCAGGCGCAGGGCCTCATGGCGCTCGTGGGCCACCGCGAAGATGTCCGCCGGGGCGCCGGCGATACCGGCCGCTCGGCAGGCGTCCGCCCAGCCACCGTCGGGCGCATCCAGCCACAGGTGCGGGGCCGGCGTCCGGTGCCCGGGCATCCACCCGCCCAACAGCCGCCGGGCCAGGCGCCAGCGTTGCCGCACCTCCTCGCGCTGCCAGGCCAGGCGGCGCGCCGCGACACCGGATTCGATCCAACGGCAGGCCAGCGCCAGGCACAGCGGCGACACCGCCCAACTGGTGGCCTGGGCCTCCCGGTCGATCCGCGCCAGCAGCGCCGGCGGCCCGGCGATGAAGCCCAGGCGCAACATCGGCGCCACGGTCTTGGACAGGCTGGTGACCAGCACCGTCCGCTCCGGCAGAACCGCCGCCAGGGGCGGTTCGTCCCCCAGGGCGCCATAGACATCGTCCTCGATCAGCCACAAGTCGTGGCGCCGCGCCACCTCGGCGACGGCCGCCCGGCGCGCCGCGTCCATGCTCGCCCCGGTGGGGTTCTGCAGGCAGGGGGTGAGCACCGCCACCCGCGCGCCGGTGGCCCGCGCCAGGCGGTCGAGGGCTTCGGGAAGGATGCCCCGGTCGTCCAGGGGAATGCCGTGCAACGGCAGGCGCAGTTGCCGCGAGGCGGCCTTGATTCCCGGCGAGGTAAAGGCTTCCACCAACACCGGCTCGCCGGCCTCGCACAACGCCAGCAGGGTGGCGAAAACCCCTTGCTGGGCGCCGGCGCAGAGCAGCAACGCGGCGGCCGGCAGGTCGAGGCCACGACCGCGCAGCCAGTCACCGCCGGCCAGCCGCCCCCGGGCCAACCGCTCCGCCCCGGCGTAGCCTTGCAGGCCCGCCAGGTCGCCCTCGGCCCGCAGCGCCTCCAAGGCCTCGGGCAGATCGGGGCTGTCGAGGTCCAGGGCCGGCACGTTGGTGGACAGGTCGAGGGGCGCCACGCCGGGGTCGGCGGGATGCTTCAGCAAGAACAGGCTCGCCTCGCCGCTATCGGCCAGCACGTAGGTGCCGCGCCCCACCTCGCCGGACACCAGGTGCCGGCGCGCCGCCTCGCGGTATGCCTGCTGGGTGGTGCTGGGGTTGAGGCCGAGACGCCAGGCCAGGCGGCGCTGGGGCGGCAAGCGGTCGCCGGGCTTGAGCTCGCCGTCGCGGATGGCGCGGGAGATCGCCTCCACCAGTTCCAGGTAGCGGGGCCGGCCAGTGTCTGGCAGATCGGGAATCCACATGGGGGCCTCCAGGCCGCGACGGGACGGTTTATTGCAGGCCATGCAATATAACCTTTTACCCATGCAATACCCGCCTCGTAGGATCGGCTCTCCCCCTCATTCCTTGGAGAGCGCCATGTTCGACCTGCCCGCCCTGCGCGATGCCGCCGCCCTGATCCGCTCCATCGTCCCGCCGACTCCGCAATACGCCTGGCCGTTGCTGGCCCGGCGGCTGGGCTGCGAGGTCTGGGTCAAGCACGAGAACCACGCCCCCACCGGCGCCTTCAAGGTGCGTGGCGGGTTGGTCTATCTCGATGCGCTCAAGCGTCGCGAGCCGTCGCTGCCGGGGCTGATCACCGCCACCCGGGGCAACCATGGCCAGAGTCTGGCACTGGCGGCGGGCCGGTTCGGGCTGCCGCTGCGCATCCTGGTGCCCCATGGCAATTCCCGGGAGAAGAACGCGGCGATGCGAGCCTTCGGCGCCGAGGTGGTGGAATATGGCCGCGACTTCGACGAAGCCCGCGAGGAAGCCGGGCGCCAGGCCGAGGCCGAGGGCTTGCATTTCGTGCCGTCGCTGCACGCCGACCTGGTGCGCGGCGTGGCCACCTACGCCCTGGAACTGTTCGAGGCGGTACCGGACCTGCGCCGGGTCTACGTGCCCATCGGCATGGGCTCGGGCATCTGCGGGTTGATCCGCGCCCGCGACCTGCTGGGCCTGGACACCGAGATCGTCGGCGTGGTCGCCCAGGGTGCCGACGCCTACGCGCGCAGCGTCGAGGAAGGCCGGCTGGTGACCACCGAACGCGCCGACACCCTGGCCGACGGCATGGCCTGCCGGGTGCCCCAGGCGATGGCGCTGGAACTGATCCGCCAGGGCGCGAAGCGCCTGGTACGGGTCGACGACGAGGCCATCCGCCAGGCGATCCGGGCCTATCACGAGGACACCCACAACGTGGCGGAAGGCGCCGGGGCCGCCGCCCTGGCGGCACTGATGCAAGAACGGGAGAGCAATCGGGGACAGCGGGTGGCGGTGGTGCTCAGCGGAGCGAACATTGACCGCGAGGCGCTGGCCGCGATCCTCGCCTGAGGCGTCTCAGACGGTGATGGACAGGCCGCCGGCCGGCGCGCTCGCGGCCTCGCCCGAGACGGCTGGCGCGGGACCCGCCTCGGCGCCGGCCTGGATGTCCTGGGCGGCTTTCTCGCTGTCGCGCAGGCTGGACTCCACTTGGCGCAATGTGCGGCGGGACTCCTCGTCCGAGGGCAGTTGAGAGCGGACCAGAGCCAGCAATTGGCGCAACTGACGCACCGCGTCGCGTATCCGCTGGCTGTCCTCGTTCTTCTGGTTGGCGCCGCCCGACAAGGCCGAGGACTGGGTCGCGGTGGCCTTCGCCTCGGCGGCCCGCGCGTCGGCGACCGCGGCATCGTCCCGGCCCTGGTTGCCATCCGGTTCGCCGGCCCGGGTTTCATCGGTATCGGCTTCGGTCTGGCCCGCCGCCTCGCCATGCGAGGGCGCGACGTCCGGCGAGGCGTCGGCGCCGGCCACCGCCTCGCCGGCCGCCCCGGAAGCGGATGCCTCGGAAGCGGAGGACTCGGCGCCCGCTTCGTCGGCATCGCCGGAGGAGGCATCGGCCCCGGCGCGTCCGACACCGATGCCGGCCTCGCCCCCCGCCGACGACCCGTTCCCCTTGAGTTCTCCGGCGGCCTGGCTCAGCTCGTGGGCCAATTGGTGAATCTGGGCCAGCATCGCCTTGGCGGCCTTCGGCGACAGGCCGATGGCCAGTTTCTTCAGCAATTCGATGCGCTTCTTGATGTCGTCGATACGCGCCCGGGCGGCGGCCTTGCGCTGCTCGTTCGCTTGGCTGTTCTGGGCCTTGAGGGTCTGGACCGTCTTCTTCATCGCCTCCATGCGGTCCCGGGCGTACTGGCTGAGGGTCACGGTGACCGACGGCGCGTCCTCGGAAGTCCGGGTGTCCTCTGCGACGGATGAGTTCTCGGCCTTTTCGTCGCGGCGGGGGGTCGAGACGGGGACGGCGGTGGCTCGGAAGCCGATCGGCAAGGTCATGGGCGTTTTCCTTGGAGGCGATGCCAGGCTATCGGCCGACCCCACCCGCGCCTTTAGCCGTGACCGGCCGGATCAGACATGGGGCGCGCTGCGCGCTACCAGGGCCGCCACGTCGAGCCCGCGCGGCAGGGTGCCGTAGACCCGCCCCCCCTCCCCCAGGCGGCTGGCGATGAAGGCATCGGACACCGTGGCGTCGCCCGCCTCCACCAGCAGCCTGGCCTGCAGCGTCAGGGCCACGTCCTCGGCGAGCCGGCGGGCGCGGTACTGGATATCGCCGGTGTCGGCGAAGGCCGCCTTGAGCTCGCCGATCTTCGTCGCCAGGCGGGCGTCGCCGTGACCGTCGCCCAATTCGTCGAACAGGACCTCCAGCACACCCGGTTCCTTGGACAGGGCGCGCAGCACGTCCAGGCACTGCACGTTGCCCGAGCCTTCCCAGGTGGAGTTGACCGGCGCCTCGCGGTACAGCCGCGGCAGAATGCTGTCCTCGACGTAACCGGCACCGCCCAGGCATTCGGCGGCCTCGTTGATCATTCCGGGGGCGCGCTTGCAGATCCAGTACTTGCCCACCGCCGTGACCAGCCGGGCGAACTTGTCCTCCCGCTCGTCGTGGGCGCGGTCCAGGGCGCCGCCCATGCGCATGCACAGCGCCAGGGCCGCCTCGCTCTCCAGGGCCAGGTCGGCCAGCACGTTCTGCATCAACGGCTGATCCACCAGCGCCCGGCCGCCCACCTGGCGATAGGTGCAGTGATGGATCGCCTGGGTCAGGGCCTGGCGCATCAGCGCGCTGGAACCGACCATGCAGTCGAAGCGAGTCAGGGCGACCATCTCGATGATGGTGGGCACGCCCCGACCCTCCTCGCCGACCATCCAGGCCAGGGCGCCGCGGAACTCCACTTCGCTGGAAGCGTTGGCCCAGTTGCCCAGCTTGTTCTTCAGGCGCTGCACATAGAACGCGTTGCGCCCGCCGTCCGGCCGGTGGCGCGGCAGCAGGAAGCAGCTCAGGCCCTTGTCGGTGTAGGCCAGGGTCAGGAAGGCGTCGCACATGGGCGCCGAGCAGAACCACTTGTGGCCGACCAGTTCATAGGGCTGGCCGGGGCCCGGCACCCCCACCGGGTGCGCGCGGGTGGTGTTGGCGCGGACATCGGTGCCGCCCTGCTTCTCGGTCATGGCCATGCCGATGGTGACCCCGGCCTTCTGCTCCATGGGCACGTTGCGCGGATCGTAGGCGGTGGCGAGCACCTTAGGCAGCCAGCGCGCGGCGAGGTCCGGTTGCAGGCGCAGGGCCGGCACGCTGGCGTAGGTCATGGTCAGCGGACAGCCGCTGGCGGCCTCGGCCTGGCTGTGCAGGTAGGTCAGGCCGGCGCGGGCGACCTGGGCGCCGGGGCGCGGGTCGGTCCAGGGCAGCGATGGCAGGCCGTGCTCGACGGCGGCGCGCATCAGCTCATGGTAGGCCGGGTGGAACTCCACCAGGTCCAGCCGGTGCCCGTAGCGGTCATGGCTCTTGAACACCGGTTTGTATTCGTTGGCGAGAAAGCCCGCCGCCATCAGCGGGCCGCCCGCCAGGGCACCGTAGGCGTCCAGCCGCGCCTCGGCCCAGTCGCCGCCGTAGCGGCGCAGCCACTGCCGCAACGGCAGGTCGACGCGGTAGAGGTTGGCGCCATCCAGCGGCGGCACCTGATTGAAGACCTCGTGGGTCTCGGCGAGCACGGAAGGGGTCATGGGCTTCTCCAGGCCGGTGGGCGGGCGCGACGGAGCGCGGCGCGGGCGACGGGGCCGGCCGCGTCATCGGGCCAGTGAAGCAGGCTTGGCGATCCGGAAAAAGGGGCATAGTGGCCAAAGGCGGCGACAACCCGGCTGAGGGCAACGCGCCATGGCGGCGGCAGTGCGGTGAATAAGTGATAAGCTCGCGCACCATGAACAGCCCAAGCCATCGTCCGACCGACCGCCCCATCGTGCTCTGCCTGTCCGGCCATGACCCCAGCGGGGGCGCCGGCCTGCAGGCCGACATCGAGGCCCTGCTCGCCCAAGGCTGCCACGCGGCGCCCGCCGTCACCGCGCTGACGGTGCAGGACACCGTGAACGTCCGCGACTTCCGCGTCCTCGACCGCGACTGGGTGCTCGCCCAGGCCCGGGCGGTGGTGGATGACCTGCCGGTAGCGGCCGTGAAGCTGGGCATGCTCGGCTCGGTGGAGATGGTCGAGACGGTCCTCGAAATCATGGCGTGGCTGCCTGGCGTGCCGCTGGTTTGCGATCCGGTGCTGCGCGCCGGCGGCGGCGGCGCCCTGGGGCGCGACGAGGTCGGCCACGCCCTGCGCGAGCGCCTGCTACCCCGGGCCCGGGTGGCGACCCCCAATCTGCCGGAGGCGCGGCTGCTGGCCGACCTGCCCGAGGGCGACGCCGACCAGTGCGCCGAGCGCCTGCTGGAGCGGGTCGAATGGCTGCTGATCACCGGCGGCCACGGCGACGAGACCGACGTGCACAACCGCCTCTATGGCCGCGACGGCCAGCGCCACGTCTTCACCTGCCCGCGCCTGCCGGGCAGCTACCACGGCTCCGGCTGCACGCTGGCCAGCGCCCTGGCGGGCCGCCTGGCGCTGGGCGAGGGCCTGGAAAGCGCCGTGCGAACAGCCCTGGCCTATACCTGGCGTACCCTGCGCGACGCCGAGACGCCTGGCGCCGGCCAGTACGTGCCTCGTCGCCTGCCCCTGGATTTCTGCGCGTGAAGCCCTTGCGCGGCCTGTACGCCATCACCGATGCCCGGCTGCTCGCCGACGGACGTCTGCTGCCCTATGCCGAAGCCGCCCTGCGCGGCGGCGCGCGGCTGCTGCAATACCGCGACAAGAGCCGCGACGACGCGCGTCGGCACCGCGAGGCCGAGGCCCTGCGGACGTGCTGCGAGCGCCACGGCGCGCACTTGATCATCAACGACGACGCCGAACTGGCCGCGCGCCTGGGCGTCGGCGTGCACCTGGGACAGGAGGACGGCTCCCTGGCCGCCGCCCGCGCCCTGCTCGGCCGCCAGGCGCTGATCGGCGCCACCTGCCACGCCCGGCTGGAGCTGGCCGAGGCGGCCGCCGCCGAAGGCGCCAGCTATGTGGCCTTCGGCCGCTTCTTCGACTCGGCCACCAAGCCAAGCGCCCCGGGGGCCTCGCCGGCCCTGCTGGAGACCGCCCGCGCGCGCCTCGGGCTGCCCCTCGTCGCCATCGGCGGCGTGACCCTGGACAACGCGCCGGCGCTGATCGCCCGGGGCGCCAGCCTGGTGGCGGTGGTCCATGCCCTGTTCGCCGCCGGCGACGCCGCCGAGGTGGAGCGTCGCGCCCGCGCCTTCAGCGCCCTGTTCGAATCCACCTGAACGCCCGCCGGGCCGCTCGCGCGGCCCGCCATCCGTTACGAGAGGTTCCCATGTCCCGTTCCGAAACCCTGTTCGCCAACGCCCAGAAACACATCCCCGGCGGTGTCAACTCGCCGGTCCGCGCGTTCAAGAGCGTCGGCGGCACGCCGCTGTTCTTCAAGCACGCCGAAGGCGCCTACGTGATCGACGAGGACGACACGCGCTACGTCGACTATGTCGGCTCCTGGGGCCCGATGATCCTCGGCCACAGCCACCCCGAGGTGCTGGACGCGGTGCGCAAGCAACTGGACCACGGCCTGTCCTATGGCGCGCCCACGGCCCTGGAAACCGAGATGGCCGAGCAAGTCTGCGCCCTGGTGCCGTCCATGGACATGGTGCGCATGGTCAGCTCCGGCACCGAGGCGACCATGAGCGCGATCCGCCTGGCTCGCGGCTACACCGGGCGTGACAGCATCATCAAGTTCGAAGGCTGCTACCACGGCCACTCCGACAGCCTGCTGGTGAAGGCCGGCTCCGGCGCCCTCACCCTGGGCGTGCCCAGCTCCCCCGGCGTGCCGGAAGCCTTCGCCCGCCACACCCTGACCCTGCCGTTCAACGACCTGGAGGCGGTCGAGCGGATGCTCGCCCAGGTCGGCCAGGAGGTGGCCTGCATCATCGTCGAGCCGGTCGCCGGCAACATGAACTGCGTGCCGCCGGCGCCGGGCTTCCTTGAGGGCCTGCGGGCCCAGTGCGACCGGCACGGCGTGGTGCTGATTTTCGACGAGGTGATGACCGGCTTCCGCGTCGCCCTCGGCGGCGCCCAGGCCCACTATGGCGTGACCCCGGACCTGACCACTTTCGGCAAGATCATCGGTGGCGGCATGCCGGTGGGCTGCTTCGGCGGCAAGCGCGCCATCATGGAATGCATCGCGCCCCTGGGCCCGGTCTACCAGGCCGGCACCCTGTCCGGGAACCCCCTGGCCATGGCCGCCGGCCTGGCCACCTTGCGGCTGATCCAGCGCCCGGGCTTCCACGCCGAGCTGACCGACTACACCACGCGCATGCTGCAAGGCCTGCAGGACCGCGCCGACGCTGCCGGCGTGCCGTTCGTGACCACCCAGGCAGGCGGCATGTTCGGCCTGTACTTCACCGGCGCCGACGACATCGTCACCTTCCAAGATGTGATGGGCAGCGACGTGGAGCGCTTCAAGCGCTTCTTCCACCTGATGCTGGAAGGCGGGGTTTACCTGGCGCCGAGCGCCTTCGAGGCGGGCTTCACCTCCATCGCCCACGGCGAGAACGAGCTGCGGATCACCCTGGAAGCCGCCGAGCGGGCCTTCGCCGCCATCGCCTCGTCATGAGGCGATTCGCCGAGCGCGAAACGGACGGAAAAAGCCAGTAAAGACTTTGTAAGGAACGCCCGGCTTATACATAATGTGAAAGCCGGCGCGTTTTCGCCGGCCGGGCCTCCACCCGCCCTGTTTCCGAGGCGAAGCGATCTCCATGAACCGCACCGGCCGCGCCCTGTCCCTGGGCTGCCTGTTGCTCGCATCACCCCTGCTGGCCATGGCGGGTGGGAACTCCCTGCTCATCCCCGCCACTGGCCGCTGCACCCTGAACACCGAACCCGAGAACCTGCCCGACGCCCTGTCCGCGTGCCAGCGCTCCGCCCGCGAGGGGGACAGCGAGGCCCAGTACGAATTGGGCGAGTTCTTCTACGACGGCAAGCGCGCCCCGCGCGACTTGCAACAGGCGTTGAACTGGTTCGAGCAGGCCTCCTTGCAAGGCCACGCCAACGCCCAACTGCGCCTGGGCAGCATGTTCTTCCGGGGCGAGGGCGTGCCGGCGAACAACGTGCAGGCCTACATCGTGTTGAAAATGGCCGCGGTGAACGGCGCCGAAGATGCCATGGATACCGCCGACCTGGTGGCCGCGCAGATGCGCCGCGACGAACTGGAGATCGCCACCCAGGTTCTGGGGCAGATCTTCCGTAATTACCTGCTGGACCTGCAGACCGCCGACGGCGGCGCGCCCTTCGCGCCCCTGCCCTGAGGGCACGAAGGGGCGCGGCCCTCACTTCTCCGGCATCGGCATGGGAAACGGCATGACGTTGCCGCCGCCCTTCGCCTCGCTGATCTTCGGCGTCCCCAGCCGCTCCACCTCATCGATGCGCACGATGGCGTGCATCGGCACGAAACTGCGCACCACGCCCTCGAACTGGGCCTTGAGCTTCTCTTCGCTCGGATCGACCACCACCTGGGTGCGCTCGCCGAACACGAACTCTTCCACTTCCAGGAAGCCCCACAGCTCGCTCTGGTAGATCTGCTTAGCGTACATCTCGTACACCTGGCCCTGGTTGAGGAAAATCACCTTGTAGATGGGGGTTTCGCGCTTGCTCATGGGGCGGGGAAAGTCGTCTGCCGAAAAGGGCGCGCAGCATATCACGAGGCGCCACCACGATCCGTCGAGGGGGCGGGCGGTCGCCGAGAACGGCTTTTCCCGACTCGACGAACCCCCTATAATCCCCGGTCATTTTTTAACCAGCCCCGGCGCGTCCATGTCCAAGAAGCTCTACATCGAAACCCACGGCTGCCAGATGAACGAGTACGACTCGTCGCGCATGGTCGACCTGCTCGGCGAGCACCAGGCGCTGGAAGTCACGGAAGACCCGGCGCAAGCCGACGTGATCCTGCTCAACACTTGCTCGATTCGCGAAAAAGCCCAGGAAAAGGTGTTTTCCCAGCTAGGCCGCTGGCGTGAGCTCAAGCAGCAGAACCCTGACCTGGTGATCGGCGTCGGCGGGTGCGTGGCCAGCCAGGAAGGCGCCGCGATCCGCGACCGGGCGCCCTACGTGGACGTGGTGTTCGGTCCCCAGACCCTGCACCGTCTGCCGGAAATGATCGACGCCGCGCGCACCACCCGCGCGCCCCAGGTGGATATTTCCTTCCCCGAGATCGAAAAGTTCGACCGCCTGCCAGAGCCCCGGGTCGAGGGCCCCAGCGCCTTCGTCTCGGTGATGGAAGGCTGCAGCAAGTACTGCAGCTTCTGCGTGGTGCCCTATACCCGGGGCGAGGAGGTCAGCCGCCCGTTCGACGATGTATTGGCCGAGGTCATCCACCTGGCCGAGCACGGCGTGCGCGAGGTGACCCTGCTGGGGCAGAACGTCAACGGCTACCGGGGCGAGACCCCCGACGGGCGCATTGCCGACTTCGCCGAGCTGATCCGGGTGGTGGCTGCGGTGGACGGCATCGACCGTATCCGTTACACCACCTCGCACCCCCTGGAGTTCTCCGACGCGCTGATCCAGGCCCACGCCGAGGTCCCCGAGCTGGTGAAGTTCGTCCACTTGCCGGTGCAGGCCGGCTCGGACCGCATCCTCGCGGCGATGAAGCGCAACCACACCGCGCTGGAATACAAGTCGCGCATCCGCAGGCTGAAGGCGGCGGTGCCGGACATCTGCATCAGTTCGGACTTCATCGTCGGCTTCCCCGGCGAGACCGAGAAGGACTTCGAGCAGACCCTGAAACTGGTGGAGGACGTCGGCTTCGACTTCTCCTACTCCTTCGTCTATAGCGCCCGCCCCGGCACGCCGGCGGCGGAGTTGCCCGACGACCTGCCCGAGGCGGCGAAGAAGCAGCGCCTGCAAGTTCTCCAGGCGCGCCTCAACCAGCAGGGATTCGAGATCAGCCGGCGCATGGTCGGCAGCACCCAGCGCATCCTGGTCAGCGACTTCTCCCGGAAGGACCCGGGCATGCTTCAGGGTCGCACCGAAAACAACCGCATCGTCAACTTCCGCAGCACCAATCCCCGGCTGATCGGTCAATTCGTGGAAGTACGCATCGACGAGGCGCTGCCTCATTCGCTACGCGGTTCGCTGGTCGAGGCTACCGTTCACTGACGGTCCGGCCGGCCTTCGTGGCTTGTCGCCGGCCCGGGCCGGCGGTAGCCTGTCACCCCTAGAACGGATTTTTCCTACGACATTGAACGCGCCCTCCCATCCCCATCGCTTCATTCTGGAACCCTTCGAAGCACAGCGCTTCGCCAACCTCAGCGGACAACTGGACGCCCATCTGCGCCTGATCGAGCAGCGCCTGGGGATCGAGATCCGCAACCGTGGCAACCAGTTCGAGCTGATCGGCGACCCGGCCCGCGCCCAGGCGGCGGAGAACCTGCTGCGCCGCCTCTACCGCGAGACCGAGGCCACCGAGCTGACCCCCGACATGGTGCACCTGTTCCTGCAGGAATCGGGCATGGAGGAGTTCGCCTCGCCGCAGACCGAGGTCGGTGTCAGCCTGCGCACCAAGAAGGGCATGATCCGCCCCCGGGGCGCCAACCAGCAGCGCTACGTGCGCTCGATCCTCGACCACGACATCAACTTCGGCATCGGCCCGGCGGGCACCGGCAAGACCTACCTGGCGGTAGCCTGCGCGGTGGATGCCCTGGAACGGGAACAGATCCGTCGCATCCTGCTGGTGCGCCCGGCGGTGGAGGCCGGCGAGAAGCTGGGCTTCCTCCCGGGCGACCTGTCCCAGAAGATCGACCCCTACCTGCGGCCGCTGTACGACGCCCTCTACGAAATGCTCGGCTTCGATAACGTGGCCAAGCTCATCGAGAAACAGGTGATCGAAGTGGCGCCCCTGGCCTACATGCGCGGCCGTACCCTGAACAACAGCTTCATCATCCTCGACGAAAGCCAGAACACCACCCTCGAACAGATGAAGATGTTCCTCACCCGCATCGGCTTCGGCTCCACGGCGGTGATCACCGGCGACATCACCCAGGTGGACCTGCCCCGCGGCACCCGCTCGGGCCTGACCCATGTGATCGAAGTCCTCAAGGACGTGCCCGGCATCGGCTTCACCCACTTCCAGTCCAAGGATGTGGTGCGCCACCCCCTGGTGCAGCGCATCGTCGAGGCCTACGACCGTTTCGAGGCGCGGCAGAGCGCCCCCCACCCGCAGGCGAAGCCCGCCGACAACGACCCGGGTGCCCTCGCCGACGATGCTTGAACTCGACTTGCAGATCGCCAGCCAGGCCGAGGGCCTGCCAGGCGAAGCGGACCTGCGCCGCTGGTGCGAACTGGCCCTGCGCGACCGCAGCGCCGATTCGGAGCTGACCATCCGCCTGGTGGACGAACCCGAGGGCCGCGAACTGAATCGCACCTGGCGGCATAAGGACTACCCGACCAACGTCCTCTCGTTCCCCGCCGACGTGCCCGACGGGCCGAACGGCGAGCCGCTGCTGGATATCCCGCTGCTGGGCGACCTGGTGATCTGTGCCCCGGTGGTGGCCCGCGAGGCCGCCGAGCAGGGCAAGCCGGCCCAGGCCCACTGGGCGCACTTGGTGATCCACGGCTGCCTGCACCTGCTGGGCTACGACCACCTCGAAGAGGAAGAGGCGGAAGAGATGGAAGACCTGGAGCGGCGCTTGCTTGCCGAACTGGGTTACCCGGACCCGTACTGACCGGATGTATGACGGGCGCCCACCCGCGCCCCGCAAGAGCACGAGCCCCACGCAGACATGAACCGAGTAGTGAGCATGAGCGAAGATCGATCAAGCAACGGGCAAAGGTCCTGGCTGGACAAGCTGACCCAGGCCTTTGCCCACGAGCCGAAGAGCCGGCAGGAATTATTGGAGCTGTTGCGCGAGGCGCACCAGAACAAGCTGCTGGACAGCGAGGCCCTGGCCATCGTCGAGGGAGCGATCCAGGTCGCGGACTTGCAGGTCCGCGACATCATGGTGCCGCGCTCCCAGCTGGTCAGCATCAAGGCCTGCCAGAACCCGCGGGAATTCCTCCCGGCGATCATCGAGTCCGCCCACTCCCGCTACCCGGTCGTGGGCGAGAGCATGGACGACGTGCTGGGGGTCTTGCTGGCCAAGGACCTGTTGCCGCTGCTGCTCAAGCCCTACGACGACCCCTCGTTCAACCTGCGCGACCTGTTACGCCCGGCCACCTTCGTGCCGGAGTCCAAGCGCTTGAACGTGCTGCTGCGGGAATTCCGCGCCAACCACAACCACATGGCCATCGTCATCGACGAATACGGCGGCGTCGCCGGCCTGGTGACCATCGAGGACGTGCTGGAGCAGATCGTCGGCGACATCGAGGACGAGCACGATGTCGAGGAAGACAGTTACATCAAGGCGCTGCCCAGCGGGGACTTCATCGTCAAGGCACTGACCCCCGTGGAGACCTTCAACGCGTTCTTCGAGACCCAGTTCTCCGAGGACGAGTTCGACACCGTGGGCGGCCTGGTGATGGGGTCCTTCGGGCACTTGCCCAAGCGCAACGAGACCACCGAGATCGGCGACTTCCGCTTCCGCGTGCTCAACGCCGACAGCCGCCGCGTGCACCTGCTGCGTCTCACGCCGCTCTCCCGCTGACATCCACCCGGCGCGGCCTCCGCGCCGGCGCTGGCACCCCGTCCGTCCCTGCCTGTACCCTTGCGTCGCCTTTTCCACCCGAGGATTCTCGATGCGCTGGATCACCCGCCCCGGCTGGCCGGGCCACCTGATCGCCCTGTTCGCCGGCGCCCTCACGCCGCTGACCCTCGCCCCCTTCGATATCTGGCCGCTGTCGCTGCTGTCACTGGCACTGTTCTACCTGGGCCTGCGGGAACTGACTCCGCGCGGCGCCTTGCTGCGCGGCTGGTGCTATGGCTTCGGCCTGTTCCTCGCCGGCACCAGTTGGATCTACGTCAGCATCCACGACTACGGCGACGCGCCGGTGCCCCTGGCGGCATTCCTTACCGGGGGGTTCTGCGCCGGCGTGGCGCTGTTCTTCGCCCTGCCCGCCTGGCTCTGGGCCCGCTGGCTACGGCGCTCCGAAGCGCCCCTGGCCGACGCCTTGGCCTTCGCCGCGCTGTGGTGGCTGCAAGAAGTCTTCCGTGGCTGGTTCCTCACCGGCTTTCCCTGGCTCTACGCCGGCTACAGCCAGCAACAAGGCCCCCTGGCGGGACTCGCGCCGGTGGGTGGGGTCTGGCTGGTGTCCTTCGCGCTGGCGGGCAGTGCCGCCCTGCTGGTGAACCTGCCGCGCCTGCGCGCGCGCCGCGCCTTCCTCCTCGCCGGACTGGCGCTGCTGGCCGCGCCCTGGATCGCCGGCCCGCTGCTGCGGGGGCATGCCTGGACCACGCCGGTGGGCGCGCCGGTCAGCGTCGCGGCGATCCAGGGCAATGTCGCCCAGCAGGTGAAATGGGACCCGGCCCAGTTGAACGCGCAGCTCGCCCTCTACCGCGACCTGACCCGCGACAGCCGCCGGGTCGACCTGATCGTCTGGCCGGAAACGGCGGTGCCGGTGCTCAAGGAATTCGCCGCGCCATACCTCCAGGCGATGGCCGCCCTCGCCGAGGAACGCCACGCGGCGCTGATCACCGGGGTGCCGGTACGCCAGCTCCAGGCGGACGGCGGCAAGCGCTACTACAACGGCATCACCGTGGTCGGCCAGGGCCAGGGCGACTACCTCAAGCAGAAGCTGGTGCCATTCGGCGAATACGTGCCGTTGCAGGACCTGCTGCGCGGACTGATCGCCTTTTTCGACCTGCCCATGTCCGACTTCGCCCGTGGCCCCGCCGACCAACCGCCCCTGGAAGCCAAGGGCCACCGGCTGGCGCCCTACATCTGCTATGAAGTGGTCTACCCCGAGTTCGCCGCCTCCCTGGCGGCGCGTAGCGACCTCTTGCTGACGGTCAGCAACGACACCTGGTTCGGCACCTCCATCGGTCCGCTGCAACACTTGCAGATGGCGCGGATGCGCGCCCTGGAAGCGGGCCGCTGGATGATCCGCGCCACCAACAACGGCGTCACCGCACTGATCGACCCGCAGGGGCGGATCAAGGGGCAAGTGCCGCAATTCCAGCAGGCGATCCTCTACGGCGACGTGCAACCCATGGAAGGGCTGACCCCCTACCTGCGCTGGCGCTCCTGGCCGCTGGCGGTACTGTGCGGGCTGTTGCTGGTCTGGGCGCGGCTGGCCAGCCGCTTCAGCAAGCTGATCTGAACCGGCTCAGCGGTAAACCAAGGGGTAGGCCAGCAGGCCGATCGCCTCGTTGAGCAACATGCCGTTCTGCCAGACCGCGCGGCTTTCCGGCAGCCAACCGTCGAGGGGACGAGGCGTGGGCTCGGCGAGGGAGCCCACCGGCGCGGCGATCACCCGCAGGCCCTGGCGCTCGAAGCACCAACGCGCCCTCGGCATGTGCCAGGCCTGGGTCACCAGCACCACCCGGGTCACCCCTTCGGCGGAGAGAATGCGCGCCGAATCCACGGCGTTCTCCCACGTGGTGCGGCTGTGGCCCTCCTGCCAGCGCGTCTCGACGTGGTAATCCCGGCGCAGGCTCTCGCCCATGATCGCCGCCTCGCTGGGGGGCTCGCCGTAATGCAGCCCGCCGGAGGTCAGCAGGGGCAGGCCGCTGGCCTTCGCCAGTCGCGCGGCATAGCGTAGGCGCTCATTGGCCATCAGGCCCGGCTGGGGCGTCTGCCAGGCCGAGTCCCGCTCCCGGCCGGCACCGAGCACGACGATCGCCTGGGCCTGCCCGGCGAGCCCCGGCCAGTCGGCGGGCGCCAGGGCCGGTTCCCGCTCCAGGGCACGGGCGGCATGCTCCACCACCACCGGCAGGCTCATCGCCAGTAACCCACCGAAACCCGCCACGAAACACGCCGCCGCCAGGCGCGGCCGGCGCGCCCGCCACCACCAGGCGAGCAGCAGCAACAGCAGCAGGCAGCCCGGCGGCAGAAGCAGTTGCTTGAAGATATAACGGAGCGGCATCCGATCCCCCTCGCAGGAGGTCGAAGCCTACCCGTTGCGCTGGACAGCCGGCAACGATTGGCTCAGGATCGCGCGCCCGTCCAGCTTCGTCCGGTGGCGCGGGGCGAAGCCGTGCGGGGCCGCGCTCGGTCCGTCGCGGCATGGCAGCCGCGCAACTGGCTCAGGTCATGGTTCAGGTAGGCTCGGATCAGCCCGAGTTCGGCCAGGCTGAGCCCCTTGAGCTCCAATTCGGCCGGGTGTTCGTCCCGCAGCCGCTCCGCCGTGTCCGCCTCGTCCAGCGCGAGGGTCACGCGCCGCAACAGGCGGTCGTACAGCCCCGTTCTCGCTTCTGTCCCGCATGCATCATTCATCGCTCACCTCGGTCGGCCGGGTCTGGCCGGTTGCGCAAAGCTTAGCCCCCGTGGCGCCGCCCGGCCGCCCGGCCGCGACCAACGGCGCGGGGCGCGGGGCGGTCCCAATCAGGGTTTCCCCTCGTGCGCGGGGAACATGTATGCTACGGCGCTTCCCCGAAAGCCCCTTCATTCCAGCGCCAGTAGCCATGCACGAACAGTATCAGCCCCGCGAAATCGAAGCCGCCGCGCAATCCTTCTGGGAACGGAACCAGTCCTTCCTCGCCACCTCGAAACCTGGCCAGGAAAAGTTCTACTGCCTGTCCATGTTCCCCTACCCCAGCGGCAAGCTGCACATGGGGCACGTGCGCAACTACACCATCGGCGACGTGATCACGCGCTACCACCGCATGCAGGGCAAGAACGTGCTGCAGCCCATGGGTTGGGATGCCTTCGGCATGCCGGCGGAAAACGCCGCCATGAAGCACAACGTGGCGCCGGCCAAGTGGACCTACGAAAACATCGAGTACATGAAGGGGCAGCTCCGCAGCCTCGGCCTGGCCATCGACTGGACCCGCGAGGTCACCACCTGCAAGCCCGACTACTACCGCTGGGAACAGTGGCTGTTCACCCGCCTGTTCGAGAAAGGCGTGATCTACCGCAAGAACGGCACCGTGAACTGGGACCCGGTGGACCAGACCGTGCTGGCCAACGAGCAGGTCATCGACGGCCGCGGCTGGCGCTCCGGCGCGCTGATCGAAAAGCGCGAAATCCCGATGTACTACTTCAAGATCACCGCCTACGCGGATGAGCTCTTGAGCAGCCTCGACGACCTGCC
This sequence comes from Pseudomonadaceae bacterium, assembly GCA_032052615.1. Classification (GTDB taxonomy): domain Bacteria; phylum Pseudomonadota; class Gammaproteobacteria; order Pseudomonadales; family Pseudomonadaceae; genus Pseudomonas_T. Next base: position 110,939 of record DAMBWF010000008.1, read on the forward strand.
CGGCTGGCCCGAGCAGGTCAAGACCATGCAGCGCAACTGGATCGGCAAGTCCCGCGGCATGGAAGTGGCCTTCCCTTACGACGTCGCCAGCATCGGCGAGGAAGGCACCCTGAAGGTCTTCACCACCCGCCCCGACACCCTCATGGGCGCCACCTACGTGGCGGTGGCCGCCGAGCACCCGCTGGCGACCCTGGCGGCGCGGCAGGACGCCTCCCTGCGAGACTTCATCGACGAGTGCAAGCGCGGCGGCGTGGCCGAGGCCGACCTCGCCACCCAGGAGAAAAAAGGCGTCGCCACTCCCTTGCGGGTTCGGCACCCGCTGACCGGCGAGCTGATGCCGGTGTGGATCGCCAACTATGTGCTGATGAACTACGGCGAAGGCGCCGTGATGGCGGTGCCGGCTCACGACGCCCGGGACTTCGAGTTCGCCGAGAAGTACGGCCTGCCGATCAAGCCGGTGGTGCGCACCAGCGCCGGGGACGCGACCCCGGCCCCGTGGCTCGACGCCTATGGCGAGCACGGCACCCTGATCAATTCCGGCGAATTCGACGGCCTGGACTTCCAGGGCGCCTTCGACGCCATCGAGACGGCCCTGCTGAAGAAGGGCCTGGGCCGTTCCCGCACCCAGTTCCGCCTGCGGGACTGGGGCATCAGCCGCCAGCGCTACTGGGGCTGCCCGATCCCGATCATCCACTGCGACGCCTGCGGCGACGTACCGGTGCCCGCCGAGCAATTGCCGGTGGTGCTGCCCGAGGACGTGGTGCCGGACGGCGCCGGCAGCCCGCTCGCGCGGATGCCGGAATTCTACGAATGCCGCTGCCCGAAATGCGGCGCGCCGGCCAAGCGCGAAACCGATACCATGGACACCTTCGTCGAGTCGTCCTGGTACTTCGCCCGCTACGCCTCGCCGTCCTTCGCCGGCGGCATGCTGGACAAGGCCGAGGCCGACTATTGGCTGCCGGTCGACCAGTACATCGGTGGCATCGAGCACGCCATCCTGCACCTGCTCTACGCCCGCTTCTTCCACAAGCTGATGCGCGACGAGGGCTTGATCGCCTCCGACGAGCCCTTCAGCAACCTGCTGACCCAGGGCATGGTGGTGGCGGAGACCTACTACCGCCTCCAGCCCAACGGCAGCAAGGACTGGTTCAACCCGGCCGACGTCGAGGTCGAGCGCGACGCCAAGGCCAAGGTGGTCGGCGCGCGCCTGAAGACCGACGGCCAGCCGGTGGAAATCGGCGGCATCGAGAAAATGTCCAAGTCGAAGAACAACGGCGTCGACCCCCAGGCGATGATCGACCAGTACGGCGCCGACACCTGCCGGCTGTTCATGATGTTCGCCTCGCCGCCGGACATGAGCCTGGAATGGTCCGACGCCGGCGTAGAGGGCGCCAGCCGCTTCCTGCGCCGGGTCTGGCGCCTGGCCCAGGCCCACGTGGCCGCCGGCCTGCCGGCGCGCGTCGAGCCCGCCGCGCTGGACGACACGCAGAAGCAGATTCGCCGCGCCATTCACCTGGCTATCAAGCAGGCCAGCGTCGACGTGGGCCAGCATCACAAGTTCAACACCGCCATCGCCCAGGTGATGACCCTGATGAACGTGCTGGAGAAGGCCCCCGCCGACAGCCCGGCCGACCGCGCCCTGCTGCAGGAAGGCCTGGAGGCCGTCACCCTGCTGTTGGCGCCCATCACGCCGCACATCTGCCACGCCCTCTGGCAGGCCCTGGGCCATGCCGACGCGGTGATCGACGCCGCGTGGCCGAGCGTCGACGAGAGTGCCCTGGTGCAGGACACCCTGACTCTGGTCATCCAGGTCAACGGCAAGCTGCGCGGGCAGATCGACGTGGCCGCCGATGCCAGCCGCGAGGCGGTCGAGGCGGCCGCGCGGAGCAACGAGAACGTGCTGCGCTTCCTCGACGGCCTGACCATCCGCAAGGTCATCGTGGTACCGGGCAAGCTGGTCAACATCGTCGCCAACTGACATACCGGCCGCCCGCCGGCGGCCTCGGTCGCCGTCCGAGGGGACGGCCCAAGGGGATATGAACATGATGAAACGGAACCTGCTGATCCTGGGCCTGGCCGTGCTGCTGAGCGCCTGCGGCTTCCACCTGCGCGGCACCGGGGACTACGCGGCCTTCTCCCTCACCGAGCTGGACGTGCAAGCGCGCAACGCCTACGGCGAGACCGTTCGACAACTGCGCCACCTGCTCAAGAGCAACCACGTCAAGGTCCACGCCGACGCGCCCTACCGCGTGCTGCTGGTCCGCGAGCAGGAAACCCGCCGCACCGCCAGCTACACCGGCGGCGCCCGCAGCGCGGAGTACGAGTTGAACACCGCGCTGGACTACGAAATCCGCGACAACCAGAACCTGCTGCTGATCCAGGACAAGATCGACGTGCAGAAGGTCTACGTGCACGACGAGAACAACCTGATCGGTTCCGATCAGGAAGCCGCGCAACTGCGCCAGGAAATGCGACGCGACCTGGTGCAGCAACTGGTGTTGCGCCTGCAACTGCTCGACCCGGTCAAGCTGGAGGAATTGCAGAAGACCGCCCAGGCCAAGGCGAAGGCCGATGCCGAGGCCCTCGAAGCCCAGCGCAAGGCCCAGGAAGAGCAACCGCAGCAGCCGTCCATCAAGCTGCCGCTCAACGTGCAATGATCCGCTCGCGGGGCCGCTTGCGGCCCCGTCGTCCCTCTCGATGAAACTCTCCCCCGCGCACCTGAGCAAACACCTCCAGGGCGAACTCGCCCCGGTCTATGTGATCAGCGGCGACGAACCCCTGCTCTGCCAGGAAGCCGGCGATGCGATCCGCGCCGCCGCCCGCGCTCGCGGGTTCGGCGAGCGCCAGGTATTCCACGCCGACGCGGCCTTCGATTGGGGCCAGCTCCACGAAGCCGGCGCCAGCCTTTCGCTGTTCGCCGAGCGGCGCCTGCTGGAGCTGCGCGTGCCGTCCGGCAAGCCCGGCGACAAGGGCGCCGTGGCGCTGCTGGAATACTTGGCTCGGCCGGCGGAGGACACCCTGCTGCTGATCAGCCTGCCCAAGCTGGACGGTAGCACCCAGAAGACCAAGTGGGCCAAGGCCCTGATCGACGGCGCGGGCAGCCAGTTCCTGCAAATCTGGCCGGTGGAGCCCGCCCAATTGCCCCAGTGGATTCGCCAGCGCCTCGCCCAGGCCGGGCTGGTGGCCACGCCGGACGCGGTGGAGCTCATCGCCGCGCGGGTGGAGGGCAACCTGCTGGCGGCGGCCCAGGAAATCGAGAAGCTCAAGCTGCTCGCCGTCCACGACCAAGTGGACGTCGACACGGTGCAGGCCAGCGTGGCGGACAGCGCGCGCTTCGATGTCTTCGGCCTGATCGACGCCGCCCTCAACGGCGAGGCCGCCCACACCCTGCGCATCCTCGAAGGGCTGCGGGGCGAAGGGGTGGAACCGCCGGTGATCCTTTGGGCCCTGGCGCGGGAACTGCGCCTGCTGGCGGGGCTGGCCCAGCAATATGCCCAAGGCGTGCCTTTGGACAAGGCGTTCGCTTCGGCGCGGCCGCCGGTGTGGGACAAGCGCCGCCCGCTGCTGTCCCGCGCGCTGCAGCGGCATCCCGCCTCGCGCTGGAACGGGCTGCTGCGGGACGCCCAGCAGATCGACGCACAGATCAAGGGCCAGGCTCCCGGCACGCCCTGGACCGGCCTCGCCCGCCTCTGCCTGCTGCTCAGCGGCCAGCGCCTGGCGCTTCCCGCCGACGGCTGACGAAAGGCGGCGCCCGGCGGGAACGCGCGCGCTCGCGCGAAGTCCTATCCGCGCGCTCGACAAGCCTTCCCAGTTCGTCCACCCTTGCGCATCCTATCCTCTGTCTAGGAAACCATCATGGCCAAGACCCCGAAACGGCCAAACAAGGCCAAGTCCCTCGTTGCCCAACCCCTGTTCCGCAGCCGCCAGGAAAAGCCCCGCAAGGGCAAGGGCAGCTACCGCCGCGAAGCCTCCCACTGGGAGGCTTCGGTCTTTCTGGCCGCCTAAACGAGGGACAGGCGTGCTAAGGTCGCGGTCTGTACGCAAGAGACGCCCCTCCATGCTCGATGTCGAAATACCCGGCCTGATCCTGCGCAGTCTGATCGCCGGCTCCTTACTGGTTCTCGGCTCATGTGCCAGCCAGACCGCCAGCGTGCCCTCGCTGGCCGCCGCGCCCGTCGGCACTCCGCCCCTTCCCTCGCCCCCGACCCAGGCACCCGCTTCCTCCGTGGCCGTCCCGCCCCTCGGCGCCGAGCCAACCCTCAGCTTCGCTGGCTGGCGCTCCGCCTTTCGCGACGAGGCGTTGCGCGCCGGTATCCGGGCGGACGTCTTCGACGCCGCCTTCGCCGGGGTCGAGCCGGACCCTTCGGTGGTCGAGGCGGACCGCAGCCAGCCCGAATTCACCCGGCCGGTGTGGGAGTACCTGGAGGGCGCCCTGTCCCCGACCCGGGTGCGGCGCGGCCAGGCGCTGCTGGAGCAGCACCGCGTCACACTGGACGCCCTCGAACGCCGCTATGGCGTCGACCGCTACGTGCTGGTGGCGATCTGGGGCATGGAAAGCAGCTTCGGCCAGATCACCGGCGACAAGTCGGTGATCCGCTCCCTGGCGACCCTGGCCTACGAGGGCCGTCGTCCCGCCTTCGCCCACGAGCAACTGCTGGCCGCCTTGCAGATCCTGCAGAACGGCGATATCGCGCCCGCCCGCATGCTGGGTTCCTGGGCCGGCGCCATGGGCCAGACCCAGTTCATCCCCAGTACCTACAACAGCCACGCGGTGGACTTCGACGGCGACGGTCGTCGCGATATCTGGAATTCTCCGGTGGATGCCCTGGCCTCCACCGCCCACTATCTCCAGGCCTCCGGTTGGCGCGGGCAGCAGCCCTGGGGCTTCGAAGCGTTCCTGCCGACGGGTTTCGACTACGCCCAGGCCGACCCGGACATCCGCAAGCCGGTGGCCGAGTGGCGCCGGCTCGGGGTGAAGACCGCGCCGCTACCGGCGCTCCTGGAGCAGGAATCGGCCGCCCTGCTGCTGCCGGCGGGCCATCGCGGCCCGGCCTTTCTGGTGCTGGACAACTTCCGGGCGGTGCTGAAGTACAACAATTCCTCCGCCTATGCCCTGGCGGTGGGGCTGCTGTCCCAGCGCTTCCAGGGCGCTGGTCAGATCGCCGGTCGTTGGCCCACCGACGAGTCGCCCCTGAGCCGCAGCGAGCGTATCGCCCTGCAGGAAACCCTGACCCGCCACGGCTACGACTCCGGCACGGCGGACGGCATCATCGGCGCCAACACCCGCCGGGCCATCCGTGGCTACCAGCAACGCCAGGGCTGGCCGGCGGATGGCTACCCGACCCGGCGCCTGCTGGAGGACCTGCAGGCCCGCTAGGCACTCGGCACGGCCGGCTCCCCGAGGGGTAAGCCAGGCGGCGCCGGGCATCCTGGCGCCGCTCACGAAAAAGCCCGCACGGATCGCTCCGGGCGGGCTTTTTCATGCGTGGCGAGCGGGCGCGCCTCAGTCTCGCTTGGCGCCGTGGGCCTGCTGGTCGGCGTGGTAGGAAGAACGTACCAAGGGGCCGGAGGCGACGTTCTTGAAGCCCATCTCGGCGCCCTTCTCGGCGAACCAGGCGAAGGTATCCGGATGGACGAAGCGCTGCACCGGCAGGTGGTTGCGCGAGGGTTGCAGGTACTGGCCGAGCGTCAGCATGTCGATGTCGTGCTCGCGCATGCGCTGCATGACCTCGACCACTTCGTCGTCGGTCTCCCCCAGGCCGAGCATCAGCCCGGACTTGGTGGGCACATGGGGCACCAGGCGCTTGAACTTCTCCAGCAGGTCCAGGGACCACTCGAAGTCCGAGCCCGGCCGCGAGGCGCGGTACAGCCTCGGCACGGTTTCCAAGTTGTGGTTGAACACATCCGGCGGTTCGGCGGCGGTGATCTCCAGGGCCACGTCCATGCGCCCGCGATAATCCGGCACCAGGGTCTCCAGTTGCACGCCGGGGGACAGGGCGCGGATTTCCCGCAGGCAGTCGGCGAAGTGCTGGGCACCGCCGTCGCGCAGGTCATCGCGGTCCACCGAGGTGATGACCACGTACTTCAGGCCCAGGTCGGCGATGGCGATGGCGAGGTTCTTCGGCTCGTCGACATCCAGGGGCTTGGGCCGGCCATGGCCGACGTCGCAGAATGGGCAACGGCGAGTACAGATGTCGCCCATGATCATGAAGGTAGCGGTACCGCCGGAGAAGCACTCGCCCAGGTTCGGGCAGGACGCTTCCTCGCAGACGCTGTGCAGCTTGTGCTTGCGCAGCAGTTGCTTGATTCGATCCACCTCCGGCGACACCGGCAGGCGCACGCGAATCCAGTCCGGTTTCTTCGGCAGTTCCTCGGTGGGAATGATCTTCACCGGGATGCGCGCGACCTTCTCGGCGCCGCGCAGCTTGACGCCGGCCTCCACCTTGGGCCGGGCGGCGGAGCGCTCGGGCGTGTCGAGGGAGGGGGTTGCCAGGGGTTCTTGCGCTGTGGTCATGGGTCGATACCGCCCGTCAGGGTCTTCTGTTCAGCGTAGCCAAGGTGATGGACGAGCTGCGCCCGCAGTTCGGCACATACTCCCTCAAATGAGAGGGGGCCGTCGACCAGGTCGCGCATCTGGGTCATCGCCAGGCCGGCGTAGCCGCAGGGGTTGATGCGACGGAACGGCTCCAAGTCCATGTCGACGTTCAGCGCCAGGCCATGGAAGGAGCGTCCGTTGCGAATGCGCAGGCCCAGGGACGCGATCTTTGCGCCGTCGACGTACACGCCCGGGGCATCGGCGCGCGCCTCGGCACCCACGCCATGGGCGGCCAGCAAGTCGATCAGGCTGCGCTCGATGCGCGTGACCAGGTCGCGCACGCCGATGCCCAGGCGGCGCACGTCGAGCATCAGGTAGGCCACCAGTTGGCCCGGGCCGTGGTAGGTCACCTGGCCGCCGCGGTCCACCTGGACCACCGGGATGTCGCCGGGGAACAGCAGGTGCTCGGCCTTGCCGGCCTGGCCCTGGGTGAAGACCGGCTCGTGCTCCAGCAGCCAGATTTCGTCGGCGGTTGCGGGGTCGCGGGCGTCGGTGAAACGCTGCATCGCATGCCAGGTGGGCTCGTAGGGTACCTGGCCGAGTTCGCGAACGCCCAGCACGTTCATCACAACACCATGTGCACGCGGCCGGTGGCGCGCAGGGCGCCGTGAATGGCCTGCAATTGCTCGATGCCGGTGGCGGTGATGGTCACTTGGACCGAGAGGAAGCGGCCGTTGCGGCTGTCGCGCACGACCAGGGAGGTGGTATCGAGGTCGGGAGCGTGGCGACGGACCACTTCGATCACCAGGTCGGAGAAATCAGCGCCGGCATCGCCGATCACCTTGATCGGGTAGCGCTCGCAGGGGAATTCGATTTTCGGGGCGGGAGTATCGGTCATGGCGTCGGCGAACCCGTGGTTCGCGAGGACGGGCCCCGCGACGCTCATCAGCGTCGCGAAGGCCGGTCGGTCAGGTCGATCGGGCGGCGTCGGTTCAGTTGAACAGGCCGTAGAAGAACAGGCGAATGCTATCCCACAGGCGGCGGATGAAACCACCCTCTTCCACCGGTTCCAGGGCGATGAGGTCGGCGGTGTGCACCACCTTGTCCTCCAGCTTCACGTCTACCTTGCCGATCACGTCGCCCTGCTTGATCGGAGCGACCAGTTGCGGGTTCAGGGTCATGCTGGCCTGGAGTTTCTTGGCTTGACCGCGCGGCAGGGTCAGGGTCAGGTCACGCGCCAGGCCGGCCTTCACTTCGCGGGTGGTGCCCTTCCATACCGGGCTTTTCGCCAGCTCGGTGCCCTTCTGGTAGAAGGTCTGGGTCTCGAAGAAGCGGAAGCCGTAAGTCAGCAGTTTCTGGGTCTCGGCGGCGCGGGCCTGCTCGCTGGCGGTGCCGAAGACCACGGCGATCAGGCGCTGGCCGTCGCGCACGGCGGAGGCCACCAGGCAATAGCCGGCTTCGTCGGTGTGACCGGTCTTCAGGCCGTCCACGGTTTTATCGCGCCACAGCAGCAGGTTGCGGTTGGGCTGCTTGATGTTGTTCCAGAAGAACTCCTTCTGGGAGTAGATGGCGTAGTGGGCCGGGTCTTCGTAGATGATCGCGCGGGCCAGGCGGGCCATGTCGTGGGCGGTGGAGTAGTGCTCGGGGTTGGGCAGGCCGGTGGCGTTCATGAAGTGGCTGCCGACCATGCCCAGGCTCGCCGCGGTGGTGTTCATCATGTCGGCGAACGCGTCCTCGCTGCCGGCGATGTGCTCGGCCACCGCCACGCTGGCGTCGTTGCCGGACTGGATGATGATGCCGTGCAGCAAGTCGCTCACCGAGACCTGAGTGTTGACCTGGATGAACATCCGCGAACCGCCGGTGCGCCAGGCGTGCTCGCTGACGGTCACCATGTCGTTCTCGCTGATCTGGCCCTTGCGGATTTCCAGGGTGGCGATGTACGCGGTCATCAACTTGGTCAGGCTGGCCGGAGGCAGGCGCTCGTCGCCGTTGTTCTGCACCAGCACCTCGCCACTGGCGGCGTCCATCAGCACATAGGCCTTGGCGGCCAGTTGCGGCGGCGCGGGGACCACCTGCTCGGCGGCCCAAGCCGTGGGCGCCGCGAGGACGAGGACTAGCAGAAACAGGCGTTTGGCAAAGCTGGTGATGTTCATCCGTCTCTCTGATATTCGCTGATAAAGGTAGCGCGGCGGGCCGGTCCCCCGGCGCCGCATGCCCACATCCCTATGCCCGCCCCGGGTGGGCGGTCGCTCGCGCGACGGTCAATCCGGTCGCACCAGCGTGGCCTGGCCGAGGTTGGCCAGGCGCACGCTGTTCTGCACACGCTGGGCCTCACCCTGCGTGTCGATCGGCCCCAGGCGAACCCGGTGCAGAATCTGTTGGTTGCGCACGACCGAGCTGATGAAGACCGGGGCAGTCACCGCTCCACTGAGCTTGGCCTTGAGGAGTTCCGCAGCGTCCGGATTGGCGAAGGCGCCCACCTGGAGATACAGGCCAGATGCTGCGACTGAATCGTTTTTTTTTGAGTCGATCTGCACCGGCAGCACGGCGGCGGCGTGCTGCTGGGGCGGCGGCGTGTATTGCTCGACCGGTTGCGGCAGGGCCGAGGCCAGAGTCGGCGCGGGCACCGGCGCGGGCGGCGCCGCCGGTGCGGGGGCCGGCGGGGTCTTGGCCATCTGCGGCTGAGCTAGCATCATGGGCACCGGGCGGCCCTGCTTGGCCCACCACTCATAGGGATCGATGCCTTCCACCTTGACCCGGGCGGTGCCCACCTCGGCGTAGCCCAGCTTCTTCGCCGCGGCAAAGGATAGGTCGATGACCCGGTCGGAGTAGAACGGCCCTCGGTCATTGACCCGCAGGATCACGCTCTTGCCGTTGTCCAGGTTGGTCACTCGCACATAGCTGGGCAGCGGCAGGGTCTTGTGGGCGGCGGTCATGCCATAGAGGTCGTAGGCCTCTCCGTTGGCGGTGGCCTGGCCATGGAACTTGGTGCCGTACCAGGAGGCGGTGCCCACCGCCTGGTAGCGGCGGCTGTCGCTCAGCGGATAGTAGGTCTTGCCCAGCACGGTGTAGGGGTTGGCCTTCACCGCGCCGTAGTGAGGCATCGGCACGGCATCGGGAATACGCGAGACATCGACGTCCCACCAGGGCGCGCCGTCGCGATGGGGGCGGGAGAACGAGCCGGAAGGTCCGGAAATCTTTCCGCCAGGGGCGACCGGTTCGGGCGCGCGGCTGCTGGAACAACTCACGACCAGCAGCGCCAGGGCGCTGAGCGTCAGACTTCTGAGCGGCAGGGATCGCATCGGTTAACGTTTGCCTCGAGCATGCAGCAGGAGTTCGGAAAGCTGATTCACCGCCATGGCGTACATCGCGCTGCGATTGTAGCGGGTGATCACGTAGAAGTTGGGCAATCCCATCCAGTATTCGGGGCCCGCCTCGCCCTCCAGACGAAAGGCGGTCACCGGCACCTCGTCCCGCAACGCGTCGGCGCTGGCCCAGCCCAGGGCGCGCAGTTCGCCGACTGTCTTCACCGGGTCGAGGCCCTCGGTCAGCCCTTCGTCGACCCGATCGCCGCGCACTTGGGCGCGGCTGACCACCGGTTGCCCGGCGGTCCAGCCATGGTGCTTGAAGTAGCTGGCGACACTGCCCACGGCGTCCACCGGGTTGTTCCAGATGTCGATGTGGCCGTCGCGGTCGAAGTCCACCGCGTAGGCGCGGAAGCTGCTCGGCATGAATTGCGGCAGCCCCATGGCGCCGGCGTAGGAGCCTTTCAGGCTGAGCGGGTCGACCTGTTCCTCCCGGGCCAGCAGGAGGAATTCCTTGAGCTGCTGGCGGAAGAAGGGCGCCCGCGGGGGGTAGTCGAAACTCAGGGTGGAGAGGGCGTCGAGCACCCGATAGTTGCCGGTGTTGCCACCGTAGAAGGTTTCCACGCCGATGATCGCGACGATCACCTGGGCCGGCACGCCGTATTCCTGCTCGGCGCGGGCCAGGGCCTCGGCATTGCGGTTCCAGAAGTCCACGCCCTTCTGCACCCGGGCGTCGGTGATGAAGATCGGCCGGTATTCCTTCCACGGCTTGACCCGCTCGGCCGGGCGGGAGATGGCGTCGAGGATTGCCTGCTTGCGCTCCACTTCGCGGAACAGCCCGACCAGTTGCTCGCTGGCGAAGCCGTAGTCGCGCGTCATCTCGCCGACGAATTCCGCCACCTGCGGAGAGCCTTCGTAGGCACCCGCCCAGGCCGGACCGACGTTCCCCAGCAGGCCCAGCAGACCCGCTCCGATTCCCATCGCCCAAACCCGCACTGCTTGCTTCAAATTCTTCACTCTTATCAAACCTGCGCGATCCACTTGCGATGGGTATGGACCGCCATCAAAACCCCAAACCCTGACAGTAGCGTCACCAGCGAAGTTCCACCGTAGCTAATGAAGGGAAGCGGCACCCCCACCACCGGCAACAATCCGCTGACCATGCCGATGTTCACCAGGACGTAGACGAAGAAGGTCATGGTCAGGCTGCCCGCCATGAGCTTGCCGAACAGCGTCTGGGCCTGGACGGTAATCACCAGGCCTCGCGCGATCAGCAGCAGGTAGACCAGCAGCAGTAGGCAGATGCCCACCAGCCCGAACTCCTCGCCGAGGACCGCAATGATAAAGTCCGTGTGGCTTTCGGGCAAAAAATCCAGATGGGACTGCGTGCCCAGCAGCCAGCCCTTGCCGAACACCCCGCCGGAACCGATGGCCGCCTTGGACTGGATGATGTTCCAGCCGGTGCCCAGGGGATCGCTCTCGGGGTCGAGAAAGGTCAGGATGCGCTGCTTCTGGTAGTCGTGCATGACGAACAGCCACATGCCCACCGCCACCGGCACCACCGCCGCCACCGCGCCGGCGATCCAGCGCCATTGCAGGCCGGCCATGAACAGCACGAAGGTACCCGAGGCGAGGATCAGCAGGGAGGTGCCCAGGTCCGGTTGGCGCACCACCAGCACGAACGGCACGACGATCAGCGCCAGGCTCACCACCACGTGTTTCAGCCGCGGCGGCAGGCTGCGCTTGGCCAGGTACCAGGCGATGGTGGCCGGCATCAGGATTTTCATGAACTCGGCCGGCTGGAAGCGGATCACCCCGGGGATGTTGATCCAGCGGGTCGCGCCCATGGCATTGTGGCCCATGACGTCCACCACGATCAGCAGCAGCACGCCGATGACGTAGCCGATGGGCACCCAGCGCGCCAGGAAGCGCGGCTCGAACTGGGCGATCACCCCCATCGCCACCAGGCCGATGCCGAACGAACTGGCCTGCTTGGCCAGCAGGTCCCAGCTCCGGCCGCTGGCGGAGTAGAGGACGAACAGGCTGCCGGCGGCCAGCACCAGCAGCAACAGCAGCAACTGGCCGTCGATGTGCAGGCGCTGCAACAGCGTGGCGCGCCGGCGCATCACGTCCTCGCTGGACAGGGTACGGTCGAAATTACCGTTCATCGCGGGGGCTCCAGACTCGCCTGCGGCGAGCGGTACTCGGGCTTGAGCTGGCCGTCCTCGCCCAGCAGCCAGGCGTCCATGACCTGCTTGACCACCGGCGCCGCCACGCCCGAGCCGGATTCGCCGTTCTCCACCATCACCGCCACGGCGATGCGCGGGTCCTCCGCCGGGGCGAAGCCGACGAACAGGGCGTGGTCGCGGTGGCGCTCCTGCAGTTTCGAGCGGTCGTAGCGTTCGCCCTGGCGGATCGCCACGACCTGCGCCGTGCCGCTCTTGCCGGCGATGCGGTAGACGGACTTCTCGCCCACCTTGCGCGCCGTGCCCCGGGCGCCGTGCATCACCTGCTCCATGCCATTGCGGGCCTGGTCCCAGTAGCTGGGGTCGCGCACCACGATGTCCGGCATCGGGTTGGGGTCCACCGGTGGCTGGCCTTCGAGGGTGCGCGCCAGGTGCGGCCTGATCCACTTGCCGCGGTTCGCCAGCAGGGCGGTCGCCTGGGCCATCTGCAACGGCGTCGTCTGCATGTAGCCCTGGCCGATACCGAGGATCAGGGTTTCGCCGGGGTACCACACCTGGCGCCGGGTGACCCGCTTCCACTCCCGGGACGGCATCAGACCGGGGGCTTCCTCGAACATGTCCAGGGAGACCCGCTGGCCGATGCCGAAGCGGCTCAGGTAGGCGTGCAGCCGGTCGATGCCCATCTTGTGGGCGAGGTCGTAGAAGTAGGTGTCGTTGGAACGCATCAGGGCGGTTTCCAGGTTCACCCAGCCGTCCCCGGAACGGTTCCAGTTGCGGTACTTGTGGTCGTAGTTGGGCAACTGGTAGTAGCCGGGATCGAAGACCCGGGTCGCCGGGGTGATCACCCCGCTGTCGAGCCCCGCCACGGCCACCACCGGCTTGATGGTCGAGCCGGGCGGATAAAGCCCGCGCAGCACGCGGTTGTACAACGGCCGGTCGATGGAATCGCGCAGGCTGGCGTAGTCGTTGAAGCTGATACCGGTGACGAACAGGTTGGGGTCGAAGCTGGGCTGGCTGACCATCGCCAGTACCTCGCCCGTGCGCGGCTCGATGGCCACCACCGCGCCCCGGCGCCCGGCCAGGGCCGCCTCCGCCGCCTCCTGCAGGCGGATGTCGAGGGTCAGCACGATATCCTTGCCGGGTTTCGGGTCGGTGCGCTTGAGCACCCGCAACACCCGGCCGCGGGCGTTGGTCTCGACTTCCTCGTAGCCGACCTGGCCGTGCAGTTCGGGCTCGTAGAAGCGCTCGATGCCGGTCTTGCCGATATGGTGGGTGCCGCTGTAGTTGATCGGGTCGAGCTCCTTGAGCTCCTTCTCGTTGATCCGCCCGACATAGCCCACCGAATGGGCGAAGTGCGCGCCCTGGGGATAATGCCGCACCAGTTGGGCCACCACTTCCACGCCGGGCAGGCGGAACTGGTTCACCGCGATCCGAGCGATCTGCTCCTCGCTCAGCTCGAACAGGATCGGCACCGGTTCGAAGGGCCGGCGCCCTTGCTTCATGCGCTTCTCGAACAGCTCGCGGTCGTCGGCGCTCAGGCCCAGCACCTCGACGATCACGTCCAGCACCTGCTCCCAGTCGCCGGTGCGCTCGCGGGTGACGGTAAGGCTGAAGCTGGGGCGGTTGTCGGCGATCACCACGCCGTTGCGGTCGAAGATCAGCCCGCGGGTGGGCGGCACCGGCTGCACGTGGACGCGGTTGTTCTCCGACAGGGTCGAGTGGTACTCGTACTGGATCACTTGCAGGTAATACAGCCGCGCCACCAGCACGGCGGTCAGCAGCAGCACGGCGACAGCCCCGACGATGACCCGGTTGCGCACCAGGCGGGCGTCTTTCTCGTGGTCTTTCAGACGGATCGGCTGCGGCATCTGAAGCCCATCACTTGTGGTACGGATGGCCGGAGAGCACGGTCCAAGCCCGGTAGAGCTGCTCGCCGACGAGAATGCGCACCAGCGGGTGCGGCAGGGTCAGCGGCGACAGCGACCAACGTTGCTCGGCGCGCGCGCGAACCTCCGGCGCCAGGCCCTCGGGACCGCCGACCATCAGGTTGACGGTGCGCGCCTCCAGCCGCCAGCGCTCCAGCTCCGCCGCCAGTTGCTCGGTGCTCCACGGGCGCCCCTCCACCTCCAGGGTGACGATGCGCTCGCCAGGTTGCACCTTGGCCAGCATCGCCTCGCCCTCCTGCCGGATCAGGCGCGTCACATCGGCGTTCTTGCCCCGGGTGCCGAGGGGGACTTCCACCAGTTCCAGCGGCAGCTCGGCGGGCAGGCGCTTGGCGTACTCCTGCCAGCCCTCCTCCACCCAGCGCGGCATGCGCGACCCGACGGCGATCAGCTTGATGCGCACGGCGTGCTCAGTCCGCGGCGCCCTGGGCGCGACTCTGCTCGGCGCCCTGCCACAGGCGTTCCAGGTCGTAGAACTGGCGGGTCGCCGGCAGCATCACGTGGACCACCACGTCGCCCAGGTCCAGCAACGCCCATTCGCCGCCGTCCAGCCCTTCGCTGCCCAGGGGGCGCACGCCGCGCGCCTTGATTTTCTCCAGCACGTTCTCGGCCAGGGATTTCACGTGGCGGCTGGAGGTGCCGCTGGCGATCACCATGAAGTCGGTGACGCTGGTCTTGTCCCGCACATCGATGGTGGTGATGTCCTGGGCCTTCAGGTCTTCCAGGGCCGCGATGGCGACCTGGGCGAGTTCTTCGTTATGCATGCCTACCTCATCGGAAAAAGGGAAAAGCCGCGCCTCGGATACGGCGCGAACCGGCGAGCTCGCTCGCCGGGAGGGCGCCCGCTAGGGGGGCGCCCGATACAGATCGTGCGCCTCGATGTAGTCGAGGACCGCGTCGGGCACCAGGAAGCGCACCGAGCGGCCCGCGCCCAGGGTCTTGCGGATCTGGGTCGCCGACACCGCCAAAGGCGTCTGCCAGACGAAGACGATCTGCCCGGCCGCCTGGGTCAGCGCCCCGGGCTCGCCGACACTGCGCCCCGCCAGCAGGTCGCGGAGGGTTTCCGGCGGCTCGCTGTCGGCGTCCGGGCGTTGCAGCACGACGATGTGGCAGTGATCCAGCAGTTCCTCCCAGCGGTGCCAGCCGGGCAGGCCGCAGAACGCGTCCCAGCCCAGCAGCAGAAACAGCCGGTCGTCCGCCGCCAGCTCGGCGCGCAGGGACTCCAGGGTGTCGATGGTGTAGGACGGCCGCTCGCGGCGCAGCTCCCGGTCGTCCGCTCGCAACGGGGCGACGGCATGGGTCGCCAGGGCGACCATCTC
This sequence comes from Pseudomonadaceae bacterium, assembly GCA_032052615.1. Classification (GTDB taxonomy): domain Bacteria; phylum Pseudomonadota; class Gammaproteobacteria; order Pseudomonadales; family Pseudomonadaceae; genus Pseudomonas_T. The sequence goes on from DAMBWF010000008.1 coordinate 126,227, forward strand.
CAGCCGCTGCCGGGCGCTGGCCCGGGGCGTGTCGCGGTGCGGCGGGCGGGCGCTGGGAATCAGCCGCAGCTCGTCCAGCGCCAGGGTCTCGGCCACTTCCAGCGCTCCGCGCAGGTGGCCGATGTGGATCGGGTCGAAGGTGCCGCCCAGCACGCCGATACGTCTGGCTCGACTCATCAGGTGCGCACGTGCCCGTCGCCGAAGACCACGTATTTCTCGCTGGTCAGGCCCTCCAGGCCGACCGGGCCACGGGCGTGCAGCTTGTCGGTGGAGATGCCGATCTCCGCTCCCAGGCCATACTCGAAGCCGTCGGCGAAGCGAGTCGAGGCGTTGACCATCACCGACGAGGAGTCCACCTCGGTGAGGAAGCGCCGGGCATCGCTGAAGTGCTCCGTGACGATGGCGTCGGTGTGCTGGGAACCGTAGGTGTTGATGTGCTCGATGGCCTGGTCCAGGGAATCGACGAGGCGGATCGCCAGGATCGGCGCGTTGTACTCGGCGCGCCAGTCGTCCTCGCCGGCCTCCCGCACGTCGTCGCCCAGCAGGTCGCGGGTACGCGGGCAGCCGCGCAGCTCGACGCCCTTCTCGCGGTAGATCGCCGCCAGAGGCGGCAGCACCCGGGGCGCGATGCCGGCGTGGACCAGCAGCGTTTCCATGGCGTTGCACGGCGAATAGCGCTGGGTCTTGGCGTTGTCGGCGACGCGGATCGCTTTGTCCGGGTCGGCGGCGATGTCGATGTAGACGTGGCAGACGCCATCCAGGTGCTTGATCACCGGCACCCGGGCATCGCGGCTGATGCGCTCGATCAGCCCCTTGCCCCCCCGGGGGACGATCACGTCGATGAATTCCGGCAGGGTGATCATTGCCCCCACCGCCTCGCGGTCGGTGGTTTCCACCACCTGCACCGCGGCGGCCGGCAGGCCGGCCTCGGCGAGCCCCGCCTGGATGCAGCGGGCAATGGCCTGGTTGGAATGGAACGCCTCGGAGCCGCCGCGCAGGATGGTGGCGTTGCCGGACTTGAGGCAGAGGCTGGCGGCGTCGATGGTCACGTTGGGCCGCGATTCGTAGATGATGCCGATGACGCCCAAAGGCACGCGCATCTTGCCGACCTGGATGCCCGACGGCAGGTAGCGCATGTCGCGGATCTCGCCGATGGGGTCGGGCAGCGCGGCGACCTGGCGCAGCCCCTCGATCATGCCGTCGATCACCTTGGAACTCAGCTCCAGGCGGTCGAGCATCGCCGGGGCCAGACCGTTGGCGCGCCCGGCGGCCAGGTCCTGCTGGTTGGCGGCGCGCAGTTCGTCGCGGGCGGCGTCGAGGGCGGCGGCGGCGGCCAGTAGCGCCTGGTTCTTCTGAGCGGTATGGGCCCGCGCGAGCTGCCGCGAGGCCTCGCGCGCGGCGCGACCCAGGCGATTCATGTAGACGGGCACGGACTCGGTCATGGTCTCGGATCGCAGTCGTGGGGAAAGCGGGCGATTATAGCCGGCCGGCGGTCCCGCGCCCAGCCGCGCCGACGGCCGCTCGGTTCGGCGGAACACGGCGGCTTTCGTATAATCGCCGGTTTCGCCGAGGAGGAACGCTCATGCCCGACGACGCTCGCCCCGTGCCGCCCTGGCACGGTGCCCGCCCCTTGGAAGACGCCTTCTTCGACCGCGACGCCCAGATCGTCGCCCGCGACCTGCTGGGCAAGGTGCTGCGACACCGGGTCGGCGACCTCTGGCTGGCGGCGCGAATCATCGAGACCGAAGCCTACTACCGGGAGGAAAAAGGCAGCCACTCGTCCCTCGGCGAAACGTTCTCGCGGCGCGCCATGTTCATGCCCGCCGGACACATCTACATGTATTACGCCCGGGGCGGCGACAGCCTCAACATCAGCGCCGGCGGCCCCGGCAACGCGGTGCTGGTGAAATCCGCGCTGCCCTGGGTGGATGCTGTCTCCGGCGCCGAGAGCCTGGCCGCCATGCAACGCAACAACCCCACCCCGGCTGGCCATCCGCGCCCGCCGGAGCGCCTCTGCGCCGGCCAGACGCTGCTGTGCAAGGCCATGGCGCTGAAGGTGCCGGAGTGGAACGCCCGGCGCTTCGACCCGGCGCGTTTCTTCGTCGACGATGTCGGCCTGCGGCCGGCGCGCATCGTCCAGACCACCCGCCTGGGGATTCCCTTGGGCCGCGACGAGCACCTGGCCTACCGCTTCGTCGACGCCGAGGGTGCCCGCCATTGCACGCGCAACCCTTTGCGCCGGGGCCAGGTCGAAGGACGGGATTATCGCTGGATCGACCCTTCGGAGCCCTCATGAGTCACTGGTTCGACAGCCTTACTGCCTGGCTGGGCGCCCACCCGCAATGGCTGGGCGTGGCGGTGCTGCTGATCGCCTGCACCGAGTGCCTGGCGATCGCCGGCCTGGTGGTGCCGGGCACCGTGCTGCTGTTCGCTGTCTGCGTGCTGGCCGGCAACGGCGCCCTGGGGCTCTGGGAAACCCTGGTGCTGGCCTACTGCGGCGGCCTCGCCGGGGACCTGCTGTCCTATCTCCTCGGCCGGCGCTTCCACCAGAACATCCGCCGCCTGCCCCTGCTGCGCGACCGCCCCCACTGGCTGGACGGCGCGGAGCGCTACTTCCACCGCTACGGGGTGGTCAGCCTGCTGGTGGGCCGCTTCGTCGGCCCGCTGCGCCCGATGCTGCCGATGGTGGCCGGCATGGTCGACATGCCCTTCGGGCGCTTCCTCGCCGTCAGCCTGGTGGCGTCCGCCGGCTGGTCGGTGGCCTACATCCTGCCCGGCTGGGCCACCGGCGCGGCGTTGCGCCTGCCCTTGCCGGAGGGCTTCTGGACGGCCGCCGGCATCGTCGCCGTGGCGCTGCTGGCGGCCGTCGCGCTGATCGCCCACGGCAGCCTCGGCGCGGCCCGCCACGCCAGCGCCCGGGCGGCGGCGCTGTGCCTGCTCCTGCTGGGCGCGCTGCTGCTGGGCTGGCCGTACCTGGACAGTCTGGACCGGGGCCTGATGGCCCTGGTCCAGGAACACCGCCAACCCGTCCTGGACAGCGTCATGGTGCTGATCACCCGGACCGGCGATTACCGGATACAGGTGGCGGCCGGGGGGCTGCTTTGCGCGATCCTGCTGTGCGCCCGGCGTGGGCGCGCGCTGCTGTTCGCCGGGGGCACGCTGCTGGGCACCGCCCTGGCCAACGGCACCCTCAAGCACCTGTTCGCCCGCGCCCGGCCGGATGTGCTCAGCGAGCCGCTGACCACCTTCAGCCTGCCCAGCGGCCACAGCTCGGCGGCCTTCGCCTTCTTCCTGACCCTGGGGGTACTGGCCGGGCGCGAACAGGCGCCGCGCCTGCGCCTGGCCTGGATGCTGCTGGCCGGGCTGCCGCCGCTGGCCATCGCCTTGTCGCGGGTCTACCTCGGCGCCCACTGGCCCACCGATATCATCGCCGGGGCGCTGCTGGCCGGTGCCTTCTGCGCCGCCAGCCTGAGCCTGGTCCAGCGTCGCACGCCACTGCCGGGGTTGGGCGCGCGCCTGTGGTGGCTGATCCTGCCGGCGTGCCTGGCGCTGCTAGCCCTGTACGCCGGCTGGTCACTGCCCGAGGCGATGACGCGCTACCGCGCGCGCTAGCCGGACGGGCCGCCCTGCAAGGTTTCCAGCAGGCCCTGCAGGCGTCGCAGGCGCTCGCGCGGATCGTCGAGGGCGAGCAGCTCGACTTTCTGCTCCAGGTCGAACGGCAGCAGGAAAGCCAGGCGATCGGCCAGGGCGCGCTGGCCGCTCACCGTGCCCGCCAGGCCCAGGGCCGCCACCATCGGGTGCTCGGCCAGCACGCCGAGCAGCTCCAGCAGGTCGGCGTGGGTGTCGTTCAGCGGGGCGTCGGCGGCCTCGGGCAGCCAGTCCACCTGAGCCACCAGGGCGCGGTCGCGGCGCGCCTCGCTGGACAGCACCCGCAAGCGCCGCCCTCCTTCCACGCGGACGCCGAGCAGGCCATTGGGTTGTTGCTGCCAGTCGCGGATCAGCGCCTCGCAGCCGACCCGGGCGAAGTCGCGGGCCGCCTCGCCCACCTCGCTGCCGGCGTACAGCGCCACCACGCCGAAGCCGTGGCCCTGTTTCAAACAGCGGCCGAGCATGTCCAGGTAGCGTGCCTCGAACAGTTGCAGGTCGAGCGGGCAACCGGGAAACAACACGGTGTCGAGCGGGAACAGCGGCAGTTCTTCCATGGGTCCTCCCTCGTGCATGGTCAGGCGATCAGCGCCACCGCCAAAGGCAGCAGCACGGCGGTGGCCACGCCCATCAGGCTCATCGCCATGGCGGCGAACGCCCCGCATTCGTCGCCCTCCTGCAAGGCCCGGGCGGTGCCCACCGCGTGAGCGCTCAAGCCCAGCGCCAGCCCTTGGGCGGCCGGATGGACGACGCCGACCCGGCGCAGGCATTCGGGCCCGAGGATCGCTCCGAGCATCCCGGTGATCAGCACGAACACCGCCGCCAGGGGCGCCAGCCCGCCGATCTGCTCGGCCACCAGCATGGCGATGGGCGAGGTCACCGACTTCGGCAGCAGGGTCAGGGCCAGGGTCCGCTCGATGCCGAACGCCCAGGCCAGCAGCGCCACCGACGCGGTGGCCAGCACGCCGCCGATCGCCAGGCTCAGCATGATCGGCCAGAACAACTGGCGGATGCGCCGCAGGTTGAGGTACAGCGGCACCGCCAGGGCCACCGTGGCGGGGCCGAGGAACAGGCTGAGCAAGGTGGTGCCGCGGCGGTATTCGTCATAGTCGATGCCGCAGGCCAGCAGCACGCCGACCAGGATCAGCACCGACACCAGCACCGGCTGCAACCAGACGCGGCGGGTCTTTTCGTAGGCGGCCAGGGCCAGTTGGTAGGCGCCCAGGGTGATGGCGAAGCCGAACAGGGGATGATGGACGATCGCCTGCCAGGCGGCGTGCCAGTGAGGACTCATGGCGTCTCCCGGCGGCGCGCCTGGCGCTCGATCAGCGCCTGCATCAGCAGGCCGGTACCGAAGAAGGCCAGCAGCAGCGACAGCGACAGCGCCCCCACCAGCGCCCAGAAATCCGCCCGGATCGCCTCGGCGTACACCATCACCCCCACCGCCGGCGGGATCAGCAGCAGCGGCAGGTAGCGCAGCAGGCTGCCGGACGCGACGCTGAGCGCCTCGTCCACCCCGCCCCGCGCCATCAGCGCGCCGAACAGCAGCACCAGGCCGATGATCGGCCCCGGCAGCATCGGCAGGAACAGCGCATTCAGACCGGTGCCGAGCAACTGGAACAGCACCAGCCAGGTCAGGCCACGTAACAGCATGGGAAGGTCTCCGGCGGAACGGAGGGCCATTATAGGCACAGGCTCGCGGGCGACCGCGCGGTCGCCCCGTGTCGCCGCTATGGCGCGGTATTCGCGGCGGCGCCGTTGCTTGCGACGCGGTCCCGGCCATGCTGACCTGTCGGGACCGGCCGCGACCGGCCCTATAAGAACGACACGAGGAGACCCCCATGCCATCCGTACCCGTCGCCGCGCTCAAGGACTACATCGGCCAGGACCTGGGCCATTCCAACTGGCTGACCATCGAGCAGGAGCGGGTCGACCGCTTCGCCGACTGCACCGGCGACCACCAGTTCATCCACATCGACCCGGTGAAGGCCCGGCAGACCCCCTTCGGCGGCACGGTCGCCCACGGGTTCCTCTCCTTGTCCCTGATCCCCGTCCTCAGCGAGGGCCTGCTGCCGCTGCCCGAGGGGTTGAAGATGGCGGTCAACTACGGCCTGGACAGCGTGCGCTTCGTCCAGCCGGTGGCGGTGGGCTCGCGGGTCCGCCTGGGCCTGGAACTGCTGGACGTGTTCGAGAAGAAGCCCGGCCAGTGGCTGCTCAAGGCCCGCGCGACCCTGGAGATCGAGGGCCAGGAAAAGCCCGCCTACGTGGCCGAGACCCTGAGCCTCTGCTTCGTCTGAGCGCCGCCGCCCGCTGGCGGGCGGCACCGGCAAGGCGCCCGGTTTGCGCCGCCCCGGTCGGCTGCGCTTTACTGGCGCGAAGCACCGACCCGGATGTCCCGCCATGCGTTTCCCGCTTCCCCTCACCCTTGCCCTGCTGCTGGGCGCCTGCGGCGACGGCACGCCGCTGACACCGCCGGACGCCCGGCTGCCGGACGGCGCGACTTACCGGGGCGCGGTGGTCGCGGGGCTGCTGCAGGGCGAGGGCCGCCTCGACTACCCCAACGGCGCCTGGTATCGCGGGCGCTTCGAAAATGGCCTGCTCGAAGGCCCCGGCGAGTGGCACGGACCCGGCGGCGAGCGCTACGTCGGCGACTTCCACCTCGGTCTGTTCGATGGCCAGGGCACCCTGCGCTATGCCGATGGCACCCTCTATCAGGGCCGCCTCCGGCAAGCCCGCCTGTCCGGCGAGGGTAGCCTTACCTTGCCCTCCGGTATGCGCTACCGGGGCGAGTTCAAGGATGACCGTTACCACGGCCTGGGCCGCCTGGAGAGCCCCGACGGCGGCAGCTACCAAGGCCGCTTCGAACGCGGCGAGGCGACCGGCGAAGGGACTCGCCTCGACGCCGGGGGCAACCGCAGCAGCGGACGCTTCGTCCAAGGCAAGCTGAACGGCCCGGGCACCTACGAAGGCCACGACGGCGACCGCTACAGCGGCGAATTCAAGGACGACCGCTTCCACGGCAAGGGCCGCTATGAGGACGCCGAGGGCAACGTCTGGAGCGGGCGCTTCGCCCAGGGCGAGCTGACCGGCGAGGGCGAGTACCGCGGCGAGGACGGCAGCCTTTACCGAGGCGAATTCCAGCGATTCCGCTTCCACGGCAAGGGGCGCCTGCGGCAGGCCGACGGCGGCGTCTACGAGGGTCGCTTCAAGTACGGCCGCTATGACGGCGAGGGACGCCTGCGCCTGGCCGACGGCCGGGTCCAGGAAGGGCTCTGGCGACGGGGCGAGCGCGTGCGGGACCACGACGGCCAGGCCCTCCCGGCCTCGCTGGAAGTCGGCCTGCTGGAACAGGGCCGGCTGCTCGACCAGGCCCTCGCCGCCCTGCCCGCCTCGACCCCGGCCGTGGAGCTGTATGCCCTGAGCCTGGGCGGCGACGGCGAGCAGAGCGTGTTCATGCGCGAGGCCGACTACGTGTCCACCCTGCTCGGCGAGCGCTTCGGCGCGCGCGGGCGGATCACCCTGGCCAACCAGCGCGACCACCTGGCCGACCGGCCCCTGGCCACCCGCGAAAGCCTGGCCCGCGCGGTGCGCGTCCTGGCCGAACGCAGCGGGCCGGAAGACCTGATCTTCCTCTACTTCACCAGCCACGGCTCGCCCGAGCACGAATTGAGCCTGCGCCAACCCGGCCTGAGCCTGGGCGACTTGCCGGCCTGGCAACTGGCCCAGATCCTGGCGCCGCTCAAGGAGCGGCACAAGGTCGTCGTGGTGTCCGCCTGCTATTCCGGCGGCTTCATCGCGCCCCTCAAGGACGACAAGACCCTGGTGATGACCGCCTCCCGGGCCGACCGGGTTTCGTTCGGCTGCTCCGATGAGAACGACTTCACCTACTTCGGCCGTGCGCTGTTCGGCGAGGCCCTGAACCGAACCGACGATCTGGAGCAGGCCTTCGCCCAGGCCAGGGCGACACTCGCCGAGCGGGAGAAGGCCGAGGGCTTCGAGCCCTCGGAGCCGCAGATCTGGGCGCCGCCGGCGGTACTCGAGCGCTGGCGCGCCCTGCGCGGGCAACCGGCCACGGTCACGGCAGCACCGGCGAGCGCCGCCGTGGTCCCACACAACAACACCCTTTGAGCCGAGCCCGGCGGAGAACGCACATGCACCTGACGCCTCAGCACATCCTGCTCGCCGGGGCCACCGGCCTCACCGGCGAGCACCTGCTCGACCGCCTGCTCGACGAGCCCACCGTGGTCCGGGTGCTGGCCCCCACCCGGCGGCCCCTGGCCGAGCACCCGCGCCTGGCCAACCCGGTGGGCGACCTCGCGGCCCTGCTGCCGACCCTCGCCGGCCCGGTGGATACCGCGTTCTGTTGCCTGGGCACCACCCTCAAGCAGGCCGGCTCCGAAGCCGCGTTCCGCGCCGTCGACCACGACCTGGCGCTGGCCTTCGCCCGCCGCGCCCGCGACCTGGGCGCCCGGCACCTGCTGGCGATCAGCGCGGTGGGCGCCGATCCCCGCGCCTCCCTGTTCTATTGCCGCGTGAAGGGCGAGCTGGAGCAGGCCCTGCGGGATCAGGGCTGGCCACAACTGACCCTGGCGCGCCCCTCCCTGCTGATGGGCCCACGGGACGAATCGCGCCTCGGCGAGCGCCTCGCCGCGCCGCTGAGCCGGTTGCTGCCGGGCAAGTACCAGGGCATCGAGGTGACCGTGCTGGCCCGGGCGCTCTGGCGCCTGGCCCTGGAGGAAAGTCCGGGCACGCGGGTGGTGGAATCGGACGAGTTGCGCAAACTCGGCCGCTGAGCCGCCCGCATCCGTTATCCTCGGGGCTTTGCCCGCAGTCAGGAGGCGCCATGCGAACCCTCACCACCCTCACCGGCAACAGCCAGAAACTCGACGGCGGCGCCATGTTCGGCAACGCGCCCCGGGCGCTGTGGGCGCGCTGGCTGGCGCCCGACGCGCAGAACCGCATCGACCTGGGTTGCCGGGCGTTGCTGGTACGCGAGGCGGAACGCAACATCCTGGTGGAGACCGGCATCGGCGCGTTCTTCAGCCCCGAACTGAAACGCCGCTTCGGCGTCCAGGAAGACCGCCACGTGCTGCTGGACAGCTTGGCTGAGGTGGGCCTGAGCGACGCCGACATCGACGTGGTGCTGCTCACCCACCTGCACTTCGACCACGCCGGCGGGCTGCTGGCCGCCTGGGCGGACGGCCAGTCGGCGCGGTTGTTGTTCCCCCACGCGCGCTTCGTTACCGGCCGCCGCCAGTGGCAGCGCGCGCGCCAGCCGCATCCTCGGGACCGCGCCTCCTACATCCCCGAGCTGCTGGACCTGTTGGAAGCCAGCGGTCGCCTGGAACTGCTCGACGAGAACGGCGCCTCGCCCCTCCTCGGGCCCGACTGGCGCCTGCACTGGAGCGACGGCCACACCCCCGGCCAATTACTACCGGAAGTGGCCATGCCCGGCGGGCCGGTGTTGTTCGCCGGCGACCTGGTGCCCGGCGCCGCCTGGCTGCACCTGCCCATCACCATGGGCTACGACCGCTTCCCCGAGGGCCTGATCGACGAGAAGCGGGCACTGCTGGACGACCTGCTGAGCCGGCGCGGGCGCCTGGTGTTCACCCACGACCCTCGAATCGCCCTGGGCCGGCTGCACCGCGACGAGGGCGGGCGCTTCGTTCTGGAACAACCGCTGGAGACGGTGCGCGACCTGGCCGAGTAGCGCCAGGGCCGGGTTGACGCTGGCGAAGGGCACGCCCGAGGATAGCGATTTCCGCCGGAGACCGTCCCGTGAGCCTCGAATCCGTACGCACCTTCTTCGCCGAACACGCGCCCGACATCCCCGTCATCGAACTGGACACCAGCACCGCCACCGTGGCCCTGGCGGCCGACGCCCACGGCGTCGAGCCCGGGCGGATCGCCAAGACCCTGGCATTTCGCGTCGGCGAGCGGGCGCTGCTGGTGGTGGCGCGGGGCGACGCGCGGATCGACAACCGCAAGTTCAAGCAGGCTTTCGGCGGCAAGCCCAGGCTGCTCGACGCCGAGACGGTCCAGGCCCTCACCGGTCACCCGGTGGGTGGGGTCTGCCCGTTCGGCCTGGCCACCCCGCTTCCGATCTACTGCGACCAGTCCCTGCGGGCCTTCGACGAAGTGGTGCCGGCAGCGGGCGCGGTGCACAGCGCGGTGCGCATCGGCACCGCGCGCATGGCCGCGCTGGTGAACGCGCACTGGGTGGATGTCTGCCAGGACCTGACCTGACGCCCGAGCCGCCATGGGAGACCCCGGGCGCGACGACAGCGCCTCGCGCTCAGTTGCGCACGCCCAGGCCGATGCCCAGCTCGGCGGCCAGGGCGAAGGGCGCCAGTAACGTATCCAGTAGCAGGCTGGCGGGCAGGTCGAGGCCCGGGTGGGCCGGCGCCACGGCGCCGAAGCGCGCCCGGGGACAGCAGCCGCCCTGCAGCGCGTAGTAATCCAGGCGGGTACCGGCGTAGAGCAGGGGCGCGTCGGCGCGTCCGGCGTCGAGCATGCGCACGCTGGCGCAGCCGCCCAAGGCGAGGGCAAAGGCCAGCAACGGGCCGGCGCCCCGGCTCACTCCTCGCCGCCCCCGGGGTGGTGTTCGCCCCAGCGCGGCAGCATGTCCTGGGGGATGCCCAGCAGGTTGAGAATGCGCGCGACGACGAAATCCACCAGATCGTCGACGGTGCGCGGCTGGTGGTAGAAGCCCGGCGAGGCCGGCAGGATCACCGCGCCCAGCCGGCTCAGTTTCAGCATGTTCTCCAGGTGGATGGCGGAATACGGCGCCTCCCGGGGCACCAGGATCAGCGGCCGGCGCTCCTTCAGGGCCACGTCGGCGGCCCGCTCGATCAGGTTGTTGCTGGCGCCGCAGGCGATGGCCGACAGGGTGCCGGTGGAACAGGGCACCACCACCATCGCCCCCGGCGCGCCGGAGCCGGACGCCGGCGGAGCCATCCAGTCTTCCTTGCCATAGACGCGGATCTGCCCCGGGGCCGCGCCGGTGTACTCGCTGAGGAACGCCTGCATGGCCTGGGGCTTGGCCGGCAGGCTGACGTCGGTCTCGGTGGCCAGCACCAGTTGCGCGGCCTTGGAGATCAGGAAGTGCACCTCCCGTTCCTCCTGCACCAGGCAGTCCAGCAGGCGCAGGCCGTAGGGGGCGCCGGACGCGCCGGTCATCGCCAGGGTGATGCGTTCGGGGCCGCTCATGTCGGCCTCTTCAGCGAGCCAGGGCATCGGCCAGGCGGCCGTGCAGCCCGCCGAACCCGCCGTTGCTCATGATCACCACTTGGGTGCCCGGGGTGGCCTGGGCGCGCACCTGTTCGACGATGGCGTCCAGGGAATCGCAGACCTGGGAGGGCACGCCGCAGCGGGCGGAGGTGGCGGCCAGGTCCCAGCCCAGGTTCGGCGGCGCGTACCAGAACACTTGGTCGGCCAGCTTCACCGATTCCGGCAGGCCGTCGCGGTGGGCGCCGAGCTTCATGGAGTTGGAGCGCGGCTCGATGATGGCGATCAGCGGGGCGTCGCCGATGCGCTTGCGCAGGCCGTCCAGGGTGGTGGCGATGGCCGTGGGATGGTGGGCGAAGTCGTCGTAGAGCGTGACGCCATTGACCTCGGCGAAGCGCTCCATGCGCCGCTTCACGCTGCGGAATTCGCCGAGGGCGGCGACGCCCTGGGCCGGCGCCACGCCCACGTGGCGCGCCGCGGCCAGGGCGGCCAGGGCATTGGCGACGTTGTGCTGGCCGCTCAGGGCCCAGTTCACCTCGCCCTGAGGTTGGCCGTCGAAGCCCACCTCGAAGCGCGAGCCATCCTCCGCCAGCAACCGCGCGTGCCAGCGGCCGCCGGCGCCGGTGGTCTGCACCGGGGTCCAGCACCCCATGCGGATCACCCGTTGCAAGGCCTCGTCGCCGGCCGGATGAACGATCAGCCCCTCCCCCGGCACGGTCCGCACCAAGTGGTGGAACTGCCGCTCGATGGCGGCAAGATCGGGGAAAATATCCGCGTGATCGAACTCCAGGTTATTGAGAATCGCGGTGCGCGGCCGGTAGTGGACGAACTTCGAACGCTTATCGAAAAAGGCGCTGTCGTACTCGTCGGCCTCCACCACGAAGAACGGCGTGCCGCCCAGGCGCGCGGAAATGCCGAAGTTCTGCGGCACCCCGCCGATGAGGAACCCCGGGCTCATGCCGGCGTGCTCCAGAATCCAGGCCAGCATGCTGCTGGTGGTGGTCTTGCCGTGGGTCCCCGCCACGCCCAGCACCCAGCGCCCCTGCAACACATGGTCCGCCAGCCACTGGGGGCCGGAGACGTACGGCAGACCCTTGTTCAGGACATACTCCACCGCCGGGTTGCCCCGGGACAGCGCATTGCCAATCACCACCAGATCCGGGGCCGGCTCCAGGTGCGCGGGCTCGTAGCCCTGCATCAGTTCGATGCCCTGGGCCTGCAACTGGGTGCTCATGGGCGGGTAGACGTTGGCATCGGAACCGGTGACGCGGTGGCCCAGTTCCTTGGCGAGCACCGCCAGGGACCCCATGAAGGTGCCGCAGATGCCGAGGATGTGGATATGCATGGAGAACCTCTGTGGCGGGCCCGAGGCGGCCCGGAAGATCGCCGCAGGTTAGCACAGCGGGCTCGCCCGACCCAGGCGCGGCCGGGCCTCAGTCGCTGCCGCAGCCCAGTCCCTTTAGTCGTTCCGCTGCCTGCTCCGGTGTCGAGCCGGTAGTACGGCGCAGACGTGCCTGGACCTGTTCCAAGAAGGGCGCATGCACCGGCTCGCACAAGTTGACTTCCCAGATATCGCCACTTGCCCGGTCCACCGCGTACAACCCGCTGAATTGAGTCGCCCCTGAAGTCTCCGAGTCACACCCCACGCTCAGGTCGTAAAACCCTGGGTGAGGTGGTTCACCCGCATCGTTCACCAAGTCGCTGTCGATGAAGCAGCCTGGTGCCTGTATCGCCTGGCCCTGAGCTTCGAGAGCCAGACGAAGCCATTGCGTAGCTTGTTCACGCGTCAGCCCTTGAGGCCCGATCGGTTCGGGAGCAGGCCCAGTCACGCAAGCGGTCAACAACAAGAAGCACGCGGCCGTTTTCAATTTCTTCACGACCCACACTCCATCCTGATCTTCACCATCTCAATGATATTGACTAGGTAGCTGGCGAAGCCGGACCTTCCCCCCGCTCATGTCGTCACCATTGTTGAATCCCGCTCTCACGAGAGCATTCGCGAATTGATGAACCTCCTTTATCCCTCTGACCGAAGAGCCATATCTAGCGGCAAATGACTCAGCCGCCTGCCCGAATAAACTGTATCTGGCCAATCTAACGTTTGGGTTGTTCTTCGCCTTCCCTTCTCCGATTTGCAGGGGAGCCGGAGCATGCATCGAAAAATAGTTGTGGTAATCACGTGCTATACGGCCTGAGCCGTACTGGCTCTCCTGCGCGGCCAGTCCCAGAATGAACTCGACGGGACATCCAACCGTCGAGCGATACGCACACTCTCATCCTTGTGCGTCTTGATGAACAAGACGGCTTCCGCGTTACCACAATACCTGCCTGGCATGGCCCACTCTCCTTAGCAAAAGCAGAAAACTCTAACCATCGGTATCAGGGCCATCAGTCTGGTTCACAGCTTATGGCTCGGAACGGCTGATCCCGTGCTTGCGCAGCTTGCGGTACAGGGTATTGCGGCTGATGCCCAGGTGCTCCGCCGCGGCGGTGATGTGCCAGCGCCGGGCCTCCAGCACCGCGCGCAGGGCGGCGCCCTCGGCGGCCTCCAGGGGCGCCGGCGGGACGCTCGGCTCGGCGCCGGCCTGGCGGATGTCCGCCGGCAGGTCCTCCAGGCGAACCCAACCGTCCTCGCAGAGGGCGGTCAGGGTGCGCAGCACATTGCGCAGTTGCCGCACGTTGCCCGGCCAGGAATAGGCCAGCAAGGCGTCGTGGACCTCCGCCGTCAGGCGGATGCGCTCGCCCCGGGCCTCCCGCTGCAAGAGGTGGTTCAGCAGCTCGGCCTTGTCATCCCGGGCGCGCAGCGGCGGCAGCTCGATCGTCAGGCCGTCGAGGCGGTAATAGAGGTCTTCGCGGAAGCCGCCCTGGGCGACCCGCTCCCGCAGGTCGTGGTGGGTGGCGCTGATCAGGCGCACGTCCACCGGCTGCGCCTCGCCGCCCAGGGGCACCACCAGGCGGTCTTCCAGCACCCGCAGCAGGCGCGTCTGCAAGGCCAGCGGCATGTCGCCGATTTCGTCGAGGAACAGCGTGCCGCCGTCGGCCTGCTGCAGCTTGCCGCGCATGCCGTCCTTGCGGGCGCCGGTGAAGCTGCCGCCCCGGTAGCCGAACAGCTCGCTCTCGATCAGGGTCTCGGGAATCGCCGCGCAGTTCAGGGCGACGAAGGGCTTGTCGGCCCGGGACGAGGCCAGGTGCAGGGCCTGGGCGAAGGCTTCCTTGCCGCTGCCGGTCTCGCCGAGCAGCAGCAGCGGCACGTCGCGCTCGTAGACCCGGCCGGCGCGCCCGAAGGAGCGACGCAGCCCGGCGTCGCCCAGGCACAGGGCGGGAGCCGGCGACGGGGCCGCCAGGGCCGGGGCCCCGGGCGCCGCGACGACCCGCCGCGTCCGCCCGCGCAGTTGCGCGTGAAGACGCTGCCCGGTGCGGGTGTGCAGCGGCCAGACGCTGGCCGGCTGGGGCGCGGCGCGGCCCAACAGGTCGTCCAGACGGGTATCGAACAGGTCTTCCACGGAGCGCCCCAGCAGCGCGTCCCGTTCGTAGCCCAGTTGCGCCAGGGCGCCGGCATTGACCGCCAGCACCCGGCCGTCGCCGTCGAAGGCCAGCAGCCCTTCGCTGAGCAGGCCGAGGCCGTCGGGCTGGGGGTGGAAGCGCAGCAGCCAGTCGTCCTCGAAGCGCTTGAGGAAGTAGCAGGTCTCGATGGTGCGCGCCGACAGACTCACCAGGGACAGGGTGTGGAACTGGCTCTGCCGCGATACCAGCCGTTGCGCCGAGGACACGTCGAGCACCGCCAGCAGCTCGCCATGGGGGTCGAAGACCGGGCTGGCGGAACAGGTCAGGCGGGTGTGGCAACTGCGAAAGTGCTCGGCCTGGTGGATGGTCAGCACCTGCCGCTCTACCAGGCAGGTGCCGATGCCGTTGGTGCCCTCGCTGGACTCGCTCCAGTCCGCGCCGAGCCACAGGCCGGCGCGCTCGAAGGTGCCGCGGTCGGCTTCCTGGGTCACGCAATCGAGGATCACCCCGCGGGCATCGGTGAGCAGCACCGCGTGTCCGGAGCCGGCGAGCTGGCGGTGCAGGCTGTGCAGTTCGCGCCCGGCGATCTCCAGCACATCCCGTAGCGGCTCGCGGCGCTCGCGCATGCGCGCCGACTCCAGCACCGCCGGCGCCAGGGGCAGCGCCGGGTCGAGGCGGTACTGTTCCAGGCAGCGCCGCCAGGAACGGGCGATGGAGGGGTCGATGGCGATGCCCGCGCCTTTTCCCTGGGCCACGGTCAGTACCTGCTGGGCATGGCGACGATCGTCATTGCGCATCATGGGTCCTTCTCCATACAAGGCGTCGACGGGCCGCGCGGGGCGCCGCGCCGGCATCGCGGCCAGCATCCTCCAAGCCGGGCGCGCCGCGCAATGCCAGGATGACCCTCGGGTCACATCGTGTCACGCCGGCGATACGTTTTGTCACCCCACCACGTCACGCCTGATACGCCCGCTTCGCTCGGCCCTCGCCGAAACGGCGCGCGGGCCCGCTGGGACGCGCCCTCGGCGGTTCTGGCCCGCCCCTTGCTCCGGTTCCGGGGCTTTTCGGACGTGTCGCGTCGATTGGCGGAAGCAGGCGCTGCCTGCGCGCTTCCGCCGTTCCGCCCGGCGGGGCGCGGCGTCCGAGCCCTCCAATAAGCACAAAAGCCAGGAGAATCCCCATGCGTTACGCCCAACCCGGCAGCGAAGGCGCCATCGTTTCCTTCAAGTCCCGCTACGGCAACTACATCAACGGCGAATTCGTGCCGCCGGTGAACGGCGAGTACTTCACCAGCACCTCGCCAGTGAATGGCCAGCCCATCGCCGAATTCCCCCGCTCCAGCGCCGCCGACATCGAGAAGGCCCTGGACGCCGCCCACGCCGCCGCCGATGCCTGGGGCCGCACCTCGGTCCAGGACCGCTCCAACCTCCTCCTGAAGATCGCCGACCGCATCGAACAGAACCTGGAAGTGCTGGCGGTCACCGAGACCTGGGACAACGGCAAGGCGGTGCGCGAGACCCTTAACGCCGACATCCCCCTGGCCGCCGATCACTTCCGCTACTTCGCCGGCTGCATCCGCGCTCAGGAAGGCGGGGCCGCGGAGATCAACGAGCACACCGTGGCCTACCACATCCACGAGCCCCTGGGGGTCGTCGGGCAGATCATCCCGTGGAACTTCCCGCTGCTGATGGCCGCGTGGAAACTGGCCCCGGCCCTGGCCGCCGGTAACTGCATCGTGCTCAAGCCGGCCGAGCAGACCCCCTTGGGCATCACCGTGCTGATGGAACTGATCGGCGACCTGCTGCCGCCGGGCGTGCTCAACGTCGTCCAGGGCTTCGGCAAGGAGGCCGGCGAGGCCCTGGCCACCAGCACCCGCATCGCCAAGATCGCCTTCACCGGTTCCACCCCGGTGGGCGCCCACATCCTCAAGTGCGCGGCGGCGAACATCATCCCCTCCACCGTGGAGCTGGGCGGCAAGTCGCCGAACATCTACTTCGAGGACATCATGCAGGCCGAGCCCGCCTTTATCGAGAAGGCCGCCGAGGGCCTGGTGCTGGCGTTCTTCAACCAGGGCGAAGTGTGCACCTGCCCGTCCCGGGCCCTGGTGCAGGAATCCATCTACCCGGCGTTCATGGCCGAGGTGATGAAGAAGGTCAACGCGATCAAGCGCGGCGACCCGCTGGACACCGACACCATGGTCGGCGCCCAGGCTTCCGAGCAGCAGTTCGACAAGATCCTTTCCTACCTGGACATCGCCCAGCAGGAAGGCGCGGAAATCCTCACCGGCGGCGCCGCCGAGAAGCTCGAAGGCAACCTGGCCAGCGGCTATTACATCCAGCCGACCCTGCTCAAGGGCCACAACAAGATGCGCGTGTTCCAAGAGGAAATCTTCGGCCCGGTGGTCAGCGTCACCACCTTCAAGGATGAAGCCGAGGCCCTGGCCATCGCCAACGACACCGAGTTCGGCCTGGGCGCCGGCCTCTGGACCCGCGACATCAACCGTGCCTACCGCATGGGACGCGGCATCAAGGCCGGGCGCGTGTGGACCAACTGCTATCACCTCTATCCGGCCCACGCCGCGTTCGGTGGCTACAAGAAGTCCGGCGTCGGTCGGGAAACCCACAAGATGATGCTCGACCACTACCAGCAGACCAAGAACCTGCTGGTCAGCTACGACATCAACCCGCTGGGCTTCTTCTGACCCGTTCGGGCGGGGCCGCGCGCCCCGCCCACGCCCCGCGTTTCGTCCGCATATCGAGGAGGGATTCCCCATGCTGAAAACCATGAAAGCCGCCGTCGTCCACGCCTTTGGCCAACCCCTGGAAATCCGCGAGGTCGCGGTGCCGACTCCGGGCCCCGGCCAGGTACTGGTGAAGATCGCCGCCTCCGGCGTCTGCCACACCGACCTGCACGCCGCCGAGGGCGACTGGCCGGTCAAGCCGAACCCGCCGTTCATCCCTGGCCACGAGGGCGTCGGCCATATCGTCGGCGTCGGCGCCGGCGTGCATCACCTCAAGGAAGGCGACCGGGTCGGCGTGCCCTGGCTGTATTCCACCTGCGGGCACTGCGAGCATTGCCTGGGCGGCTGGGAAACGCTCTGCGAGACCCAGCAGAACACCGGCTATTCGGTGAACGGCGGCTTCGCCGAGTACACCCTGGCCGACGCCAACTATGTCGGGCGCCTGCCGGACAACGTCGGCTTCGTCGAAATCGCCCCGGTGCTGTGCGCCGGCGTCACGGTCTACAAGGGCCTGAAGATGACCGACACCCGCCCCGGCCAGTGGGTGGCGATCTCCGGCATCGGCGGTCTCGGCCACATGGCCGTGCAGTACGCCAAGGCCATGGGGCTGAACGTCGCCGCGGTGGACGTGGACGACGCCAAGCTGGAACTGGCCCGGCGCCTGGGCGCCGAGGTGACGGTGAACGCCCGCGAGCAGGACCCGGCGGCCTACCTCAAGGAAACCATCGGCGGCGCCCACGGCGCGCTGGTCACGGCGGTCTCGCCGAAAGCCTTCGAGCAGTCCATCGGCATGACCCGCCGGGGCGGCACCATCGCCCTCAACGGCCTGCCGCCGGGCGAATTCCCGCTGTCGATCTTCGACATGGTGCTCAACGGCACCACCGTGCGCGGCTCCATCGTCGGCACCCGCCAGGATCTGCAGGAAGCCCTGGACTTCGCCGGCGAGGGTAAGGTCAAGGCCACGGTCGCCACCGAGAAGCTGGAAAACATCAACGCCGTGTTCGAGCGCATGCACAAGGGCCAGATCGAGGGCCGGATCGTGCTGGACATGGAAAGCTGAAGCCAACCGACCCGACGAGGCCGCCTCCGGGCGGCCTCTTCTTGCCAGGGCGGCTCTCGCCGGCGCGCCCCGCCGGCCAGCGTCGCCCACGAGCCCTTCGCCCTCGCACCCTGAAACCTCCGGCAACAGTCCGGCCCCGCCGGAACGGGGCCGCGCGCGACAAAGCGACCGCCCATCGCCAGCGCCTTGTCCCTATAATGCCCGCCTTCCGCAACCAGCCGGCAGGCTCGAGAACAGGCGCCCCATGGATTTCAACCCGATCGACCTCATCCTCCACCTCGACACCTACCTGAACCTGCTGGTCAGCAACTACGGGGTGTGGATCTACGCGATTCTGTTCCTGGTCATCTTCTGCGAGACCGGCCTGGTGGTGACGCCCTTCCTGCCGGGCGACTCGCTGCTGTTCATCGCCGGGGCCGTGTGCGCTGGCGGCGGCATGGACCCGGTGCTGCTGGGCGCGCTGCTGATGGCCGCCGCGGTGGCCGGCGACAGCACCAACTACCTGATCGGCCGCACCGCCGGCGAGCGGCTGTTCAGCAACCCTCGTTCGAAAATCTTCCGCCGCGACTACCTGCAACGCACCCACGACTTCTACGAACGCCATGGCGGCAAGACCGTGACCCTAGCGCGCTTCCTGCCGATCCTGCGCACCTTCGCCCCCTTCGTCGCCGGCATGGCGAGGATGCCCTACCCGCGCTTCGTGTTCTTCAGCCTGCTCGGCACCGTGGCCTGGGTCGGCGGCCTGGTGACCCTCGGCTACTTCTTCGGCAACGTGCCGTTCATCAAGCAGAACCTGTCCCTGCTGGTGATCGGCATCATCGCCCTGTCCCTGCTCCCCATGGCCATCGGCCTGCTGCGCCATCGCCTGCGCCCGGGCGACAGCTACGGGAACTGAGGCCGTGTGGTCGCTCCGCGCCTGGCGCCAGCGGCGCATCCTCGCCCGCCATCCGGTGGAGCCCGCCCTCTGGGCGCGGGTGCGCGAGGCCCTGCCGCTGCTCGACGGGCTGGACGACCGCGAGGATACCCGGCTGCGGGAGCGCAGCGTGCTGTTCCTCCACGACAAGCGCCTGACCACCCTGGGCGGCCTGGGGCTGGACGCCGAGGACCGGCTGCGCCTCGCCGCCCTGGCACAACTGCCCCTGCTGCACCTGGCCGACCTGGACTGGTACCAGGGCTTCCACGAACTGGTGATCTACCCCGACGATTTCCGCAGCCCGCAGCGCCACCGCGACGCCAGCGGCGTGGTCCACGAATGGGACGCCGAGCACAGCGGCGAGGCCTGGCTACGCGGGCCGGTGATCCTCTCCTGGCCCGGCGTGCAGGCCAGCGGCGGCTGGGACGGCTACAACCTGGTGATCCACGAGCTGGCCCACAAGCTGGACATGCTCAACGGCGACGCCAACGGCCAACCGCCGCTGCATGGCGACATGCGCGCCTCCGACTGGGCCGAGGCCATGCAGCGAGCCTACGACGCCCTCAACGCCGAACTGGACGCCGACCCCGACGCGGAGACCGCCATCGACCCCTACGCGGCGGAGAACCCGGCGGAATTCTTCGCGGTCGCCAGCGAGTACTTCTTCAGCGCTCCCGACCTGCTGGAAGCCACCTGGCCAGCGGTCTATGAGCAGCTCCGGGCCTTCTATCGCCAGGACCCGCTGGCGCGCCTGCGACGGCTGCAACGGGACCACCCCGACTACCGCGCCCACGCCCCTCATCGGCACCCCTGAGCCCGGGCGGAGCGGGCCTCATCGGGAAGGCCGGCGTAGTAAGGCCGCCGGAATGGGCCTATAATCCGGCCACTTTTTTGCCTTAATTTCCCAGGAGTCGCCCATGAGCTACAGCAAGATCCCGGCCGGCAAGGACGTGCCGAACGACATCTACGTCGCCATCGAGATTCCGGCCAACCACGCGCCGATCAAGTACGAGATCGACAAGGACAGCGACTGCCTGTTCGTGGACCGCTTCATGGCCACCCCGATGTTCTACCCCGCCAACTACGGCTACATCCCCAACACCCTGGCCGACGACGGCGACCCGCTGGACGTCCTCGTGGTGACCCCCTACCCGGTGGCCCCCGGCTCGGTGATCCGCGCCCGTCCCGTCGGCGTGCTGCACATGACCGACGAAGCCGGCGGCGACGCCAAGCTGATCGCCGTGCCCCACGACAAGCTCAGCCAGCTCTACGTCGACGTGAAGGAATACACCGACCTGCCGGCCCTGCTGCTGGAGCAGATCAAGCACTTCTTCGAGAACTACAAGGACCTGGAGAAGGGCAAGTGGGTCAAGGTCGAGGGCTGGGGCAACGCCGAGGCCGCCCGCGCCGAGATCACCAAGGCCGTCGCCGCCTACAAGCCGTAAGCGCCGCGGCACCCGAAAAAAGCCCGGAGTATTCCGGGCTTTTCGTTTGGCTGGGGCCAGCCCCGAGAGCGACCCGGTGCGCTTACTTGCGCAATTCGATCACCCAGATGGTGTTTGGGCTGGTCTTCGTGTCGGGACAGGTGGAGAGCCTCGAACCATGCAGATACGCCTCCCGCGCCGTGTCTTTCAACCGCTCCGCCTGCATTTTCTGATCGGCCGTCCAAGAACTATTGGGCTCGGCGGTAAACAGGCCGAGCACACCGCCGTCCGCGAAGGTGATACGGGTCCTCCGGCGTCTGCTTGGTGAAACTGTCGTGGTAGCTGATGGGCGCATCCAGTCACGGACCGTGCCTCCCGCGCTGTTGCACAACTCCTTGAGGACTGGCTGGCCGCCTGGGCCGGCCCGCCGCATACGACCAGCGCGGCGAGCAGAGCGGATGGGAGCGTAAGCGAGTTCAAGCTGTTCATATCGACCTTCCTGGTGAGACACGAAACCCTCTGTGGGTTTTCTTTATCCCATCCGGGTTCGGGGGCCGTCTGCTCTCATACATAAATGAGGGTTCGCTTGGCCATTTGTCCTCACGCCGACCCGCGCGCGTCGGACTCCCTCGACCGATCCCCCTCGACTTTACTTCGCCGCGGCCGCCCGGCGCCTTGCGCTCGAATGAGATAACAGCATGACCAACCTGTATCGAGGCACGCGCAGCGGCCTCGGTCATCCTCGCATGCGGGGGAGCACGCAAGGAGCACGGGGCGCTCATGCGAGGACGGTTCATCCCACGGGTGCAGGGAACACCGCGCCCTGTTCAGGTCGATCTGCGCCTGGTCCGGTTCATCCCCGCGTGCGCGGGAAACACCAGGCGGCGGCGCTCCGTCGTCTTGATCGTGTCGGTTCATCCCCGCGTGCGCGGGGAACACGGCTGGCCGTCGTGGATGTGCGATTGCAGCAGCGGTTCATCCCCGCGTGCGCGGGGAACACTCGGGCATGAGATCAGCGAAAACGGCGACCATCGGTTCATCCCCGCGTGCGCGGGGAACACTCCGGCAAAGACCTGGAGGCGTCGAATGCCCTCGGTTCATCCCCGCGTGCGCGGGGAACACGGCGATCGGGAAGCTGTTGCGGTTGAGGTCTGCCGGTTCATCCCCGCGTGCGCGGGGAACACCGCGCACCCCGCTCGGCCTGCGATAGATCGCACGGTTCATCCCCGCGTGCGCGGGGAACACGTCCTGCTGCTGCTCGAGGACCAGGTGATCGTGCGGTTCATCCCCGCGTGCGCGGGGAACACCTGGTACTCGCCGCTAAGCACCGTATCAAGCGCGGTTCATCCCCGCGTGCGCGGGGAACACCTCGGCGCCGTTGGCGGTACCCAGCCCTGGGCCGGTTCATCCCCGCGTGCGCGGGGAACACCCTTACTGCAAGTGACTGATCAATAAAGAGTTCTAGGCACCTCCAAAACTCACCGAGTCATTCGCTTGTTTTTTCGCCAAGCCAAGCGAGAGAAAGCCGCCCGACGCGCCTTCGAATCATCCCATACTCCGAGCCGCCAGACATGGCGCGTAGCCGGCCGGACAGGTCGATCGTAACCCTCTGTCGGGTCGACGGGCCTGCCTTCGAAGGCTCGGCCACCCGAACTAGCAACAGGCAATATCCCGTTAGGCATCCAGGGCGGGTCAGTCGAGTTCGATCCCCCTTCGCGCCGCGAAGGCGCGCGGCCCCAAGCCGAAGCGGTGACCGCACCGCGCCCTCCCCTGGGCCGCTCGCCACCTAGCGCCAACCCGACCACAGACCGCACAACACTCGTCGCCGATGCAAGTCGAGGATCGCCTCGTCCCGAGCCGGTTCGGTCCCCCCAGGCAGGGCGGCGACGCGCTGAGCGCTACTGGCATCACCTCGACCAGTATCGCGGGCTGGAGCAATGCCGGCGAATCTGTTAGGGTCTGCGCCCATCGAACGGGCTCCGCCCGGTTCGTCCCCATCCGAAGGCGGTTGCGGCTCACCAGAAGCGAGCCGGAACCACCCCCTGAAAGCCGGCCACAAGCCGGCTTTTTTAATGGCTGCTCGCCGGGCCGATACGATCGCGGCCGCTCCAAGCGTCGTGCTCGTCCCATGAACACCGTGTCATCCCCCGCCCGGCCCTCGTCCCCATCATCGGCTTGGCTCGCGCCTGCAGGGACACACCCTCCATGCCCGATCAAGGGGACACAGGCGACACGTGGACCCAACTGTTCTGGCAGTCGGTCATCGCCGCGTACGCGGGGAACACCAGCACCCCATGAGGCGAGTACAGCACGTCGGCGGTTCATTCCCCGCGTACGCGGGAACACGCAACGACATGCGCGAGGGGGACCGGGTAACGCGGTTCATCCCCGCGTACGCGGGGAACACTGAAAATTCGGACGAAATAGTATCCCTAACTTCGGTTCATCCCCGCGTACGCGGGGAACACCGTCTGTATGAGCGTTGCTGGGCGGCTATCTTCGGTTCATCCCCGCGTACGCGGGGAACACGTTCTGCTCCACCACCCGATCTCCTTCTTCCTCGGTTCATCCCCGCGTACGCGGGGAACACCCGGCCGGTACCGCCATCACCGCCGCCGAGGGCGGTTCATCCCCGCGTACGCGGGGAACACGCCGCTGCTGCGCCAGCCCTCGTTCCGGCGGCCCTGGTTCATCCCCGCGTACGCGGGGAACACAAACGCATGCAAGTAAAGCGGCCATCATCCCAAACGGTTCATCCCCGCGTACGCGGGGAACACTCTTACTGTAACTGTTTGATCTATAAGCCGTTATAGACCACTCAAATCCCTACCGAGCCTTTCGCTTGTTTTTTCGTCAGGTGGGCAGCGAATATCTGCCGGTACGCCTTGAATGTCCAGCCAGCGGTTCGCTACGGATTATCCCTTCGGGTCAACCAACCTTCGATACATCGAAGTTGGCGCCCCGGATGGGTCGGTGACCGCCATACCCACCCCCAGGGCGGCTCGAAACCAAGCCAGGCGATGGCGCGCTTTAGCCCTACGACGAGCGAGCCCGGAATACCGAAGCGTCGGCCCCGCTGTGGTCGCGCCGTTCGCCTGCTCCCGGCGCGGCGGCTCATGCCGTGTACGAGACACATCCTGGCGGCATCGAGGTGGCTGGGCTGACGCTTTTCAGCGGCCCACCGGCCTTTTCTAGTATCGAATTCCATGGATGCGCACGGCGGTGCCCCTGGCTCGCCCAAGCGCAAGCCCGATGAGCAGGTCCGAATCGCCCCTAGGACGATACCGGGACACGAGCCAACAGGCCGCTTCCTGGTCACGGTTCCATGGCCTTGCGCGTGGTCGGCCGCTCCACACCGTCGGCGATCTCGCTGGAACTCGGCACGTCGGGCGGTTCCATGCCGCCCCTCAGCAGGGAGTCGTTGCAGGTGGAGTGACGGTTGGCTCGGTGTTCCCCTCCGGCTCGCTTGCCGGGTTCGAGGGTCGCGCCGGCCCCTAGCGGCCGCCTCGACGCTCAGCTTCCCGATAGCGGACCGCAGGGAGCACCAGCGAAGCCTCGGCACTCCCACCGGCCTTGAGTCCAGTGTGCGCGGGGTGGCCAGGTCGAACTCACCCCTGGTTCATTCCAGACGATGCCACCTCGGGTTAGATCCAGGACGGCCTTAACCGGCCCGCTCATGCGCCCCGCGTACGCGTATTCGGCGACGCTGACAGCTCGGTGAAGGACATTCATCTTCGCGTATGGGGAACACAACGCGAGGATGCCGTGCCGACGTAGCGTGTCCCGTTCATCCCCGCGCACGCGGGGAACACGGATGCTCAGTTCGAATCACGTTCACGATCTGCGGTTCATCCCCGCGCACGCGGGGAACACGCCAGTGGGAGCACGAACTGGCCCAGAAACTCCGGTTCATCCCCGCGCACGCGGGGAACACCCTTACTGTAAATCATTGATTAATAAGCGCTTATGGCACCTCCTAAACGTTACCGAATCGTCCGTTAGTTTTCCGCCGGGTCGGGTGGGTGGAAGGCCACCAGGTGGAGGCCGTCGAAATCCACCTGGACCCGGCGATTGTCGCCCAACGTGCGGAATTCGTAGCCGGACTCGTGGGCGCTGGCCCAGGCCATGACGGCGTTGCCCGTTTCGCAGCCTTCGGCGAGTTGCTGCCAGACCATTTCCCGGGTCCGCCGCGACACGTCGCCGATGTAGACGCCGGCGCGGATCTCCAGCAGCCAGAGGGCCATCCGCCCTCGCAGGCGGGGCGGGACGTTCTCTGTGACGACGACAAGAAAGGCCATCAGCGCATCCGGTGGCCGGGCTCGCCCAGGCCTTCGGGATTGGGGATGGCGGGGGGCACGCTCTCCGGCGGCGCCTCGGGTGGGTGGATGCCACCGGCGGCCAATACCTCCTCGATGGCTGGAATGATCCGCCCCAGCAGTTTGCTGGCGCGGAACAGGTCGCGGCAGCCGAGACGCACCTCCCGCTCGGGGTGGGCGGGCGCTCTCGCGGCGATGCGAAAGGCCAAGGGCACCACGGTCTCGAACTTGAAGAGGTCGGCGATATCGTAGACGAACGACAGGGGTTTGCCGGTATGGATGAAGCCGACGGCGGGGGCGTAGCCGGCGGCCAGCACGGCGGCCTCGGTGATGCCGTAGAGGCAGGCGGTGGCCGCCGACAGGCAGCGGTTGGGTATGTCCGCCGCGTCCCACTGCCGGTGATCGTACCGGCGGGCCTGCCAGTTCACCCGGTATTGCTGGGCCAGCCGCTTGTAGGTCCCGCGTACCCGCGCGCCCTCGATACCACGGAGTTGCTCCACGCTGCGTCGCGCGGGGGCGGGCTCGCCGAAGCGCAGTTCGTACATCTTGCGCACCACTTTCAGGCGCAAGTCATCGTCCAGTGCCAGCCGGGCCTGGTAGAGCAAGCGGTCGGCGCGCGCGCCGCCCGGTTGCCCACTGGCATAGAGCCGCACGCCGGCCTCGCCCACCCATACCAGCAGGGTGCCCACGGTAGCCGCCAGATTCACGGCCGCGTGGGAGACCCGGGTGCCCGGCTCCAGCATGATGCAGGCCACCGAGCCGACCGGGATGTGCACGCGCACGCCGTTCTGATCGATGACGACGAAGGCGCCGTCCTGCACGTCGATCTGCCCGTACTGCACGAAGATCAACGATACCCGGTCCTTCATCGGCAATGGCTTGAGCGGCGGCAGCATCAACAGCGCGCCAGGCTGAGCAGCCCGCAGCCGAAGGCCTTGCCGGGGCCGATGCCTCCCCGCAGGGCGCCGGCCAGGGCCTCGACCTCGAGCGCCCGCAGGGTACCCTCGAAGCAGGCCCGCAACAGGCTGATGGCGTGAGTGCCCCCGTGGCTCCTGAGCAGGTCGCTGCCGGTGACCAGGGCGGTCTCGACCTGGAAGCCGAACCGCTCGCCCTGACGGGCCAGCCAGGCCAGTTGCCCCTCCTCGCCCACCAGGCCCTTGCGCCTGCCGTCGCGGGTGACGGTGGGGTTGGCGAACAGGCGAAAGCGATAGCGCGCCTCCCCTTGCAGCAGCCGGTCGGTCTCCAGCGCCTTGGTTTCCACGTCCTTGTTCCGGCTCAGGTAGCCGGGCAGGTCTTCCAGCACCCGCCAGTCCGCCGCCGCAGCGGACTGCACCAGCACCTGGGGCGCCTGCCAGGCGCCTTCCGGTTCGATCCGCCAGAGGAAGCGCGGCGGCTTGTCGTTGTCCGAACGGACGAAGGCGCGCACCAGGGTCCGGTGCATGTCGTAGGGGTCGGCCAGGTCGCGGCGCGCCTGGGCGCTGCGCGGGTCAAGCCACAGACGGGTCAGGTACATCATGGACGCCTCCGGGAACGAGGGTGACGGATTTCACGAAGCGCGGGCCGAAACGCCGGGCGGCGAACGGCGCCACGGGCTGGTCGAGGCGCACCGCGCCTTCCGCCGGGTCTTCCAGCAGGCCGCGCAGCGCCTCCCCGGGGCGGATCGTGTCCACCAAGGCGGGGCCGCGCAGCGCCTGCTCCAGGCCGAGGTCGGTCAGCCCGTTTTCCAGGTAAACCGGCGGCGAGGGCGCGAAGGCCTTGCGGCCCAGGGCCAGCGGCCACACCGGCCGGCGCAGCGCGTCATGGATGCGGGCCAGCAGGGCGCGGTCGCCCTCCAGGCCGACCAGGAACACCGCGTCGGCCAGGTAGTGGCGCGGACTGACCACGGTGCGCCCCAGGTCGGCCTTACCGGTGGCGGCGAAGACCACGCCGGTAGCGGTCTGGTAGTCGCGCATCGGCACGCCTTCGCGGTCCACCCGCACGCCCATGCGCAGGGCGGCGAGGTCGTCGACCGGCGCGTGGCGGTCGCGGCCGAGGGCCGCGCAGACCAGCCCGAGCACGCCGGACTTGGAGGGTTCGAGCTGGGTGTCGCGCTCGTCGAAGCGGCTGGTGGTGCCCCAGGATTGCATGGGTCCCTGCAGGCGCAGCAGCAAGGTGGCCACGCTCATGGCTCCAGGCCGGCCGCGACCAGCGCCCGGACGCGACGGGCCAGCTCCACCAGGGAAGCCTGAGCCTCGCCCTTGCCGGCGGGCCATTCGCCGGTCAGGTCCAGGTACAGCCACTGGTCCTCGGGGGTTCCGTAGCACGCCGCCAGGGCGGCTTCGTGGTGGGCGAGCGCCCGCACCGATTGGGCGGTCAGCGCTTGGTCGAGCCGGGCGGCGACCGGTTTCTCGAAGGCGTTGGCCAGGTTGAGCGGGGTGGCGTGGCGCAGGCTCACGCCGATGAAGGCCGGCGCGTTGTGGGCGGCGAAGCTGTTCTGCTTGCCGGTGGGAATGGCACGGGCCAGCGCCTCGGTGAAGGCTTCGACCGCCGACAGCGCCAGGTCCCGGTCCCCTTGAAGATTTTTCGCCAGCTTATGCACGTCCAGCAGGGCGTAACGGTAGAAAGTGGCGGAGTTGAATTCCACCTGGCCGATCATCCCCGCCCCGTTTTCGCCCGGCTCGCCCCGATCGTCCACGGCGGTGAAGTAGTCGAATTCCCGCTCCACCCGGTGGGTACTGAGGGCGTGGGCGACCTGGCAGGCGGCGTCCTGGTTGGCCGCTGGCAGGTCGGCCAGCATCCGGCCGAAGAGCGCGATGTCGACGGCTTTGCCGCCATCCAGCAGCGTCCGGGCCTGCTTGAGTATTTCCGGCGACAGCGCCGCTTTGGCGTCCTTCTTGCTTTTCTTGTCGCCGCCGGCGACAAGTTCGTCCCAACGCTGCTCGATCAAGCGTGCGAAGCCGGCAATCTCGTTTTCGCCCAGGAAAAGCAGGTACTCCGTCTTGCCGTCGTCCTTGAGCTTAAGGCCGGCGGCGCTCAACGCGACCTCGATCTTCTGGGCAGCCTCCTCGGCATCGCGCCCAGACAGGCGTTCCAGCAACAGGTGCTTGAGTCGCTTGGTACGGATGCCGCGATGCTCCAGCGGCACCAGGTCATGCTCGGCCGCGGCCAGGCGGATTGCTCGCTTGAAGCACTGGCTGCTGACCCGGGCCCGGCGCTGGCCACCGAAGATCGCGTCCTTGGGCGAGCCGGTGTCGTCGCGGTTGAGGTTGGACGGGGCGAAATTCTGGATCAGGTGGAATTCGAGGAACAGGCTCATGGGGTCAGTCTTCCTTTACTTCGACAGGGGGGGAGTGGCGGTATCGGTGTCGGCTTCGGCGGCGCGGTAGAAGTCTCGTGCCCAGCGCTGGCGCAGGTGATCGAGGCGGGTCGCCCGAGGCTCCATCCAGATCGTCAGGTCATCCAGCAGGCGGGCGTAATCGCAGCCGATCTTGTCAGCAGCCAGCAGGCTCATGGCTTGGCGCAGGTAGTCGAAGATGTTCTCCGCATCGGCCCCGAGCAGGGCGACGAAACGCAGCTCGATGCTCGGGCTCTTGCGCTGGCGAAACAACGCGCCGAAGGCGGCGGCGAAGCTCTGCGGACGGTGCTCGGGGTGCCGCGCGAACAGGGCGGCGACCGCGTAAAGAGCCAGGCGCCGGGCATCGCGCTCATGGCAGTCGGCCTTGACGAAGCGCTCCACGTAAGGGAACGCCTTCGGGTAGGCGCCCGGTTCGAAGGCCAGGCTGTGGCGCAGGATGGCGAGCGCGCCACGGTCTTTCTTGGGGAGCGGAATCAGGTAGTCGATGAATCGCTGGGTATGCGGGCTCACTCAGGCCTCCTTGGCGTCAGAGTCGATTCGGGCTGGGGCATGCTTGCTCAACAGGCCGTGGAAACGAGACAGGTACTTGGCGTCGGCGCGCAGGACGCGGAGCGACCGCCCCTGGCTCGTCAATGCCTGTAGCCAGGCCTCCTTGGCGCTGCGTCGCAGCGTCTCCGTCCAGAGGGTGTCGGCCTGTTGGAAGTGCCCCTCGGCCAGCAGGCTCAGCATGTCCGGCAGGGCTCTTTCGAGCAGGGCGAAATAGCTAGGAGCGAACGGCCCGGCCTCCAGCAAGGCGCGGGCCCGGGCACGGGTGTCCTTGCTGGATGAGGAAGGCAGCGTCTCGGCCAGCATGCTCGTGGCCAGGCCGCGCAACTCACCGAACAGGGCTTCGGCCTGTTCCACCAGGCGGCGCAGGTAGAGGGCCTTGTCCGGGTCCTCCAGCAAGGCCACCGGCAGGGCGATCCGCTCCGCGCGCCAGCGCAGCAGCTTGGCCTGGTCGCTGGCCACGCCGGCCACCAGCAACGGCTGGTAGGTCGAGCCGGCCTCGTCGAGCCGCGCGTGCAGGGCCAGGGCGTACTCGATGACCGCCGCCGGCCTCTCGCCGGTGGGGGTGGGCACCAGCACCGGCAGGTCCCGCCATAGCGCCCGGCCTTCGCGGAAGGTCAGCCGCACCTTGCCGTTGTCGCCGTGGCGGAAGCTGGCCATGGGGTCGGCGTACGCATCCTCCCCCAGGGCGAAACCGGCGGCGAAGCGCAGCCAGCGGATGTCGCCGTCCGCCTCGGGCATCAGCAGCACCGCCCGGCTCTGGCGGGTATAGCGGTCGTTGGGCCCGGTGGTCGATACCGGATCGCCGCGCAGCTCCGCCAGGGTCAGGGGTGCCCGTTCCCAGGCCGGCAGGTCGTCCTCTGCCTGCAGGCCGGGCGCCGGATGCAGGCACAGCGCCAGGGTCCGCGCCAGAGTGGCGCCCACCGGGATGACGGCGGCGGTGTTCACCAGCGGCCCGGCCTTGTCAGCATCGCGCACCGTCTTCACCAGCCCGCCCGGGGTGAATTGCAGAAACCCCAGCAGGGTGCCGAGGGCGTCGGCGGGGCGGATCGGCCGGGGATCGCCGTCGTGGGCGTGGTCGAACACCACCGGCGCGTTGCCGTTGGCGCTGGCCAGGGCGATCTGCGTCCACGGCTTGCGCTTGTCGCGGGTTTCCGCCGCCGTGGCGAGCGCCGCCACTTGCAGGAATGGATGCTTGGGGTGGAACAGCCAGAAGCGCTCGCGCCAGTGCTCCAGGTAGTCGCACACCGTCTCGACCGGCAGCCCGTCCCGGTGCCAGCGGGCACGGTCCTTGAGCTTCCAGCCTTCCTTTCGGCCATGGCTCAGGGCGCGATGGAGTATGGCCAGCAGCAGCCGGTACTCCGCCACCAGGTTCGGCGGCGCCGTCTCGGCCAGGGCGACGATCTCGCCGCTGCGCCGGAACGTCTCCAGCAAGCCCAGCTCCGCCACTTGGCCATCGGCCAGGCGCACCGGCAGCCAGGGGGCGTCCAACAGGTTGAACGAGCGATCCATGTTTCGGTACTACTCCTTCGATGTGTATTCGATCAGGAAGCGAAAGCGCTTCGCCTTCCTCACTCCCCATGCCAGCAGGCACAACACAAGGCCGGCCCACACCTTCCAATCGCCACCGTGTTGCTGCAGGAACGTCAGGAACCGCGTCGTGGCTTCATCCATTGTCATTGCCCATATCCCCAGATGGTCGCTACCAATGACAAATAGTAGTTGTTTAAAAATTTTCTGCCTTCTATAGTGCCTTTGTCCCTTCCCAGAAGGGATGGACCCAGTAGCTGTTTATTTACGAACTTCACTTCGTAATTTCCCTGCGCCAGCAGGGATGCAGGGAGGAAGTCATTCCTCCCTTTCCCCATAAACCACCCCTAACTGCTCATCCAGTCGCAGGCGCAGCCCGCCCTGGTCGTAGACACCTTCGCGCAACGGCAGCGGGTGGACATGGCGCAGCAGGGGATGATGGGCGAAGGCCGCCGGTGGCGTGGCTTTTTCGAAGTGCCTGACCACCGCCGTGCGGGACAGGCGGAGCTGGCGACCGTAGAGTCGCTTGGCGGTGGCGTCGTCCAGCTCGTGTCGCGGATCGAAACGGATGTCGTCGATCCACCAGCCGTCCGCCTCTTCCCTCACCGGCGTCACGGTTACCGAGGAGTGGCCCAGGCGGGTGCGATTGCGCAAGCCGAGCAGGTCTTCCTCCTTGAAACCGCCGGGCTTGTTGGCGTAGGCCTCCTGGGGTTCGGCCCCCGGGTCGAGGGCCGTGGCGAAGGAGGCCAATCGCTCCTGCTTCACCTTGTCGCGGTATTCGTCATATGCCTCGATGTCGAGGAAGGCGCGCACGGTTTCGTCCAGGTCCTCCGGCAGCGGGTCGTCGCCGTAGACGGCCTGCACCAGGCGGTCGATGTCGCCCGGCATGGCCAGCACGGTTTCCCGCCTCAGCAGCGCCCAGGTACGCCCGAGCAGATAGGCGTCGTAGACGAAGCCCCAGGCGGTGGTTTTCAGGTCGGGGAAGGCCGGCCCCAGCCCGGCGACCCACAGGCGCGCCTGCTCATGGGCGGCGGGGCGCGGGCGGTCACGGCGGTCATGGCGGTGCAAGCGTCCGGCGCGCTGCAACAACAGGTCGACGGGCGCCAAGTCGCTGAGCATGAAATCCACGTCGAAGTCGAGTGATTGTTCCGCAACTTGCGTGCTTATCAGTAACGCACGATCAGGCCGCGCGCCTTTTGGACCGAACAGCCTCAGCACGTCCCGCTCCCGCTCGGTGCGTTGCTCCAGGGGGAAGCGCGCATGGAACAGCAGCAGCCGGGTTTCTTCGCCCACGCGCTCGCGCAACCGCGAATAGAGCGTCTGGGCGCGGTCGACGGTGTTGACGATCACCGCGCCGCAGCCGCCTTTCGCCAGCAAGTCCAGCGCTTGCTCGGCCAAGGCGTCGAGGTTCTCGTCAAGCGCGAACAGGTGGAGCGCGGGCAAGGTCCGCGTCTCGACCCGCTCGCTGAACCGCACCCCCGCCGCGTCGGCGATCAGCAGGCGCGGGTAGGCCTGCTCGGCGACGGTCGAACCGTCCTGCCCCCAGGCCCTGAGCAGTTCGTCGCGCCGCGCCCTGGGCAAGGTCGCGCTCATCAGCACCACGGAGCTGCCCAAGGCCTTGAGCCAGTACAGCAAGGCTTCGATCAGCCCGGAGGTATAGGTGTCGTAGGCATGTACCTCGTCCAGCACCACGACCCGGTTGCCCAGGCCCCACAGGCGCACGAAGTGATGCTTGACGTTGAGGAGAGCGAACAGCGCCTGGTCGACGGTGCCGGCGCCGTAGGGCGAAAGCAGCGGGCGCTTGCGCCGGGAGAACCAGACCGAGGCCGCCAAGCTCTCCTCGGAGGAGTGGTCGACCTCCCGCAGACGCAGCACCTCCTCGTTCATCGAGGCGCCGCCATGGATCAGTTGCACGTCCATCCGCTCTTCGGCGAAGCGTTCGAGAAAGCCCAGCAGGCGGCTGAACAAGGCGTTGCCGGTGGCCTGGGTGGGCAACGCCAAGTACAGGCCGCGATGGCCGTTGGCGGCTTGCAGGCGCAGGTGCGCGAGGAAGGCCAACTCGGTCTTGCCCTCCCCCATGGGCGCTTCCACCAGCAGCAGCGCCGGACCCTGGACGTCGCGCAG
Source organism: Pseudomonadaceae bacterium (assembly GCA_032052615.1). Classification (GTDB taxonomy): domain Bacteria; phylum Pseudomonadota; class Gammaproteobacteria; order Pseudomonadales; family Pseudomonadaceae; genus Pseudomonas_T. The sequence goes on from DAMBWF010000008.1 coordinate 158,590, forward strand.
CAGCTGGTCGCCGACCGTTTGCAGGTATCGAGGGGGATGCGTCTCGCCGAGGATGCGCGCTACCAGCTCGGCGGTCGACTGGGGGCGTGTCAGCAAGGGCTTGGCGCGGCGCCAGCCGATCCGCTCCAGGGCCCGCGCGGCGAGGTCGAGGGCGTCGCGGTGATAGACGTGAAGATCGTCGTGGCGCTCGCCCGGGGGAAACCAGTCGGGGTTCGAGGCGATCCAGTCGGCCGTGCTGGTCAGCCCGGCGAGCCAGTTCACCGCCGGAAAGCCCAGTTCGTCCAGCCCGGGCGTGCCCTCGGGGGCAAGCACCGCCCAGTAAGTCTCGAGGATCGCCTGCCGCGCCTCCCGCCAGGCAGGCGGCTCGCCACTGGGTTTGCCGTGGGCGCGGGCCTCGGCGCCGATGTGGAAGCCGTGGTGGGCGGCGATGGCCTGGACGACGGCCGCCACCCAATCCCTGTCCGCCCCGGCCAGCGCCCGCAGCGGGCCAGCCAGCAACGCGGCGGTGGCTTTCGCGTGATCGGTCACGTCCTGGGCCGGAGAGGGGAAGGCCAATCCCTGGGCCTCGTCGATGGCCCGGCCTTCAGGCCATTTGGCCTGGAACCCGGGGATCGCCTTGCCGAAGTCGTGCAGCCCGGCCACGGCGGCGAGCCAGCGCGCGACCTGGGCGGGCGGCAAGCCGAAGCGGTCGGCCGCCCAGGCGCGGGTTGCGTGCGGCTCGAAGAGCAGCAGCGTCTCCGCCACCGCCGCCACGTCCAGCAGGTGGGCCAGTACCCCATGGCCGCCGCCCTCGCCGCTTTTCGCCCACAGCCGACGGGCCCGCTGGTCGAGGGTCGAGAACCGCATATCCATGCCTCCCACACGCGCCATCACTGCGCTATCAAACAAGGGTAACCGGAGTCGAACGGCGGGCTCCAGGGGTTGCGACAAAAGAGCGCGATACCGCGCGGCGCGGCGAAGCGATGGCCGATCCCCCCGATTTGCCCGCCGCCCCCGCCTCTGCTAGTGTCCCGCCGGTTGTGAACCCGCCTGAGACCGCCATGGCACGCAAGAAAGCCGCCCTCGATTTCGAACAATCCCTCGCCGACCTCCAGCAGTTGGTCGAGCGCCTGGAAAGCGGCGAGTTGTCGCTGGAAGACTCCCTCGCCGCCTTCGAGCAGGGCGTGCGCCTGACCCGGGAGTGCCAGGCCGCGCTGACCCAGGCCGAACAGAAAGTGCAGATCCTGCTGGAGCGCGACGGCGAGGTGCAGGAAGCGCCGTTCGAGGCGGACGGCGAGGCATGATCGCGGCCTACCAGGCGCGCTGCCAGCAGCGCGTCGACGCCGCCCTGGCCGACCTCTTCGCCCCGCCCCGCGCCGAACTCGCGCGTCTCTACCAGGCGATGCGCTACAGCGTCGTCAACGGCGGCAAGCGGGTGCGCCCGCTACTGGTCTACGCCGCCTGCGAGGCGCTGGGCGGCGACGCCGGCCAGGCCGACGGCGCGGCCTGCGCGGTGGAGCTGATCCACGCCTATTCCCTGGTGCACGACGACCTGCCGGCGATGGACGACGACGACCTGCGGCGCGGCCAGCCCACCACCCACAAGGCGTTCGACGAAGCCTGCGCCATTCTCGCCGGCGACGGCTTGCAGAGCCTGGCCTTCGAGGTGCTCGCCGACCCGCGGCGCACGCCCCTGGAGGCCGAGACGCGCCTGCGCATGGTGCGCCGCCTCGGCCAGGCCGCCGGGCCCGCCGGCATGGTCGGCGGCCAGGCCATCGACCTCGGTTCCATCGGCCTGAAGCTGGACCAGGCGGCCCTGGAGGTCATGCACCGGCACAAGACCGGCGCGCTGATCGAGGCCAGCGTCTGTCTCGGCGCCCTGGCCAGCGGCCGCGCCGACGACGACAGCCTGGCGGCGCTGCAGCGCTACGCCGAGGCCATCGGCCTGGCCTTCCAGGTGCAGGACGACATCCTCGACGTGGAAAGCGACACCGTCACCCTGGGCAAGCGCCAGGGGGCCGACATCGCCCGGGACAAACCCACCTACCCCGCCCTGCTGGGGCTGGAGCGGGCCAAGGGCTACGCCCTGGAGTTGCGCGACCAGGCCGAGCAGGCGCTACGCCGCTTCGGTCCCGACGCCGAGGCGCTGCGGGCCCTGGCCCGCTACATCGTCGAACGCCGGCACTGAGCCCGGCCGTTCGTCGCGGGGATCGGCGCCGGCGCCACCCGCGCGGGGCGCGCCGGGCGGGTGCGACGCGGCGTCGCGGCCCAGGGCGCCAGCCCGGCGGAACGGGGCGGTCATCCGCATATGCCTTCAAGCATCCGCGCCCGATCGGGTAAACTGCCGCCCTCTTCTGTACCTGAAACGATTCGCCCGATGCCCACGACGTTCCACGAGATCCCCCGCGAGCGCCCCCTGACGCCCCTGCTGGACCGCGCCGCGACCCCGGACGCGCTGCGGCTATTGGGCGAGGCGGAACTGGAAACCCTGGCCGACGAGCTGCGCCAGTACCTGCTCTACACGGTGGGCCGCACCGGCGGGCATTTCGGCGCCGGCCTGGGGGTGGTGGAACTGACCATCGCCCTGCACTACGTCTTCGATACCCCCGAGGACCGCCTGGTCTGGGACGTCGGCCACCAGGCCTACCCGCACAAGATTCTCACCGGCCGCCGCGAGCGCATGGGCACCCTGCGCCAGAAGGACGGCATCGCCGCCTTCCCCCGGCGCGGCGAGAGCGAATACGACACCTTCGGCGTCGGCCACTCCAGCACCTCCATCAGCGCCGCCCTCGGCATGGCCATCGCCGCCCGCCTGCAAGGCAGCCCGCGCAAGGCGGTGGCGGTGATCGGCGACGGCGCGCTGACCGCCGGCATGGCCTTCGAGGCGCTGAACCACGCCTCCGATGTGCGCGCCAACATGCTGGTGGTGCTCAACGACAACGACATGTCCATCTCCCACAACGTCGGCGGGCTGTCCAACTACCTGGCGAAGATCCTCTCCAGCCGCACCTACGCCAGCATGCGCGAGGGCAGCAAGAAGATCCTCTCGCGCCTGCCCGGCGCCTGGGAGATCGCCCGCAAGACCGAGGAGCACGCCAAGGGCATGCTGGTGCCCGGCACGCTGTTCGAGGAGCTGGGCTGGAACTACATCGGCCCCATCGACGGCCACGACCTGCCGACCCTGATCACCACCCTGCGCAACATGCGCGACCTGGAGGGCCCGCAGTTCCTCCACGTGGTGACCAAGAAGGGCAAGGGCTTCGCCCCGGCCGAGGCCGACCCCATCGGCTATCACGCCATCACCAAGCTGGAGCCGCTTAACGCCCCGGCGGCGCCCAGGAAGGCCGTGGGACCGAAGTATTCCAGTGTGTTCGGCCGCTGGCTGTGCGACATGGCCGAGCGGGAGCCGCGCCTGGTGGGCATCACCCCGGCGATGAAGGAAGGCTCGGACCTGGTGGCGTTCAGCGAGCGTTTCCCGGACCGCTACTTCGACGTGGCCATCGCCGAGCAGCACGCGGTGACCCTGGCCGCCGGCCTCGCCTGCGACGGCGCCAAGCCGGTGGTGGCGATCTATTCCACCTTCCTCCAGCGCGCCTACGACCAGTTGATCCACGACGTGGCGGTGCAGAACCTCGATGTGCTGTTCGCCATCGACCGCGCCGGCCTGGTGGGCGAGGATGGCCCGACCCACGCCGGCAGCTTCGACCTGTCCTACCTGCGCTGCGTCCCGGGCATGCTGATCATGACCCCCAGCGACGGCAACGAAATGCGCCGCCTGCTCAGCACCGGCTTCCACTACCCCGGCCCGGCGGCGGTGCGCTACCCCCGGGGCAACGGCCCGGACATCCCCTTCGACGCCAGCCTCGACGGCCTGGCGATCGGCAAGGCCGAGGTACGCCGGCAAGGCCGGCGGGTCGCCCTGCTGGTGTTCGGCGTGCTGCTGGGCGAGGCGCTCAAGGTGGGCGAGGCGCTGGACGCCACGGTGGTCGACATGCGCTTCGTCAAGCCCTTGGACGAAGCCCTGCTGCGGGAGTTGGCCGAAAGCCACGACCTGCTGGTGACCATCGAGGAAAACGCCGTGATGGGCGGCGCCGGCTCGGCGGTCAACGAATTCCTCGCCGGCGAGAATCGCCAAGTGGCGCTCCTCAACCTGGGCCTGCCGGACTGCTACGTCGAGCACGCCCGGCCGGACCAGATGCTCGCCGAATGCGGCCTCGACGCCGCCGGCCTGGAAACGTCGGTGCGCGCCCGCCTGGCGCGCCTGGCGGGCTGATCGCCCGCGCTTGCCTCCCCCCGGGCCCGCCAGTAAGGTGCCCGACGTTCCACCTTCCGCCATGGTGCGCCGTCCCCCGGACGGCGTTAAACGGGAAGCCGGTGCGCTCCTCGGAGCAAACCCGGCGCTGCCCCCGCAACGGTGATCGAGCGCAGCCTCGGCTGCGCGCCGCCCCTCGCGCCACTGGGTCCGCCCGGGAAGGCGGGGCGACGCGACGGTGCCTTCCGACGCTCGAGAGTCCGGAGACCGGCCTGGCGGATTCCGACTGGTGTTGCGGAGGGCAGCACCGTCAAGCGCAGGCCAGGGGCCCGCGCTTGCCTGCCCTTCTCAAAAGCGTTCCGCCCTTTTGAGGATCGATCCCCGATGAAACTGTCCCGTCTCGCCCTCGCGGCCGCCCTGCTGCCCGCCGCCCCGTTCGCCGACGCCGCGCCGCCCGGCGCGTCCCAGGACGACGCCCTGAAACTCTCCGACACCCTGATCAGCGCCAACCGCGAGGTCCAGCCCCGGGACGACAGCCCGGCGGCCAGCACGGTGTTCACCCGCGAAGACATCGAGCGCCTGCGACCGCGCTCGCTGAACGACCTGCTAGGCCGGGTGCCCGGCTTGCAGGTGGTGGAGAACGGCGGTCTCGGCAGCCAGACCAGCCTGTACCTGCGCGGCACCCGGTCGGCCCAGACCCTGGTGCTGGTGGACGGCATGCGCATCGCCTCGGCCAGTTCCGGGGACAGCAACCTGCAGCACCTCGACCTCGAGCAGATCGAGCGGGTCGAGGTGCTGCGCGGCAGCCGCTCGGCGATCCATGGCGCCGATGCCATCGGCGGGGTGATCCAGATCTTCACTCGGCGCGGCGAGGCCGAGGGGCTCGCCCCCTGGGTCCGCCTGGCCCATGGCAGTCGCGCCACCTGGCAGCGCGGCGCCGGGCTGTCCGGCGGCGACGGCGCCACCCGCTTCAGTCTCGCCGGCAGCCTCGACGAGACCTCCGGCATCGACCGCACCCGCGATTCCTTCGCCAGCGACGCCGACCACGATGCCTACCGCGACAAGTCCTTCAGCCTGGCCCTGAGCCATCGCTTCGGCGAGCGCCTGGAAAGCGGGGTCAACCTGATCGACCAGCGCGGGCGCAACGAGTACGACAACCCGTTCGGCTACTTCGACCCACTCACCCAGACCACCGAAGGCCAGCGGCCCTACAGCGATTTCCACCTGAGCAGCGCCTCCGCCTACCTGGACGCGCAACTGGCCGAGCGCTGGAACAGCCGCCTGGAGGCCGGTCACAGCGAGAACCGCGAGCGTAGCCGGGACACCCTGCACCCGGGCACGGAGGTGTTCAACACCTACCGCGACGCGCTGAACTGGCTCAACACCCTGACCCTGGACGACCGCCAGAGCCTGCTGCTGGGCGCCGACCTCTACGAGGACCGGCTCAACAGCAGCACCGCCTACGGCGAGACTTCCCGCTGGAACGAGGCGGCCTTCGTCCAGCACCGCTACCAGGGCGACGGCTTCTCCACCGAAGTGGGCCTGCGCCACGACCGCAACCAGCAGTTCGGCGGCGAAAATACCTGGAGCGGCGCCTTGACGGTGCCGCTGAACGAGACCAACGACCTGGTGTTTTCCTACGCCGAGGGTTTCCGCGCGCCCACCTTCAACGACCTCTACTACCCCGACTACGGCAACCCGAACCTCAAGCCCGAGCACTCCAGGAGCTACGAAGTTCAGTGGCGTGGCCGCCTGGCCGAACGCACCCGCCTGGAGGTCTCGCTGTACCGCACCGACATCGAGGACGCCATCGCCAACGACGCCCGCTTCATCCCACGGAACATCGCCGAGGCGCGCATCCACGGCGCCGAGGCCTCGCTGCGGCAGGAACTGTTCGGCTGGCAAGGCGCCCTCGCCGTGGCCTTCGTCGACCCGCGCGACCGCGATACCGGCCACACCCTCAACCGCCGCGCCCGGCGCACCCTCGGCCTGGACCTGGACCGGCGCTTCGGCGAGTGGTCCGTGGGCGGCACTTGGCAGGCGGCGAGCAGCAGTTTCAACGACGCGGACAATCGCCAGCGCATCGGCGGCCATGGCCTGCTCGGCTTGCGCGGCGCCTGGCAGGCGAGTTCCGAGGTAAAACTGGACCTGAGCCTGGAGAATCTGCTGGACCGGCACTACACCCGCGCCCTGTACCCCTACGAGGGCGACCTCCATGGCTACCGCCAGGAAGGCCGTGGCGCCACCTTGGGCGTGACCTGGACGCCGGCGATCTGAGACGCGGCGACCCGCCGCGCTGGCTGCCCGCCACCGTCGGCGAAGCGCTCAGCGAACCGACGCCAGCCGCTCGCACAGGCGCCGGGTCGCCTCCAGCATCTGGAAGCTGGGCCGCTCCAGGCCCTTGTCCGGCACCGCCAGCAGGTTTCCGTCGCGCACCGCGCGGAGTTGAGGCCAGGCCTGCCAGGCGTCCAGCTCGGCATGGCTGCCGGCGACGATGACCTGGGGATCGCGGGCCAGAACCGTCTCCAGGCCGACCTGGGGCGCCGGCGCCGAGAGGTCGTCGAACAGGTTGCGCGCCCCGCAGGCGCGCAGCGCGTCACTGATGATCTGACCACCGCCGACGGTGTAAAGCGGCGCGTTCCACACTTGGTAGAACACCGTCAGCGGCGTCTCGCGCCGGTAGCGCCGGCGCAGTTCGGCAAGCCCGGCCGCGAACCGGGTGGCACGTTCGCGCCCCCGCTCGGCCCGGCCGATGCGCGCGCCGATCGCCGCGAACTGCCCGGCCAACTCATCCAGGGTGTGGGGTTCGGCGACGTGGACGGGAATGTCGAAATGCGTCAATTGCTCGCGCTGGGCCGGCGACACGCTGCCCGGCCAGAGCAGGATCAGGTCCGGTCGCAGCGCCAGCAGGCGCTCCATGTCCAAGTGCCCGTAGCGACCCAGGGACGGCACGTCGCGCAGTGCCGCCGGCCGCTCGCCGCCATCCAGCACGCCCACCAGCAGGTCGCCCGCCTCCAGGTCGAGCATGATCTCCGAGAGCGACGGCGCCAGGCTCGCCACCCGGAGGGGCGCGGCCGCGGCGGTCGTCGCCAGCCACGCGGCCAGCAGCCCCGCCAGCAGTCGGCGGCTCATCCCAGTTGGCGCGGAATGCGATAGAGGCATAGCAGCATCACGCTGCTCAACGCCAGCAGCACCAAGGCCGCCGCGTGCAGGCCGGTGAGGGACGCGGCGGCGCCGATCCAGGCCGGCAGGCTGGCGGCCAGCAGGGCGATGCGCCGGCGCCGCGCCAGTTCGATCCAGGCGGCCGGCTCGCCGTCGCCGTCGAGGGCGCGTTGGGTCTCGAGCAACGCCCGCTTGTAGGCACCGAACAACGGCAGGCTGAGAAAGAGCGACGCCCCGCCAGCGACGAACAGCGGCAGTTGCAGCACCGTCAGGTAGGTGGGCGAGCCGCCGAACAGCAGGCTGAGCACGAACAGCGGCGCCAGGGTGAACCCCAGGTGCCGCCACCATTCCCGGGCGAGCCGTTGCCGGACCTGGCCGCGCGTCACTCCGGCGCGGCCTCGTTCTGGTGCTGCTGGCCCAGCAGGTGGCCGAGCTTGCCAGCCTTGGTGGCCAGGTACTTGCGGTTGTGGGGGTTGAGGCCGAACTGCAACGGCCGGCGCTCCGCCACGCGGATACCGAAACCTTCCAGGGCGTTCACCTTGCGCGGGTTGTTGGTCATCAGGCGGAGCGAGGCGATACCCAGGTGGCGCAGCATCGGCAGGCAGATGGCGTAGTCCCGCAGGTCGGCGCCGAAGCCCAGGCGTTCGTTGGCCTCCACGGTGTCGGCGCCAGCATCCTGCAGCTCGTAGGCGCGGATCTTGTTCAACAGGCCGATGCCGCGTCCCTCCTGGCGCAGGTAGAGCAGCACGCCGCGTCCTTCCTCGGCGATGGCGCGCAACGCGGCTTCGAGCTGGAAGCCGCAGTCGCAGCGCAGGCTGAACAGCGCGTCACCGGTCAGGCATTCCGAATGCACGCGGCCGAGCACCGGCTCGCCGTCGTCGACGCGGCCGAACGTCAGCGCCACGTGTTCCTTGCCGGTCTCCTCTTCGAGAAAACCGTGCATGGCGAACACGCCGAAGGGGGTTGGCAATCGAGAGGTGGCGACATACACGACAGGCACCGCAGGCACTCCTGGCAAGGCGGGAACGGGGCGAAGGCCGGCAGGCGGCCCGGGCCGGACGTTCCGCGGTTAGATAGCGAAACGGGTTATGGGGGCGATCAGGTCTTGGATTCCAGCAGCAGCACGCCCTGATCCTCGCCCCAGCGCACCCGGTTGAGGAAGCTCATGCCCAGCAGCACTTCGGTGGGCGCGTCGCCCTGGATCACCACGGCCTCCACCCCCAGCACCTCGATGGCGCCGACCTTGACGCTGTTCAGGGTGATCCGCCAGGCGGCGGCGGTGCCGCTGGCGGTGCTGACCCGCATCGGCTGGCCGCTCACCCGGTAGTCGATGCCCAGGCGCCGGGCCTGGCCTTCGTTCATCGCCACCGCGCTGGCGCCGGTGTCCACCAGGAACTGCACGCCCTGGCCCTGGATCGAGCCGGCGACCCAGAAGTGGCCGCCCGCGCCCTTGGCGATGGTCACCTGGGCGTGACGGGTGGCGCTCCCCAGCCCGGAGGTGGCCGCGTTGTATTCCCGGGTCAGCTCGTAGCGGCGCTCGGCGCCGTCCACCCGCAACAGCGCGCCATGGGTGTCGGCGCTGACCACCTGCACCCCGCCGGGGCCGGTCTGGCCGACCTTCACCAGCTTGCGCTGGCCGTCCACCAGGATCACCGCGGCGTTGGGGAACAGGCCGACCACCTGCACTTGGGTCTGGGCCCGGACCGCGCCGGCCAGGCCGAGCAGCAGGCAGCAGCCGAGGAGGAAGCGTTCAGTGGGACGCATTGCTAGTCTCCCGGTACGAATCGATCAGATAAGGCTCCCGCCAGCGCTTGTACAGCCGGCGCAGGCTGCCGTCGGCGGTCACCGCCTTCATGCGGCGGTCGTAGAGCGCCGCCAGCCGGTGGCCGTGCTCGGTGTCGGCGAAGCCCGGGTAGAGCGGGATGCCGGTGAGGGGCGTGACGCGGTAGCGGTCCGGTTCGGGGCTCTGGGCCTGGACCTCTTCCACGTCCGGGCGGGCGTCGATGTAGAAGTCCGCCCGGCCGCGGTCGAGCATCTCGAGAATACCGGTGCGGCGCTCCACTTCCCTGTAAGCGCTCACGCCCGGCAGGTAGCGCTGGTAGCCGTAGCCCCGGACCCAGGCCAGCCGGTACTGACCGAGCCCCTCCAGCGACGGCGCCGGGCGGTCGGCCAGGCCGAGGGCCACGATGGGGTCGATGCCGTAGGTCACCCGGCCGTTGATGACCCCCTCGAAGCCTTCGTTGGCGTAGGAGCCCAGCCAGCCGTCGGCCTCGCCCCGCTGTACCAGGCCGACGCCTCGGGTATAGAGCTCGGTCCGGTGGGAGACCTTGAGACCGGCCGGTTCGAACACCAGCCGCATGATGTCCCAGACCAGGCCGCTGCCGTCGCGATTGGTATAGCCCGCCCATTCGGCGCTGACCAGGCGCACCTCCTTGAGGGGCGCCTCGGCGGCCGACAGGGGAACGGACAGCCCCAGGATCAGGCAGAAGAACCAGGCGCGCATCGCGATGCTCCGCTCATGTCCAGATCAACGGTTTCAGCCAGACCAGGCCCTGCATCGCCAGCCAGGCGAAAACCCCGGCGAGCACGTCGTCCAGCATGATGCCCACGCCGCCGCGCACGTGGCGGTCGATCCAGCGGATCGGCCAGGGCTTGAGGATATCCATCACGCGGAACACCACGAACCCGGCCAGCAGCCAGCCCCAGCCCTCCGGCACCAGCCACAGGGTGATCCACATGCCGACCATTTCGTCCCAGACGATGCCCTCGTGGTCGTGGACCCGCAGGTCGTCGGCCACCTTCCCGCACAGCCAGAACCCGAACAGCATGGTCAGCCCCAGGGCCAGCCAGTAGCCCCAGTCCGGCAGCCATTGCCAGAGCGGCACGAATGGCAGCGCCACCAGCGAGCCCCAGGTGCCGGGCGCCTTCGGCAGGGTGCCGGAGCCGAACCCGAAGGCAAGGAAATGCCAGGGATTGCGCCACACCGATGGCGGCACGAATTCGGCGGGGACTTGCTTGGGATGATCAGTCACGGGAAGGTCCGAAATGTTGATAGCCAAGGGCCTGCGCCCGGAGTTCGCGGCCGTCCGCGTCCAACAGGCGCACGCCTTCGCCGTCCGCCGCGTGGCCGATCACCCGGGCCTCGGGGCAGGCCGCCCGCACCGCCGGCCAGTGCGCGGCCGGCAGGGTGAATACCAAACGATAGTCGTCTCCGCCCGCCAGCGCGCAGGCCAGGGCCTCGTCGCGCCCGAGCAGCGCCTCCAGCGCCGGGGACAGCGGCAGGCGTTCCCGCTCCACCTGCAGCGCCACGCCCGAGGCCCGGGCCAGGTGGCCGCAATCCGCCAGCAAGCCGTCGGAGACGTCCAGGGCGGCGCTGGCGCGACCGCGCAGGCAATGGCCGAGGGCCAGTTGCGGCAGGGGCGACCAGTAGCGCGCCAGCAACGGCTCGGCCAGTTCGGGCGGGGCCTGGCGCCGGCCCAGCACCAGGGGCAGCGCGCCCGCCGCGTCGCCGAGGCTGCCGCCGACGCACAGGAGGTCTCCGGGACGGGCGCCGTCGCGGCGCAGCGCGCCCTCCCGGGGCACGCGCCCGAACACGCTCAGGGTCAGGCTCAGCGGCCCACGGGTGGTGTCGCCGCCCACCAGGGCGAGATCGCAGGCGCGGGCCATGCGGTCCAGGCCGTGGGCGAAAGCTTCCAGCCAGGCCGGATCGGCCTCGGCGAGGGTCAGGGCAAGGGTGAAACCGAGGGGGGCCGCGCCCATGGCCGCCAGGTCGCTGGCGGCCACCGCCAGGGCGCGCTGACCGAGCAGGAACGGATCGCAGCTCCGGGGAAAATGCACGCCTTCCACCAGGGTATCGGTGGAGACCGCCAGGTCTTCGTCGGCGCCCGGCGCCAGCAGCGCGCAATCGTCACCGATGCCCAGGACCACGCCCTGGGCGGGGGCGGAGCAGGACGCCGTGGCGAAGTAGCGCCGGATCAGCTCGAACTCGTCCATCGCGGCGTACCGGGCGGCGGGCTCAGCGCCGGCCGGCGCGGACTTCGGCGGCCCGCAGGCGCGGCGCCAGTTTGTCCAGCACGCCATTGACGAACTTGTGCCCGTCGGTGGCGCCGAACACCTTGGCCAGCTCGATGCCTTCGTTGATCGCCACCCGGTAGGGCACGTCGAGGCGGTTGCGCAGCTCGAAGGTGGACAGCCGCAGGATCGCCAGCTCCACCGGGTCCAGCTCTTCGAGCGGACGGTCCAGGCAGGGCGTCAGCTCGGCGTCCAGCTCGGTTTTCTGGGTCGCCACGCCGTGGAGAATCTCGCGGAAGTAGGCACCGTCGACACCGGAGAAATCGTTGTCGACACGGAACTGGGCCTCGATCTCGTTGAGCGAGTGCCCCGCCAGTTGCCACTGGTAGAGAGCCTGCATGGCCAGGCTGCGGGCCGCGCGGCGCGCGGCGGTCTTGCCCTTGGGCTTGGCGGCGGGCTCCTCGGGATGGTCGATGTCGCTGTTGAAACTCACTTGGCCTCCAAGGCCGCCAGCAGGCTGACCATTTCAAGGGCGGAAAGCGCGGCTTCGGCGCCTTTGTTGCCGGCTTTGGTGCCGGAGCGCTCGATGGCCTGCTCGATGGAGTCGACGGTCAGGACGCCGAAGGCCACCGGCACGCCGAATTCCATGGACACCTGGGCGAGGCCCTTGGTGCATTCGCCGGCGACGTATTCGAAGTGGGGGGTGCCGCCGCGGATGACCGCGCCGAGGGCGATGATCGCCGCGTACTCGCCGCGCTGGGCGACCTTCTGGGTCACCAGGGGGATCTCGAAGGCGCCGGGGGCGCGGATCACGGTGATGTCGCTCTCGCTCACGCCATGGCGCACGAGGGCGTCGACGGCGCCGCTCACCAGGCTCTCGACGACGAAGCTGTTGAAGCGGCCGACCACCAGGGCGAAGCGGCCTTTGGGGGCGATGAAGTTACCTTCGATGGTCTTCAGGGTCATGGACGATCTCGTTCGGATTAAAGAGCCAGTACGACGGGCGCCGCACTGAACATAATGGACGCCGCCGGGCCGGCGCGAGGCCGGTCCGACGGGCAGGGTTCATTCGGCGGGCAGGTATTCTACAACCTCCAGGTCGAAGCCGGATATCGCGTTGAACTTCATCGGCGAGCTCATCAGGCGCATCTGGCGCACCCCGAGGTCGCGCAGGATCTGCGAGCCGGCGCCCACGGTGCTGTAGGTGCTCGGGGTCTTCGTCGCCGCCTCGGCGTCGCGCAGATGGGCCAGCACCTCCTCCCCGTCCAGGGAGTGGCCCAGCAGCAGCACCACGCCGCTGCCGGCCTTGGCCACTTCCTGCATCGCCGCCCGCAGGCTCCAGCGGCCCGGCTGGCGCACCATGAGCAGGTCGCGCAGCGGGTCCATGTTGTGCACCCGCACCAAGGTCGGCTCTTCCGGGCAGATGTGGCCAAGGGTCAGGGCCATGTGCACGTCACCCTCCACCGAGTCCCGGTAGGTCACCAGGTTGAACGGGCCCACTTCGGTGTCCAGGGGCTGCTCGGCGACCCGCTGCACGGTGCGCTCGTGGATCAGCCGGTAGTGGATCAGGTCGGCGATGGTACCGATCTTGATGCCGTGCTCGGCGGCGAAGGCTTCCAGCTCCGGGCGCCGGGCCATGCTGCCGTCGTCGTTCATCACCTCGCAGATCACCCCGCTCGGCTCGAAGCCGGCCATCCGCGCCAGGTCGCAGGCGGCCTCGGTATGGCCGGCGCGGGCCAGCACGCCGCCGGGCTGGGCCATGAGCGGGAAGATGTGGCCCGGGCTGACGATGTCCTCGGCGCGGGCGTTCTTCGCCGCGGCGGCCTGCACGGTGCGGGCGCGGTCGGCGGCGGAGATGCCGGTGGTCACGCCTTGCGCCGCCTCGATGGAGACGGTGAACTTGGTGCCGAAGCCAGAGCCGTTGCGCGGCGCCATCAGCGGCAGCTTGAGGGTCTCGCAGCGCTCCCGGGTCATGGGCATGCACACCAGCCCACGGGCATGCTTGACCATGAAGTTGATGTGCTCGGCCCGCACGCATTCGGAGGCCATGATGAGGTCGCCTTCGTTCTCCCGGTCCTCGTCGTCCATGAGGATGACCATCTTGCCCTGGCGGATATCTTCGATCAGTTCTTCGACGCTGTTGAGTGCCATGGGGCGCTCCTTCTCAATGCTTCAGGTAGCCGTGTTCGGCCAGGAAACCTTCGGTAATGCCCGAGCCGCTGGGCTCGGCGGCCTTGTCGCCGAGCAGCAGGCGCTCCAGGTAGCGGGCCAGCAGGTCCACTTCCAGGTTCACCGCGCGGCCGGGGCGGTAGTCGGCCATGATGGTCTGCGCCAGGGTATGAGGCACGATGGTCAGGTCGAACTCGGCGCCGTTCACCGCGTTCACCGTGAGGCTGATGCCGTCCACGGTGATGGAGCCCTTGAGGGCGATATAGCGCGCCAGTTCCCGGGGCGCCCGCAGGCGGAACTGCACGGCGCGGGCGTTATCTTCCCGGGCCAACACCTGGCCGATCCCGTCCACATGGCCGCTGACCAGATGGCCGCCGAGGCGGCTGCTGGGAGTGAGGGCCTTTTCCAGGTTGACCCGGCTGCCCACGGACAGCTCGGGGAAGGCGCTGCGGGCGAGGGTCTCGCGGCTGACGTCGGCCCAGAAGCCGTCGCCGGGCAACTCGACGACGGTGAGGCAGACGCCGTTCACGGCGATGCTGTCGCCGAGCTTGACGTCGCCCAGGTCCAGGGCGCCGGTGGCGACCCGCACGCGCAGGTCGCCACCCTTGGGCGTCAGGGCCCGGAGGGTACCGATGGCTTCGATTATGCCGGTGAACATACGACCTCCCCGGAAGCGCGCGACGGCGCGCGGCTCGCGTCGAGGGTCCGCGGGCGCAAGGCGCGCGTGGCGAGGTGGTGAGACATGAGCGATCTCCTGTTTCATGACAAAACAGGGCATTCGATCGAAGGGGAATGCACGGACGCGCGCCGAAGCGCGGCCATGGGGCGGCATCCCGTTCTCTCTTCATCCGGACTGTGACCGTCGGCTCCGGAATCGCACCGGATCTGCTGGACCCCGGATGGCATGAGCCATACCGGGCGCTCGCGGGCTAGGCATTAGCCATTACCGCCGGTGGGGACTTTCACCCCGCCCTGAGAACGTGTCCGGCCATTCGCGGCCGGACGCTGTTTGTAACACAGAACCACGCGCCGTCGAAAGCGCGATCCGACCCGCCGCCGGCGCGAAGACGGCGGCTCAGGGGTTCGGCAGGGCGACGATCCGCCAGTCGTCGCCCACCGCGCGGATGTCGACGACCTTCAGCCCGCGCGCCTCGCTCATTCGCGCCAGGGGTAGTTCCAGCAACGGCCGGGCGCTCGAACCGAGCAGCTTGGGCGCCATGAAAATCTGGTATTCGTCCACCAGCCCGAGGCGGGCGAAGGCGCCGGCGAGCCGGGGGCCGGCCTCCACCAGCACCTCGTTGACACCCCGGCCGGCGAGCGCGGCCAGCAGCTTGCGCAGGTCGACATGGCCGCTGGCGGCGGGGATGGCCAGCAGTTCGTGACCCTCCTCGTGGTAGCGGTCGCGGGCCGCGGCGGCCGCGCAGGTGGCCACCAGGGCCGGACCGGCGCGGAAGAAGGCGGCGTCCAGGGGCACGCGCAGGCGCCCATCCACCAATAGCCGCTCGGGCGGTCGGGTCATGGCCAGGGCGGTCAGCTCGGCGTTCAGGCCGAGCTCGTCGGGGCGCACGGTGAGCCGCGCATTGTCCGCCAACAGGGTGTCGGCGCCGGTCAGCACCACGCTGGCCCGGGCCCGCAGGCGCTGCACCTCGGCCCGCGCCTGCGGGCCGGTGATCCATTGACTCTCGCCACTGGCCATGGCGGTCCGGCCGTCCAGGCTCATGGCCAGTTTCACCCGCACGAAGGGCAGGCCCCGTTCCATGCGCTTGATGAACCCGGCATTGAGCGTCCGCGCCTCGTTCTCCAGCACGCCGCTGTGCACGGCGATGCCGGCCTCCGCCAGGCGCAGCAGGCCGCGCCCGGCCACCTGGGGGTTGGGGTCCTGCATGGCCGCCACCACCCGCGCCACGCCGGCCGCCACCAGCGCGTCGGCGCAGGGTGGCGTGCGGCCGTGGTGACTGCAGGGTTCCAGGGTCACGTAGGCGGTGGCGCCCCTGGCCCGCGCGCCGGCCCGGCGCAGGGCGTGGACTTCGGCGTGGGGTTCGCCGGCGCGGGCGTGCCAGCCTTCGCCGACGATCTGCCCGTCGGCGACGATCACGCAGCCGACCCGGGGGTTGGGGTGGGTGGAGTACACGCCCTTGCGCGCCAGCTCCAGGGCTCGCGCCATGAACGCCGGGTCGTTCGCGCTCATTCCTTGGCGGGCTCCCGGGCCAGGCGCTCGATCTCCTCGCGGAACTCGTTGAGGTCCTGGAAGCGCCGGTACACCGAGGCGAAGCGGATGTAGGCGACTTCGTCGAGCTTCTGCAACTCGACCATCACCAGCTCGCCCAGCACCCGCGACTTGATCTCGCGCTCACCGGTGGCGCGCAGGCGGTGCTTGATGTGGGCGATGGCTTCCTCCAGGCGCTCGACGCTCACCGGGCGCTTCTCCAGCGCCCGCTGCATGCCGGCGCGCAGCTTGTCCTCGTCGAAGGGCTGACGGCTGCCGTCCTGCTTGATCAGCCGGGGCATGACCAGTTCGGCGGTTTCGAAGGTGGTGAAGCGCTCCTCGCAGGCGAGGCATTCGCGCCGCCGGCGAACCTGCTCGCCCTCGGCGACCAGACGCGAATCGATGACCTTGGTGTCGTGGGCGCCGCAAAAAGGACAATGCATGGCAGGACGGGGCTTCGGAGAGGGAGGGCCATGGTAGCGCATCCGGTCGACGAGACAAGCCGAGCCCCCTTGCCCCGCCGTTCGGCGACTGGCGCGGCGCGCCTCGGTTTCCCCTTTGCGTTATCCCCGCGCTCGCAGGAAAATCCCGCATCCTCCGCCATCGGTAAGCCCCCCATGCTGCGCCTGCTGCTCCCCTCCGTCGCGGTGCTCGTCCTGCTGGTCGCCTGCGTCAGCGAACCGCCCGCGCCCGCTCCTTCGCCGAAGCCGAAACCCATCCCCCGTCCGCTTCAAGCCCCGGCGGAAGAGCCCCTGCCGGCGAACCTGCGGGAGCTGGTGGGCAGCCTGCGGAACGTCCCGGCGGACGGCGAGGTGGAACTGGCGCTCCTGGTCATCGACGAGCGCGACCGCCCGCAGCGCCTGCTGGGCAGCCTCACGCTGCGGGGCACCGGGGCCGACCTGCCGTTTCGCCTGCGCTTCAATCCCGAGGTATTCCCGCCGGCGGCCCGGGTGGAACTGCGCGGCCGGGTCAGCCAGGCCGGCCAGTTGACCCGGCACCTGCCGGCCCAGCGCATCGCCGCCCCCCAGACCCAGACCCTCGGCCCCCTGCAGATGGTGGCGGCGCCGTGACGCCGCCGGCGGACCTGCAGGCCGCCCTGGGCGAGTTGCTGGGCGAGGCGCGCCTGCTGGCGCAGCCGTTGCCCGGCACCGACCTGTCGCTCTGGCTGATCGACGCCGCCAACATGGATCGCGCGTTCGACCCGGAGGAAACCCGCCGCCTGCTCGAAGCGCCGCCCTACTGGTGTTTCTGCTGGGCCAGCGGCCTGGCCCTGGCCCGTTGGCTGGCGGAACGTCCCGAGTGGGTGCGTGGCCGTCGCGTGCTGGATTTCGGCAGCGGCTCGGGCATCGCCGGCATCGCCGCCGCCCGGGCGGGGGCCGCCGAGGTGGTGGCCTGCGATCTGGACCCACTGGCGCTCCGAGCGAGCCGGGCGAACGCCGCGCTGAACGGCGTTACCCTGGGCTATTCCGAGGATTTCTTCGGCGAGGCGGATCGCTTCGACCTGATCCTGGTGGCCGACGTGCTCTACGACCGCGCCAATCTGCCGCTGCTGGACGCGTTCCTCGAGCGGGGCCGGGAGGCCCTGGTGGCCGACTCCCGGGTTCGCGACTTCGACCATCCGCTCTATCGCCGCCTCGCCTGCCTCGACGCCTGCACTTGGCCGGATCTGGCGGAGCCGGCGGAATTTCGGCGCGTCAGCCTGTACCTCGCCGAGCGCCAGCCCGACGCCCGCGCCTAGGCGCGAGCCGCCGGGCCTCACTCCCGCCTCGCCCGTGGGCGGCAATGTAGCCGCGAAGCAGGCGAACGGCCGCCACGCTTGAAGACAGCCGTTCGCGCCCACATCTATAGTGGCGACTTTTCGCTTGCGAGACGCGGATCATGAGCCCTACCCCCTACATCTTCGACGTATCCGGCGCCGCCGGCTTCGATCAACTGGTGATCGAGAACTCTTTCCACAAGCCGGTGCTGGTGGATTTCTGGGCCGAATGGTGCGCGCCCTGCAAGGCCCTGATGCCACTGCTGGCGCAGATCGCCGAGAGCTACCAGGGCGAGTTGCTGCTGGCCAAGGTGAACTGCGACATCGAGCAGGACATCGTGATGCGCTTCGGCGTGCGCAGCTTGCCCACCGTGGTGTTGTTCAAGGACGGCCAGCCGGTGGACGGCTTCGCCGGCGCGCAACCGGAGTCGGCCATTCGCGCCATGCTCCAGCCCCACGTGCAACTGCCGCCGGAACCGGAAGCGGACCTGCTGGAAAGCGCCCAGGCGCTGTTCGCCGAAGGCCGCATCGGCGAGGCCGAGGCCCTGGCGAAGCAGGTGCTGGTGGACGATAACCAGGATGCCGCCGCGCTGATCCTCTACGCTCGCTGCCTGGCCGAACGCGGCGAACTGGGCGAAGCGGAAACCGTCCTCGACGCGGTACAGGGCGACGAGCACAAGCAGGCCCTGGCCGGGGCCCGCGCCCAACTCACCTTCCTGCGCCAGGCCGGCGACCTGTCGGACGTCGCCGACCTCAAGAGCCGCCTGGCGCAGAATCCCGAGGACGACGAAGCCATCTACCAGTTGGCCATCCAGCAACTGGCGCGCCAGCAGTACGAACCGGCGCTGGATGCCCTGCTCAAGCTCTTCGTGCGCAACCGCGCCTATGCCGACGGCCTGCCCCACAAGACCCTCTTGCAGGTGTTCGATCTCTTGGGCAGCGGTCATCCCCTGGTGGGTACCTATCGGCGCCAGTTGTACCAGGCGCTTTACTGATCGACCCGGACTGCGATACCGCCTCCTGCGTGGCGGGTCGGTCGCGGGGCTCGCGCGACGGCGTCCGGAGCCGCACCTGACCGGCCGTACCTAACCGGCCGTACCTAACCGGCTGACCTCGCGAGGGCGGATCAGCCAATCCAGCGATAGAGTGGCGCGTCCGCCCCGCTTTCCACCGCCACCTGAGGACAATGGCGCAGGCGCACCAGCAGGCGCTTGCCCGCCGCCGCCCCACCCGCCAATCCCTCCAGGTCCGCCAACAGTCTCGGGCCGTCCAGCTCGCCCGCCTCGCGCAGCAAGGCCAGTGCCGACAGCCACAGGCCGTCCGCCGGTGCTTCGCGTACCTCCGCGCGCGGGGAAGGCGCCGGCGTGGCGGGTTGTTCCGGGCGCGCCCCCGCGAGGGCGGTCCACTCGTGGGCGTCAAGCTCAAGGGCCAAGTCCACAGGCCAATCGCCTATCGTGCCCCGAATGCGCATGGTATCTCCTCCGTGCCAGCCGGCATGCTCCCATGGAGCCGACGCGGGCGCCAAGCCATCTGTTCAACACCAAAAAAGTGTTATAACGTAACTTAATTATCAGCTCGACCTTCCCGGAGTCGTCATGCGCGTGACCTCGTTGCTTCTCCCCTTCGCCCTGCTGCCTTCGCTGGCCTGGGCCCACGACGATCATGACCACGGCAGCCTCGCCGCCCACGAACATGGCGTGGCTACCCTGAACCTGGCGCTGGACGGCCAGACCCTGGAGATCGAACTGACGACCCCGGCGATGAACCTGGTGGGCTTCGAACATCCCGCCACGAGCGATGCGGACAAGGCGACCCTGGCCGCCGCCCGGGCGCGACTCGACCGGCCGCTGGAGCTGTTCGGCCTCCCCGCCGCCGCGGGCTGCGCCTTGAAGACCCACGAGGTCCGGAGCCCGCTATTCGGCCACGACCACGACCACGACCACGACCACGACCACGACCACGCAGCGTCCGGCGAGGGTCATGCCCATGTCCATAGCGACATCGACGCCGACTACACCCTTGCCTGCAGCCAGCCACTGGCCCTCGCGGAGATGGACCTGGCACCGTTCTTCAAGCGCTTCCCCGCGACCCGACTGCTTCGCTTGCAAGCCATCGGCCCCAACGGCCAGCAGGGTCTGGAACTCACTCCGGACGCCTCCCGCTTCCGCTTCTGACTTGGGCCGGAACGCAATGAGTCCCTTGCTCGAACTCAACGACCTCGGCTTCGCCTGGCCCGGCCAGGCGGAGCTGCTGGATATTCCCCGGTTCAACCTGGCCCGGGGCGAAACGCTATTCCTCCGGGGCCCCAGCGGCAGCGGCAAGACCACCCTGCTCGGCCTGCTGGGCGGTGTGCAACAACCGGGGCGCGGTCAGGTACGCCTGCTTGGCCAAGACCTCGCCGCCCTCTCCGCCTCCGCCCGGGACCGCTTCCGCGTCGACCATATCGGCTACCTGTTCCAGCAGTTCAACCTGCTGCCATTCCTCTCGGTACGGGAGAACGTGGCGCTGCCGTGTCACTTCTCACGCCTGCGCCATGAACGCGCCCGCCAGCGCCACGGCAGCGTGGCGGCCGCGACCCGAGCCCTGCTGGACCACCTGGGCCTGCGGGACGAACTGCACGGGCGCCGCGCCGGCACGCTCTCCATCGGCCAGCAGCAACGGGTCGCCGCCGCCCGGGCGCTGATCGGCCAGCCGGAACTGGTGATCGCCGACGAGCCCACCTCGGCCCTGGACGCCGACACCCGGGAAGCCTTCCTCGTGCTGCTGTTCGCCGAATGCCGGGCGGCCGGTTCGAGCCTGCTGTTCGTCAGCCACGACCGCGGCCTCGCCGAGTTGTTCGACCGCGACCTGTCCCTCGACGCGCTCAACCGCGCCGGCCAGCCGGCGGAGGCCTGACCATGCACCTGCTGCGCCTCGCCCTCGCCAGCCTGAACAACCGCCGCTTCACCGCCCTGCTCACGGCCCTCGCCATCGCGCTCTCCGCCTGCCTGCTGCTGGCCGTGGAGCGGGTACGCAGCGAGGCGCGCGCCAGCTTCGCCAGCACCATCAGCGGCACCGACCTGGTGGTCGGCGCCCGCTCCGGGGCCGTCAACCTGCTGCTGTATTCGGTGTTCCGCATCGGCAACGCCACCAACAACATCCGCTGGGAAAGCTTCGAAACCTTCGCCCACCACCCCCGGGTGAAATGGGCGATTCCCATTTCCCTCGGCGACTCCCACCGTGGCTACCGGGTGATGGGCACCGACACCGGCTACTTCGAGCACTACCGCTATGGGCGCGGCCAGCCGCTGCGGATTGCCGAGGGCGCCCCCTTCGCCGACCTGTTCGACGTGGTGCTGGGCGCCGAAGTGGCCGAGGCGCTGCACTACCGGCTGGGGGACCGTATCGTGCTGGCCCACGGGGTGAGCACCGTCAACCTGGTGCAGCACGCCGACAAGCCCTTCGTGGTCAAGGGCATCCTCGCCCGCACGGGCACGCCGGTGGACCGCACCCTGCACATTTCCCTGGCCGGCATGGAAGCCTTGCACGTGGACTGGCGCAACGGCATGCCCGCCCGGGGCGCCGGCCGCGTCAGCGCGGAGCAGGCCCGCGCGCTGGACCTGCGACCCACGGCGATCACCGCCATGCTGCTGGGGTTGGATAACAAGGTGGCGACCTTCGCCGTGCAGCGGCAGATCAACGACTACCGCGGCGAGCCCCTGCTGGCCATTCTGCCGGGGGTGGCCCTGCAGGAACTCTGGAGCCTGATGGGCACGGCGGAACAGGCGCTGTTCGTGGTCTCGCTGTTCGTCGTTCTCACGGGACTGATCGGCATGCTCACCGCGATCCTCACCAGCCTCAACGAGCGCCGCCGGGAAATGGCGATTCTCCGCTCCGTGGGCGCCCGCCCCTGGCAGATCGCCTGCCTGCTGGTCCTGGAAGCCTTCGCCCTGGCCCTGGCGGGCGTGACGGCCGGACTGGCCTTGCTCTACCTCGGCCTGTTCGCCAGCCAAGGCTACGTGCAGACCCGCTTCGGCCTCTACCTGCCGCTGGACGCTCCCAGTGCCTATGAATGGACGCTGCTCGGCGCGATCCTGCTGGCCGCCCTGCTGATGGGGGCCATCCCCGCCTGGCGGGCCTACCGACAGTCGCTGGCCGACGGTCTGTCGATCCGACTATGAACAAGCGCCTGCTCACCGGCCTGCTGGCCGGCTTGCTGCTGACCCACCTTCCCGCCCATGGCGACGCCGCGCGGGAACTGACCTGGGACGAGTTGATACCCGCCGACGCGCCGACCGAGCCGCAGCCGACACCCCTGCACGCGCTGCGACTGACCGACGCCCTGGCGGAAAGCGGGCCGGCGGCGGCCCAACAATCGCCCACCGCGCCCGTGGTGAAGGCCCTCGACGGCCAGCGGGTCAAGCTGCCGGGCTATGTCGTGCCGCTGGACGTGAACGAAGCGGGTAACGTGACCACCTTTCTGTTCGTTCCCTACCTGGGCGCCTGCATCCATGTTCCGCCCCCTCCTTCCAACCAAATCGTCTACATTGAGAGCGCGGAAGGGGTACGCCTCGATGCGCTCTACCAACCCTTCTGGGTGGAAGGCACCTTGAGCGTCGAGGCGACCCGCAGCGAGCTGGCCCAGGCAGGATACCGGATGCGCGCCCGCTCGCTTTACCCTTACGAAATGTCGGACTGAGCACCGGCAGCGCGATTCGTTCCCCGTTTCAACCCCTCCCGCTCCGTCATATGGCCATCCATTGAGCTGGATCAAGACCGGGGACCTCGCGCTGCCTAACATTGAGCCCAGCCAACACCGTTCATAACCTGATGGAGCCCATCATGCGCAAGTCTTTGTTCACCGCCTCCCTGCTCGCCTTGGCCATCGCCTCGCCGCTGGCCCACGCGCACCAGGCCGGCGATGTCATCATTCGGGGCGGCGCCGCCACGGTCGATCCCCATGAAGACAGCTCCAAGCTGTCCATCGCCGGCGCCAAGGTAGGCGGAACCAAAGCCACCCTGGACAGCGACACCCAGCTCGGCCTGACCGGCACCTACATGCTCACCGACAACCTCGGTGTCGAACTGCTCGCCGCCACTCCCTTCCAGCACGAAGTCGGCGTGAAAGGCCTCGGCGCCCTCGACGGCAAACTGGCCGACATCAAGCACCTGCCGCCGACCCTGAGCCTGCAATATTTCCCGATGGATCCGCACTCCGCCTTCCAGCCCTACGTGGGCGCGGGCCTCAACTACACCATGTTCTTCGACGAAGACCTGACCGGTCAGCGCAAGAAACAAGGCTTCAGCAACCTGGAACTGGACGACTCCTGGGGCCTCGCCCTGGAAGCCGGCGTGGACTACATGCTGACCGACCACCTGCTGGTCAACGCCGCCGTCTGGTACATGGACATCGACACCAAGGCCACCACCGATCTCCAAGGCGTGGGTAAGGTCAAGGTCGACGTTGATGTGGACCCGTGGGTCTACATGGTCGGCCTCGGCTACAAGTTCTGAGGTACCGCGCCGGCTCGCCCGGCGCGTCGATTCACCGGGGAAACCCGGCACGGGCGCCACGGCGCCCGTTTTTTATGGCGAAAGGGATCGGGGTCGCTGCGCTGTTCCAGGCGCAGCAGGGGCACGAAGCCGCCCGGTTCGT
>DAMBWF010000009.1:0-153838 GCA_032052615.1 Pseudomonadaceae bacterium
TACAACCGCTACCGCTACTACGCCCCCGAGCTGGGGCGCTATGTGAGCCAGGATCAGCCGCCCCATGCTCCGCTTCGACCGCCTCGCCCGATTCGGGCATGCTACGCGCTTGTTGGACCGGCCATGGAGGTCGGTTCGTTGACTCGCCTCGAGGAGCGTCGATGGCCGCTTTTGCTTCTTCCACTCAGGACCGCTGGCTGGACCTCAACGACGTGCTGCGTGAGCTGGTGGCCCAAGGCCGGATCGTCCAGGAGACCGCTGAGCAGTGCGTGATGGCGCGCCGCAGCGCGGCCCATGCGCAGATGCATCCGCTGGAGTTCCTCGCCAGCCAGCAGCTCGACGACCTGCGCCGGCCAGGCAAGAAGCTGGACCTGGAAACCCTGACCCAGTGGCTGGCGGAGCTGGCCGGGCAGCCTTACCTGCGCATCGACCCGCTGAAGATCGACGTCGCGGCGGTCACGCCGGTGATGTCCTACGCCTTCGCCCAGCGCCACAAGATTCTCGCCGTGGCGGTCAGCGCCGAGCAGGTGACCATCGCCAGCGCGCAGCCCTTCGTGCAGGGCTGGGAGGCCAACCTGGGCCACGTACTGAAGCGGCCGATCAAGCGGGTGGTGGCGAACCCGGTGGACCTGCAGCGCTTCACCGTGGAGTTCTATCGCCTGGCGCGCTCGGTCAGCGGCGCCAGCGCCGCTGACCAGAAGGTCACCGGCATCGGCAACTTCGAGCAGTTGCTCAGTCTCGGCGCCCAGGACCAAGAACCGGACGCCAACGACGCCCACATCGTCAACATCGTCGACTGGCTGTTCCAGTACGCCTACCAGCAGCGCGCCAGCGATATCCATATCGAGCCGCGCCGGGAGCAGGGCGCGGTGCGCTTTCGCATCGACGGCGTGTTGCACACCGTTTACCAGTTCCCGCCCCAGGTGACCATGGCGATCGTCAGCCGGCTGAAGACCCTCGGGCGAATGAACGTGGCGGAGAAGCGCAAGCCCCAGGACGGCCGGATCAAGACCAAGACCCCGGACGGCGGCGAGGTGGAACTGCGCCTGTCGACCCTGCCCACCGCTTTCGGCGAGAAGCTGGTGATGCGGATCTTCGATCCCGAGGTGCTGCTCAAGAGCTTCGACCAGTTGGGCTTCTCCGCCGACGACCTGCGCCGCTGGCACAGCATGACCCGCCAGCCGAACGGCATCATCCTGGTCACCGGCCCCACCGGCTCGGGCAAGACCACCACGCTCTACACCACCCTCAAGCAACTGGCCACCAGCGAGGTGAACCTCTGCACCATCGAGGATCCGATCGAGATGATCGAGCCGGCCTTCAACCAGATGCAGGTGCAGCACAACATCGACCTGACCTTCGCCAGCGGCGTGCGCGCCCTGATGCGCCAGGACCCGGACATCATCATGATCGGTGAGGTGCGCGACCTGGAAACCGCCGAAATGGCGATCCAGGCCGCGCTCACCGGGCACTTGGTGCTGACCACCCTGCACACCAACGACGCCCCCAGCGCCATCACCCGCCTGCTGGAGCTGGGCGTGCCTTACTACCTGCTGCGCTCCACGCTGCTGGGGGTGATGGCCCAGCGCCTGGTGCGCACCCTGTGCCCCCACTGCAAGCAGCCGACGACCCTGGAGGAAGAGGATTGGGCCAACCTCACCCGGCCCTGGAGCGCGCCGCTGCCCACCGGTGCCCAGCGCGCCGTGGGTTGCCTGGAATGTCGCGACACCGGTTACCGGGGTCGCGCCGGGGTCTACGAGATCATGCTGATGACCGATGGGGTGAAGAACCACATCAGCGCCGACACCGACCTTTCGGCCTTGCGCCGTCAGGCCTTCAAGGACGGCATGCGCAGCCTGCGTCTGTCCGGCGCGCAGAAGATCGCCAGCGGCCTCACGACAATGGAAGAAGTACTGCGGGTCACGCCCCAGAGCGACCAGCGCTGACCCGCCGGCGCGTCCCGGGCGGGGCGCCAAAGTGGGGATCACCGCACGGACCGGGCCGGCCGACGACGCTACACTGCCGCCCCGTCCGGCGCTCCGCGACGGCGCGACCCTGTCATCCGGAAAAGGACCCGCTGAACGATGTGGCACGCCCTGCACCACCTGACCCCCTGGACCTGGCTCGGCCTGTGTACGTTGTTTCTGGTCCTCGAAGTGTTCGGTGCCGGTGGCTATTTGTTGTGGAGCGCCCTCGCCGCCGCCCTGGTGGGGTTGGTGGCTTATCTGCTTCCGGAACTGGGCGGCCTCGCCCAGGCCGGGCTGTTCGCGACGCTGGCCGGTGCCGCCGCGTTCTGGTGGCACCGACGCCGCGGGGCGAGCCGCTGAGGGGCCGCCGGGTTGTCCAGGTGCCAGTATGGAACTCGCCCCGAAGGGTGCGCCTCTACTGGGATATCCCCCTCAGGAGTAGTCATCATGCGTATCCGTTCCGCCGTCGCCAGTTTCGCCGTGATGTGCCTGCCCGTCGGCTCCACCTGGGCCGACACCTTCTGGCGGGACGTGATCTCGTCCGGCGCCACCACCGCCTCCACCTACATGACCTTCAAGGACCACAAGCTGATCGTTGCCGCCCAGGACGACGCTGGCAGCTTCGTCGCCAGCGACGGCGCGATCCGTGGGCCGTACCTGGAGGCCGCCCTGAATCGCGTGCGCCGGGACAATCCCGGGCTGCAAGCCAGCGACATGGACGTGGCCCAGGCGATTCTCGCCAGTCCGGACCAGCCCGCCCGCTAAGGTTCGGGCGCGAGCAGCGCCTGGACGAACGCCGCGCCGCGCCGCGCGGTGAAATGCTTCGCGTCGCGCCAGTCCTCCAGCGGCATGCCCGCTTCGTCCCCATGGGCCTGGCTGTAGGCTGAGGCCAGGTCCAGCCAACTCATGGCACAGCCCGGATAAAGCGCCCGGTAGCGCGCCAGGGTCGCCTGGGTGGCCTCGGCCTGGCGGCGCTGCCCGTGCAGCAGCGCGGCGATGCGCGCGGGCGGCGCGTAGGCCGGCAAGGCGAACAGGCGCAGACGCTGCCCGCGCCGGGCGCACGCCGGCCCATAGGCTTCCAGTAGCTCGCCCAAGGCGGCCTGTTGCCGGGCCAGCAGCGCGTCATCCTCCAGCGAGGCGATCAGCCGCTCGCTGGCCAGCGCTCGCTCGGCGGGGCTCGTGCGCGGGTTCCAGATCACCGGGTGCACGTCGCTGGCGCAACGCCCGTCGCGGCGGGGAGCCTCCCGCCGGCTGCTCCAAAGGGTGGCCACGGCCGCCTGGGTGGTGCTCCAGCCGAACAGGGCCTGACGCCAGGCTCCGGGGCCCTCGGCGGGCATCTCCACCGCCTCGCCCGGCGCGCTCAATTCGAACGACAGGCCACGCACCCCTGGCGCGGCGTTCAGGAACGGGGCCAGCGCGGCCATTTCCCGCAGACTCAGGCTGACCAGCGCCAGGCGGTGCAGCTCCGGCGCGTCGCAGGTGTCCAGCCCGTAGAGCACCCGCGAGGTGCCGACCACCACATCGCCGTCGACGATTTCACCGGCGCGCCGGGCCAGCCAGCCCATCTGTCGCGCCCGGGGTGCCTGCTGGAAGGCCAGGGGCGGGACATCGTTGACGCCGGGGCGCGGCGGCCCGTCGAAAAAGCCGAACGGGTTGACCCAGGCGTTCAGGCTCCCCAGTAGCAAGGCCCCGAGCCCCAGGGTGGCGAGGCCGCCCAGCAGGAATGCCCGGACCCCGTCGCGCGCTTCAGAACCGGGCATAGATGAAGCCGCTCCCCGGGGTTTCGCCGAACAGCATCACCAGTAGCAGCACCGCGCCGATGGCCATGCCCCAGGCCGCATTGGGGCGCCAGGCCAGGACCGGCGCCTGGCCATCGGGGGCGGTCGGCGTGGCGCGGAGCAGGCCGAAGCGTTGCAGAGTGTTGGGCGCGGCGAACACCGCCCCGGTCGCCACCAGCAGCAGGAACAGGTCCACCCGCCGGTAATCGGGAAGCCCCGGGAGAAAACCGGTGGCCGGCAGGACGCCCGCCAAGGGCGCCGGCAACCAGGCGGCGAGGCTCGGCGACACCCCCAGGGAGCCCACGTCCACCAGCCCGGCGAGCAGCGTGCCCAGGATCGTCAGATCGTCGGCGCGGTTGATCAGCCCCAGCACGCTGAAGGTGAGCAAGACCGCCAGGTGCCCGCCGAGCCGGCGCACCCGCCGTCCCCAGGCGGAAGCGGGCGTCGGGCCGCGGCGCCGCAGCAGCGCCGGCAACTGGGACAGCACGATCAGCGCGCCGCCCAGCAGCCCGCCCAGCAGCAGCGACGGCTTGGCGCCGTGCCAGGCGCCCATCAGCCCCATGCTGGCCACCGTGGCCACGGCCCAGGCGATCAGCCGGCGTCGCACCGGGCTGCCCAGGGGCCAACGACGCACCGCTTGGAACAGCGGTTGGTAGAGGTATTCGCGAATCCAGGCCACCAGGGACATATGCCAGCGGTCAAGGAAGTCGCTGAACGAAGCGGCCTTCAGCGGCGAGTTGAAATTGGCCGGCAACCAGAGGCCGACACACAGGGCGAGCCCCATGGCCATGTCCGAGTAGCCCGAAAAATCGAAGTACAGTTGCAGGGTGAAGCCCCAGCAGGCCAGCCAGCTCTCCAGCAGCGTCGGCCGTCCGCCCTGGGCTACCAGGGCGTGCACACCGTCCACCAAGTGCCCGATGTTGTCGGCGAACACCAGTTTCTTGCCCAGGCCGAGGACGAACAGGCTCAGCCCCGCCAGCACCAGGGGCCCCGGCACGGGGCGCCGGCCGAGGTCGAGCAGTTGCGGCGCCAGCTCCCGGTAGCGGGAAATCGGCCCCGAGGGCAGTTGGGCGAAGAAGCCGGCGAACAGCCCGTAGCGCAACGGGTCCAGGCGCGGCGCGTCGGCGCGCCGGCTATCCAGCAGGAAGCCGATCTGCTGGAAGGTATAGAAGGACAACCCCAGGGGAATCCCCGCCATGACGAAGGCCCCCGGCGCGGCAGCGGGCGCCGGCGCCACGAGGTATTTGTACAGCACCAGGGGCAGCAGGTTGAGCAGCACGCCAAGGGCTACCCAGCCAGCGCGCCGACGTGTATCCCGGCGGATCAGCCCGCCCAGGCCATAGTTGACCGCCATCGAGGCCAGTAGCAGCGGCAGCCCGGCCGGGTCCGCCCCGGCGTAGAACGCCAGCGAGGCGACCAGCAACGTCGGCGCCGCCAGCCCGGGACGCTGGCGGCAGGCCAGGCGGAACGCCAGCAGGGTCAGGGGCAGCAGGACCAGCAGGAATCCGGGGGACAGGAAGGCCATTCAAGGCGCGTCCTTTTCCACCAGCAGGTCGTCCAGCAGCACCGCGTCCAGGCCGGTGGTGGCCAGCACCGCCAGGGCGTCCTGCACGCTGTGGACGATGGGCTTGCCCATCACGTTGAAACTGGTGTTGAGCAGGATCGGCACCCCCGCACGCGCCTCGAAGGCGTCCAGCAGCCCTCGCAGCCAGGGTTCTTCGTGGGCCGCCACGGTCTGCAGGCGACCGGTGCCATCGGCGTGCACCACCGCCGGAACCCGTTCCCGGCCGGCCTCGCGCCAGGGCAGGGTGAAGGACATGTAGGGGGAAGGCCGGTCCCGCTGGAACCACTCCCCTACCCGCTCCACCGGCAGCATCGGGGCGAACGGCCGGTAGGGCTCGCGGCCTTTCACCTGGCGATTGATGCGGTCCTTCATGTCCGCCGGACGCGGGTCGGCGAGGATCGAGCGGTGGCCGAGGGCGCGGGGGCCGAATTCCGCGGCGCCGCGCATGACCCCGACGATCCGCCCGGCCGCCAGGCGCTCGGCCAGGTAATCGGCGGACCCTGCCCCCAGGTCGCGCACCCGGTAACCGCCGGCGTGTCGGACGACCGCCTCGAGGGCGCGCGGCTCGGGCTTCGAGCCCAGGTAAGCGCTGGCCGCCGCGCCTGGCCGGGCCTTGGGCAGAGGCGCCTCGGGGTGATCGCGCAGCCAGGCCAGCAGGGCCGCGCCCACCGCATTGCCGTCGTCGCCCGGGGCGCTCGGCACGTGCACCGCGCGGAAGCCCTGGCGCGTCCCGAGGGTACCGTTGTAGGAGGAATTCAACGCGCAACCGCCGGTAAGCACCAAGTTGTCCTGGCCGTCCTCGGCGCAGGCCGCCAGAACCGCGTCGGCGAACCCCGCGTAGGCCGCCTGGCCGCTGGCGGCGAGGTCGGCGGCCTGCATCAATGGCGTCGAGGGCGCGCGCCGCGCCGGACCCAGGCGGGCCAGCAATGCTCGCAGCGCCTCCGGCTCCGGCAGGCGCGGCCGGCCGTTCTCGATCCGCAGCAGGCCCGACAGGGTTTCCACCAGCTCCGGCCGCGGGGTGCCGTAGGCGGCCAGCCCCATGACTTTCCATTCCTCGCCGGCTTTCCAGTCGAAGCCGCAGGCGCCGGTCAGCCAGCCGTAATAGGAGCCGAGGCTGCCAGGCCCCCAGGCGCGCCAGCGGCGTTCGAGGCGACCGCCCCGGTAGCGGTACAGGCTGACCGCGCCGACTTCCCCCTCGCCGTCCAGCACCAGGCAGGCCGCGTCGTCGAAGGGCGCGCCGTGGCAGGCATAGGCGGCGTGGCACAGATGGTGGTCGAAATCGAGGCGCAGGGGCGGCGCGGACAGGCCGAGCCAGCGCGCCAGGGAGTCGCCGGCGTCGGCGTGGGCGCGCTTCTGCTGGGTGCGCAGCCAGGCGCCCTCGGCGGCCGGCAGCAGCGTGTCCATGGCCTCGGTGGGCAGTTCGGCCTTGAGCCGCGTCCAACTGGTCGCCACCACGAAGCGGGCATCCTCCTCGCAATGGGCGGCCAGTACGCCGGCCAGGTGGCCCGGGTGGTCCGGCGCGGCGCCCCAGGCGCGCTTGTCCTGGAGGAACCGCTCGGTGGCCTCGGCGAACAGCACCTGGCCCTGGTCGTCCACCAAGGCCAGCGCGGGGTCGTGGCCGGAGGTGGACAGGCCCAGGTAGTACGTCCTGCCGGACCGGGCCGCGTCGCTCATGCCCGTTCCAGCAGGGCCAGCAGGCGGTCGGCCACGGCGTTGACGGTGCGGTACTCGAACATCATCACCGGATCGACCTCCAGCGCGAAGTGGTCCTCGATCTCGCCGCTGATCAGTACCACGTCCACGGACTTGATCCCCAGTTCGGTGAGGGGCGTGTCGTTACCCAGGCGGGCCTCGTCCAGCCCGATGCGCTGGAGGATGCGCTCGCGAAGAAAGGCGACAATCTGTTCACGTTCGACTCGATTCATGAATTTTTCTCGGACTGCAGGAGACAGGGAAGCGTTTGCGGGGCGCGGATGAAGGTGGTCTCGATCCAGATGGGCTCGCCCGTCAGGCGCAACCCAGGGTAGCGGGCCAGCAAGCGCGGCAGGGCGGCTTGGATCACCAGCCGGGCGAAGGCGGCGCCGGGGCACTTGTGCACGCCCGAGCCGAAGCCCAGGTGGCCGACGGCGCGGGCGCCTTCGTCGAAGGCATGGGCGTCGTCGGGAAACACGTTCGGGTCGCGGTTGATGGACGGCAGGTGCATCTGCACATGGTCGCCGGCGCGGAACGGGCAGCCGCCGGCCTCGCCGTCCCGGCGGGCCTGGCGGTCGATGAACTGGGGCGAGGCGTGCAGGCGCAGCAGGGTCTCCAGGTGCCGCGCCACCCAGTCCGGGTCGGCGGCCCGGGCGAGTCGGTCGGCCGGGCCCCGCAGCAGCGCGACGAGGATGTTGCCCAGGGTCTGGGAGGTGGTCTGCCCGGCCACCAGCAACGCGGTCACCAGGGCCACGGCGTCCTCCCGGTCGAAGCCATCGTCCAGATGCGCCATGACCAGGGCGAGGAACGGCGGCGGGCACCCCGGCGTGTACAGCGGCTCGGCGCGGGCCACCTCGGCCATCAGCTCGCGGATCGCCGCTTGCAGGCGTTCCATGCGCCGCACCGATTGCAGCGGTTCCAGCAAGGTGCGGGTCTGCCGGGTCCACTCGACGAAGCGCGGGTGCTCGACGATGGACAGGCCCATGACACGGCCCAGGGCGGCCTGGAACAGCGGCTCGATGAAGTCCGCCATCAGGTCGGCCTCGTCGCGCCCGTCCAGCGCGTCCAGGGCGCTCTCCACCAGGGTGTCCACGGCGGACCGCCAGGGGGTGATGCGGCGGGTGCCGAAGAAGCCGGCGGCCAGGTTATGCAATTTGAGGTGGCGCTCGCCCTCGAGGAAGAACGGGATATTGCGCGCCAGATGTTCCAGGGTGCCCAGGTCGCGCCCCGAATGGGCCCGCAGCACACCCAGATAGCCAGCCAGGTCGATGGGGGCGAAGCGGCCGTCGCGAATCACCGCCCGCGCGGTGGGCTGGTCGTCGAGGCGAACGAACCCGGGCCTGTCCTGGCCGGGCCTGTCCTGGCCGGACCTGTCCTGGCCGGACCCTTTCTGGCCAGGCTGTTCGCCGCTCATGGCGCGACCTCGGGGTAGTGATGGCCGGCCCGGACCCGGGTGGCCACCGCTTGGCGCCGTACCTTGCCGCTGGTGGTGCGCTCCAGGCTGCCACGCTTGACGAAGCGCACCCAGGCCAGGTCGAGGCCGAGGGCGGTGCCGACCCGGGCGCGGATCGCCTCCGCCAGCCGCCGTGGGTCCTCGGGAACCGGCTGGCCCGGACGCAGCTCGATCAGCAAGGCCACGCGAGGGTCGTCCTGCCCCCATTGGAACGCGGCGGCGGCCATGGGGTTGAGGGCCGGGTGCTGCTCCGCCGCCAGCCATTCCACGTCCACCGCCGCGGTGTTGCGGCCTTGGGCGATCAGCACGTCCTTCAGGCGGCCGGTGACGGACAGCACGTCGCCGTCGAGGGTGCCCAGGTCGCCGGAGCGCAGGAAGGGCCGGGGATCGTCGGGCAGGCGCGCGCCGAAGGTGGCGCGGCTCTCCTCCGGCTGGTTGAGATAGCCGGCCGACACGGATGGCCCGGCGACCCAGATTTCCCCTTCCTCGCCGTCCGCCAAGGGCCGGCCGCTGGCGGGGTCGACGATGCGCAGGTTGGCGCGGGTGCTGGGAGCCAGCCGGCTCGGCTCGGTGCGGCCGTCCCCCGGCAAGGGGGTCGAGGCACCGCTCCAGTCGCGTTCGCCCGCCACGTACAGGGTCGATTCGGCCAGCCCGTAGCAGGCGTGCACCGCCGCCGGGTCCAGGCCGGCCCGGGCGAAGCGGGCGCGGAAGCGCGGCAACAGATCGGCCGGCACCGGCTCGGCGCCGCAGAAGGCCACGCGCCAGGACGACAGGTCGAGACCCTCCAGGTCGGCCTCGGCGATGGCATCCAGGCACAGGGCGAAGGCGAAGGCGGGGCCGCCGCTCAGGGTGGCGCCGAACTGGCTGATCGCCCGCAGCCAGCGCACCGGTTTCTGGGCGAAGGCCAGGGGCGACATCTGGATGCACGGCGCGCCCCACAACAGCGGGCAGAGGGAACCGCCCATCATCCCCATGTCGTGGTAGTTGGGCAGCCAGTTGACGCTGACGGTGTGGGCGCCCAGGCGCCAGCGCTCCGAGGCCAGGGCCACGTTGCTGACGATGTTCCGCCCGCTGAGTCGCACGCCCCGGGGCTGGCGGGTGGAGCCGGAGGTGTACTGGATGATCGCGTCGGCGTCGAGATCGCGCGCCAGGCCGGCGCAACGGGCCTCGCCGAGAAGAGGCGGCGCCTCGGCCAGGGCGTCCACGTCGACCAGGGGGGGCAGCAGCGCCCGGCGCTCGCCGTCGTACTGCTGGAGCAGCACCCGAGCACTCTCGGCAGTGCACAGGATGGCCGCCGCCGCGGCGTCGGCGATCACCGCGTCGAGGCGCTCGCGATGGGCGCCGGGGTGGGGCACCGGCAGGGGCGCGGCGACCACGCCGGCATACAGGCAGGCCACCAGGGCCACAGTGCAATTCAGGCCCGGCGGGATGATCAACAGCACCCGCCCGCCCTCGGGCAGGCGCCGCTCCAAGTGAGCGGCGATCCGCAGGACGCGCTCGCGCAAGGCACCGCCGTCCAGCGCCTCGCCGACACGCTCGCCGCGCTGCAAGAAGGTGGAGATCGTATCGCCCCGGGTGAGCAGCAGGTTGCGCTCGATCCGCTGGGCCAGGCTGGGTTCGCTCACGGTGCCGTTCATCCGCTGTGCTTCACTGGTCGGTTCGCTGGAATTCGCTGGAGAAAGAGGGCTGGATCGTATGTTCGCCGCGCACAAAAAGCCCCGCCGAGGCGGGGCTTTGTGGGCGCGTGGATCAGCCCTCGGCGTCGACGGCGGCCCGGTAGGCGTCGGCGTCCAGCAGCTTGTCCAGCTCGGCCGCGTCGCTCGGTTTCAGCTTGAAGAACCAGGCGCCGTAGGGGTCGCCGTTGACCGCCTCGGGGCTGTCGCTCAGGTTCTCGTTCACCGCCAGCACCTCGCCGCCCAGCGGCGCATAGAGGTCGGAAGCGGCCTTCACCGACTCCACCACGCCCGCCTCCTCGCCGGCGGCGAGGTGCCGGCCCACCGTCGGCAGCTCGATGAACACCACATCGCCCAGCGCTTCCTGGGCATGGTCGCTGATGCCGACGGTCACGGTGCCGTCCGCTTCCAGGCGGGCCCATTCGTGACTGGGGGCGTAACGCAGGTCTGCGCGGATCTCACTCATTGTCAATGTCCTCGGAAGTGGGCGGCGGAATCGCTGCCGGGTAATTTAGCAGGCACGACGGCGGCCCGTCAGATCAGCGGCTGGCCATGGCGGACGAACCTCGGCTTGACCACCCGGACGGGGTACCACTTGCCGCGAATCTCCACTTCGGCGCGTTCGCCGGTGGCGGCCGGGA
Source organism: Pseudomonadaceae bacterium (assembly GCA_032052615.1). Classification (GTDB taxonomy): domain Bacteria; phylum Pseudomonadota; class Gammaproteobacteria; order Pseudomonadales; family Pseudomonadaceae; genus Pseudomonas_T. The sequence goes on from DAMBWF010000009.1 coordinate 10,769, forward strand.
CCCGGGCCAGGGCGATGGACTTGCCCAGGGTGGGCGAGAAACTGCCGCTGGTGATCTCGCCCTCGCCGACGCCGTTGACGCGCACCACCTGATGGGCGCGCAGCACGCCGCGTTCCTCCAGCACCAGGCCGACCCGCTTGGGCTGGCCGCCGGTCCGGCGCTGCGTCTCCAGGGCGGCGCGGCCGACGAAGTCGCGCTCCGCCGGCTCCCAGGCGATGCTCCAGCCAAGGCTGGCGGTCAGCGGCGAGACCTGCTCATCGATATCCTGGCCATACAGGTTCAGCCCGGCCTCCAGGCGCAGGGTATCCCGGGCGCCCAGGCCGATGGGGGAAATGCCCGCGCCCACCAATTCGTTGAAGAAGTCGGCGGCCTGGCCCGCCGGCAGGAGGATTTCGACGCCATCCTCGCCGGTGTAGCCGGTGCGGGCGATGAACCAGTCGCCGTCGGCGAAGCCCTGGAACGGTTGCAGGTCGTGGATCAGCGAGGCGCGGGACGTGGACACCAGCTCGACGCTGCGCGCGCGGGCCTGGGGCCCTTGGATGGCGAGCATCGCCAGGTCGTCGCGCTCGCGCCAGCACACGTCGAAGTCGCCCCGGTGGGCGGCGAGCCAGGCCAGGTCCTTGTCGCGGGTGGCGGCGTTCACCACCAGCCGGTAGCCGTCCTCCAGCAGGTACACCACCAGATCGTCCACCACGCCGCCCTGGGCATTGAGCATCGTGCTGTAGAGCGCCTTGCCCGGGCCGTCCAGGCTCGCCACGTCGTTGGCCAGCACATGGCGCAGGAACGCGCCCGCGTCGGGGCCGGCGATATCGAGAATAGCCATGTGGGAAACGTCGAACACGCCGCAGTCGCGCCGGACCTGATGGTGCTCCTCCACCTGCGAGCCATAGTGCAGCGGCATGTCCCAGCCGTTGAAATCGACCATCTTGGCGCCGAGGGCGAGGTGCAGGTCGTAGAGCGGCGTGCGCTGTCCCATGGGTGTCTCCTTCCGGGCGTGGCGAGAAGCGGGCGGGCACGGGGCCCGCGGGCAGGATGCGGCGGCACTGCCGCGAGCCGGCCGCATCGAATGGCGCGCATTGTAGCGGCAAGGTCGAGGACTGGACACCCGAGCCGCCGGCGCGCGGCGCCGACGGGAAGCTGGGTTAACGCGCCGCGCGCCGGGCCTCAGGCGCGGGCCAGGGCCGGCAGGTCGCCGGAGAGCCCCAGGGCCTGACGGACGAACAGCGCCTTGGCCTCGGGCAGGCGATCCACCTGGCGCAGGCCGGCGTTGCGCAGCCAGCGCAGCGGCAGGGCATCGGCCTGGAACAGCCGTTGGAAGCCCTCCATGGCGGCCATCATCGCCAGGTTGTAGGGCATGCGGCGTCGCTCGAAGCGGCTCAGCACCCGGGGGTCGGCCAGGCGTTCGCCGCGCCCGTGGGCATGGCGCAGCACCTCGGCCAGCACCGCCGCGTCAAGGAAGCCCAGGTTGACCCCCTGCCCCGCCAGGGGGTGGATGGTGTGGGCGGCGTCGCCGATCAGCGCCAGGCCCGGCTCAACGTAGCGCTTGGCATGACGCTGGCGCAGCGGGATGCTCAGCCGGGGGTCGGCCTCCAGCACCTCCCCCAGGCGCCACTCGAAGGCCTGGGACAAGGTCGCGCGAAAGGTGGCGTCGTCCAGGGCCATCAGGCGCTCGGCCTCGGCCGGCGGGACCGACCAGACGATGGAGCACCAGTGGCGGTCCTCGCCCCGGCGCAGCGGCAGGAACGCCAGCGGGCCGTGCTCGGTGAAGCGTTGCCAGGCGGTGTCGCGGTGTGGCTCGGCGCAGCGCACGCTGGTCACCAGGGCATGGTGCAGGTAATCCCATTCCCGGGTCTCGCAGCCCACCAGCCGGCGTACCGCCGAATGGGCGCCATCGGCGGCGATCAGCAGCGGCGTACGCAGGCGGCGACCGTCGCCGAGGGTCAGCAGCCAGTCGTCGCCGGAGCGCCTGAGCTGCTCCAGGCGGAGGTGTTCCAGGCGCTGGACCGGGCTTTCCGCCAGCGCCTCCAGCAGGCCGTCCTGCACCACCCGGTTCTCGACGATATGGCCGAGCACCTCGGCGTGCACGCTGGCGGCGGAGAAGTGGATACGCCCGGTGCCGGCGCCGTCCCAGACCTCCATCTCGCCGTAGGGGCTGGCGCGACGGGCGGCGATGCCCTCCCAGGCACCGAGCCGCTGCAGGATGCGTTGGCTGGCCACCGACAAGGCGCTGACCCGGGGCTCGAAGGGCGCCTCGGGATCGAAGGCCGACGGCGTCAGCGGGCCGCCGTCCAGCAACACGATATCCAGGCCGCTGTCCTTCAGCGCCAGGGCCAGCGCGCTGCCCACCATGCCGGCGCCGACGATCACCACGTCGGCCTGCCTGTCGTCGATCTGCATCGTCCCCTCGCTCATTCCCGGGCCCGCGGCTTGAGCCGCACATAAAGTGTCTTGTGCACGGTGGCCACCAGGCCACCGTGCTCGTCGCGCACCTCCACCGGCACTTCCGGCAGGTACTTCCCGCCCTCGGCGGTGCGCGCCCGGATGGTTTCCAGCAGCGCCTCGTCGATCCGGAAATCGGCGTACACCGTCCCCTTGCCGGGCGCGACGAAATCGATGCACGCGGCCTTGTCCCAGACGATGTAATCGGGTCCCAGGTTCTCCATCAGCATGAGCATGAAGAACGGGTCGGTCATGCTGTACAGCGAGCCGCCGAACTGGGTGCGGACGTAGTTGCGGTTGTACCAGCTCAGGACCATCTTGACCCGCACCCGGCGGAAGTCCGCGCTGATCTGCCGCACCCGGATACCGGCGCCCAGGTAGGGCGGGTAGAGGTTCAGCGCCCAGCGCAGGAAGCGCGCTCGGCGCGCGATCCTCCGTGGGTCCGGCGTGCTCAAGGCGTCTTCTGCTGACCGGGGGCGAAGGCCGCGAAGGCCTCGGCGCCGGTCAGGCGTCGGGTCGGCTGGGCGAAGGCGTAGTTGCACGGCTGGTCGTCGACGAAGATCTCCAGCTCCAGCTCGAACACGCCCGGGTCGTCGAACGCCTGGGCCGAGACCATCAGCGTCGAGCCGGCCTGGGCGCGCCAGAACAGCGAGGAGCCGCACTGCTGGCAGAACACCCGCTCGCCCCAGCTCGAGGACCGGTAGACGCCGAGGGCGTCCTCGCCCTCGAGGCGCAGCTCGGGCGAGCAGGCCACCATCATGCCCACGCCCCCCGCCCAGCGCCGGCACATGGAGCAGTGGCAGACCGACATGGTGCGCTTCAGCGGCGTGGCGGCGAAGCGGACGGCGCCGCACAGGCAGCGCCCCTCGATGGTGGCCGGGTTTTCCTGACTCATGAACGACTCCTCACAGCGGACGGGTACCCAGGCCCATGGCCTGGCGGGAGAACCAACGCTTCGCCGAGGGCAGCAGGTCCAGGCCCAGCAGGCCGAGGTTGCGTCCCGTGGCCAGCAGCGGCCGGTCGTTGGAAAACAGTCGGGTGACCTGGTCGGAGAAGCCGACGGTCAGTTGCTGGTCGAGGCGCTGGCCCTCGAGGTAGGCCTGCAGCACGGCGAAATCCCCCGGCTCGGCGTCGCTGGCCAGCAGCGCGTCCGCCAGGGCCTGGGCGTCCCGCAGGGACAGGTTGTAGCCCTGCCCGGCGATGGGGTGCAGGCTGTGGGCGGCGTTGCCGAGGACCGCCAGGTGCGGTCGGACCTGCTCCCGCGCTTCCACCAGGGCCAGCGGATAGAGATGCCGCGCGCCGACCTGGCGGAAGGCCCCCAGCCGGTAGCCGAAGGTGGCCTGCAATTCGGTGAGGAAGGCCGCGTCCGGCAGGGCGGCGAGGCGCTGGGCGTCCTCGTCGGGCCGCGTCCAGACCAGCGCGCAGCGGTTGTCCGCCAGGGGCAGCAGGGCCATCGGGCCCTCGTCGGTGAAGCGTTCGAACGCTTGGCCCCGGTGGGCTTCCAGGGGGCTGACGTTGGCGATCAGGGCGGTCTGGCCATAGGGCGCGCGGCTGACATCGATGCCCAGTTGCTCGCGCAACGCGGAGCGGCCGCCATCGGCCAGCACCGCCAGAGCGCAGTCGAGGGTCTCGTCGTTGTCGAGGGTCAGGCGATAGCCGTCCTCCAGCGGTTGCAGGCGTACCGCCTCGGCCGGACAGCGCCAGTTCACCACCTCGGGGTCCAGCGCTTGCCACAGGCACTGGCCGAGCCAGGCATTTTCCACCACGTAGCCCAGGGCCGGCACGCCCTCCTCCATCGCCGACAGGCGCGCGGCGCCGAAGCGGCCGCGCTCGGAAACGTGAATCTGCCGGATCGGCTCGGCGCGCTGGGCGATGGCCTGCCAGAGGCCCAGGCGCTGGTAGATCTGCTGGGTGCCGTAGGACAGCGCCGAGGAACGGGCGTCGTAGCTGGGCTGGTAGGGTTCGCCAGGGGCGAAGGGCTCGATCAGGGTGATCGACCAACCCCGCGCCCGGGCGCCGCGCTGCAGCGCCAGGGCCAGGCTGGCGCCTACCAACCCGCCGCCGACGATGGCCAGATGCGTGCGCATCATGCGGCCTCGCCGCGGGCGGCGGCCATCAGGGCCTCGATCCCGGCGACGGTCTTGGGCACGCCGCCGGTGAGGATGTCGCAGCCCTCGCGGGTCACCACCACGTCGTCCTCGATGCGCACCCCAATGCCGCGCCATTTCTTCGCCACGTCCTGGTTATCCGGGGCGATGTAGATGCCCGGCTCCACGGTCATCACCATGCCCGGCTCCAACACGCGCCATTCGCCGCCGACCTTGTAGTCGCCGACATCGTGCACATCCATGCCCAGCCAGTGGCCGGCGCGGTGCATGTAGAACGCCTTGTACGCCTCGCTGGCGATCAAGTGGTCGACGTCGCCCTGCAGCAGGCTCAGCTCCACCAGCCCGGCGGTGATCACCCGCACGGTGGCCTCGTGGGCCTCGTTCCAGTGCCGGCCCGGGGCGATGACGGCGAAGGCCGCCTCCTGGGAGGCCAGCACCAGTTCGTAGATGGCTTTCTGTTCGGGGGTGAAGCGCCCGCTCACCGGGAAGGTGCGGGTGATGTCGCTGGCGTAGCAGTCCAATTCGCAGGCCGCGTCGATCAGCACGAGGTCGCCGTCCTTGAGCGGCGCGTCGTTTTCCCGGTAGTGCAGGATGCAGGCGTTGCGCCCGGCGGCGACGATGGAGCCGTAGGCCGGCATCTTCGCCCCGCCCTTGCGGAATTCGTATTCCAGCTCGGCTTCCAAGTGGTACTCGTAGAGGCCCGGACGGGCCGCCTGCATGGCGCGGACATGGGCGCGGGCGGACACGTCGCCGGCCTCGCGCATGACCTTCAGCTCGGCGGCGCTCTTGTAAAGGCGCATGTCGTGCAACAGGTGGCCCAGGGCGACGAACTCACTCGGTGGCTGGGCGCCCTGACGGGCCTTGGAGCGAATGGTGTTGACCCACTCCATCAAGCGGCGATCGAACTCGACGTGGGTGCCGATGGAGTAATAAACCCGCTCGCGCCCTTCGATCAGGCCCGGCAGGATGTCGTCGATGTCGGCGATGGGAAACGCATCGTCCGCGTCGAAATCGCGCACCGCGCCTTCCTGGCCGGCGCGCAGGCCGTCCCACAGTTCACGCTCGGGGTCGCGCTCGCGGCAGAACAGCACGTACTCGCCATGAGCCCGGCCCGGAATCAGCACCATCACCGCCTCCGGCTCGGGAAAGCCGGTGAGGTACTGGAAGTCGCTGTCCTGGCGGTAGACGTGTTCCACGTCGCGGTTGCGAATGTGCACCGGGGCGGCGGGCAGAATGGCGATGCTGTTGGGCACCATCTGCTCCATCAGCGTCTTGCGCCGACGGGCGTACTCCGATTTCGGGATGCGGGTCATGCGGTTCTCCGATCAGTGCAGGGAAGGCGTCGGTGTCGTCGCCGCGGCGGTCTTGCCGCATTCGGTGAAAAGCAGCAACGGCGCCACGCGCAGATATTCCATTACTTCCATGAAGTCATTCTCGCCGTCCTCGGTATCGTCCAGGGCACTCTGCACCTGGGCGATCGAGGCCAGGTCCTGCAGGACCTCCATCGCCTCGGCGCTCAACGCGGTGTCCCGCGAGGCGAGGCCGAAGCCACCGAGAAAGCCCTGGCACCACTGGCCGAGGGCGGCGGCCCGGTCGGCGAGGGGAGCCGCGTCGTCCGGCAGCAGGATGGTCAAGGCCATCTCGCCGCCGACCAGCTCGCCCTTGACCAGCTCCTGCAGCCCGATCAGCGCCTGGCGCAGGTTGTCCTGGGGAGGGGCGCCCAGCAGTTCGGCGGCGTCCTCCAGCCAGGGGCCGGCCTCGAAGCCGGCCCCGGCGCAGCAGCGACCCAAAAGCAGGCCGTGCAGTTCGGCGGGGGAAACGGCTTGCCCGGACTGGGCGAGCAAGGCGGCGAAAGCGGTATACGGGGAATTGGAAGGGGGCATGGCGGCTAGGCGCGACGAGGCGCAATGACTAGAATGACGGCTTCGTATCCTAGCACCGGCCCCTTCGCCCGGCCATCGACCGGCGGCGGCCTTCCTCCCAAGCCATCCCCAGCGGCAGCGCGTGCCCTGCGTGGCGAGACAGAGACCCCATGGAAAACGCCGACCTGCAAGCCCTGACGAGCAAACTGGAGCGGTTGATCCAGCGCATCGAGCAGCTCAAGGGGCAGAACCGCATGCTGCTGGCGAGCGAAAAAGCCTGGCGCGAAGAGCGCGCCCATCTGATCGAAAAGAACGAAATGGCACGACTGAAGGTCGAAGCGATGATTTCGCGCCTGAAAGCTCTGGAGCAGGATTCATGACCCAGTCGAAAACCGTTACCGTCCATATCCTCGATAAGGACTACTGCATCAATTGTCCTGCCGAGGAACGCGTCAATCTCGAAAGCGCGGCGCGCTACCTGGACGGCAAGATGCGTGAAATCCGTACCAGCGGGAAAGTCATCGGCGCGGACCGCGTCGCCGTCATGGCCGCTCTGAACATCACCCACGAATTGCTGCACAAGCAGCAGCGCCTTGACCAGGAAGTCAGTTCCACCCGCGAGCGGGTGCGCGAGCTGCTGGATCGCGTCGATCATGCCTTGACCGCCGATCAGGAAAGCCCCCAGGGCTGATTCATCGAAGAAGTTTCGGGTATACTCGCCGACAGCTCCCTGGTTTGTTTGCCAGTCGGTGATGTCCCTGAGCCGATACGCACAAACCTGGGGGTTGTAAGCCGAGGCCGGTGTGCATGTCCGCTCGACGGAAAGCCTTAACGCCTCCTGCAACCTCCACCTTGAACTTTCGGGTTCAAGGGCTAACCCGACAGCGGCATAACCGGGGAGTCAATTTCTTCATGGCCCGCTCCATGATCATGGCCGGCACGCTTTCCCGTGCGGCCCTGCGTCGCCAGCTTCGCCAAGCGCGTCGCGCCCTCACCCCCTTCCAGCAGAAACGCGCCGCCCGCGCCCTCTACCGCCACTTGGCCCAGGCGCCGGTGTTTCGCCGCGCGCGCCATCTTGCCTTGTACCTGCCCAACGACGGCGAAATCGATCCACGCCCCTTGATGCGCGAGGCCCAGCGCCGCGGCAAGCGCGTCTACTTGCCTGTCCTGAACGCCTGGCCTCGCACCCGCATGGCGCTGCAGCGGATCCGAAAGGGCGAGCCCCTGAAACGCAATCGCTTCGGTATCCGCGAGCCGCGCCCGTGCCCGGGTCGCCAGCGCAAGATCTGGACGCTGGACCTGGTATTACTGCCTCTGGTGGGCTTCGACGAACACGGCGCCCGGCTGGGCATGGGGGGCGGTTTCTACGACCGCAGCCTGGCTTACCGGGCGCGCCGACGCGCCTGGCTCAAGCCGACCCTGCTGGGGTTGGCCCACGAGTGCCAGAAAGTCGATCGATTGGAAATGGCGGCCTGGGACGTCCCGCTGCAAGCGGTGGTGACGGATGGCGGGTGGTATGCGGCACCCCGGGAGGGCTGAGGGTGGCACCGCCGGGCGGCGGTGCCGAGGTGATCAGGGCTGGGGCTGGGCTTCCAGGACGGTGACCGGGGCGTCGGCCTGGCGCTCCCAGAAGCTCTGCGTATAACCGGTGGTGACGACGCCCAGACCGAAAATGATCACCAGAATCCAGAGCAGATCGGGCTTACGTTTCATGAATAATTGCCTCCCCCTTCAGGCAAACCGCGCGATGAAATGCGGTCGTTCCTAATGACTATGACGAAGAAAAAACGAGTGAACGAAAAAAGCTGCGGCATTGTCCGGCAATGTGACGCCGCACGCAATTTCTGCTTCGCGCCGGCTGTCGCGCCGAAGGAAATTTTCGTTCCCTCGCCGAGGTTCCGGAGCAAGCGATGACCTACTGGCTGATGAAGTCCGAGCCGGACGAACTGTCCATCGAAGCCCTGGCGCGGCAGGGGCAGGCCCGTTGGGACGGCGTGCGCAATTACCAGGCGCGCAATTACCTGCGCCAGATGCGTCCGGACGACCTGTTCTTCTTCTATCACTCCAGTTGCCCGCAACCCGGCATCGCCGGGGTCGGGCGGATCGTCTCGGAAGCCTATCCCGATCCCACCGCCCTGGATGCCCAAAGCCCCTATTTCGACAGCCGCGCGCGTCTCGACGCCAACCCCTGGAGCGCGGTGGATGTGGCCCATGCCGAGACGTTTCCCCACGTGCTGCCACTGGCCCGGCTGCGCGGACTGGAGGAGCTGGCGGACCTGGCGCTCGTGCGCAAGGGCAGTCGCCTGTCGGTGATGCCCGTCACCGAGGCCCAGTGGCGGGCGATTCGGACGCTGCTCTGAGGCCCGGCATCAGGGCTGGACGATCAGGTTGTTGAACAGCAGGTCGTCCACCAGCGGCGCGCCTTCCTCGGTGTTGAGGACCTGCTGGACCTGCTTGAGGGCTTCCTGGCGCAGCTTTTCCTTGTTCTCCACCCCGCCCAGGCTGTCGTCGGTCTGCTGGGCGAACAGCATGATCAGTTGGTTGCGGATCAGCGGCTCGTGGTATTCGACCTTCTTCGCCACTTCGGGTCCGGCGGTCTGCAAGGCGATGTCGGCCTTGTAGTACTTCAGCTTCGGCCCGCTGCCGTAGTTGCCGACCAGCGCGGGCGTGAGCTGCACGAACGCCACCTTGGGCCCCGCCTCGCCTTCGCCCTCTTTCTTGGCCTCCTCGGCGCCCGCCGGACCGGCCAGCAGCAGGAACGCCAGTACCCCAACGACGATTCTCAACGCGATGCACTCCTTCAGGAGACGAAGCACCGGGGCAACGGCCGAATTGCCGTCCCCGGCGCTCCGCCGACTTCGCAAGCATAGCCAGTGCCGCGCCAAGCCCCAACCCTTGCGCGCGGAGCGGCGCTTATGCCGCCGTATCAGGCGCGGCCATCCTCGTTGACCCTCACTTCGAGCCTTCTACACTGCTCCGTCCACCCTCGAGGAGAACGTCATGAAAGCCGTCCTGTGCAAAGCCTTTGGCCCCCCCGAAAGCCTGGTGCTGGAAGAGGTCGCCAGCCCGGAAGCGAAGAAGAACGAGGTGCTGATCGATGTCCACGCCGCGAGCGTGAATTTCCCGGACACCTTGATCATCGAGGGCAAGTACCAGTTCAAGCCGCCCTTCCCCTTCTCCCCCGGCGGCGAAGCGGCTGGCGTGGTGACGGCGGTGGGCGAGAAGGTGGGCCACCTCAAGCCGGGCGACCGGGTCATGGCCCTGACCGGCTGGGGCAGCTTCGCCGAGCAGGTGGCCGTCCCCGCCTACAACGTGCTGCCGATGCCGACGGAGATGGATTTCCCCACCGCCGCCGCGTTCGGCATGACCTACGGCACGTCCATGCACGCCCTGAAGCAGCGCGCCGCGCTACGACCCGGCGAGACGTTGTTGGTGCTGGGCGCTTCGGGGGGCGTCGGGCTCGCGGCGGTGGAAATCGGCAAGGCCATGGGCGCGCGGGTGATCGCGGCGGCGAGCAGCGCGGAGAAATTGCAGGTAGCCAAGGCGGCCGGCGCCGACGAACTGATCGACTACAGCCAGGGCAGCCTGAAAGAGGACGTGAAGCGACTGACGAACGGCCAGGGCGTCGATGTCATCTACGACCCGGTGGGTGGCGACCTGTTCGACGAAGCGGTGCGCTGCATCGCCTGGAACGGCCGGCTGCTGGTAGTGGGTTTCGCCAGCGGACGCATCCCGGAACTGCCGGTCAACCTGGCGCTCCTCAAGGGGGCCGCGGTGGTCGGGGTGTTCTGGGGTTCCTTCGCGCAACGCCAGCCCCAGGACAACCAGGCCAACTTCCACCAGCTATTCGCCTGGTACCGCGAGGGCAAGGTGAAGCCTCTGGTGTCCCGCACCTACCCCCTGGCGCAGACCGCCGAGGCGATCAAGGCGCTCGGCCAGCGGCAGGCGGTGGGCAAGCTGGTGGTGATGGTTCGCTGACCCTGGTAACCCGGTGCGGGCCGGGCCTACGCCCACACCGTCGCTCTTCCCAGCCGGATATCGCGCGCCCCGCGCAGCCTAGCGGGGCGCGTAGGCGAAGACGTCCGCGCGCATCTGGTGGGCATCCATGCCCGCCGCCACCAAGGCATCGAGGGTGCCGTAGACCATGGCCGGCGAGCCGCTGGCATAGACGTGCAGCGGCCGCAGGTCGGCGAAATCCTCCCGGATCGCCTCGTGCAACAGGCCACAACGGCCGTCCCAGCCGCACACGTCGCTGACCACCTTATGCAGGTACAGGTTGGGCAGCTTTTCCCAGCACGCCCATTCGGGCACCTCGTAGAAGTCGTCCGGACGCCGCGCCCCCCAGTACAGGTGCACGGGGTGGGCGAACCCCTTGGAACGGCAGTGTTCGATCAGACTGTGCATCTGCGCCATGCCGGTGCCCGCGGCGATCAGCACCAGCGGGCCATCGGGCAGCTCGGCCAGGTGGGCGTCGCCGAACGGCAAGCGCACCCAGGCGCCACCGTCGCGGCGCAACTGGGCCAGCAAGCGCCGGGTACTGTCTTCCCGGGCGAGGATGTGCAATTCCAGATCGCGACCCTGATGGGGCGCGGAAGCCAGGGAAAACGCCGACGTGGTGCCGGTGTCGCGCTCGATGAGCAGGTACTGACCCGCATGGTAGCGGGGCGTCTGGCCCGCCGGCGTGCGCAGCCCGACCCGGTAGACGTCGCCGCCCGCCTCGCGGCAGGCGATCAGTTGACCGTACAGGCGGCGCTCCGGCAATTCCCCGGGCGCCAGCACGCCGTCCCAGTGCAGCACGCAGTGCTCCAGGGGCTCCGCCACGCAGGTATACAACTCGCCACGGTCCAGCTCGATGCCCGCCTGGCGCACGCGCCCTTCCACCAGCAACGCCGCGCAGACGTGGCAGTTACCGTTGCGGCAGCTCTGCGGGCAGGCGTAGCCGAGGCGCCGGGCCGCGTCGAGAATCCGCTCGCCGGTATGTACATCGAGCACCGCGCCGGAGGGTTGAAGGGTTACGCGCATGGCTCGGGCACCTCCTTTTGGCCCAGAAGAATGACTACACGAAGCGTCGGGCATCACTCGATGCCGAGTTCGGCCCACAGCTCGTCCACCCGGCGCTTGACCGCCTCGTCCTGGACGATGGCGCGTCCCCATTCCCGGCTGGTTTCTCCCGGCCACTTATGGGTGGCGTCCAGGCCCATCTTCGAACCCAGGCCGGACACCGGAGAGGCGAAGTCGAGGTAATCGATCGGCGTGTTGTCGATCATCACCGTGTCGCGCTTGGGGTCCATGCGGGTAGTGATGGCCCAGATCACGTCGTTCCAGTCCCGGGCGTTCACGTCGTCGTCGGTAACGATGACGAACTTGGTGTACATGAACTGGCGCAGGAACGACCAGACCCCCAGCATCACCCGCTTGGCATGGCCAGGGTACTGCTTCTTCATGGTCACCACCGCCATACGATAGGAACATCCCTCCGGCGGCAGGTAGAAGTCGACGATTTCCGGGAACTGCTTCTGCAGGATCGGCACGAAGACCTCGTTGAGGGCCAGGCCGAGGATCGCCGGCTCGTCCGGTGGACGACCGGTGTAGGTGCTGTGGTAGATCGGATCGCGGCGGCGGGTGATGCGCTCCACGGTGAACACCGGGAAGCGGTCCACTTCGTTGTAGTAGCCGGTGTGGTCGCCATAGGGGCCTTCGTCGGCCATTTCGTCCGGGTGGATCACCCCTTCGAGGACGATTTCGGCGCTGGCCGGCACGTGCAGGTCGCTGCCGATGCACTTCACCAGTTCCGTCCGATGGCCCCGCAGTAGGCCGGCGAAGGCGTACTCGGAGAGGGTATCCGGCACCGGGGTCACCGCGCCGAGGATGGTCGCCGGGTCCGCCCCCAGCGCCACCGCGACCGGGTAGGGCCGTCCCGGGTGTTTCTGGCACCACTCGCGGTAGTCCAGGGCGCCGCCTCGGTGGCTGAGCCAGCGCATGATGACCTTGTTGCGGCCGAGCACCTGCTGGCGGTAGATGCCAAGGTTCTGCCGCTCTTTATTAGGCCCCTTGGTCACCGTCAGGCCCCAGGTGATCAGCGGGCCGACGTCACCGGGCCAGCAGGTCTGCACGGGCAGCTTCGTCAGGTCGACGGCCTCGCCTTCCTCGACGACTTCCTGGCAGGGCGCGTCCTTCAGGACCTTCGGCGCCATGGTGATGACTTTCTTGAAAATCGGCAGCTTCGACCAAGCGTCCTTCAACCCCTTGGGCGGCTCGGGCTCCTTGAGGAAGGCCAGCAGCCGGCCGATTTCCCGCAACTCGTCCACCGACTCGGCGCCCATGCCCAGGGCCACACGGCCCGGGGTGCCGAAGAGGTTGCCGAGGACCGGCATGTCGAACCCGGTGGGCCGCTCGAACAACAGGGCCGGCCCCTGGCGGCGCAGGGTACGGTCGCACACCTCGGTCATCTCCAGCACCGGTGAGATCGGGGTCTGGATGCGCTTGAGTTCGCCGCGCCGCTCCAGGGCGCCGATGAAATCGCGTAAATCGCGATACTGCATGTAAGCCTCGTCTGGCCTGCGAGTCGAACCCGGAAGTCTAGCGCCTCGCTCGGGTATTTTAGAAATGCAAAAGCCGGGTCGCCCCGGCTTTTTCTTCGCGCCTTCGACTCACTTCCGCTTCATGGACAGGAAGAATTCGTCGTTGGTCTTGGTGTCCTTGAGCTTGTCGAGGAGAAACTCGATGGCGGCGATCTCGTCCATCGGGTGCAGCAGCTTGCGCAGAATCCACATGCGCTGCAGCTCGTCCTCGGCAGTCAGCAACTCCTCGCGGCGGGTACCGGACTTGTTGATGTTGATGGCCGGGAACACCCGCTTCTCGGCGATGCGGCGGTCCAGGGGCAGTTCCATGTTGCCGGTGCCCTTGAATTCCTCGTAGATCACCTCGTCCATCTTCGAGCCGGTCTCCACCAGCGCCGTGGCGATGATGGTCAGGGAACCGCCTTCCTCGATATTCCGCGCGGCGCCGAAGAAGCGCTTGGGTTTTTCCAGGGCGTGGGCGTCGACGCCGCCGGTCAGCACCTTGCCGGAGCTGGGGATCACGGTGTTGTAGGCCCGCGCCAGGCGGGTGATGGAGTCCAGCAGGATCACCACATCCTTCTTGTGCTCCACCAGGCGCTTGGCCTTCTCGATCACCATCTCGGCCACTTGCACGTGGCGGGTCGGCGGCTCGTCGAAGGTGGAAGCGACCACTTCGCCGCGCACGGTGCGCTGCATCTCGGTCACTTCCTCGGGGCGCTCGTCGATCAGCAGGACGATCAGGTAGCACTCGGGGTTGTTGCGGGTGATGTTGGCGGCGATGTTCTGCAGCATGATCGTCTTGCCCGCCTTGGGCGGCGCCACGATCAGGCCGCGCTGGCCCTTGCCGATCGGCGCACAGAGGTCGATCACGCGGCCGGTGAGGTCCTCGGTGGAGCCGTTGCCGGCTTCCATGGTCAGGCGCTCGTTGGGGAACAGGGGCGTGAGGTTCTCGAACAGCACCTTGTTCTTGGCATTTTCCGGACGGTCGAAATTAATCGTGTCGACCTTGAGCAGCGCGAAGTAACGCTCGCCTTCTTTCGGCGGGCGGATCTTGCCGATGATGGTGTCGCCGGTGCGCAGGTTGAAGCGGCGGATCTGGCTGGGGGATACATAGATGTCGTCGGGGCCCGCCAGGTAGGACGAGTCCGCGGAACGCAGGAAGCCGAAACCGTCCTGCAGAATCTCCAGCACGCCGTCACCGGAGATCTCCTCGCCGCTTTTCGCATGTTTTTTCAGCAGCGAGAAGATCACGTCCTGCTTGCGCGAACGGGCCATGTTCTCGATGCCCATCTGTTCGGCCATTTCCAGCAGTTCGGTGATCGGTTTTTGCTTGAGTTCGGTCAGATTCATAGGAATGACGTATCGAAGGAAGGGAAGCTGATGAGCTTGGAAGGCCGCGCCACAGGAAGGCGACAGAGTCGCGCTGTGCAAGTGTTTCGAGTAAGGGGGGCGTCGGCGACGGCTAGCGGAAGACAGGGGCGAAACCCGCTGCGAGCCCGAATGTAGCACCGGTTTTTCGACGGTGTCCAGCCTGGAGCTGGAAAAAGCCCCGCATTGTGCGGGGCTTTGTCGACTCAGATATTGCTGTCGAGGAAGGCCGCGAGTTGCGACTTGGACAGGGCGCCCACCTTGGTGGCCTCGACGTTGCCGTTCTTGAACAGCATCAGGGTCGGGATACCGCGCACACCATACTTCGGCGGGGTTTCCTGGTTCTCGTCGATGTTCAGCTTGCAGACCTTGAGCTTGCCCTGATAGGTCTGGGCGATCTCGTCGAGCACTGGGGCAATCATTTTGCAGGGGCCACACCACTCGGCCCAGTAGTCGACCAGCACCGCGCCTTCGGCCTTGAGCACGTCCTGCTCGAAGCTGGCGTCGCTGACGTTAGTGATGAATTCGCTCATCGATATTCTCCTGGTTCGGCAAGGCAAAGTGCCGGCCATCATAGCTTGGCTTCGCCGACACAGGAAGGAACCGGCGATTGAGCCTCTCTATGGGACCGTACGGGAGGCGACGAGGTTCGGCCTCGCGCGACAGCACGACGCGCACGGCGGGTTTGGCGCGGATCGCCTATCGTGGCAGGATGACGGCGATTCGAACCGAGACTTTACCCATGCCGCACACCCCCGCCGAATCCTTTCCCCTGATCGCCGCCATCGACCTGGGCTCCAACAGTTTCCACATGGTGCTGGCCAAGGCCGATCACGGCGAGATTCGCATCCTCGAGCGGCTCGGCGACAAGGTGCAGTTGGCGGCCGGTATCAATGAAGAGCGGCAGCTCAGCGAGGAAGCGATGCAGCGCGGCCTGGCCTGCCTGCGGCTGTTCGCCCAGCGCATGGCCGGCATGCCCGAGGGCGCGGTGCGCATCGTCGGCACCAATGCCCTGCGCGAGGCGCGCAATCGCGGCGAGTTCATCCGCCGCGCCGAGGAAGTCCTCGGTCACCCGGTGGAAGTGATCTCCGGTCGCGAGGAGGCCCGGCTCATCTACCTTGGGGTGTCCCACTCCATGCCCGATCACCCCGGGCGGCGCCTGGTGGCGGACATCGGGGGCGGCAGTACCGAATTCATCATCGGCCAGAGTTTCGAGTCCCTGCAGCGGGAAAGCCTGCAGATGGGCTGCGTCAGCTATACCCAGCGCTATTTCCGCGACGGCAAGATCACCCCGGCGCGCTACGCCCAGGCCTACACCGCCGCCCGCCTCGAATTGATGGGCATCGAGAACAGCCTGCGACGCCTGGGCTGGCAGGAGGCGGTGGGCGCCTCGGGAACCATCCGCGCGGTCTGCCTGGCGATCAAGGCCGGCGGGCGCGGCAACGGCGAGGTCAACACCGAGGGGCTGGCCTGGCTGAAGCGTCGGCTGTTCAAGCTAGGCGAGAGCGAGCGGATCGACATCGAAGGGGTGAAGCCCGACCGCCGGGCGATCTTCCCGGCGGGCCTGGCGATCCTCGAGGCGATCTTCGACGCCTTCGAACTCACCCACATGCGCCACTCCGAGGGCGCGCTCCGGGAAGGGGTGCTCTACGACCTGCTCGGCCGCCATCACCACGAAGACGTGCGCGAGCGCACCCTGAGCGCCTTGATGGAGCGCTACCACGTGGACCTCGAGCAGGCCGCGCGAGTCGAGGCCCGGGCGCTGGAGGCCCTGGCCCAGGTGGCGGATAGCTGGAGCCTGGACGACGAATGGCATCGCGATCTGCTGGTCTGGGGCGCCCGGGTCCATGAGATCGGCCTGGATATCGCCCACTACCACTACCACAAGCACGGCGCCTACCTGATCGAGCACTCCGACCTGCCGGGCTTTTCCCGCCAGGACCAGTTGATGTTGGCGCTATTGGTACGCGGCCATCGTCGCAACATTCCCAGGGATCGCTTCGCCGAATTCGGCAAGGAAGGCATCAAGTTGATGCGCCTGTGCGTCCTGCTGCGCTTCGCCATTCTGTTCCACCACATCCGCGGCACCCAGGCGATGCCCCAGGTGCGGCTGCACGCCGAGGGGCAGAACCTCGAGGTGCGCTTCCCCGACGGCTGGCTGGAAACCAACCCGCTGACCCGCGCCGATTTCGCCCAGGAAGCCGAGTGGCTCAAGCGCATCGACTTCCACCTCAGCGTCAGCTAAACCCTCTTTCCCAACGGTGAAGAGGCGGGCCCGGCGAGTGGACCCGCCCGGCTTCAGCGTACCCCGATGACCGGGTTGGTGAGCCGCTCCAGCAGCCCGGCCTGCACGTTGCGCGAGTTCTGGTTACCGGTGGGTTGCACCCGCTGGTAGCGTCCATCGCTGAGCAGCGTCCACGCCAGGGTGTTGTCACTGAGGTAGGACTCCAGCTCCTTCTTGACCCGGGTGATGAGCTTCTTGCCTTCCACCGGGAAGCAGGTCTCGACCCGCTTGTCGAGGTTGCGCTCCATCCAGTCGGCGCTGGAGAGATAGATTTTCTCGTCGCCGCCGTTGAGGAAGTAGTAGATGCGGCTGTGCTCGAGGAAACGGCCGACGATGGAGCGCACCTGGATATTGTGGGACACGCCCGGCACGCCAGGTCGCAGGCAGCACATGCCACGCACCACCAGGTCGATCTTCACCCCGGCCTGGCTGGCCTTGTACAGGGCGCGGATGACCTTCGGGTCGGTCAGCGAGTTGACCTTGGCCATGATTTGCGCCGGGCGTCCCTCGCCCGCCGCCACCGCTTCGCGGTTGATCATTTCCAGCAGGTTCTTCTTCAGGGTGAAGGGCGCGTGCAGCAGTTTCTTCATCCGCAAGGTCTTGCCCATGCCGATGAGCTGATTAAACAGCTTGTGCAGGTCCTCGCAGAGCGCCACGTCGGCGGTGAGCAGGCTGTAGTCGGTGTACAGCTTGGCGTTGCCGGCATGGTAGTTGCCGGTGCCGAGGTGGGCGTAGCGACGCAGCTCGCCGTTCTCCCGGCGCAGGATCAGCATCATCTTGGCGTGGGTCTTGAAGCCCACCACGCCATAGATCACCACCGCGCCGGCGGCTTGCAGGCGGCTGGCCAGTTGCAGGTTGGATTCTTCGTCGAAGCGCGCCCGCAGCTCGATCACCGCGGTGACCTCCTTGCCGTTGCGTGCCGCTTCCACCAGGGCGTCGACGATTTCCGAGTTGGCGCCGGAGCGATACAGGGTCTGCTTGATCGCCAACACCTGGGGGTCCTTGGCGGCCTGGCGCAGCAGGTCGATCACCGGAGTGAAGGACTCGAAGGGATGCAGCAACAGGTAGTCCATCTTGCCAAGCACGTTGAACAGGTTGTCGCGGTTCTGCAATTGCTTGGGGATCAGCGGGGTGAACGGCGCGTATTGCAGCTCGGGATGGCTTTCCAGGCCGGTGATGCTGAACAGTCGGGTCAGGTTGACGGGGCCATCCACCTTGTACAGCTCGCTTTCGGACAAGCCGAACTGCTTGAGCAAATAGTCCGACAGCGGTTTCGGGCAGCTTTCCACCACCTCGACCCGCACGGCGTCGCCATAGCGGCGGGAGAACAGCTCGCCGCGCAGCGCCCGGGCCAGGTCCTCCACGTCCTCGGCATCCACCGACAGGTCCGCGTTGCGGGTCAGGCGGAACTGATAGCACCCCTTCACCTTCATGCCGTGGAACAGTTCGTCGGCGTGGGCGTGGATCATCGAGGACAGGAAGACGAAGTTGTCCCCTGGGCCGCCGACATCTTCCGGCACCCGGATCACCCGGGGCAGCAGGCGCGGCGCCGGAATGATCGCCAGGCCGGAGTCGCGGCCGAAAGCGTCCATGCCCTCCAGCTCGACGATGAAGTTCAGGCTCTTGTTCACCAGCAGCGGGAACGGGTGGGTCGGGTCGAGACCGATGGGGGTGATGATCGGCGCGATTTCGTCGCGGAAATAGCGGCGCACCCAAGCCTTGAGCTTCGGCGTCCAGAAGCGGCGGCGGATGAAGTTGATCTGGTGCTTGGCCAGCTCCGGCAGCAGGACATCGTTGAGGATCGAGTACTGCCGCGCCACCTGCTCGTGGACCAGCTCGGAAATCCGCGCCAGGGCCTGGTGAGGTTGCAGGCCGTCGGCGCCGGCCTGCTCACGGGCGAAGGTGATCTGCTTCTTCAGCCCGGCGACACGGATCTCGAAGAACTCGTCCAGGTTGCTGGAGAAGATCAGCAGGAACTTCAAGCGCTCCAGCAGCGGGTAGGATTCGTCCAGCGCCTGTTCCAGCACGCGGATGTTGAACTGCAACTGGGACAGTTCGCGGTGCAGGTAGAGGCTGCTGTCGTCCACGCTTGGGACCGGCGCGGCCTGGGTGTCCTGCGGCGCGGGGTCGCCGACGGGAAGCTCGACCGGCTCCATCGCGGTCGGCGTTGCGCTGTCGTTGAAGGCTTCGCTGTTCATCGAGTCATCCTGCTTGCGCGCCCGGCCCCGTCGGCTCCGTTGCATCGAAAGGCCCTTAGCGCTGGGTGTTTAACAACTGTGCGGCCCGCTTGGCGAAATAGGTGAGGATACCGTCGGCGCCGGCCCGCTTGAACCCGACCAGCGATTCGAGGATCACCGCCTCGCTGAGCCAGCCATTCTGGATCGCCGCCATGTGCATGGCGTACTCGCCGCTGACCTGATAGACGAAGGTCGGGACCTGGAAGGTCTCCTTCACCCGCCAGAGCACGTCCAGGTACGGCATGCCCGGCTTCACCATGACCATGTCGGCGCCCTCGGCCAGGTCGGTAGCCACTTCGTGGAGCGCCTCGTTCCCGTTGGCCGGGTCCATCTGGTAGGTGAACTTGTCGCCCTTGCCCAGGTTGCCGGACGAGCCGATGGCGTCGCGGAACGGCCCGTAGTAGGCACTGGCGTATTTGGCCGAGTAGGCCATGATGCGCACGTTGGCGTGGTCGGCCAGTTCCAGCGCCTCGCGGATCACCTGTACCCGGCCGTCCATCATGTCCGACGGCGAAATGATCTGGGCGCCGGCCTCGGCGTGGGACAGGGACTGCTTGACCAGGGCGTCGAGGGTGATGTCGTTGAGGACATAGCCGTCTTCGTCGATGATGCCGTCCTGGCCATGGGTGGTGTACGGGTCGAGCGCCACGTCGGTGATGATGCCGAGCTGCGGCACGTGCTGGCGCAGGGCGCGAATGGCGCGCTGGATCAGCCCGTCCGGGTTCCAGGCCTCGGCGGCATCCAGGCTCTTCTTGTCCGGGGAAATGAAGGGGAACAGGTCGATGGCCGGGATGCCCAAGGCCACCAATTCCTCCGCCTCGCGCAGCAGTTCGTCGATGGACAGCCGCTCGACGCCCGGCATGGACGGGACCGGCTCGCGGCGGTTCTCGCCCTCGAGGATGAATACCGGCAGGATCAGGTCGTTCGTCGTCAGCACATTCTCCCGCACCAGGCGCCGGGAAAAATCGTCGCGGCGGTTGCGCCGCAGGCGGGTGGCGGGGAACAGACGGTTGGCGGACGTAAAGCTCACGGCAGACTCCAGTCCCGCGCAAGCGGGTACAGTGTGACAGGTATAAGCCGCCATTATGACCCAATCATGACGGCGGCGCGGTCGCTGCAGGCCCTTCGGGACAGCGGTTTTCATTGTCGCCAGTCAAACTTCCCGCGTCGAGCCACGGTGTGCGCTTTTCGGCGAGGGCGCAAGCGGGTAGGCTGCCGGTTTCGCCATTCCGTCACGCGACCATGCTGCAACAGTTCCTGCAGGACTTCGGATACCTCGCCCTGCTCCTCGGCACGCTCTTCGAAGGCGAGACGATCCTGGTGCTGGCCGGTTTCCTGGCCTTTCGGGGTTACCTCAACATCCACCTCGTGGTGCTCACCGCCTTCCTCGGCAGCTACGCCGGGGATCAGCTCTGGTACTACCTCGGCCGCCTCAAGGGCCGCGCGCTGTTGCGCCGAAAGCCCCATTGGCAGGCCCTCGGGGACAAGGCGCTGAACCATATCCGCCGCCACCCGGATCTCTGGGTGCTGAGTTTCCGCTTCGTCTATGGCCTGCGCACGGTGATGCCCATCGCCATCGGCCTGTCCGGCTACGCCCCGCTGCGCTACCTGTTGCTCAACGGCCTGGGAGCGATCGTCTGGGCGACCGCCCTGGGCTGGGCCGCCTATCATTTCGGCGCCGTGCTGGAGACCGTCCTCGGCGACATCAAGCGGTACGAATTCTGGGTCCTGGGCGCCCTGATCCTGCTCGGCGTCGGCCTGTGGGTCCGCCGGGCGCTGCGGGCCAAGCGCAACGCGCCACAGGGCGAGCCGAGCGGCGAGCCGGACGGTAAGCCGAAAGACTAGGTACGGCGCCGAACGCCGACACCCCACGGCGATCCATACCTTATGGGCCGAGTCGGGTCGC
Organism: Pseudomonadaceae bacterium; assembly: GCA_032052615.1. Taxonomy (GTDB): domain Bacteria; phylum Pseudomonadota; class Gammaproteobacteria; order Pseudomonadales; family Pseudomonadaceae; genus Pseudomonas_T. Next base: position 31,533 of record DAMBWF010000009.1, read on the forward strand.
TTTCGGCCTGGCCGGCCGAGGCCACGACCCGATACCGGCCCCTGCCGGTATCGCCGAAACGCGCCCTCGCGGCGTAACCGAACAGCGGAGAAACATCATGAACAAGAAAGTGGCGGTGATCCTGTCCGGCTGCGGCGTCTACGACGGCGCGGAAATCCACGAAAGCGTGATCACCCTGCTGCGCCTCGACCAGCGTGGCGCCCAGGTGCAGTGCTTCGCCCCCAACGTGATGCAACACCATGTGATCGACCACCTGACCGGCGCCGAGATGCCGGAGAGCCGCAACGTGCTCGTCGAGTCGGCGCGCATCGCCCGGGGTCAGATGAAGGACGTGCGGGAGCTGCGCGCCGAGGACTTCGACGCGCTGATCGTGCCCGGCGGCTTCGGCGCGGCGAAGAATCTCTCGGATTTCGCCCTCAATGGCGCCGGCTGCAGCGTCCAACCGGACGTGCTCCAGGCCGCCAGGAACTTCGCCCGGGCGGGTAAGCCGGTGGGGCTGATCTGCATCGCGCCGGCCCTGGCCGCGCGGATCTACGGCGAAGGCGTGAGCTGCACCATCGGCACCGACGCGGAGACCGCCGGCGCCCTGGAACAGATGGGCGCCCGCCACGTCGAGTGCGCGGTGGAAGACATCGTCGAGGACGAGGAGCGCAGGCTGGTGAGCACGCCGGCCTACATGCTTGCCGGCTCCATCAGCGAAGCGGCCTCGGGCATCTACAAGCTGGTGGACCGCATTTTGGAGATGACCGTCCAAGACGCCTGAACGTGCGTCAGCCCGCCCCTTCGAGACGGGTCAGCAGGCGATCCAGGCCGTTGGCGAAGGCTTGCCGGTCCCGCTCGGAATAAGCCGCCTGCCCGCCGCCGACCTGCCCCTGCTCCCGCAGGTCGGTGAACAAATTGCGCGCGGCGAGGCGTTCGCCCATGTTGCGCTCGTCGAACTCGCGGCCACGGGGGTCGAGTACCGACACGCCCTTCTTCACCAGCCGATCGGCCAACGGCACGTCGCTGCAGATCACCAGCTCGCCGGGCACGGCGTGTTCCACCAAATAGTCATCGGCCGCGTCCGGCCCACTCGGCACCACGACCAACCTGACGCAGGCGAAAGGCGGCCGGGGCTGGCTCTGACCAGCCACCAGCGTCACCTCCAATTTCCGCTTCAGGGCGAATTTCACCACCAGTTCCTTCGCCGCCCGCGGACAGGCATCCGCATCGATCCACACGCGCATCGCTTCGCTCCAGGCCCTCGGCCGACTCGTCGGCCGGATTGTACCGGCGAAGCCGGTCGGCTCAAGCATGCGGTCTGACATGGCCGTCAGGACAGTTCATGGCGGGGTCAGGCGCGGTAGAACGCCTCGCAACGCTGGCGGATCACTTGGGACAGCGCGTCTTCGGCAAGCTCCAGCAGGCGCATCTCCAGCGTGTCGGGCAGCGCGTCGGCGACCTCGGCGGCGAGACGCCGGCGCAGCGCCGCGTCGGTCCCGCTGACTGCCAGCAACAGACTTGGCGCGGCGCCAGGAACCGGTTCGCGCAAGGCGGCCAAGTAGGCTTCGGGAATCGCCAGGCGCGCGCAGGCCTCGGCGATCGCCTGCTCCAGGGCGGGCAGCCGCAAGGGCGCAACGGAGGGCTCGGTGGGGTGGACTTCGCCGGTTCGAACAGCGGATGGCGACATGGCGCAACTCCAGGAATCGGGCCGTGCAGCCTAGGCGCCAAAGGCCGCGCTGTCGCGGCGGCCGGTCACGTTTTCGCGATCGCCCGGGCGGGATCGGGAGCACCGCTCAGGTGCGCCAGCGCCGCACCACCTTCTGGAAGAACAGACTGTTGGGTATCTGCAGCCAGGTGCCCGCGCTGCCTTCGTCGAGGTCTTCGAGGGTGGTGTAGAACATGTTGATGGCCACCACCCGGCCGCGCACGCCCGGCTTGTCGGCGCTTTCGACCACCTCGACCCGGTCGCCCAGGCGGAACGGCCCGAGGGCGAAGATCAGCAGCGCGCAGAACAGGTTGGACAGCACGCTCCAGATGGCGAAGAACGCCACGGCGGCCACCGCGGCGAAGCCGGTCAGGGCGGTCCACAGCACCTGGGCGGAGACGCCGAAGCGCTCCAGCACCATCATGAACGCGCTGCCCATGATCAGCCAGCGCAGGCCGCCGCGCAGGGGCAGCAACAGTTCGCCCGGCAGTTGCGGGTAGTGGGCGCCCAGACGGGTGATGCCCCGGGTGACCAAGCGTTGCAACAGCCAGGCGAGCAGGATGATCGCCAGCATCTGGGCGGCGCGAAGCAGGGGCTCGCTCCAGGCGGCGAGCAGGAATAATTCATCCATCAATCGGCGTCCTCCAGTTGCCGTTGCAGTTCTTCGAGACGCTCCAGCGCCAGGAGCCAGCGCTCTTCCAGATCCGCCTCCCGGGCCTTCAGACTCGCCTGCTCCGCCAACCGTTCGCGTAATTCATCCTTGCGCGCCGGTTCGTAAAGGGCGCTGTCGCCCAGCCGCGCTTCAAGGGTGGCGAGGGCCGCGTGCAGCGCGCCCAACTCCGCTTCCAGCTTTTCCGACTCGCGACGGAACGGCGCCAACTGCTGGCGCTGGGCGGCGGCCGCCTGGCGCTGGGCGCGCTTGTCGGTCTTGTCCGGGTTGGCCGTCGCCTCGCCGGCCGGCGCTTGGCGGGCGCGATAATCCACCAGCCAGCGGGCGTAGTCGTCGAGGTCGCCCTCGAAAGACTGGACACGACCGTCGGCCACCAGCAGGAATTCGTCGGTGGTGCTCTTGAGCAGGTGGCGGTCGTGGGACACCACCAGGACCGCGCCGGCGAACTCCTGCAAGGCCAGGGTCAGGGCCAGGCGCATTTCCAGGTCGAGGTGGTTGGTGGGCTCGTCCAACAGCAGCAGGTTGGGTTTCTGCCAGGCAATCAGCGCCAGGGCGAGCCGCGCTTTCTCGCCGCCCGAGAAATTCAGCACCGGCTCGTCGCAGCGCTCGCCGCGAAAATCGAAGCCACCGATGAAATCCCGCAGGGTCTGCTCGCGCTCGCCGGGGGCGATGCGTTGCATGTGCAGGAGCGGGCTGGCCTTGGGGTCGAGGGCGTCGAGCTGGTGCTGGGCGAAATAGCCGATGGCCAGGTTCTCGCCCCGGCGCAGGTCGCCACCCAAGGGAGCCAGCTCGCCGGCCAAGGTCTTGATCAGGGTGGATTTGCCGGCGCCATTGGGGCCGAGCAGGCCCAGCCGGGCACCGGGTCGCAGTTGCAACTTGACCTGATTCAACACCGCGCGCTCGCCATAGCCGAGGCGCCCTTCCGCCAGGTCGAGGAGCGGGTTGGACAGCTTGTCCGCCTCGCGGAAAGCGAACTCGAAGGGCGAGTCCACGTGGGCCGGGGCCAGTTCCTCCAGGCGCTCCAGGGCCTTGATGCGACTTTGGGCCTGGCGGGCCTTGGTGGCCTGGGCGCGGAAACGGGCGATGTACTTTTCCATGTGGGCGCGCTGGGCCTGCTGTTTCTCGTAGGCCTGTTGCTGCTGCGCCAGCCGCTCGGCGCGGGTGCGCTCGAAGGCCGAATAGCCGCCCCGGTAGAGGGTCAGCTTGCGCTGTTCCAGATGCGCCACGTGGTCCACCACCGCATCGAGGAAGTCGCGGTCGTGGGAGATCAGCAGCAGGGTGCCGGGGTAGGCCTTGAGCCAGTCCTCCAGCCAGAGGATCGCGTCGAGGTCCAGGTGGTTGGTGGGCTCGTCCAGCAACAGCAGGTCGGATGGGCACATCAGTGCCTGGGCGAGGTTCAGGCGCATCCGCCAGCCGCCCGAGAAGTCGCCCACCGGCGATTCCATCTGCGCCGGCAGGAAGCCCAGGCCGGCCAGCAGCTTGCGGGCGCGCGCGTCGGCGCTGTAGCCGTCGGCGCTGTCCAGCTCCGCGTGCAGGCGGGCGATGGCGGTACCGTCGTGGGCGGTCTCGGCGATGGCCAGCTCGGCCTGCACGCGGCGCAGGTGGGTATCGCCATCGAGCACGTAGTCCACCGCGCGTCGCTCGAGGGTATCCACCTCTTGGCGCATGTGGGCGATGCGCCAGTCCGCAGGCAGGCTGCAATCGCCGGCATCGGGCCCGAGCTCGCCGCGCAGCAAGGCGAACAGCGTGGATTTCCCGGCGCCGTTGGCGCCGACCAGACCGACCTTCTGGCCGGCGTGCAGCGTCAGCTCGGCGCCTTCTAGCAGGCGTTGCGGACCACGCTGTAGAGTGAGGTTGTTCAATCGGATCATAAGGCGGCGAAGTCTATCAGCTTCGCCCATTCACCTGGGATGCCCATGCCCGACGACCTTTGGGGGTTCGCCCTGACGCTGTACGCCCGCCCTGGCGTGGAAGCGGCCTGCCTGCGCGCCCAGGCCCGTGGCGCGGACGTCTGCCTGTTGCTGACCGGGGCCTGGCTCGGCCGACGTGGCGTGGCCTGCCGGGCGGAGCGGGCGAGGGCGTTGAAGGCCCTCGCCGCGCCTTGGCGGGAAACCGTCGTCCAACCCTTGCGTTCGTTGCGTGACGCCTGGCGAGACGCCCCCGAGGACGCCGATCTGGCGGCCTTGCGACAACGCCTCAAGGCTTTGGAACTGGAGTCCGAACGGGTCCTGCTGAAACGACTGGAGGACCGTGCGCGCGCCTGGGCGGCGGAAACGATCGGATCGCCCGACCTTGGCGTCCGGGCCTGGCTGGACGCGCTCGCCGGCAACGCGGCGGAACCGGCCGCTGAGGCGCTGGAGCACATGGGCCGGGCCGCGCTGGATGGCGGTTGAAGCGCCGCCGGCCCGGTCGGTGGGCCGGCGGCAGCAACTCAGGAGGACGTATCCGGCTCGCGCGGAGCGGTGGGCACCGCCGCTTCGTCGACGCGCGTCGGCACGGGCGGCACGGCCTTGCGGGCGGAGGGCTTGCGAGGTTTCACGACCACCGCGGGCTTGCCGTCCGTCGCCAGGGCGGCAGGCTTGACGCGGCTACGCGCAGGCTTGGCGCCCGCCGGCTCGAGGGTCGGGGCCCCGTTCCCGGCCTGCGATTTCTTCGACACGGTCGCGGCATGCACGGCGCTCGCCAACCTGGCGGCGCCGGCCCCGGCGGGGCGACTGGAGGACGCGGGCGTCTTGCGCGCCCGGGCGACGGGCTTGTCCGCCTTGGATTCGACCTGGGCCGGAGCCTCCCGCTCGGCCAACGCGCGGCCGGCCGCCTCGTGGACTTGGCCGATGCCCTGAGCCAGTCGCAGGCTCTCCTCGGTGTCCTGCTTCAACCGGGCAATGTACTGGCGGGTCTCCACTTGGCGCTCTTGCAGGGTGTCGAGCAGATCCTCCCACTCGGCCACCGCCTGCTTGGCCTTGGCTTGGGCCTTGAGCTTGCCGGCTTCCACCGCGATTTGCAGTTTCAAGCGACGCGCCGCCAGTTTTTCCTGGGCCTTGTTACGCTGTTTCTCCAGCTTCGCGAGGACCTTTTCCGCGTCGATCAGGGCCTGGGCGCAGGCCTCCTGCAAATGGTCGAGCAAGCTCTGGGACAATTGCTGCAACAGATGCAACGGGGTATGGACGGGCTTCTTCTTGGCCGGCATGGGAGCACTCCGAGGTGCGGACGGGATGGGGCCCATACTATCCACCCGCCCATCGGCTCGCCAGCGCCATCGAGGGGCGTCCGCGATGGCATAATCGACGCCCCCTCACCGGAGAATCGCCATGGGTCGCGCCGCGCTGTCCCTGTTCCTGCTCGCCGTCCTGGCCGGCAACGCCTGGGCCAACGACTCCCGCGATCTGGCCTACAGCCTCGGGGTTCGCTTGGGGGAACGGCTACGGGAGGAGATGCCCGACCTGCCGGTGGACGCCCTGCTCGAAGGGCTGGGCCACGCCTATCGCGGCCAGCCGCTGGCCTTGCCGGCGGCGCGTATCGAACAGTTGCAGCGGGCGCACGAGGCGCGCCTGGACGAGGCAGCGCACTCGCATCTTCGGGAGATCGAGGCGGAAACCCGTTTCTTGGTAGCGGAGAAGGCCAAGCCGGGGGTGCGCGAACTGGCCGGTGGTGTCCTGGCCACGCCCCTGCGCGATGGACACGGCGCCAAGCCCAGGCCCGGTGGGGACGTGCGGGTCCGCTACAACGGACGCCTGGCGGACGGCAGCCAGTTCGATGCCAGTCAAACGCCACAGTGGTTCAGGCTCGACAGCCTCATCGCCGGCTGGCGCACGGCGCTACTGGAAATGCCGGTGGGCGCCTCGTGGCGACTGGTGATTCCATCGGCCCAGGCTTATGGCGCCGAGGGAGCTGGCGATCTGATCCCTCCCTACGCGCCCCTGATCTTCGAGGTCGACCTGTTAGACAGTCGCTGAGGCCGCTTCCGGCTCGAGCTCTTGCTCGCGGTGGGCGTTGTGCAGCACTTCGATCAGGCAGTCTTCCAGCTCGAAGCGCTCATGCAGGCACTGGCCCAGGCGCTTGAGTTCTTGGGTCAGACAGGTGCCCCGGGCCTTGCCCTTGTCGCACAGGTCGTTGAACGCCAGGGCTTCCTCGGTGATGGCCTGGATGCGCGGGTAGATACGATGCGCCAGCTCCAGGCCGCGCTCGTCGCCGAAGGCCAGCGCCTCGCCGAGCAATTGCTCGTAGATTTCGAAATGACCCGCCGACACGTAATCCACCAAGGACTCGCAGAACCGCAACAAGGCTTCGGGATTGTCGCCGGGTGCGACAGGCGCCTCGTTCAGCGCCTTGAAGTGACGGATCAACTGGTAGCGCTCCTGCAACCAACGATCGATCAGGAGGTGGACGCCGCCCCATCGTTCCTGGGCGTTCTGGCAACTCTCGAGCATGATGGCTTCCCTTTTCTTCGCTGAGTTGTCGGCGCCTGAGCACCGCATGGCAAGGCCGGGAAAAGTCGCGAAAAGGGCGACTTCCGGCGCGAGTATGGGCCAGAGTATGCCCCTACCCGTCCAGTCATCAAGGCATGCGGGATGAAAATTTCATACGGGCGTTCGAAGAAATAAAAGCTGAACCCAAAGCCCACTGGAGGGTCCGCAAACCGCGCCGGGCGCGGCTTGCACAGGATCAGCCACGGCGTAGCAGTTGGTACAGGCTGAACGCGGCCATGCCAATGAACGCCAGCAAGGCCCACTCCGGCAGGCTCATGCCGAACAGTGTCCAGGTCACCTCGACGCAGTCGGCGCTGCCATGCAGGACGAGGCTGACGATCTCCTGGAAGGGCAGCGCGTCCATCATGTATTCCAGGCTGGGCAGGCACGCCGGCAATTGGTCGGCCGGAACGCTCTGCAGCCAGATCTGCCGGCCCGCGGTGGCGCCGCCGCCCAGGGAAGCCAGCAGCATGAGGAAGGCATAGACGCGACGGCCAGTGGTGGCGGGGTTATGCAGGAAACCGATCAGCCCGACCACCCCGAAGAGGATCACGAAGATCCGTTGCAGGATGCACATCGGGCAGGGCGCCAGCCCGACCACATGCTCGAGGTACAAGGCGCCGGCCATGACGGCGGCGCTACCGAGGAAAGCCAGAAGGAACAGCAGACGGGGGCTGGCCAGGGGCATGGCGGCTCCGATAGGGGAAGAAAGGCGGTTACGGTAGAGGAAGGTCCGTGCGCTTTCAAGGCGCCGCCGGGCACGGGGCGAGGCGCCGGTCCGAAGAATGGCGCCGCGCGTCCGGGCCCGCTCACGGGTGCCGGGTCAGGGCCGCAGGCGGTTGCTGGCGGCGCTCCAGCAGATCGAACCCCTCGCGGAACAGGCGATTACTGCGCTCCACGTCGCCCCGCTCGGCCAACAGATGAGCCAGCTCGGCGCAGGCTTCCGGGTCACGCTCCAAGGCCAGGCTGGCCTCGAAGTACTCCTGCGCCTTTCCCCACAATTGGCTATGCAGGCACAGACGGCCAAGGGTCAGCAGCAGCGTCGCATCGTCCGGGTGGCGCGCCCGCCAGGCTTCGGCCGCCTGCAACCGCTTGCCCGGATCGGCTCCCTGGAGCAGGCCATACAGGCGCACGAGGCGCGCGTCGTACCCGTCCCGCAGGGCTTGCCGCACCAGGGGCTCGGCCTCATCGTCGGCGCCCAGCGCGTGCAGGCGCTCGGCATAGGCGAATAACAGCCCAGGCTCGTGGCGTTGCGCCGATGGCACGGCTTGCCATGCCTGCCGCAACTCGGCCAGGCCTGTCCCGCCGCCGCTCGCGGTCGCGAGGTACTGCGTCCAGGCCTGCCGCTCGAGGCTCTCCAGTTCGCTGCCGCTCACTACGTTCTGCTTGCGCAGGATGGGCAGCAGGCCGCGTAGCGCCGCCCAGTCGCCCCTGATCAGGTAAAGCCGATGCAGATGCCGCAGGACCTCGGGGTGGCGGGGGTGGCGCGCTTGCATGGCTTCCAGGGTGTCGCGGGCTTGTTCGGTCTCGCCACGCTCGCTTTGCAATTCGGCATGAGTCAGGGCGATGGCCAGCTCGGCCTGGGGTTGGCGATCCAGGGCACGGGCCAGCAGCCGATCGCTCTCGGCGCGGTCGCCGAGCGCCTGGGCGGCGCGGGCGGCGCCCAGGTAATAGGCCAACGGCCGGGGCTCGGCATCGGCGGCGCTCCGCAGGTTCCGGAGCGCCCGCTCCCAACGGCCTTCGGCGAGGTCCAGGAAGCCTTGTTCGGAGGCCTGTCGCAGGCGCCGCCGGCGATGCCTGCCCGACCAGGGGTTGACCCACCCGCCAGCGACGAAGAGGGCGCTGAGCACGAGGCGCACGAAATAAGCCAGCAACCCCAGCGCCGCCATCAGGGCCAGGGCGGCCCACAGGCTCGACTCGTAGCGGAAGCCGTCGTAGGCGACCAGCACGTAGCCTTTGTGACGGGCGATCGCCATGCCCAGCAGCACGACGAGGGCCAGCACCAGCAGAACCTTTGCCAGCAGGGCGGCGCGTTTCATGCTCATGGGCGCTCACCCTCCGCCGCGGGCGCGGCCTCGGGGGCCTCGTCGGGTATCGCGTCGCGAGCCGCTTGCTTGTGTTGCAGGTAGGCTTGCACGGCGTCGACGGCCGGGCTGAGATCAGGCGTGTCGACCGCCACGGTCTGCCGCGCCAATTCGTCGAAGCGCGCCCGCAACGCGCGGGTGTCGGATTTCTGTGGGTCGAAGTGGGCCTCCACCACCTGGCCGGCCTGGGCCAGGGCCTGGCGATAGACGTCGCGTTCGCCGTGCAGGGCGGCCCACTGCGCCTGCTCCAGGGCAAGTGACAGGGCCAGACGGACCTGCTCCAGGCTCTGCCCGGCCAGCAGCGGACGGATGCTCGGATCGGCGTTGAAATCGAGACGGAAATAGGTGGACAGCGTGTCCAGCCACTGTGCCCAGGCGCCTTCGTCGCGGTGCTGCTGCGCCAGAGCGTGCAAGGTATCGTCGCGACCGTCGAAGGACGGGTCCAGGGGCTCGAGGGCGGCGATCCGCTCGCGCAGGGCGCCCAGTTGCAGGAATAACCCGGTCCGGTCGGGGCGAGGCAGGCCGCGCAGGGCCTCCAGGCTCTTCGCCAACTGCTGGCGGGCCGCGTAGCCGCTGGGGTCGTTCTGTTCGCGCAGGATGTCGTCGGCGGTCTGCACCAGCGCCTGGGCGCTGTCGATGTCCTGCAAGGCGGACAGCCGTAGCGCGGCCAGGCGCAGCAGGTGCTCGGCCTCGGCCAGGCGCCAGTCCTGACGGCTGGCGCCGAGCACGCTTTCCAGGCGTTGCCCCAGCCGCTGCTGCTCGCTCTGCAGGTCGCCGAGCAGGCGTTGGCGCTCGGCCAGCTCGGCGGGCGCCGGCAGGGCCGCCAGGCGCTCGCTGAGGCGTTGCTCGCGCAGGGTCAGGGCCTGCGTCTGGCCGCGAGCGTCTTCCAGTTGCGCCAGCCGCTGCTGGTCGCGCAGGTTCAGTTGATGGATTTGCCAGGCGCCCCAGCCGCCGATGCCGAGCCCGGCGAGGCCGATCAGCAGGGCCAACGCCGCCAGGCCCTTGCCGCCGGCGCGAGGGGATGCGGGTGGGAGGGCCGGCTCGACGACCGGCGGAGTCTGCTCGGAGTTGGGAGAGGCTGTTTCGCTCACGTATCCATCCTTTGTTCAAGGGGCGGGCGCCACGGCGCCGTCGAGGGCTTCCAGCAAGGCCGCGGCGCTGGCGCCACGGCAATCCACGACGCGCCGGGCCCCGGCCGCGCGGGCCTGCTCGGCCACCCGGGGGCTCGGCACGAACAAGGGCATGGCCGACATCGCCGGCCATGCATCGCCGGCCAGCAGGCGCAGGTGCTCGAAGCCTTGCCCACTGCTGACCACCAGCCCGTTGAGGCGTTCCGCTTGGACACGCTGGGCCAGCAGGCCGGGCGGGTACTCAGGCAGACGCCGGCGATAAAGTTCGAGATAGTCGACCGCGACGCCCCGTTCACGCAAGCGCTCGGCGAGCAGACCGCGCCCGCCCTCGCCACGCACGATCAATGCGCGGGCATCGGGCCCCGCCAGGCTCTCGGCCAGGGTGGGCAGCGCCAGCAGCGCTTCGCTATCGTCGCCCTCCGGGGGCCAATGCACGGTGAGCCCGTAGTCGGCCAGCAGGCCGGCCGTGGCGGCGCCGACGGCGAACCAGTGCTGACCGGCCGGCGGTTGCGGCCAATAGCGGTCCACGGTGTCGAGGACCAGCCGGGCCGCCGGCTTGCTGACCACGATCACCGCCGCGTACCGATCCAGGTCGAGGATCGGCTGGCGCCGCGCCGGGGTTTCCGGTAGCGCCTCGATCTCCAGCAACGGCAGGCAACTGCCCTGGACGCCCCGGGCCGCCAGGGTTCGCGCCAGCGCGGCGCACTCCTCGCGCGGACGGGTCAGCAGCAGGCGCCAGCCGGGCGCGGTCACGCCGGACCGGCCTCGCCATAGACGGCGGCGAGAATCGCGCCGGCGCCTTTTTCCAGCAAGGCCTCGGCGACCCGGACGCCCAGGGCCTCCGCCTCGGTCGCCGGCGCGCGATCCTCCGCCCGCAGCAGCAGTTCGCCGCTGGGGCTGCCCACCAGACCACGCAGCCACAACTGCTCGCCTTCCAACTCGGCGTAGCAGGCGATGGGCACCTGACAGCCGCCGTTGAGGCGCCGGTTCAGGGCGCGCTCGGCGCTGACCCGCAGGGAGGTCGGCGCGTGATGCAGCGGTGCCAGCAAACGATGGATTTCGTGGTCCTCGCTGCGGCACTCGATCCCCACGGCGCCCTGCCCGCCGGCCGGCAGGCTGTCGGCCACGCTGAGGGACGAGCGGATGCGCGCCTCGAAGCCCAGGCGGATCAACCCGGCGGCGGCGAGGATGATGGCGTCGTAGTCGCCCGCGTCCAGCTTGGCCAGGCGCGTGTTGACATTGCCACGGAGGAAATGGATGGTCAGGTCGGGGCGGCGCGCCAGCAACTGGGCCTGCCGGCGCAGGCTGGAAGTGCCCACCACGCTGCCGGCGGGCAGCTCATCGAGGCTGGCATGGGTGTTGGAAACGAACGCATCGCGGGGGTCCTCCCGCTCGCAGACGCAGTAGAGGCCAAGGCCCTGAGGGAAGTCCATCGGCACGTCCTTCATGGAGTGCACCGCGATGTCCGCGTCCTGCTCCAGCAGCGCGGTTTCCAGTTCCTTGACGAATAGGCCTTTGCCGCCGATCTTCGCCAGCGGCGCGTCCAGCAGTTTGTCGCCCCGGCTGACCATGGGCACCAGGCTGACCCGTAAGCCGGGATGAGCTTGCTCCAGGCGGGATTTGACGTATTCGGCCTGCCAAAGGGCCAGGGCGCTCTTGCGGGTGGCGATGCGGATTTCGCGGGGCATGGGGCATTTCCAGGAAGCGGATGGCCGGCATGATAACAGCCAGGCGCCTGGACGGATTGAGGCGGGTCAGTCCACGGGCTTCCAGGGCGCGGCCGCGCCCTCAGAGGTTGTGCATCAGCTTGCGGACACCGGCCACGTGCCGACGACTGACCGTCAGAGCCTCGTCGTTCATGCCCTTCAAGTAGAGCTGGAAGTGGCCCAGGGGGGTGCGTTGCAGCCGCTCGATGCGCTCGCGGGCCACCAGCGCGTTGCGGTGGATGCGCACGAAGCGATCGCCGAACTCGTCTTCCAGCGCCTTCAGCGGCTCGTCGAGCAAGACCTCGCCCCCCTCATGACGCAACGTCACGTATTTATGGTCGGCGATGAAGTACAGCACTTGGCCGAGGGGGATCAGTTCGATGCCCTTGCGGGTGCGCGCGCTGATATGGGTGCGCGGCCCGGAATTCGCGGCAGGTCGAGTCAGGGCGGCAAGCTGGATGCGGTTCGGACGCTCGGCTTTCTGCAGCGCCTCGGCCAGGGATTCGGGGCGCACCGGCTTCACCAGGTAGCCGACCGCGCTGACCTTGAACGCGTCCACGGCGAACTCGTCGTGGGCGGTGCAGAAGATCACCGCCGGCGGCGTATCCCGCTCGCACAGGCGCGCCGCGACCTGCAACCCGTCCAGGCCGGGCATGCGGATATCCAGCAGGACGATGTCGGGCTTCAAATTGTCGATAAGACTCAACGCCTCTTCGCCATTGCTGGCGGCGGGCTCCAAAACACGGTACCCATCGAGGTCGCCCACCAGACGGCTCAGGCGTTCACGGGCAAGGGGTTCGTCATCGACGATCAGGACATTCATATTGCTCTGGCTTCCTGCGTGAGTCTGGCACAAGGATAGCGTAGACAGGTGAAGTGGCGACCGTCACAGCGCTCCACGGTAAGACTCGCCCGCGGCCCGAAAAGTGCCACGAGGCGTGCTTCGATGTTGACCAACGCCTGCTGCGTTCCACGGGAAGGCGCATGGGCGCCTTCGTCGAACGGGTTGCTGACGCACAGGCTGAACAGCCCGCTCTCATACCGGGCTTCGACCCGCACCAGCCCGCCTTCTATCCGGGGTTGAACGCCATGGATGACGGCGTTCTCCAGCAGCGGCTGCAAGGTCAGTTGCGGGATCGGCAGGTCGGGGGGCACCCGATCCACGTCCCAGTCCAGGTGTAGACGCTCGCCCAGGCGATAACGTTCGATCGACAGATAACGCTCCGCCAACTCTACCTCGTCGCGCCAGGTCACCAGGGTGCCGGTCTTGCCGAGGCTGGCGCGGAACAGGTCGGAAAGATCGAGCACCGCCTGTTCGGCTCGCACCGGGTCGGTGGCCACCAGGCTGGCGATGCTGTTGAGGCTGTTGAACAGGAAATGCGGGCGGATGCGCGCCTGCAGCGACTCCAGGCGCGCGCGCAGCTCCGCCTGTTGTTGGCGGCGCCACTGGCCTTGCAGATAGAAGTAGCGCAACAACAGGGCGGTCATGATCAGGGCGATCAGGGCATGGCGCAGATAGAGATTGACCTCGCCGGCCCGGGTCATCGGCCCGCCCAACTGGTAATGGTCGGCGATCGCCGTGCAGCCCAGGGTCAGGAGAACCACCACCAGGCAACACAGGGCGGCGGAAAGCGCCACCGGCAGGCGCCCCAGCAGGGGCCGGGCCTGGCACAGCAGGGCGGCGGACAACAGCACGATCCACTGCACGAACAGCGAGGTCAGCGCCAGGCGGGTCCAGTTGAAAACGGCCAGGAACGGCTCGGCGAGCACCAGCACCAGTACCAGCAGCTCGGCCAGGAGCACCAGCCCGAGCAGGGCCTCGGCCCGGCACAGTTCGGGAACGAAGAATTCATCGGTGGGCGTGGGTTCGCGCATCGCTCGGTTCCTAGGGGGGATCGGCGCAGTGTCGGGGGCGCGATCAGCGCCGGCAAGCCGTCATCCTCCAGCCGGAGGCATTCCGCCGTCGAAAGGCACCACGCGAGCCCAGGCCCGGCCCGTCGCGATCATTGGCAACGCTGTTATCATCGCCCGGTCATCCGCCACGCAGGCGCCGCGCCTGCCTTCCCACGAGTCAGCCCATGAGCACCGAGAAGACCAATCAAGCCTGGGGCGGTCGCTTCAGCGAGCCCGTCGATGCGTTCGTCGCCCGTTTCACCGCCTCCGTCGACTTCGACAAGCGCCTGTACCGTCACGACATCATGGGCTCCATCGCCCACGCCAGTATGCTGGCCAAGGCGGGCGTGCTCAGCGTGGAGGAACGAGACGCCATCGAGGCGGGCTTGCGGCAAATCCAGGGCGAGATCGAGGCGGGCACCTTCGACTGGCGCGTCGAGCTGGAAGACGTGCACATGAACATCGAGGCGCGCTTGACCGAGCGCCTCGGCGTGGTTGGCAAGAAACTGCACACCGGCCGTTCCCGCAACGACCAGGTGGCCACCGACATCCGCCTGTGGCTGCGGGACGAGATCGACGTCATCCTCGGCGAAATCACCCGCCTGCAACAGGGCCTGCTGGACCTGGCCGAGGCCGAGGCCGACACCCTCATGCCCGGTTTCACCCACTTGCAGACCGCCCAGCCGGTCACCTTCGGCCACCATCTGTTGGCGTGGTTCGAGATGCTCTCTCGCGACCATGAACGTCTGGTGGATTGCCGCAAGCGGGTCAACCGCATGCCCCTGGGCAGCGCCGCCCTGGCCGGCACCACCTACCCGATCCAACGGGAAGTCACCCGCGAACTGCTGGGTTTCGAGGCGATCTCCGGCAACTCCCTGGATGGTGTGTCCGACCGCGATTTCGCCATCGAATTCTGCGCCGCCGCCTCCCTGACGATGATGCACCTGTCGCGCTTCTCCGAAGAGCTGGTGCTGTGGACCAGCGCCCAGTTCCGCTTCATCGAGCTGCCGGACCGCTTCTGCACCGGCTCCTCGATCATGCCGCAGAAGAAAAACCCCGACGTGCCGGAGCTGGTGCGCGGCAAGGCCGGTCGGGTATTCGGCGACCTCGCCGGGCTGCTGACCCTGATGAAGGGCCAGCCCCTGGCTTACAACAAGGACAACCAGGAAGACAAGGAGCCGCTGTTCGACGCCGCCGACACCCTGCGCGACAGCCTGCGGGCCTTCGCCGACATGGTCCCGGCGATCCGCCCGAACCGCGAGGCGATGCGCGAGGCGGCCCGGCGCGGCTTCTCCACCGCCACCGACCTCGCCGACTACTTGGTGCGCAAGGGCCTGCCGTTCCGCGACTGCCACGAGATCGTCGGTCACGCGGTGAAGTACGGCGTCGAGTCCGGCAAGGACCTGGCCGAGATGAGCCTCGATGAACTGCGCCGCTTCAGCGACCGGATCGACGACGACGTGTTCGCCGTGCTGACACTGGAAGGCTCGGTGAACGCCCGCGACCATATCGGCGGCACCGCGCCCGCGCAGGTGCGCCAGGCCGTGGCTCGGGGCAAGGCACTGCTGGCCAAGCGCTGACATGGACGGGCTCACGCCCACGTTCCCGGGCCGGTGCATCTCCGTGGTCGGCTGCCCGGGCTCGGGTAAAACCACCCTGTCGCGCCGCCTCGCTCGCCGCCTCGGCTATCGCCACGTCGAGCTGGACGCCCTGTATCATCAGCCCGGCTGGCGGCCACTGCCCACGGATCGCTTCCGCGCAGCCGTCGCCAACGCCCTCGAAAGCGACGGCTGGGTGGTGGAAGGCAATTATTCGGTGGTCCGCCCGCTGATCCTGGAGCGGTCGGATACAGTGATCTGGTTGGACTTGCCTCGACACCAAGCCATGGGCCAACTGCTGTGGCGCACCCTGGTCCGAACGCTGGGGCGGCAAGTCCTGTGGAACGGCAATCGCGAGCCTTGGAGCAACCTGTATAGCCTGGCACCCGAGCGTTCCATCCTCGCCTGGGCCTGGACGCGTCATGGCGAATACCGTCGGCGCTATGGCGAGGAAATGAAGGCAGCGCCTCCCGGCGTTACATCCGCCTCGAATCCCGGCGTGCCACGGACGACCTGCTGGCCCGGATCGGCGAACCCTAGCGGCGTAACGCCGCCGTGCCTGCCGCGGCATGGCTTCGCGAGCCGCGGGCTGGCACACTGCGCCCCTCCCTCCCGTTCCGGAAAACCCTCCATGCACGACGAAGACGACGAGGCGCTGGCCGAGCAGGCCCTGATGGAAGCCATCGAGAACCAAGTAGAAGCGGACGATCCCCCCGCCGCGCGCGCCACGCTGAACAAGCTGACCCTGGTGGGCTACGCCCGCGAGGAAAGCCTGCACCTGATGGCTCTGGTACTGGCCCAGGCGATCCGCACCATGCTGCGGGACGACCAGCCGTTCGATCTCGCCTGGTACGAACAGAGCCTGCGGGCGCTGCCGGAACTGCCGGAGGACGACGGCGAGCCCGACGCCTGACCGCGAGGCCCGCGTCGGGAGTCCTTCGGATGTGTCATTCCCGATTCACCACACCGCCGCGCCTGCTCCTGGCGATCCTGCTGCTGGCCAGCACGGTCGTCAGGGCGGAGCCGTTGGTCATCGGCGCCGAGGACGACTGGTATCCCTACACCGCATCGCGGGATGGGGTCATCCAAGGCATGTCGGTGGACATCGTGAAAGCGACGTTCGCCGCCTGCGGCACGCCGGTCGAGCTGGTGGCCTACCCCTACGCCCGCTGCATGCGACAGACCTTGCAAGGTGAGCTGGCGGGCTGCTTCAACACCGCCCCCGACGCCCGCATCGGCGTCGATTACCGCCTGCCCCGGGAACCGCTGTTCAGCGCCGACATCCTGCTCTGGGCCTTGCGCGAGAACGCCGAGCCGGTGAACGACCTGGAGTCTCTCCGGAGCCGGCGGGTGGCGGTGACCCTCGGCTACGAGTATGGCGATGCCTTCGACGGGCTGCGCGATCTGCAACGCATCCCGGTCCGCAAGGACCTGAACGGGTTCCTGATGCTCGCCCACCATCGCGTGGACTACGTGGTGGCCTACCGGGACACCGCCGAGCACCTGTTCCGGGAAACTCCGTCGCTGCAAGGGCGATTCGCCGCGGTGGGAGTCGTGAACCGGCCGCTACTCTACCTGTCCTTCTCCCGGCGGCACCCCCAGGCCGAGCGCCTGCTGCGCTGCTTCGAGGAGGGCATGCAGCGGATTCGCGCGGATGGCCGCTACCAGGCCATCCTCCGACACTGGCGCCACGAGGAAGACGATTCCCCGGCGCGATAGCCGCTGGCGGCCTACACTCGCAACAGGCCTCGCGCCGCCCGTCCGCCGCCTATCTTCGGAGTGTCCATGCCGTTCAACGCCGAACTGATCGCCGAATTGCACATTCTCGCCCTGTTCAACCTCGACAACAGCCTGGAAGGCATCAAGGTCCACCACGATGCCCAGGCCGACGCCATCGCCGCCACCGAACGCCTGCACCGCAAGGGGCTACTCACCCTGCCCGACGGCGGCTACCTCACCAGCCTCGGCCTGGACGCCGCCGAGCACGCCCAGGCACTGCTCACCATCCTGCGCCGCGACCCCGGCTAGCCGCCACCGGCATGGCAGCGCGGCGCCGCATGGGCCGCGCCAGCCGCACGGCGCGGCGCCATTTCCCAGCCCGAGAAAAGGCCCGCCGACAACTCCCGCCCGTGGGCGTGCACTGGTAGTCTTTGCCCACCCACAGGCGCGAGCGAGTCATGACGCGTAACCAGGAAATCCGCCCGGACATCGACGACGGCATCGATCGCAAGCAGCTCGCCCAGCTGCGCGCCCGCTTCCTGACGATCAATGCCGGCCGCCTGCAACGCGCCATGCTCGCCCTGTCCACCCGTCAGCAACTGGTCCTGCGCCTGCTGCCGCTGCTGTTCCACGTCAACCATCCACTGCTGCCGGGCTATGTGTCCGGCACCACGCCGGCCGGCTTGTCCGGTTTCGAGCCGGACGACGATCTGTTGGCCGAGGCGCAGCGCCTGACCCGGTCGTTCGCCTACAAGGCTCGGCGCGGCAACCCCCTGGGGGGCAAGCCGGCGCGGCCGATCCACGGCCTGTTCCTGATGGGCAGCCTGGGCACCGTGGCCCAGGCCGAGCAGAGCGACATGGATGTCTGGGTCTGCCACGCCCCGCACCTGCCCGCCGAGGCCGTCGCCGATCTGCGGCGCAAGTGCGACCTGCTGGAAGCCTGGGCGGCGACCCAGGGCACCGAGGCGCACTTCTTCCTGATCGACCCGCAGCGCTTCGTCCTCGGTGATCGCGAGGCCCACCTGACCTCCGACGACTGCGGCACCACCCAGCACTACCTGCTGCTCGACGAGTTCTACCGCACAGCAATCTGGTTGGGCGGGCGCACGCCGCTGTGGTGGCTGGTGCCGGTGTACGAGGAAGGGCGCTACGCCGAGTTCGGCCATACCTTGCTGAGCAAGCGCTTCATCCGCGCCGAGGATGTGCTCGACCTCGGCCACCTGGCCCACATCCCGCCCGGGGAATACCTCGGCGCCGGCATGTGGCAACTGTTCAAGGGCATCGACTCGCCCTACAAGTCGGTGCTCAAGCTGCTGCTCACCGAGGTCTACGCCAGCGAGCATCCGGCCGTGGAGTGCCTGTCCCTGCGCTTCAAGCGGGCGGTGTTCGCCAACCGCCTGGACCTGGACGAGCTGGACCCGTACATCATGGTCTACCGCCGCCTGGAGGAGTATCTCGCGGCCCGGGGCGACCAGGAGCGACTGGAGCTGATCCGCCGCTGCCTGTACCTGAAGATCAACAAGAAACTCAGCCGCCCCCCGCGCGGCCGCGCCAAGAGCTGGCAGCGATTGCTGCTGGAGCGCCTGACCAGCGAATGGCAATGGGACGCGCGGCAACTGGCGATGCTCGACAGCCGCAGCCAATGGAAGGTCCGCCAGGTCAGCGCCGAGCGGCGCGCCTTGGTCAACGAGCTGACCTACAGCTACCGCTTCCTGTCCCAGTTCGCCCGCTCCGAGCATGCCGCCAGCCTGCTCAACAGCCGCGACCTGGGGGTGCTGGGCCGGCGCCTGTACGCCGCCTTCGAGCGCAAGGCGGGCAAGGTCGAGTTCATCAACCCGGGGATCGCCCCGGACCTGGGGGAGGACACCCTGACCCTGGTCCACTCGCCCAGCCCCGAGGCGCCGGACGAAACCCAGTGGGCGCTCTACAGCGGCACGCTCGGCGCCCAGGAATGGCCCCATTTCGCGCCCCTCAAGCGGGCCCGGGAGCTGGTGGAGCTGCTCGCCTGGTGCCACCGCAACGGAGTGATCGACGCCGGCACGCGGCTGTCCCTGCACCCCGGCGACAGCGACTTGACCGACTTCGAGCTGAACAACCTGCAGGCCAGCCTGCAGCAGATGCTGCCCTTGCCGCTGCCGCCGGTCGAGGAGGAAGCCCTGCTCAAGACCAGCACTCCCAGCGACGCGCTGCTGCTGGTCAATGTGGCCCTCGACCCGCTCAAACAGCACAGCCAGATGAACATCCACATGGCCACCGACCGCACCGACGCCCTGGGCTACTCGGGCGTGCGGGAGAACCTGGTGCTGACCCTGGACCAAGTCACCCTGAACAGTTGGAACGAGCTGCTGGTGACGCGCTACGACGGCCCGGACGCCCTGCTGCGCTGCCTGCGGGATTTCCTCAACGCGCTGCCCGAGGAAGGCCCGTTGCCCCGGCTACGGGTCCGCTGCTTCTGCCGAAACCGCGCCCAGACCATCGCCCAGCGGGTCGAGGACCTGTTCCGCGACGCCTGTGCCCACCTGAGCCGGGAGCGGACCAACCGCTACCTGCTGCAAGTCCAGCAGCGCTACCACGTGCTGGAACTGGCGCCGGGGCAGGTGCGCCATGTGGCGCTGGCGGACCTGGCCGCCCTGGTCGAGTACCTCGGCGAGGAACGCCGCGCCTTCAGCCCGTTGCGCCTCGACCCGTACGCCCTGGAGGGCCTCGACCTGGGGCTGATCCTGCCCCTTGGTCGGCCCGACGCGATCCATGTGTTCTACCGCCAGGACGGCGACAACGCCGAACTCACCGTGCTGGACGAGCAGAACGCGCTCTGGTGCCAGCGCGTGCCGTTCCGCGACGAACAGAGCCTGCTGACGCCGCTGCAACGCTTCCTGCAATCGGTGTTGTACCGGCGCAACGCCTTGCTGCCCCTGGATGGGGCCGTGCCGCCGCCGACGCTGGAACTGATTTATCACGAAATCGTCCCGACCCAGCCGGGCCGCGCCCTGCACCTGGAGCGGCGCAACGCGCCCAAGGCCGAGGCCAACCATCCGGCCCACAACGTGCAGGCCATCGTCGAGCCCGCCGGCGGCCAGCGGGTACATGTCACCTTGTACTGTGATCACCGCGAGTTCTCGGAGCTGGAATACGGGGCCGACCTGTACGCCGCCGTGGCCCGGCATATCGTCGCCCAGCGCCAGGAAACCGAACGCTACCCCTGCTATATCACCGACCTGGATCTCTCGCGGGTCGCCGAGGCCGCGCCCACGGTGCACTACCTACGGGTCAAGACGCGCCTGGAACAGGCACTGAACCTCGCCCTGAGCAGCGCCTGACCGGTCGCCGACGTCGCCCTCAGGACGCGTAGGCGCCAGCCGCCTCCGGCTGGTATTCCACTTCCAGCAGGGTGAGTCGCAGCGTCTTGCCGCCCGGGGCCGGCCAGTCGATGTGCTGGCCCACGCTCAACCCCAGCAGGGCGCACCCCACCGGCGCGAGGATCGACACGGTGCCCTCGGCGCCCGCCTCCTGGGGATAGACCAGGGTCAGGTGGTAGTCCTTGCCGCTGCTTTCCTCGCGGCAATGCACTCGCGAATTCATCGTCACCACACCCGGCGGCACCTCATCGTGCCCGACCACATGCGCGCGGGACAACTCGGCTTCCAGGGCCTCGGCGGCGGGGCCGTATGTCTCCAGGCCGTCGAGCACCTGCTCCAGGCGTTGCAGATCGAGACGGGTGATGGTGATCGGCGGCTGAGTATTCATGACAAAGACGGGGCTCCTCGGGTTCGTTCGGCTGAAAAAGCAAAACCCCGCCCTCCAGGGACTGGATGATCGGCGTCGCGGGCGGGCCCGACGGCGCGGCGCGGAATCGCGCGCCACGGCGCATCGGAGGGCCGGGCACCGCGCACGGCCGGTTCGATCGAGCGGCGGAGGCGGGGTTGGATACGGAGTCCGGAAGGAAGACCGGACTCGGTGGACACTACGTCAGCGTGGCGGCGCTTGGCAATAGCATGGCCCGCTCCGTCGGGACGGACCGCCGCGCCCGGGCCGCCTCGACGATCCGCAGGCGCCGGACGTCGTCGGCGTCGCGCCATTCGCGGATTTCGCCGAGGGTCCGGCCGCAACCGAGGCAGACCCGCTCATCGTCCAGGCAGCACTGGCGAACGCAGGGCGAGGCCAGGCGGCCGTCGCCCTGCAGAGCCGGGGTGGGCGCGCTCACAGCTCGTCGAACGCCAGGGACGCGCCGGCCTGTTCGCGGACGACCCGCTCCAGCAGCTCGCCCAGCGCTTCTCCGCTGGTGTCGCAGATCCAGCGCCCGGCCTGGGCGTCGTAGTCGAAATGAAACCCACCGGAGCGGGCGGCCACCCAAAGCTGGCGCAACGGTTCCTGGCGGCTGAGGATCACTTGGCTGCCGTTGTCGAAGCGCACGGTGAGCACGCCGGCGGCGTTCTCCAGGTCGACATCCAGGTCGCTGTCGTCGAAGGCGTCCTCGACCGCCTCCTGCACGGCGTCCAGCAGGTCATGGAAACGGGCTTCGCTCAGGTTCATGGCATACCTCGGATGATGGGGCAAGGGGCTCGCGGCGATCCGTCGCGCGCCGGATGGCCAAGCATAACCCGGACAGGCCCGAACACAGCCCCGCGCATCCTCCGCGCCTCGTTTCCGTGGCCCCGGGCCGCCGCCCTGAAAGGCCCGCCACGCGGGCGTCGGCGCATAGGCAAGGGACCGGGGCGTGGGTATACTCCGGGCCATTCGACGCTCGCTCAAAGGATTCCATCATGAAGCGCCTGCTTCTTCCCTTCCTCGCGCTGGCCGTGCTCGCCGGCGCCCTCGCCGGCTGCGGCCAGAAAGGCCCGCTCTACCTACCGGACGACGAAAAGGCCGCCAAGGAACATCGCAAAGACCGCTACGAACTCTGACAGGAGGCATCCATGGAAGCCTTCACCCACCGCGACGGCAGCCTGTTCGCGGAAGACGTGGCGTTGTCCGCGATCGCCGAGCGTTTCGGCACCCCCACCTATGTCTATTCCCGCGCCCACATCGAGGCGCAATACGGCGCCTATGCCGAGGCCCTGCGCGGCACGCCGCACCTGATCTGCTTCGCGGTGAAGGCCAATTCCAACCTGGGCGTGCTGAACGTGCTGGCGCGCCTGGGCGCCGGCTTCGACATCGTCTCCCGAGGCGAGCTGGAGCGGGTCCTGGCGGCGGGCGGCGATCCCGCCAAGGTAGTGTTCTCCGGGGTCGGCAAGACCCGCGACGACATGCGCCGCGCGCTGGACGTCGGCGTGCACTGCTTCAACGTGGAGTCCCGCGAGGAACTGGAGCGCCTGCAAGCGGTGGCCGCCGAGTGCGGCAAGACCGCCGCGGTGTCGCTGCGGGTCAATCCGGACGTCGACGCCGGCACCCACCCCTACATCTCCACCGGACTCAAGGAAAACAAGTTCGGCATCGACATCGAGCAGGCCGAGGCCGTCTACCGCCGCGCCGCCGCGTTGCCGAACCTGCGGGTGATCGGGGTCGACTGCCACATCGGTTCCCAGCTCACCAGCCTGCCGCCGTTCCTCGACGCCCTCGAACGCCTGCTGGCCTTGGTGGACCGGCTGGCCGCGCAGGGCATCGCCATCCAGCACCTGGACCTGGGAGGCGGACTCGGCGTGCGCTACCGCGACGAGACGCCTCCGGCGCCCGGCGCCTACATCCAGGCGGTGCGCGAGCGCATCGCCGGCCGCAACCTGGCCCTGGTGTTCGAGCCCGGCCGCTCCATCGTCGCCAACGCCGGGGTACTGCTCACCCGGGTGGAATACCTCAAGCACACCCCCCACAAGGATTTCGCCATCGTCGACGCGGCGATGAACGACCTGATCCGACCGGCCCTGTACCAGGCCTGGATGGACGTGGCGGCGGTCACTCCGCGCGCCGGCGAGGCGCGCGCCTACGACCTGGTGGGGCCAATCTGCGAGACCGGCGACTTCCTCGCCAAGGGCCGCGAGCTGGTCCTCGCCGAGGGCGACTTGCTGGCGGTGCGCTCGGCTGGGGCCTACGGCTTCGTCATGAGCTCCAACTACAACACCCGGGGCCGCGCCGCCGAGGTGCTGGTGGATGGCGCCGAGGCCATCGAGGTGCGTCGTCGCGAGCGCCTCGACGATCTGTATGCCGGCGAAAGCCTGCTGCCGGCGTGAGGGGCGAGCATGTTATTGCGCTTCACCAAGATGCACGGGCTGGGCAACGACTTCATGGTCATCGACCTGATCGGCCAGCACGCCCACATCCAACCCAAGCACGTTCGCCAGTGGGGCGATCGCCACACCGGGATCGGCTTCGACCAACTCTTGCTGGTGGAGGCGCCGACCAATCCGGAAGTGGACTTCCGCTACCGGATCTTCAACGCGGACGGCTCCGAAGTGGAACAGTGCGGTAACGGCGCGCGCTGCTTCGCCCGCTTCGTGCTGGACAAGCGCCTGACGATGAAGAAGCGCTTCAAGGTGGAAACCCGGGGCGGGGTCATCGAACTGGACGTACGCGCCGACGGGCAGATCCGCGTCGACATGGGCGCGCCGCGCTTCGAGCCGGCGAGCATCCCCTTCCAGGCCGAGGCCGCCGCCCCGGACTACGAGGTGGACGTGGAGGGCCATGCCCTGCGCCTGGCCGCCCTGTCCATGGGCAACCCCCACGCGGTACTGCGAGTCGACGACCTCGACCAGGCGCCGGTCCGGACGTTGGGCCCCCAGCTGGAACACCACCCGCGCTTTCCGCAACGGGTGAACGTGGGCTTTCTCCAAGTCCTCGACCGGCACCAGGCTCGGCTGCGGGTCTGGGAGCGGGGCGCCGGCGAGACCCGCGCCTGCGGCACCGGCGCCTGCGCGGCGGCGGTCACGGCGATCCGCCAGGGCTGGATGAACTCACCGCTGGAGATGGAGCTTCCCGGCGGGCGGCTGACCCTCGAATGGGCGGGCGAGGGCCAGCCGGTTATGATGACCGGGCCCGCCGTCCGGGTGTACGAAGGACAGGTTCGCCTATGACCGAGCAACGCCAGGATTCGTCCGACCTCCTCGACGCCGAGGCGGTCGCCGCCTACCTGCAACGGCATCCGGAATTCTTCGTCGCGCACGAAGCGCTCATCCCCGAGCTGCGCATCCCCCACCAGCCGGGGGCCGCCGTGTCCCTGGTGGAGCGCCAGGTGCGGCTGCTGCGGGAGCGCAACGTGGACCTGCGCAACCGCCTCGCCCACCTGATGGACGTGGCCCGGGACAACGACCGCCTGTTCGACAAGTCCCGGCGCCTGGTACTCGACCTGCTGGACGCTGGCAGCCTGGAGGAGGTGATTGGTCTGGTCGAGGACAGCCTGCGCCATGAATTCCAGGTGCCCCACGTCGGGCTCATCCTGTTCGGCGAGACCAACCTGGGCGTTGGCCGCTCGGTGAGCGCCGCCGATGCCCACCAGGCCATCGGCGGCCTGCTGGCCGGTGGCAAGACGGTCTGCGGCGTGCTGCGTGCCCACGAACTGGACTTCCTGTTCGGCGCGGATGCCCTTCAGGTCGGTTCCGCCGCCGTGGTTCCCCTGGCCCATCAGGGCTTGCACGGGGTGCTGGCCATCGGCAGCCCCGACCCCCAGCACTACAAGAGCACCCTCGGCACCCTCTTCCTCGGCTACGTCGCCGATATCCTGTCCCGGGTGCTGCCGCGCCTCTCGGCTCCGCTGCGATCGGTGCGCTGATGGCGCCGGCGGCGCCCCACGCCGAGGGAGGCCCCATGCAGCGCGACCTCGACGCTTACCTCGACTACCTGCGTCATGAACGCCAGGCCTCGCCCCACACCCTGGACGGCTATCGCCGCGACCTGGGAACCCTGCGGGAGCAGGCCGGCCTCCTGGGCCTCGACGACTGGACCGCGCTGGACAGCCACGGCCTGCGCCAGGTGATCGCCCGGCTGCACCAGCGGGGCCTGTCGGGACGCAGCCTGGCGCGACTGCTGTCGGCGACCCGGGGCCTGTACCGGCACCTGATCCGCGAGGGCCGCTGCGCCCACGACCCGACCGCCGGCCTCAGCCCGCCGAAGGGCCCCCGCCGCCTGCCCCGCGCCCTCGACGCCGACCGCGCCCAGCAATTGCTGGACGGCGCGGTGGACGACGACTTCCTCGCCCGGCGGGACCAGGCAATGCTGGAGCTCTTCTATTCTTCCGGGCTGCGCCTGTCGGAGCTGGTCGGGCTGGACCTCGACGACCTCGACCTCGCCGAGGGGCTGGTGCGAGTTCGCGGCAAGGGGAACAAGACCCGGGTCCTGCCGGTGGGTCGCAAGGCCCGCGAGGCGCTGGACGCCTGGCTGCCGCTGCGGGCCCTGACGGCCCGCGACGGCGCCTTGTTCATCGGCCGCCAGGGCCGCCGCCTGGGTCCACGGGCGGTGCAGCTCCGGGTGCGCCAGGCGGGCGTGCGGGAGCTGGGCCAGCACCTGCACCCGCATATGCTGCGCCACAGCTTCGCCAGCCACTTGCTGGAATCGTCCCAGGATCTGCGCGCCGTACAGGAGTTGCTCGGTCACGCCGACATCGCCACGACGCAGATCTATACCCACCTGGACTTCCAACACCTGGCCAAGGTTTACGACAGCGCCCACCCTCGGGCGCGTCGGCGCACCGGAGACGAATCATGAGCATCCGCCTGGTCACCTTCGACCTCGACGACACCTTGTGGGACAACCGCCCGGTGATCGAGGGCGCCGAACAGGCCATGCGCGACTGGCTCAACCGGCACGCCCCGGCCCTGGCGGAGGTGCCGGTTGAGCACCTCTGGGACATCCGCGCGCGCCTGCTGGCGGAACGCCCGGAACTGCGCCATCGTCTCAGCGAGTTGCGCCGCCGCACCCTGTTCAGCGCCTTGAGCGAAGTGGGCTATGGCCAGGAGAAAGCCCGGGAACTGGCGGAAGGCGCCTTCCAGACGATGCTGGAGGCGCGCCATCGCATCACCTTCTTCAGCGACACGGTGCCCACCCTGGAGTGGCTGGCCGGGCGCTACCGCCTGGCGGTGATCACCAACGGCAACGCCGACGTCGGTCGCCTCGGGCTGGCCGACTATTTTGCCTTCGCGCTGTGCGCCGAGGAGCTGGGGGTCGGCAAGCCCGATCCGCACCCGTTCCAGGAAGCCTTGCGCCGCGCCGACGTGTCGCCGGAGCAGGCCGTGCATGTCGGCGATCACCCGGGTGACGACATCCTCGGCGCCCAACAGGCCGGGCTGCGGGCGGTCTGGTTCAACCCGCAGAACCGCGCTTGGGAGGCCGATCACCGGGCCGACGCGGAAATCCGCAGCCTGGCCGAACTGCCCGAGCTGCTGGCGCGCTGGTGAACCGCCGGGCATGAAAAAGCCCGCCGAAGCGGGCTTTCCAACGAGCGGAACACGGACTCAGATAGGGCGGCTGCCGTACTTGCTGTCCGGCTTCTTGGGCGGATCGGCCACCACATTGGGCTCGACTTCCTGCACCTTGCCGCCACGGGCGAGGAATTCCTCCATGGCCCGCGCCAGCGCATCGCGCTCCTTTTGCTTGGCTTCGATGCTGGGCAGTTCCTCGGCTTCGACGGCGGCTTTTTTCTTGCCCTTGCCGGCGGCACGTTCCTCGCCCGCGTCGGACTCCTCCTCCGCCTCCACGCTGTCATCGGCGGCCGCGACCAGCTCCTCGCCATCCTCCTCTTCCGCCGTGTCCAGATCGTCCTGTTCCAGTTCTTCGTCGCTCATTGTTCTACCTCATGGGTTCCGCATAAGCAGGTGGGTCATACTCCGTCCGCGGCCGGCGTCCGGAAGCAATCAGTAAGGTTCGCCCTGCAACGTGGCGAGTACATGACGGGCCCCGCCCCGGTCGCGATGTTCGCCCAGGTAGACGCCCTGCCAGGTGCCCAGCGCCAACGCCCCCTCGGTTATCGGCAGCGTCAGCTGGCAGCCCAGCAGGCTCGCCTTGAAATGCGCGGGCAGGTCGTCGGGGCCTTCGTGGTCGTGCTCGTAACCGGCTTCGCCACGCGGCGCCAGGCCCTCGAAGAAGCGCTCGAAATCGCGGCGTACCGCGGGGTCGGCGTTCTCGTTGACGGTCAGCGAGGCAGAGGTGTGCCGCAACCACAGATGCAACAGACCGACTCGGTATTCGCGCAGTTCCGGCAACCCGGCGAGCACTTCGTCGGTGATCAGATGGAACCCGCGCGGCCGTGCGCGCAGGGTGATCGAACGCTGTCGCCACATGGCCGTTTCCGCCTCGATTCCGTGTCGGCGCGCATTCTAGCGCGGCAATGGAAAAAGCAAAGCGGTTGGCGCCGGGACCTTCCGGCGAGGCCATACGCAGGAACGCCCGGACAAGCCGGGCGTTCCTGGGCGCGAGGCGCGCGAGGCTACAGGTTGTAGCCCCGTTCGTTGTGCTGAGCGAGGTCGAGACCGACGGTTTCGTCTTCCTCGCTGACCCGCAGGCCCATCGTCAGGTCCAGCGCCTTGAGGATCGCGAAGGACAAAACGGCGGTATAGACGACCGTGAAACCGACGCCCTTGCACTGGATCGCCACCTGGGCGGCGATGTCTTCGACGGTGCCGAAGCCGCCCAGGGCCGGCGCGGCGAACACACCGGTGAGGAGCGCGCCGATGATGCCGCCGATGCCGTGCACGCCGAAGGCGTCGAGGGAGTCGTCGTAGCCCAGCTTGCGCTTGAGACTGGTGGCGGCGAAGAAGCACAGCACGCCGGCGACGAGGCCGATGATCAGCGCGCCCATGGGGCCGGCGGTGCCGGCGGCCGGGGTGATGGCCACCAAGCCGGCGACCACGCCGGAGGCGATGCCCAGGGCGCTCGGCTTACCGTGGGCGATCCACTCGGCGAACATCCAGCCCAGGGCCGCGGCGGCGGTGGCGATCTGGGTGGTGAGCAGGGCCATGCCGGCGGTGCCGTTGGCGGCGGCGGCGGAACCGGCGTTGAAGCCGAACCAGCCGATCCACAGCATGGCGGCGCCCATCAGGGTGTAGCCCAGGTTGTGGGGCGCCATCGGCGTGGTCGGGTAGCCCTTGCGCTTGCCCAGCACCAACGCCGCCACCAAGCCGGCGACCCCAGCGTTGATATGCACCACGGTGCCGCCGGCGAAATCCAGCACGCCCCAGTCCCACATCAGCCCGCCGTCGCCGCTCCAGACCATATGGGCGATGGGCGCGTAGACCAGGGTGAACCACAGGCCGGAGAACACCAGCATCGCCGAGAACTTCATGCGCTCGGCGAAGGCGCCGACGATCAGCGCCGGGGTGATGATGGCGAAGGTCATCTGGAAGGTGATGAACACGCTTTCGGGGAACAGCGAAGTGGCCGAAGCCAGGCCATCGTGGGTCAGGCCCTTGAGGAACGCGCGGGACAGACCGCCGATGAAGGAGTGGAGGGTGGTGGCCCCCTTCTCCATCCCGGTGGTGTCGAACGCCAGGCTGTAGCCATAGATCATCCAGAGCAGACTGATCAGGCCGGTGATGGCGAAGCACTGCATCATCACCGAGAGGATGTTCTTGGCGCGCACCATGCCGCCGTAGAACAGCGCCAGCCCGGGGATGGTCATGAACAGCACCAGGGCGGTGGAGATCAGCATCCACGCGGTGTCGCCGGAATTGAGCACGGCCTCGTCCGCCATGGCCAGGCCAGGGGTTGCGAGGGACAAAAGGGCGCCTAGCCCTGCGAAACGACGCAGAGTCATGTGTTTTCTCCTGGGGCGGGGGGACTGGGGCTGGGGGGCTTAGATCGCGTCGGTGCCGGTTTCGCCGGTGCGGATACGGATGGCCTGTTCCAGGTTGACTACGAAGATCTTGCCGTCACCGATCTTGCCGGTGTTGGCCGCCTTGGTGATGGCCTCGATGACGCGATCCAACTGATCGTCGGCGATCGCCACGTCGATCTTCACCTTCGGCAGGAAGTCCACCACGTATTCCGCGCCGCGATACAGCTCGGTATGGCCCTTCTGGCGGCCGAAGCCCTTGACCTCGGTGACGGTGATGCCCTGCACACCGATCTCCGACAGCGACTCGCGGACATCGTCGAGCTTGAACGGCTTGATGATGGCGGTGACTAGCTTCATGAAACTTCTCTCCCGTATTGGTGGACTTGCCCCAGGAAAACAAACCCGGCTCAAGTCTAAGCGCAGTAGGTGCTTTTGTAATGCGCCGGCCGCCTCGCCCCGTCGCGACGGCGAAGCGACCCCGCCATGGACCGTATCGGTGCAGGCGTCTTCAGTGAGTAGCAGAAAGCTTGCCAGCTCCCCCGAATCGCGTCTTTTCAAGGAGATAGGCGCACCTTCCGCCCCCGCCCCTGGGGCTGTCCTAGCCTTGGCGCCCAACCCTGGTGCGTGGCTTCGTCGTGGACGGCGCGAAAACGTGCATCGCGGGCGCGCGAAGGCCGGCCCTGGGCTCATGCTAGACTCGCCCGACCTGCCATCGGAGCTCGCCATGTTGACCCCCAAAGCCTTCCTCGACGCCCTTACCAGCCAAGCCTCGCGTCTGTTCGACGGTGACCGCCCGCTGCCGCGTCCCGAATTCGAACGCCAGTTCAAGGCGCTCCTGCAGAGCGGATTCGGCAAGCTGGACTTGGTCAGCCGCGAGGAATTCGACAGCCAGATGGCCGTGCTCGCCCGGACTCGGGCGCGCCTGGAGGCCCTGGAAGCGAAAGTGGCCGAACTGGAAGCCGCGCCGCGCGACTGACCACATCGCCCGGCGACGACCGGCATGGGCAACGCGCCGGTCGTTGATGGCACCTTCGTACTCATTGACTAGACTTGACCGCGCTGTCAGGGAAGACAGCGCGCCGGCCCTCGCGCCACGCCCGCTCGCCTCCCCTGATCGCACGACCAGCCGGCTGTCCTGCCTTGCAGAGCGACTGCTTGCCATCATTCAGCGAGGAGTTTGCGATGAAATCCCTATACGGAGCTCTACTGTTCGCCGGCGTCGCCTTGGGGGGAGCCCCTGTCCAGGCGGTCGCCGCCCCGTCCTCCGAGCCGGCCTTGCTGTATTCCTACGAGGAGATGCGCGGCTTCGACCTGCCCGCCTATCTCGCCACCCATGCGCCGCATCTGCTGCCCCACGCCGAGGCGATCAGCCACTGGGCCGGCTACAGCAGCATCAGCCCCCGGGTACTGCTGACCCTGATCGAACTGCATAGCGCCGGCCTCAGCGCGCCCACTCCGCTCGCCCTGGCCCGGCCCTTCGGGCCATTGAGCAACGCACCGGACTTCGCCGCCCAGGTGGAGGACATCGCCAAGCGGCTGGCCACCGCCTATTACGCCCGGCTCGATGCCCGCGCCCTCGCCCCCGCGTCCGGGGCGCTCGCCGGGCTGCTGCCGCCGGCCACCGACGAGGCGACCTTCAGCGCCACCTATACCCGCTTGTTCGACCAGGCACCGCCGTCGCTCGACCGCAAGCGCCTGGCGCGCTACCAGGCGGCCGCCGTGCCGCCGGCCAACCTGCTGCAGCTCCCCTATCCGGTGGGCCAGGCCTGGAGCTTCGGCGGCAGCCACACCAATACCGGCAGCGGCCGCTTTCCCCAGTCCTCCCTGGACTTCCACGACGGCGGTACCTGGGGCTCGGACACCTCCGGCAAGTGGGTCGTGGCGGCGGCCGGCGGACGCGCGATCCGACACTCGTCCTGCTCGGTGGAGGTGATCCACCCCAACGGCTGGTCGACCACCTACTACCACTTGAGCAACGTGCAGATTCAGACCAACCAGACGGTCAACCGCAACCAGCGCCTGGCCAACTACGCCAACACCCTCAACCAGGCCCTGTGCCAAGGCGGCCACTCCACCGGGCCGCACCAGCATTTCAGCCTCAAGAACAACGGCGCCTACCAGCACTTGGACGGTGTGCAGTTGTCCGGTTACCGCGTGCACACCGGCCGCGACAGCTACGACACCGATTGCAGCTACTTCTGGCTGGACCGCAACGGCCAGCGCTACTGCGTCGGCTACCGGCTGTCCAACCCCGGCGTCGCCAGCCGGACATCCGCCGAGCTCGACGGCACGCGCGACGGGGCGCCGGCGCTACGAGTCGAAATCACCAGCGACTACCGCACCCCGCCTTCCCGGGGCGTCATGAACGTCGGCTTCAGCGCCGCCGAGGCGCTGGGCGCCCTCGTCGCGCCGGGCTCGAACCCGGGCCATTGCCGCCTGTTCGAGGCCAACCAGGCGCTATGCCGCTTCGTCCGGCCGGCTCTGGGCGGCGCCAGCGCCGAACCGGATGCCTTCACCGCGTCGGCCCCGGACCTGCTCGACAGCCTCCGCCCCCCGCAACGGGTCGCGTTCTGACACCAAAGGCGGGCCGGTAGCGCCGGCCCGCCTTTGGCTGGACGCCGGGGAACTCCGCTCCTAGACTGCCACGCGCATGCCACACGACTCGGCCATGGGCCGCACGATCAAGGAGCGATCATGTCACTGGCCATCGTCCACAGCCGCGCCCAGGTGGGCGTCGAGGCGCCGGCGGTCACCGTCGAGGCTCACCTTGCCAACGGCCTGCCCTCCCTGGCCTTGGTCGGCCTGCCGGAAACCGCGGTCAAGGAAAGCAAGGACCGCGTCCGCAGCGCCATCCTCAACTCCGGCTTCGATTTCCCGCCCCGCCGCATCACCCTCAACCTCGCTCCCGCCGACCTGCCCAAGGACGGCGGTCGCTTCGATCTCGCCATCGCCCTGGGCGTGCTGGCGGCGAGCGGCCAAGTGCCGGCCGAGTCCCTCGAACGGGTCGAATGCCTCGGCGAACTGGCGCTGTCCGGCGCGGTCCGTCCGGTACAGGGTGTGCTGCCCGCCGCCCTAGCGGCACGGGCCGCCGGGCGTACCCTGGTGGTGCCGAGGGCGAACGCCGAGGAGGCCTGCCTCGCCAGCGGCTTGTCCGTGCTGGCCATCGAGCACCTGCTGGAACTGGCCGCCCACCTCGGCGGCCAGACGCCCCTGGCGCCTTACCAGGCCCAGGGTTTGCCGAACCCGCCCCACCCTTATCCAGACCTGGCCGACGTGCAGGGCCAGCAGGCGGCCAAGCGCGCCCTGCTGGTGGCCGCCGCCGGGAGCCACAACCTGCTGCTCTCAGGACCGCCCGGCACCGGCAAGACCCTGTTGGCCAGCCGCCTGCCGGGCCTGCTGCCGCCGCTGGACGAACGGGAAGCCCTGGAAGTGGCGGCAATCCACTCGGTGGCCAGCCACGCCCCGCTTGAAGCCTGGCCGCAGCGCCCCTTCCGGCAACCTCACCACAGCGCCTCGGGGCCGGCCCTGGTGGGGGGTGGCAGCCGACCACGGCCGGGCGAAATCACCCTGGCGCACCAGGGCGTGCTGTTCCTCGACGAGTTGCCCGAGTTCGACCGCAAGGTCCTGGAGGTGCTACGCGAGCCCTTGGAGAGCGGCGAGATCGTCATCGCCCGGGCCCACGACAAGGTGCGCTTTCCCGCCCGCTTCCAACTGGTCGCGGCGATGAACCCCTGCCCGTGCGGTTACCTGGGCGACCCCGGCGGTCGTTGTCAGTGCACCCCGGACCGCATCCAGCGCTACCGGGCCAAGCTGTCCGGTCCGCTGCTGGACCGGATCGACCTGCACCTCACCGTCGCCCGGGAGGCCACCGCCCTACGGCCAGCACCGGGGGACGGCCCGACCAGCGCCGAGGCCGCCGCATGGGTGGCCGCCGCGCGCCAGCGCCAGCTCGCCCGCCAGGGCAAGGCCAATGCGTTTCTCGACCTAGACGGCGTGCGTCGGCACTGCGCCTTGCAGGACGACGACCGCCGCTGGCTCGAGACGGCCTGCGAACGCCTGGGGTTGTCGCTGCGCGCCGCCCACCGGGTGTTGAAGGTGGCTCGAAGCCTGGCCGACCTGGACGCCCAGCCGGCCCTGGACCGTCGCCACCTCGCGGAAGCGCTGCAATACCGGCCAGGCGGCGTGGCATGAGCCGCCGGGCCGGCGAACACCGGCAAGCCGCGCATGAACCTGCCGGCACGGCGCGAAACTCTTGGCAAGTTACGGAAAGCCGAACCCGCGGCTCGCTTCGGAACCTGCTCGCCCCCCCCGCCGTCGCCTCAATAGGCTGGCCCATCGGACTGACCCTTGGTGAGCAGCCCCCTCGTGGCGGGCTCGTTTGGACAGGTTCGTTGACTGTTCCACGGCGGACCTGTCCGAGGAGGGCTGTTGTCCTCTGGCCGGCTTCCGGGCTGGTTCATCGGCAGGTTGGCTTGGGTCGGACCATCGTGGACTGGCCCGGCCCACGTGGAGTTGGCACTATCCACCCTTTACCTGAGCGAGCCCCCACTATGTTCGGTCGTCCCCGTTGCGCGCCTGTCCTCCCGGCGCTTTGCCTGCTGCTGGCGTCGCTGGCCGGTTGTTACCACCGGGCCGACGACGCGGCGGCTATGGAAAAGGATTTCGAGGCCTGCAAGGCGCTGATCGAAAAAGCCGCCCACGACGACTTCGGCGACGCTCAGCCTTACTACGGCAACGCGGGTACCTACCGTATCGACGACGACAACGCCGCGCTCATCGAGATCGACGTCACCCTGATGGCCCGGGACAAGGCCCTGGCCAAATCGGCGCAATGCACCCTGCCGCTGTTCGGCAAGCCGGA
Source organism: Pseudomonadaceae bacterium (assembly GCA_032052615.1). GTDB lineage: Bacteria > Pseudomonadota > Gammaproteobacteria > Pseudomonadales > Pseudomonadaceae > Pseudomonas_T. Next base: position 65,039 of record DAMBWF010000009.1, read on the forward strand.
ACTGGTGCTGACCGATCCCGAGGCGGGCAGTTGAGCGGGACGGCCTTACCCTGAGTTGACGTCGGCCGCCCGATGCGCCGTTCGCGCCGGCGCGCTGGCCGGGTTCGAGGTGGTTTGGCCGGCGATCGTCGATAGCCGCATCGCCCGCTATTCCCGGGACCTCCGGCACCGCGTCCTGGTCAGAGGCCATCATCAGCAAGACCAAGAGCGGGGGTGTCCAACCGAGCGGCAAGCGACGGTCTCCCCGCTTTACCCACCCTTTACACCCCCCTGACCGTCCACTGCAGTCTAAATTTGTGCCTGGAAGGAACCAGGCTAACGTGTTGGAAGCTCAAACGCTTTCTTAGGCCCGCCACTCGAGCGGGCTTTTTCTTGCCCGCTCGCACAGCGCGAGCGCTTTTCAATAAAAAAGTTCCCTTGCGACAGCGTGACGCTGATCACATTTTTCAAGAAACCCTCTATAGTGCGCGCCGCTTCACTCCCCTCTTCCTTTTTCGACATGGAGTCGCTCGTGCGCACCCTGGTTTCCCTGCTCGCCCTCACCCTCCTTACCGGTTGCGCCAGCATCGTCAGCGAGAGCAAATACGCGGTCAACATCGTCACCTACCCAGCCGGGGCCCAGGTGGACATCCATGATCGCAGCGGAGCCGCCATCTATACCGGCACCACGCCAGCCCTGGTCAATCTGGAATCGGGCGACGGCTATTTCGGTCGCTCGGACTACACCATCGACCTGAAAAAAGAAGGCTTCGCCCCTGCCCAAACCAACCTGCAGGCCTCCATGAATGGCTGGTACTGGGGCAACATTATCTTCGGCGGGCTGATCGGCATGCTGATCGTCGACCCTCTCACCGGTGCCATGTACAAGCTGCCCAACCAGAGCATCACCCAACTGCACCCGCTGCCGGCACCGCCGGCGGCCGTCGCGGCGCCAGTACCGCCTGTAGCGCCCGCGACACCCGCGGCGCCCGGCCTGTCCGACGCGGAGCGGGCACGCCAGCTCCAGGAGCTGCAGCAGGCCGACCTGCCCTACGAGGAATACCGGCGCCGCTACCAGGCGCTCCAGTCCCGTTGACCCAGGGCGGCCGGCCCGGCCCCGCAAAGTGTGCGCTGGATCGCTTCTGGCGCCACAATACGGTTTCAAAGGGGTCGTCTCGCTTTTACCATGGCGACGTTACGGGCTCGCTTCCGAGCCCGGCCTGACAGGACGTTGCCATGCCCGCCTTCCGCACCGCTCCCCTTGCCCTGCTCGCCCTGGCCATCCAAGCCCATGCCGTCACCCTCAGCCCCGGCGGTGAAGGCCAAGTGCTGTTGTACCCCCTGTACAGCACCGAGGCGGGCAACGACACCCAGGTCCACATCACCAACGGCAGCGACGACTACAAGGCGGTGCGCGTCCGCATCCTTGAGGGCATGAACTCGCGCCCGGTGCTCAGCTTCAACCTCTACCTGCAACCCCACGATGTCTGGACCGGCGCCCTGGTGCGCAGCGCCGGTGGCGCGAAGCTGGTGTCTGCCGACAGCTCCTGTACCCTGCCGCGCATCGAGCGCAACGGCCTCGAGCTGTCCCCCGCCGCTTACCAGGGCAACGACTACGCCGCCGGTCAGGGCGGCCCCCAGGGCGAGGCACGCACCCGCCTCGGCCATGTGGAAGTCATCGAGATGGGCGTGCTGCCGGCCGACCTGACCCTCACCGGCGCCCTGCCCAACGCCCAGGTCGCGGTGGCCCTGGACGACGGTGGCCGTTCCGCCGAGCCGTGCGCGGCGTTGCGGGCGGCCTTCGAGCCGGGCGGGGTCTGGGAGCGCGACACCGGCGCCGGCGTGCTCCCCGCCAGCGGCGGCTTGTACGGCACGGCGACGCTGATCAATGTCGGCAAGGGCAACGAGGACGGCTTCAATGCCGTGGCGTTGGAAGGTTTTTGGGCCGCCGGCGCCCGCCTGCACACCCGCCCGGAGAGCGCCCTGCCCAGCCTGGATTCGGGCACCCTCGACGTGGTGTTCCCCGACGGCGCCAAGACCCGCTTCGACCGAGGCGTCGACGCGGTAAGCGCCCTGCTGGCCACGCCCTGGCTGAAGAACGACTACGCCTCCGGGGCCGGCCTCAATGCCGAGACCGACTGGGTAGTGACCTACCCGACCAAATCCTTCTACGTCACGCCGGCCCTGTCCGGCTCCAGCCAGGCCCGCGCGCCCTTCAGCCACGGCTGGAGTTCCAGCCGTGGCGGCAGCGCCTGCGATCGCCTCGGCTTCGCCGCTTACGACCGCATCGGCCATGGCGTCGGGCCGGTCGGCGCCCTGGAGCTGTGCTGGGCGACCAACGTCGTCAGTCTGAACGCCAGCGAGATCGTCGGCCAAGGCGGCGTCGGCCTGACCCTCGCCGACGAGCGCTACCAGGCCGGCTGGCTGCGCCTCGACCAGGACCCCAAGGACTATCGCCTGCTGTCCGCCACCGGTCGCAGCGTCTATGGCCTGCCGGCCATCGGCTTCGCCGTCGTGCGCATCCAGAACGGCGACGTCGGCGGCCTGCTCTCCAACTACTCCGCCGCCTGGCCCCACAAGACCTCGCGCAAGCTCAGCAGCAGCGGGGGCGGCGATGGCACCGGGCATTGATCCAGGCCCAGCCCGGCCCGATGAAAACAGCCAGGATCGCAAGCGTATCCTCGAACCCCCAAGGGGCAAGCCCGGCTCGACGGTTCGCCCATGGTCGGGGGCAGGCATCCGAAAGGGACGGGGTTGGCCTGTTGGCCAACTCTATCGGCGCTACCGTTTAAGCAACTCCCCTTGGGACATTCGTACGGAGCCAGCCGACGCATCGACCGGCCGACGTGCAACAGTCGAACCTCTCTTCACTCAAAGGACGAGCGACATGAATTTCACTCCTCTTGCCTTGGCCCTGGGCCTGGCGCTGACTGGCACCGCCGGTGCGGTCGAACTTTCCCCCAGTGGCCAGGGGCAGGCGCTGATCTACCCGATCTATAGCGTGGAGTCGGGCAACGACACGGCCATCCACATCACCAATGGTCGTGATGAACCCACCATCGTCAAGGTTCGCCTGCTCGAAGGGGGCTCGGGCAAGGTGGTCCATAGCTTCAACCTCTACATGGGTAACCGGGACGTCTGGACCGGCGTACTGACCCGAAGCGAGGCCGGCACCCGCCTGATCAGTCGCGATGACAGTTGTACCCTGCCGCAACTACCGGCCGAGGGCGTGGAGCTGGGCGCCGGCGATGCGGATCTGGCGGCCCGCAGCCGCGTAGGCACCCTTGAAGTCATTGAAATGGGCGGGCCCTCGTTTCTCAATGCCTCGGAAGCCGTCAAGGACGAACTCTACCTTTTGTTCTATGGCGAGAGGGACTGCACCCGTTTCCAGACGGCCTTCGCCGAGGGCGGCATCTGGGCCCAGGACAGCACGACCGGGCTTGGCAAACCTTACGGCCTGCTGTCGGGGAGCATGACCTTGACCAACGTGATGAATGGTCTCCAGATCGGCCTGGACGCCACCGCGCTGCTGGACTTCAGTCGGCAGGCCCGCCAGACCCGCCCGGAGGATCCCCTGCCGACCCTGGGCCAGAGCGAAACCAGCGAAGCGAGAATGCGCGGCGTCGTACTGCCATTCCGCAACGGCACCGAAGCCGTCACGGCCCTGCTCACCCATTCCGCGGCCGACGGCGATTACGCCTATGGGGCGGGCTTGAACGCCGAGACCGATTGGGTGGTCAGCTTCCCCACCAAGGTTTACCTCAATGCCTTGACCACGCCGGATGCGACGGGAGAGCGCGGCTCACCCTTCAGGACGACGCCGGACCAGAACGGCGCCACCTGCGAAGCCGTCGACGTCATGTACTTGGATCGCGACGGCAAGGACCGTCACTCGGAGAAAATCGACCTCTGCGCCATCACCAATGTCATCGGCCTGGGCAACAGCAACATCCTCGGCGGCCACTTTGTGCGCACGGAACTGGCCAGCCCCGGTAGCGACACCGGTTGGCTGCACCTCTCGCTGACAGAAAAGGGCATCGTTTCCGAGGCTCGTAAACGTCACCTCTCCCCTACCCAAGGCCAGCCGCCCTTTTCCCTTCAAGGCCTGGGCATGCTCGGCTTTTCGATCACCCGTATTCAGAACGGCGACGTCGGCGGGCTGCTGTCGAACTATGTGAGCGTCAAGCGCCTGACCTCACCGGCGAACAATTGAACAGGCTCTTCCAGGGTGGGAATCCCCTGGGCAACGCAGCCGCCAAGCCCGGGGCCGGGCCAGGCCTCCTCGGCCGCCCACTCCTCATTTCATAAGGACGACTGAACATGAACGTCTCTTCTTTGTTCCTGGCCACCGCGCTGGGCTTCTCAAGCACCGTCGGCGCCGTCGAGTTGTCGACCGGCGGCCAGGGCCAGGCATTGATCTTCCCGCTCTACAGCGTGGAGGCCGGCAACGACACGGCCATTCACATCACCAACTCGAGCGACTCGCCCAGCATCGCCAAGGTGCGCATCCTCGAAGGACTGACCGGCAAGGTGGCCTATAGCTTCAACCTCTACTTGGATGCCTATGACGTCTGGACGGGCGTGTTGACCCGGCAGGACAACGGCGCGCGTCTCGTCAGCGGCGATCCCACTTGCACCTTGCCCCGGTTGCCGGCCGAAGGCGTCGTACTGGGCATGAGTCCCGGCGCCGACCCGGTCCTGCCCACCCGAGCGCGAGTGGGTGTCATCGAAGTCATTGAAATGGGAACGCCGGATCCCCATGCGGCGGAGCCCATGCGCGGCACGCTCGCGCAGCTCTTCGGCGACGGGTGCGCGTCCCTCCAAGGCGCCTTCGCCCAAGGCGGGCTCTGGGGGCAGGACAGTCGCGCCGGGCTCCTCCCCCCTCGCGGCGGGTTGTCCGGCAGCGTGACCCTCACCAATGTGATGAACGGCTACCAGATCGGCCTGGATGCCACCGCGCTGCTGGATTTCAGCACGAGCGCGCGCCAGACCCGTCCGGAGGATCCCCAGCCGACCCTTGGCCAGAGCGAAACGACCTACGCGACACTGCGAGGCACGGTGCTTCCCTTCCGCAACGGCGTCCAGGCGGTCTCCGCGCTGCTGACGCACAAAACCGCCCAAGGCGAGTACGCCTATGGCGCCGGCTTGAACGCCGAGACCGACTGGGTGGTGACCTACCCCACCAAGGCCTATCTCAATGCCCTGACCACGCCGGACCAGGCGGGCGAGCGCCATTCCCCGTTCGTGACCACGCCCGGGCCGAACGGCCTGACTTGCGAGCCCTTCACAACCGACCTTTGCGCCATCACCAACATCATTGGCATCGGCGACAGCAATATCCTCGGCGGCCGGCATGTGCGTACGCAGAGACCCGCGCCCGACCGAGACACCGGCTGGATAAGTCTCTGGATGGGGGAGGAAAATGGCATTCCCGAGTGGCCGCAAAAACGCATCATCTACCCGACCAATGCGCCGGCCCTGTTCGATGTCGAGGGCCTGCCTATGATCGGGTTCTCGATCATACGTATCCAGAACGGCGACGTTGGAGGGCTGCTGGCCAATTATGTGAGCGTGAAGCGCCTGACCTCGATTCCCCATGAGCTGTTCATCCAATGAAAGGTTCCCCGTCGAACAGCGCCGCTTTTCATACCACAGGGGCCTAACCATGAATATTTACCCTCGCCATGGCCGTGGGCCTGACTGACCGGCTCCGCCAGCGCGGTGGAACTGTCGGTCAGGGCCAGGGCCAGGGCCAGGCGTTGATCTACCCGATCTATAGTGTGGAGTCGGGCAACGACACGGCCATCCATATCACCAACTCAAGCGACTCGCCCAGCATCGCCAAGGTTCGCTTCCTAGAGGGCATGGATGGACGTGTTGTCCATAGCCTCAACCTCTACCTGAAGGGCCGCGACACTTGGACCGGCGTGCTGACCCGCAGCGAGGCCGGCACCCGTCTGGTCAGTCGCGATGCCAGTTGCACCCTGCCGCCACTTCCGGCCGAGGGCGTGGAGCTGGGTGTCGGCGACCCGGAACTGGCGGCCCGCAGCCGCGTAGGGACCCTCGAAGTCATCGAGATGGGGACTCCCGCCCCGCAAGGGCCGGTCAGGCCACTGTATGAGGCCAAGGACTGCACGGCCTTCCGCGATGCGTTCGCCGATGGTGGCGTTTGGGCCCAAGACAGTCGAGCCGGGCTCGCCGTGCCGTCCGGCCGGCTGTTCGGCAGCGCGACCCTGACCAACGTGATGAACGGCCACCAGATCAATCTGGATGCCACGGCCTTGCAGAGTTTCAGCATGGGCGCGCGGCAGACTCGCCCGGAGGACCCCGAGCCGTCCCTGGCCCAGAGCGAGACGGCCTACGCCACGATGCGCGGCACGACAGTGGCCTTTCGCAATGGCGCCGAAGCAGTCACGGCGCTGCTGACCCACAGGAGCCTAGGAGGCGAATTCGCCTATGGCGCCGGGTTGAACGCCGAAACCGATTGGGTGATCACCTTCCCGACCAAGGCTTATCTCAACGCCGACCCCGAGGCCGAGCGCTATTCGCCCTTCATGCCCCGTTATAGAGCCCCCGGCCGGGTCTGCGAATACATGGAGAGCTGGCCCATCGATCGCGACGGCCAAGCATCATACGAACCGTTGAAGACGAACCTGTGCGCCATCACCAACATCATGGGGGTGGGCGAGAGCGATATCCTGGGCGGTCGCTACGTTCGAGCCAACGTGCCAGCACCCGAGGCCGATACAGGCTGGATGAGCCTCAATCTAGAAAACTTCGAGGACCAGATTCTCTCGCCTCCTTACCAGTATCGGCAGCTTGCCCCGCTCGCGCCCCTCCCGCCCTTCAACCTCACGGGCCTGGGCCTCATCGGCTTCTCCATCATCCGCATCGAGAACGGCGATGTGGGCGGGCTGCTGTCCAACTACGTGAGCGTCAAGCGCCTCACGGGGCCCACCGACTGACCGGGGTCAGCCCAGCAAGCTCTCCATGGTGCGCTTGAGCGTCTCCATGGAGAACGGTTTGCCGAGGACGGTGGCCTTGTCCAGCACATCGCTGCCGGTCTCGAAGATTTCCGTGGCGTAGCCGCTGATGAAGATGACTTGAAGATCGGGGCGCAGCTTGAGGGCCGGCTCGGCGATCTTGACGCCCGAAACGCCGCCGGGTAGCCGGTAGTCGCTGATCAACAGGTCCAGGCGCGGGCGCCCGGCGAGGATCAGGAAGGCCGTGTCCGCCGAGTCGGCCTGCAACACTTGGTAGCCTTCGCCAGTCAGGTAGTCGACCAGCAACATGAGGATCGCCGGCTCGTCCTCGACCACCAGCACCGTTTTCTTCACTGCGTTTTCCATGGTTCCGAATCCGATTGAGCGGCCTGGCACGGCCAGCGACCCGGGCGGAGCGATGGGTCGCGGATTTCGACCGTGCCGGCCCGGCAAGTTTCCCTTCGTGCGACGAACCGTCCCAGGCGGTCAGGCCCCCGCGCCCTCGGGGCCCAAGGGCAGGTAGACGCTGAACAGCGAACCCTCTCCCGGAGCGCTCTGCACCTCGATGCGCCCGCGGTGGGCCTTGACGATCTGCTCCGAGATATACAACCCCAGGCCCAACCCGGCGACGGCTTCGGCGCCCACGCCGCGTTCGAACTGCTGGAAGATTCGCCGCTGGTATTCCGGCGAAATGCCGATGCCATGGTCGCGCACGTCAATGCGCGCGCCTTCCGGCACCGGATGGACCCTGACCTCGATGGGCTTCTTCTGCCCATAGCGCAGGGCGTTGGTCAGCAGGTTGGCCAGCACCTGTTCGATGCGGAATTCGTCCCACGAGCCGAAGATCGGCTCCGGGGCGGAGAGGGAAATCTCGTACTCGGCGTTCACCACCTGCTGGGCGAAGCCCTCCACGACCTGGCGGACCAGTTGGGCCAAGTCGAAGTGCCGGGGGCGGATCGACAGCTTGCCGGTGCGGATGCGGGAGACGTCCAGCATGTCCTCGATCAGGCGGATCAGGCTCTGCAACTGACGCTCGTCGCGGGCGAACATGGCTCTCAGTTTGTCCAAGGTGAACGCCTCGGCGTTGTTGCGCTCCAGTTGCATCTTGCGCAATTGGGTGTCGAGGATCAGGCCGTTGAGCGGGGTGCGCACCTCGTGAGAAACCATCGACATGAAGTCGTCGCGCATGCGCAGCGACCGTTGCAATTCCTCCTGGGTGGCGCGCAGCTCGGCGAGCAGGGTTTCCTGTTCCTGGCGGCCGCGCTCCAGCGCCTCGACCTGGCGCATCATCACCTTGCGCTGGCGGTAGAGGTCGACGAAGACGTTCACCTTGCTCTTCACCGCCTGCACGTCCAGGGGCTTTTGCAGGAAGTCCACCGCGCCGCTCTCGTAGCCCTTGAAGGCGTAATTGAGCTCGCGGCCGGCGGCGCTGACGAAAACGATGGGAATGTGCTTGGTCTTTTCCGTGCCGCGCATCAGCTCGGCCAGCTCGAAGCCGTTCATGCCGGGCATCTGCACGTCGAGGATGGCCAGGGCGAACTCATGCTCCAGGAGCAGCGCCAGGGCCTCGTCGGCCGACTGCGCCTTGAAAACTTCGCGCCCCTCGCCCTTGATCAGCGCCTCCAGGGCCAGCAGGTTTTCCGGCAGATCGTCGACGATCAGCAGCTTGCTTTCGGTGGCGCTCAGCATGAGGCAGCATCCAATTGGGCCAGCACGGCGGGCATGGCGCGCAGGGGAAGGATGAAATCGGGACGGTGTAACGCCAGCGCGGCCAGTGGCATGGTGGGCACTTGGGCATCCGCCGGGTCCTGAACCACGGTCAGGCCGCCGCGACGCTTGATCCGGGCAAGGCCGGCGGCTCCATCGTCGTTGGCGCCGGTGAGCAGGACCCCGGCCAAGGCATCCGTATACACGTCCGAGGCGGATTCGAACAGGAAGTCGATGGAGGGCCGCGAAAAATGCTGCGGCTCCTCGCGACTGAAGGAGAAACTGCGGTCCTGCTCGATGGACAGGTGATAGCCGGGTGAGGCGAAATACAGCACGCCGGGACGCACGGGCTCCTTGTCCTCGGCTTCCTTGACCGGCAGGGCGACGCGCATCCGAAACACCTCGGCCAGGCGGCTATGGTGCCCCTCTGGCAGGTGCAGCACCACCATCACCGGCAGGCCGTAGTCGGCCGGCAGGGTCGCGAACAGCTCCAGCATGGCCTGCACGCCGCCCGCCGAGGCGCCGACCACCAGGGCCTCGAAGCGACGGGGGGGGAGCACGGGGGTGTCGAGGGTCGACGATCCGGTGTTCATAGCTTGCGGAAAATCCGTTCCTGGCGAACCACCGCCTCGAATCGCTGGGCATAGTTGGAGAAGTCCAGGCTCTCCTTGCTGCCCAGGCCGAGGAAGCCCCGGTGGCAGAGCGATTCGTGGAACAACCCGAGGGCGCGGTTCTGCAGCTTCTTGTTGAAATAGATCAGCACGTTTCGACAGGAGATCAACTGGGTCTCGGCGAACACGCTGTCGGTGGCCAGGCTGTGGTCGGCGAAGGTGACCCGCTCGCGCAGGCTCTTGTCGAACAGCGCGCCGTCGTAGGCGGCGATGTAGTAGTCCGACAGCGAGCGCTTCCCGCCCGATTGCTGGTAGTTCTCGGTGTAGCCGCGAATGTTGTTCAGGGAGAAGATGCCCTGGCGCGCCTTTTCCAGGGAGCTGGGGTTGATGTCGGTGGCATACAGGATGCTGCGCTCCAGCAGGCCTTCCTCGTGCAGCAGGATGGCCATGGAGTACACCTCTTCCCCGGTGCTGCAGCCGGCGATCCAGATCTTCAGCGAGGGGTAGGTACGCAGCACCGGCACCACTTGCTGGCGCAGCGCGAGGAAGTACGACGGGTCGCGGAACATCTCGCTCACCGGGATGGTGAGGTACTGCAGCAACTGCATGAACGCCTGGGGTTGGTGGATCACCCGTTCCTGCAAGGCCGAGATGGTCTTGCAGTCGAACTGACCCAGGGCGTGCAGCACCCGGCGCTTGAGGGAGGCGCCGGAATAGTCGCGGAAATCGTAGCTGTACTTGAGGTAGATGGCCTCGATCAGCAGTTTCAACTCGATCTCGATATCGCGCTCGGCCATGTCAGATGCGTTCCAGTTTCGGCATCCAGACCCGGATCAGCGAGAACAGCCGGTCCAGGTCAATCGGCTTGGCCAGGTAGTCGTTGGCGCCGGCCTGCAGGCAGCGCTCCTGATCGTCCTTCATCGCCTTGGCGGTCACCGCGATGATCGGCAGCTTGCGCCAGCGCGGGTCCTTGCGGATTTCCATGGTGGCCTGGTAGCCGTCCATTTCCGGCATCATCACGTCCATCAGCACCAGGTCGATATCGTCCACCTCGTTGAGCTTGTCGAGGGCTTCCAGCCCGTTGCGCGCCACCTCCACGTCGGCGCCCTTCTGCTCCAGGGCACTGGTGAGGGCGAAGATGTTGCGCACGTCATCGTCCACCAGCAGGATGCGCCGGCCCTCGAACACCTTGTCACGGCTGCGGGCGGTCTTGAGCATGCGCTGGCGGTCGCTGGACAGCTCCGACTCCACCTTGTGCAGGAACAGGGTGACCTCGTCCAGCAGGCGCTCCGGCGAGCGGGCGCCCTTGATGATGATGGAGCGGGAATATTTCAGCAGCTCCGCTTCCTCGTCCCGGGACAGGTTGCGCCCGGTGTAGACGATCACCGGCGGGAATGAGCAGATTTCCTCGCTGGCCATGCGCTTGAGCAGTTCGTTGCCCTGCATGTCCGGCAGTTTCAGGTCGATGATCATGCAGTCGAAGACAGTGGCGTGGAGCTTCTCCAGCGCCTCGCTGCCCAGTTCCACGGCGGTGATCTCGATGTCTTCGTCGCCGATCAGGCGGGCGATGCTGTCGCGCTGGCGGGCGTCGTCCTCCACCAGCAGGATGTGCTTGACCTTCTGGTCCAGCTTGGCCTCCAGCCGGCCGAAGACCTCCTTGAGCTGCTCGCGGGTGGTGGGCTTCACCGCGTAGCCGATGGCGCCCAGGTGCAGCGCGGCCTCCATGCGGTCCTCGACGGAAATCACGTGGACGGGGATATGGCGGATCCGCGGGTCCTCCTTGAGCTGTTGCAACATGCTCAGCCCGGAGCCGTCGGGCAGGCGCATGTCCAGCAGGATCGCGTCGGGGCGGAACTGCCGGGCCAGGCTCAGGCCCTCGTCGACGCCGTGGGCCACCAGGCAGTGGTAGCCCAGCTCGTGGGCGAGGTCGTAAAGAATCTTGGCGAACTTGGGCTCGTCCTCGATCACCAGTACCGCGCGGCCGGGGAACGGCGCCCGCTCGCGGTCGTCGGCGAAGCTCGGCAGCGGCACCCGCTCGCTGGCCGGCGCGCCGGGCGCGGACTCGGGGGCAGTGGGGGTAGGAGTGATCGGCAAGCTGGGCAGGTCCAGTCGGGGCGCGGGAGACACGGCGGTCTCGCCGTCGAGCAGGGGCTCCTCATAGGTTTCCGGCAGCAGCAGGGTGAACGTGCTGCCCTGGCCCGGCTGGCTCGACACGATGATGGCGCCGCCCAACAGCTTCGCCAGGTCCCGGGAGATGGACAGGCCCAGGCCGGTGCCGCCGTAGCGACGGTTGGTGGTGCCGTCAGCCTGGCGGAAGGCCTCGAAAATGCTCTCCTGCTGGTCCTCGCGGATGCCGATGCCGGTATCCCGCACGGCGAAGGCGATGCCCTTGGGGTGGCGGCTCACGGTCAGCGAGACCTCGCCTTTTTCGGTGAACTTGAGCGCGTTGGACAGTAAGTTCTTGAGAATCTGCTCGACGCGCTGACGATCGGTGAAGAGCACTTTGGGCGCGTCCTCGGCCAGCGCGACCCGGAAGGCAAGGCGCTTCTGGCTGGCCAGCGGCTCGAACAGCATCTGCAGGGATTCCACCATCTTCGACACCCGGCTGCTTTCCGGACGCACGTCCAGCTTGCCGGCCTCCACCTTGGAGATGTCGAGGATGTCGTTGATCAGGTTGAGCAGGTCGTTGCCGGCGGAATAGATGGATTCGGCGAACTTGACCTGCTCCTCGTTGAGGTTGCCGTCGACGTTCTCCGCCAGCAGCTTGGCCAGGATCAGCGAGCTGTTCAACGGCGTGCGCAGTTCGTGGGACATATTGGCGAGGAACTCGGACTTGTAGCGGCTGGCGCGCTGCAGCTCCAGCGCCCGCTGCTCGAGCTGCTCCTGGGCCTCGTTGAGGGCGTTGTTCTTCTGGTCGAGGGCGTCGCGCTGGCTGGCCAGTTCCTGGGCCTGCTCGGCCAGTTGCGAGTTGGTCTGTTCCAACTCCGCCTGCTGGCTCTCCAGGTGGCCCTGGGACTCCTTGAGGATGCGCGACTGCTCTTCCAGCTCCTCGTTGGCGGTCTTGAGCTCTTCCTGCTGGACCTGCAGCTCCTCGTTGAGCTGCTGGGTCTCGGCCAGCACTTCCTGCAAGCGGTGGCGGTAGCGGGCGGCCTCGATGGAGCTGCCCACGTTGCCGGCGATCAAGGTGAGGAACTCCAGGTCGCGCTCGGTGGGCTGGCCAAGGAAGCCCAACTCCACCACGCCGGTGGCCCGGTCCTCGTCGGTGAACGGCAGCAACACGACGTTGCGAGGCTCGCCCTCGCCGAGCCCGGACGTGACCTTGAGGTAATGCGCGGGCAAGTCGCTGAGCTGGATCAGGCGTTTTTCCTGAACCGCCTGGCCCACCAGGCCTTCGGCGCTGTAGAACGACTGGTCGGCCTTCTCCTGCTCGCGGGAGAACCCGTAGGAGGCGATCCGGGTGAGCCCGCCGTGATGCTCGCGCACATAGACGGCGCCCACCACCGAGCCCAGGTATTGGCCGAGGAACTCCAGGATGGAGCGGCCGAGCTGGTTCATGCCCTGCTGGCCGATCAGCTTCTCCGCCATCTGGGTCTGGCCGCTGCGCAGCCAGGCCTGGTGGTGCAGGACCTTGGCGTGGTCGTTCTGCTGGCGCAAGGCGCTGTTATAGGTCTGGGACAGCCCCATCAGCTCGCGGCGACCGGCATAGGCGAGGAACCCCCCGATGAGCAGGCTGAACACCAGGTAGCCCCCCACCAGCCAGAAGGTGCTGGTGTTGGCGGTGGCCTTGCGCTGGAAGCGCAGTTGTTCCTCGGTGGCGATGAAGGCGGCGAACTCGTTGCGCACCTCGTCGGTGATGCGCTTGCCGCGCCCGGAACCGATCACCGGGGCCATGTCCTGGCCGGAGCGACGCATGGCGATCAGTTCGGAAGCCACCTCGTTCCACTGCTTCTGCAGGGCCTCGATGCGCTTGAGGCGGTCGACCTGCTGCGGGTTGTCCGCCACCAGGTCGAGCAGGGTGCGGATCTGCGCGGCGAAGCGCGGGATCGCCAGCTCGTAGGGGTCGAGGAAGCTCTCGCCGCCGGCGATGATGAAGCCGCGCATGCCGGTTTCCTGGTCCACCGCCAGCTTGGCGGCCTCGTTGGCGTTGCCGATCACCCGGTCGGTGTGCTCGACCCAATCCAGCACGTTCAGCAGATAGCCAATGAGGACGGCGAAGAACACGGCGCTGAGCAGCCCGACGCCCAGGGGCAGGGAAACGTTGCGGGCGAGAATACGGCGAAAGCTTTGCTCGTCGAGGCTGGTCATCGGATCGGATTCCGGGCGCGAGGGTCGGAGGTGGATGGAGGGGAGACGGACAAGGCTCCGGATGGTACTGGCAGCCTGGAAAGACTTCAAACCAGCCGCCCGGAGACCGGCCAGATAGGGCCCTGGGGAACCCGGCCAGCCGTGCAACCCGCTATCGACCCGCATGGCCGAAAAAGGGTTCGAACAATTTTTCACCCTCCACAGGTCGACGGAATCTTTTACCCTCGCCCGTCTTCTAAACAACGCCTCCCGGGCTCGCTCTCCGTTCCCTCGCAGTCAGGATTTACCCTCTCATGGCCGATCTGCTTCCACCCGCATCGCCCGCGCCGGGCCCGAGCGAGTCGATCGCCGGCGACGGTCCCATGGCCAGCCTGATCCGCGGCACCGACTGGGCCGCCACCGCCCTCGGCCCCTATGGCGGCTGGTCGCCGATCCTCAGGGCCATCCTCGGCGTCGGGCTGAATTGCAAGTTTCCCGTGTGCATCTATTGGGGCGAGGATTTCCACCTGCTGTACAACGACGCCTGGAGCGCCATCCCCGGCGACAAGCATCCGTGGGCCCTGGGCCGCCCGGCGCGCGAGGCCTGGTCGGAGATCTGGTCGATCCTCCAGCCGATGTTCGAAGGCATCATGCGCACCGGGGTGGCCGTGCACACCGAGGACGGCTTGCTGCCGATGCAGCGCTTCGGCTACGTCGAGGAGTGCTATTTCAATTACAACGTGAGCCCCATTCCCGGGGCGGACGGACGGCCGGTGGGCCTGTACAACACGGTCATCGAGACCACGTCCAAGGTCCTCGAGGCGCGCCGCGCCCACTTGCTCGCCTCGCTGGCGGAAGCCGGGGCGCAGAGCCGGAGCGCGCCGGCCTTCTGCGACCGGGCCCGGACGTTGCTGGAATCGGCGCCGGCCGACCTGCCGTTCGCCCTACTCTATCTGGCCGATCCGCGGCAGCCCGGACGCTTGCGACGAGCCTTCGCCAGTGGCGTGCCGGCCGATCACCCCCTGGCGCCGGAGACCCTGGACCTGGACGACCCTGGAGCGCCCTGGCCTCTGGGGGAGACCGCCGCCCGCACCGGCCTCGCCTGCCCCGACCTCGCCCAGCGCGCGCCGGGCCTGGTCCTGACGCCCTGGCCAGAGGCCCTGCGCACCGCGCACATCCAGCCGCTCTACGAGGCCCGCAGCGGCGCCGCGCCGATGGGCTACCTGGTGGCCGGTGTCAGCCCACGGCGTGCTTTGGACGGCGCCTACCGGACTTTTCTCGCCAGCGTCGCCGACAGCCTCGCGCTGGGCATCGTCCAGGCCCGCGCCCATGAAGAAGGACTCTTGCGCACCGCCGACCTGGAACAACGCATCGAGCTGCGCACCCAAGAGCGCGACCGCCTGTGGAGCCTGAGTCAGGACCTGCTCTGCGTTTCCAGCCCCGAGGGGGTGCTGCTGAGCATCAACCCCGCCTGGGAGACCGCCCTGGGCTGGAGCGAGGGCGAACTGGTGGGGCGCACCGTGCAGTGGCTGATCCACCCCGACGATCTGGAAGCCACCGAGCACGAGCGGCGCCGGCTGGCCGAGGGCGTCCGCACCCCGCCATTCGAGAACCGCCTGCGCCACCGGAACGGCCAATACCGCTGGTTGGCCTGGCGCAGCACGCCGGACGGCCGCTACATCTACAGCAACGCCCGGGACGTGACCGAGGAAAAACGCACCCAGGAAGCCCTCAAGCATGCCGAGGAAGTGCTGCACCAGGCCCAGCGCATGGAGGCCCTCGGACAGTTGACCGGCGGCATCGCCCATGACTTCAACAACCTCCTGGCCGGCGTCATCGGCAGCCTGGAACTGATCCGCCGCAAGTTGTCGCCCACGGCCCGCGCCGACGTGGAGCGGCTGCTGGATGCGGCCAGCGTGTCCGCCAACCGTGGCGCCGCGCTGACCCACAATCTGGTGGCGTTCGCGCGTCGGCAGACCCTGGCCCTGTCCACCGTCGACCTCAACGACCTCATCCGCGCCCAGGAAGCCCCGCTGCGTCGCCAACTCGGCCCGGCCATCGTCCTGAGCACCCGGCTCGCCCCGGATCTGTGGCCGACCCGCAGCGACCCCCACCAATTGCAGCGGGTACTGCAACACCTCACCGATAACGCCCGCGACGCCATGCCCGGTGGCGGGCAACTGCGGCTGGAGACGGCCAACCGGCGCCTGACCCAGGCGGGCTCGCCCCAGGACGAGCCACCGCCTCCGGGCGATTACGTCGTGCTCAAAGTGTGCGACAGTGGCAGCGGCATGAGCGCCGATACGCTCGCCCATGCCTTCGAACCGTTTTTCACCACGAAGACCATCGGCCAGGGTACCGGGCTCGGGTTATCCATGGTCCATGGCTTCATCAAGCAGACCGGCGGCCACATTCGCATCCACAGCGAGGCTGGCCAGGGCACTCGCGTCGCCCTTTACCTGCCCAGGGACACCACCATGCCAGAACGCAACGACCTCTCGGAAACCCCACCCGCCCCCCAGGACTCGACCCGGACCGTGCTGGTGGTGGAGGACGCGGACATCGTCCGCATGCTCACCGTCGAGGTGCTCGAAGAGCTCGGCTACACCGTGCTGCAGGCCGCCGACGCCCAGCAGGCCCTGCCCATTCTCGAGAGCGACCAGCCCCTCGACCTGCTGATGACCGATATCGGCCTGCCCGGCATGAACGGCCAGCAACTGGCCCAGGCGGCGCGGCGCGCGCGCCCCGAGCTGCCGGTCCTGTTCGCCAGCGGCTACGCGGAAATCGCCGACATCGATGGGCAACTGCTCACCGAGGGCATGGAAATGATCGCCAAGCCGTTCAGCATCGACCTGCTACGGGACAAGGTCAGCGGCATGCTGGCCCGCTGAACGGTTCGAAGGGGAAGGCCTGGCGCAAGACGTGCGCGTCTCGACCGGCGGGTCGGATTTCTTGTGGCCACGCGACAGCGGGCTGCGCCGATGCGACACCTTGCCGGGCCACTCCGGGCCCGGCTCCGCGGGCCGCTTGGCGCCTCACGGAACGCTGTGCTAGGTTGCCCTCGCCAGGAAGGCCAGACGCAGACGGAGCGCATTCGAATAATAAGAGGAGTCCCCATGGCCGTGGCCACGCCCGCGCTGGAAATCCGCAATCTGCACAAACGCTACGGCGACCTCGAAGTGCTCAAGGGCATTTCCCTCACGGCGCGCGACGGAGACGTCATCTCCATCCTCGGCTCCTCCGGCTCCGGCAAGTCCACCTTCCTGCGTTGCATCAACCTGCTGGAAAATCCCCATCAGGGGGAAATCGTCGTCGCCGGGGAGTCCCTCAAGCTCAAGGCCGCGAAGAATGGCGAACTGATCGCCCGGGACCCCCGCCAGATCAACCGCTTGCGCAGCGAGATCGGTTTCGTCTTCCAGAGCTTCAACCTCTGGCCCCACATGACCGTGCTCGACAATGTCATCGAAGCGCCGCGCCGGGTCCTCGGCCAGAGCCGCGCCGAGGCCACCGAGGTCGCCGAGGCGCTGCTGGCCAAGGTCGGGATCGCCGACAAGCGCCATGCCTACCCCGCCCATCTTTCCGGCGGCCAGCAACAGCGCGCGGCCATCGCCCGCACCCTGGCGATGCAGCCCAAGGTAATCCTCTTCGACGAGCCCACCTCGGCGCTCGACCCGGAAATGGTACAAGAAGTGCTTAGTGTGATCCGCGCGCTCGCCGAAGAGGGCCGGACCATGCTGCTGGTCACCCACGAGCTCAATTTCGCCCGGCAGGTGTCCAGCGAAGTGGTGTTCCTCCACCAGGGTCAGGTGGAGGAACAGGGAACGCCCACCGAGGTGTTCGAACGCCCGCAATCGGCGCGCTGCAAACAATTCATGTCCAGCAATCGCTAATCCGGAGCCTCATCCATGAAGAACTACAAGAAGATTCTGCTGGCCGCGGCCGCCACCCTGGCGTTCGGCACCTCGGCACTCGCCGCCGACACGCTCAAGATCGGCACCGAGGGCGCCTACCCCCCCTTCAACCTGATCGACGCCAGCGGCCAGGCCGGCGGCTTCGACGTGGAAATCGCCAAGGCGCTGTGCGCCAAGATGAAGACCGAGTGCGAAGTCGTCACCTCCGACTGGGATGGCATCATCCCGGCCCTCAACGCGAAGAAATTCGACTTCATCGCCGCCTCCATGTCGATCACCGAGGAGCGCAAGCAGGCGGTCGACTTCACCGACCCCTACTACACCAACAAGCTGCAATTCATCGCGCCCAAGACCAGCGACTTCAAGACCGACAAGGACAGCCTCAAGGGCAAGGTGATCGGCGCCCAGCGCGCCACCATCGCCGGCACCTGGCTGGAGGACAACCTGGGCGACGTGGTGGAGACCAAGCTCTACGACACCCAGGAAAATGCCTACCTCGACCTCGCCTCGGGCCGCGTCGACGGCGTGCTGGCCGACAAGTTCGTCAACTGGGAATGGCTCAAGAGCGAGGCCGGCAAGGACTTCGAATTCAAGGGCGACCCGGTGTTCGACAACGACAAGGTGGCCATCGCCCTGCGCAAGGGAGACGACCCGCTGCGCGAGAAACTGAATACCGCCCTGCGGGAAATCATCGCCGACGGCACGTACAAGCAGATCAGCGCCAAGTACTTCCCGTTCGACATTTATTGATGCGATGGGCCGGCGCCCGGCGCCGGCCTCCCGCGGTAGCCTCACATGACCCTCGATCTCCATGGCTTCGGCCCCGCCCTGGCCGCCGGGACGCTCATGACCGTCAAGCTCGCGCTATGCGCGCTGAGCCTCGGCCTGGTGCTTGGCTTGCTCGGTGCGCTGGCCAAGACCTCGGCCCTCAAGCCCCTGCAATGGCTTGGCGGCCTGTATTCCACCCTGGTGCGCGGCGTGCCCGAGTTGCTCTGGGTGCTGCTGATCTACTTCGGCACCGTCAACCTGATGCGCAGCCTCGGCGAGACCATCGGCCACCCGGGACTTGAGCTGAGCGCCTTCGCCGCCGGCGCCGTGGCCCTGGGCCTGTGCTTCGGCGCCTACGCCACGGAAGTCTTCCGGGGCGCGATCCTGGCGATTCCCCAGGGTCACCGCGAAGCGGGCCAGGCCCTGGGGCTGTCCCGCCCGCGCATCCTCTGGCGGATCATCCTGCCGCAGATGTGGCGGATCGCCCTGCCCGGGCTGGGCAACCTGTTCATGATCCTGATGAAGGACACCGCGCTGGTCTCGGTGATCGGCCTAGAAGAGATCATGCGTCGCTCGCAGATCGCCGTGACCGCCAGCAAGGAGCCCTTCACCTTCTATATGGTCGCGGCCTTCATCTACCTGAGCCTGACCGGCATCGCCATGATCGGCATGCATGTCCTCGAACGCCGCGCCGGGCGGGGCTTCACCAGGAGCGCGGCATGAACTGGGACATCATCCTCAAGTGGTTGCCGAAACTGGCGGACGGCGCGCTGCTGACCCTGGAGCTGGTGGCCATCGCGGTGGTCGCCGGGCTGATCTTGGCGCTTCCCCTGGGCATCGCCCGCAGCTCGCGCCATTGGTACGTGCGCGCCGTTCCCTACGGCTACATCTTCTTCTTCCGCGGCACGCCACTGCTGGTACAACTCTTCCTGGTCTACTACGGCCTCGCCCAGTTCGACCTGGTGCGCAAGAGCCTGCTCTGGCCCTACCTGCGCAACCCGTTCTGGTGCGCGGTCATCACCATGACCCTGCACACCGCCGCCTACATCGCGGAAATCCTGCGCGGCGCGATCCAGGCCATTCCCCGAGGCGAGATCGAGGCGGCCCAGGCCCTGGGCATGTCCCGGGTCCAGACGCTGTTCTTCATCATCCTGCCACGGGCGGCGCGCATCGGCTTACCGGCCTATAGCAACGAAGTGATCCTGATGCTCAAGGCCAGCGCCCTGGCCAGTACCATCACCCTGTTGGAACTGACCGGCATGGCGCGCACCATCATCGCCCGCACCTACCTGCCGGTGGAGATTTTCTTCGCCGCCGGGCTGTTCTACCTGGTGATCGCCTACGTGCTGGTCCGCGCGTTCAAGCTGCTGGAGCGCTGGCTGCGGGTCGACGCCTGCCAAGGACGCTGAAGGGACGCGAGGTCCCCGGCCTCGCGCGCTATACTCGCCGCCCCCTTCGCCATCGGGCCGCCCCGTGAATCCACCCGAGCCCCTTCACGGCCCGCACCTGCGGGCGCGTTTCCTCGCGCTGGACGCGTTCCTTCACGAGCATCAGGCCCTGTGGCGACCGAAGCCCTTCACGGCCCCGCGCCTGCCCTGGGAAGACAGCCATCCCGCCCTCGCAAGCTGGCTGCGAGGCCGCGACCTGCCAGCGGCGGACGCCGACCACGTCCATCCCGAGCGGTTGCTCGAGGCGCCCGACCCGTACCCCGCCCTGGCCACTCAAGCCGCCGCCCTCACCGCGCTGGACCCGTTTCCCCGGTCGCCCGCGCCGGTCCTGCCGAGCCGCTTCACGGTGGACGTGCCCGGGCGCAAATGGCAGCAGATCGACGCCTTCGCCGCCAGCCTCCGCTTCACCGAGCCGGTGCGCCACTGGCTCGACTGGTGCGCCGGCAAGGGCCACCTGGGCCGTCGCCTCGCCCATGACGGCCGGCCCCTGCTCTGCCTGGAACGGGACGCCGAGCTGGTGGCCGAGGGGCAACGCCTGAGCGACCGCCTGGGCCTGCACGCCTCGCACTTGCAACAGGACGTCCTCGCCGACGAAACCGACCAGCGTCTCGACGCCCACCACACGCCCGTCGCCCTGCATGCCTGCGGCGACCTGCACACGCGGCTGATGCGCGTGGCCGACGCCGCGGGGTGCGCCCAACTGGCCCTGGCGCCCTGCTGCTACAACCGGACCGAAGCTCTCGCTTACCGGCCGCTCTCCCAGGCGGGCCAGGACGCGCGGCTGCGCCTCGAACGCGACGACCTCCGCCTCGCCATCAGCGAAACCGTCACCGCCGGCGCCCGGGTACGCCGCCAGCGCGACCGCTCCATGGCGCACCGCCTCGGGTTCGATCTACTGCAACGCCACCTGCGGGGGGAGGACCGCTACCTGCCGACCCCCTCGCTGCCCGTCGCCTGGCTGGAACGCCCCTTCGCCGAACAGGCCATCGCCCTGGCCAGCGGCCGCCTGGACCTGCCGGCGGACATCGACTGGTCCCACTGGGAACGCGCCGGCTGGCGGCGCCTGGCCGAGGTGCGCAACCTGGAGCTGCTGCGCGCCCTGTTTCGCCGCCCCCTGGAACTCTGGCTGGTCCTCGACCGCGCCCTGTACCTGGCGGATCGCGGCTATCGCGTACAGGTTGGCCCCTTCTGCGAAACGACCCTCACGCCGCGCAACCTACTGATCCTCGCCGAGCGCTGAGGGAGCGAGCGGCGTGCCAAAGGCTTCGAGCTTGGCAGGCCCCTCACCGCCGGTCTCAGAGCAGCGCCGGTCCTTGGAAAGGTAGAAAAGGCCGCCGAGCGGACCTTCCGCACCGTCCCAAACCGATTTCTTCAAACCCATCAGTGGTTTACTCGCCGATCCAGATGGCTATAATGCTGCCTCCCTTGCCGGTATAGCTCAGCTGGTAGAGCAACTGACTTGTAATCAGTAGGTCCCGGGTTCGACTCCTGGTGCCGGCACCAATAAATCAAAGGCTTGCAGCGATGCAGGCCTTTAATTTTTGCGCTCCCCGCACATTAATTGCGAAATGCGAGGTCGGTCAGCCTAGGCGATGGCCCCGAGCCGGTACACTCGGGAGCATCAACAGCACCACTGGAGAGCTGCACCATGGAAGGGACGATATACCTACGGACTTTCACCGCAGACGAACTTGTCCTCAACGAGCAAGAGACTCGGCAGGTTCTGAAATACTTCTTTCCTATCAAAGCCTCCTCAATCGACAGAATGCCGATCAACGACAATGCCCGGGGTTTCGCCCAGGGATTGTTGGTTGCCGCTATCGATGCGTCGTATACGATGGGGTATGTCCAGATTATCTTCGACAGTTTTCTCCGCTCCCCCTTCGACGCCGGCAAATTGATCAAGTCATTTGGCAAGAAAGCCGCCAAGCACTGGTTCAAGAACGCAAAGGGCGTTGACCTGATGGACGCGAAAATCTACGAAGTAGTCCGCATCAGCATCAGTAACTCTTTTCGCCTCGAAATCGACCCCATGCTCACCTCTGCGCCGCGCAATGCTGTTCCGCCGATGATCGCCTGGCGCGCTTCTTCGGTCGCCCGGGGCAACGCATGAAGCGCCTGGTGATATCGCTCGCCATCGCGGCTTGCGCAATCCTCGGTGTGGCCATCGCTGGGCTGAGTCAGCTCAGCACCGAGGATCTGATCAACTGCAGCCAGGAAGACGGCTACAGGAAGGTCCTGCCATCGATCTGCCGGCAATACACCCTGCTGATGCGAACCGGACCCGAAGATATCGAGCGCATGCGCGCACTCAATGGCCTGGCCTATATCCTGGCCCCGCCCGCCGAGGGCAAGTTCGAGATTGCCGAGCGCTACCTGGAAAAGGGGCTCGATGTAAACGCCGTGATGCACACCACCCTCAGCGAGAACAGCTTCACCGCCCTGCACCTTTCCGCCACCCTCAACGAGCCCTCCGTTGTCGCCTTCCTGCTGGAACACGGAGCGGACAAGGCAATTCGGGACAGCAACGGACGTACTGCGCTCCAGCGGGCAGAGGAACAGCAAGAGCGGGAGCCGGAAGCCGATTTTTCCCAGGTGATCAGGCTCCTACGCTAAGCTCGCGGCGATCCAGAGCGTTCCCGCCTCGGTTTGAGCAAGAGATATCCTTGGATTTCAGGAGATCGCCCTGGACTGCTTGAGCGGTTTTCATGCTGAACAACGCCCACAGCCCGGGTGCATTTTGCGATCCCCAATCTCCCACTACTGCCACGTGCGCAACTTGCTATGCACTAGGTCGGCAGCCTCGGTTTGCGACAGTCCCACCGCCTGGCGGGCGGCGCGGACTTCAGCGGGCGACGGACTGCTCAACGGAGCCTACGTGAACTAGGTGGGTCTCTGCCGCCTCGCGGGTTTCATACACAGCGAGGATGTACTCACTTCCCTCGTGCTGGATACCGTAACCCTCGACGCGTTGATAGACGTTGGCGGCGGCGCCCCAATAAGGGGAATACGCGGCGTTGGCGCGCTCCTGTATGTCGTCACCATCGACATCCAACTGAGTATCGTGTTGCCACTGAAGACCGACGCGAAGGCCCCAATCCATGGCCGCTCACCGGGAGTTCTACAGCCCGGAAGGCACGATATATCTACGGACATTCACCGCGGACGAACTTGTCCTCGATGAAAATGAAACCCGGCAAGCGCTCGCGTTCTTCTTCCCTGCTGATAGCGCCACTATGTGACGCGATGGCTGTCACCGACCACACGCGAAACTTTGCGCAGGGTCTACCTGGTTGCTGGTATCGATGCCTCTTACACGATGGGATATGTCGACGCCCTCGTTTCAACCCTTTTCGATTCGGCCCGAATGCAGGCAAGTTGATCAAAGGGTTCGGCAAGAAGGCCGCAAAACATTGGTTCAAGCACGCCAAGGACGTTGACCTAATGGATGCGGAAACATACGAGGCGGTGCGTGTTGAAATCAGCCGACGATTCCGTGCCGATCTGTTCGCGATGCGGGCCCGTGGCGGCCGCCATGAAGTGCAAAACGCCATCGCGTTCTGTCCGCTCATGGCGCCGGGTCGCCGGGTCGCCGGGTCGCCGGGTCGCCGGGTCGCCGGGTCGCCGGGCATGATCAGGCGCGCCCTTCCTGGCATCATCCTGCTGATGCTCGTCGGTGTGTCCGCCACGGTGTTGAACGGGATGCGCCATTACCGGGTGCAGCAGCTCATCCTGTGCAGCGAGCCGGGCAATGGGTTCGTCATACCGGCCCCCATTTGCCGCCAGTACTTGTTCCATTTCCGCATGGAGCGGTCCGATATCCAGGCGTTGCAGGCCGATGGCGGAGTCGCCTTCGTGCTTCAATCCGAGCATCCTCGGCGGTTTGAATTAGCTGCGCGATTCCTGGCCAGCGGCCTCGATGCGAATGCCGATATCCGGGCCGCCCAGGAGGAACGCGCTTATACCGCCTTACACAGCGCCGCCATTCTCAACCAGCCCGAAAATGTAGCGCTTCTCCTTCGGCATGGCGCCGACAGGTCGAAGCCGGACAGCGAGGGCAAGACCCCTCTCCAAGTCGCCGAACAGCTGCAGCAACAGCGCCCCGACGAAGACAGGTCTGCGGTCATCAACGCACTGCGATGAGCAGGTGCACCTGCATAGGCGCCACCTTGAACGGACCTCGGGTAGCGACCATGTAGAAGTGGGCACGACTATCGGCGCATCGTACCGCCTTGCTGCTAATGACTCGCGGGGGCTACAAGCCCAAGTGAACGGACGGAATTGGATTGCCGAACGTTATGAAGACCGTCGACAAGGCCGAGAGACTGGCGGAACGACGTAACGGTGGATAGGAGAGAGGCCAGGGCATTGCCCTGGCCTTTTCGTCAGGCTTTAGGCGCGACGCGGGTGCCCGCTCTCATCGCCCATGGCTGTTGAGTGGCGGTCTCCGACAGCACGAAATCCATATTCGCGTTGTTGCCGCCGATACCGGACACGCACCGTATGCTGAAGTGGACCTTGTCGGCCAGGTCGCTGCCTTGGGCATTAGAGCCCGAATAAGGATCGTCCCAGTAGATGTAAACCCAATTTCGGTTGCCTTCGCCATTTTGGATGAAGTATCCCAGATGGCCTTCCGTACCCGTCATGAAGCCGTCGGAGTCCGATTGCCACCGGCCGGTCTGGCCGGCCTTGATGATCGAAGGCGGATAAGTGGTGAATTCGCCGTGGTTGAGTACGACGTTTCCACTGTCCAACAGTAGGTCGTACCGGGTTTCATTTTTCAAAGAGAGAGCTACGGAACGTGCGCTCATGATGTGCCTCCTTTCGTTGTCATCGCCTCAAGGCGATAACCTCAAACTAATGCCTCGGAGCGCCTGTCGCGCCTCTCACTTTTGAGAGTACGTTCGCGGAGCCGATGAGCGGTTGCGGGCCGCAATGCCTGGTTGTACGCGCCCGCGCTACATCTCTCGCCGTTACTCGCGCGCGTGCCTGCCGCAGGCCCGGGCGGCGAAGTGCCCTCTTCAACCCCATTCAGGAACGGGGCCCCTCCTGGCTCCCGCCATCGGGGCTCAGTTGCCACAATGCCCGCTGAATCACGGCGTCCAGGTAGTGCGTCTCGTCGTAGATCCTCGCCAGCAGGATGGCGCCCTCGAAGTCGGCCACCAATTGCCGGCCCAGGCGTCGGGCCTGTTCTTCGCCGTATTTGTCGAGATAGAGGTGGGCGAAGGCGCTCGCCCATTCATTGAGGAACAGCCGTATCGGCTCCATGAGCTCGGTCTTGCCGTAGGAGGCATCGACCGCCACCACGCCCATCAGGCAGCCGATGGCGTCGTCCTGGAACAGCTTGAGGGCCCGCTCGCCCATGCGAGCGAGCCGCTCCCGAGGGGTCAGGCTCTCGTCATAAGCGATGGCGAACAGGGCCCGGCCGAGGTGCTGGTGCACACCGTCCAGAACGTCCCGAAGCAGGGCTTCCTTGTTCGGGTAGTGGTGGTAGAACGAGGCCTTCGTCAGGCCGCAGGCCTCGGCCAGTCGGTCCATGGTGGTGCCGTGGTAGCCGAAGCGCTTGAAGGTACGGGCGCAACGCTGAAGGAGTTCGTCGCGGGACATCTTCGAAGGACGCATGGGGGAACCCTGTCGATCAAGGCGGTTGATGCTACGCCATCAGGGCTGGCGTCTCAATTTGACCATTACCGAACGTTTGTTTAGTTTAAGTCGCGGCGCCCGGCTGCCAATCGGACCGGGTTCTTCTCACGCATCAGGACACTAGCCATGACCGAAGCCAACAGCGGGCCGGGCCGCGTCACACGCGAACAACGGAACCACCTCTTGCTGATCGGACTGGACCGCGCGGGCAAGCGCAACGCCTTCGACAGCGCCATGCTGACGGCGCTGTCCCTTGCCTTAGGCGACTACGAGCGCGACGACACGTTGCGTTGCGCTGTTCTGTTCGCCCATGGCGAGCATTTCACCGCGGGGCTCGACTTGATGGAGTTGACGCCGAAGCTCGCCTCCGGCGGCTTCCGCTACCCCGAGACCGGCCTTGATCCCTGGGGCGTTTCCGGGCCGCGCCGGACCAAGCCGGTCGTGGTGGCCGTGCAGGGCACCTGCTGGACCGTCGGCATCGAGCTGATGCTGAACGCCGATATCGTCGTCGCCGCGAACGACGCCCGCTTCGCCCATCTGGAGGTACTCCGGGGCATTCCACCGTCGGGCGGCTCCAGCGTGCGCTTTCCCCACGCGGCCGGCTGGACCGATGCCATGCGCTACCTGCTCACCGGCGACGCCTTCGACGCAGCGGAAGCGCTGCGCATGCGTCTGCTGACCGAGGTCGTCGAGCCTGGCCAGGCGCTGCCCCGCGCACTCGCCTATGCCGAGCGCATCGCCCAGGCGGCGCCGCTGGCGATCAAGGCGACGTTGCGCTCGGCCTTCCAGGCCCGGGACGAGGGCGACGAGGCCGCGCTGTCGCGCCTTGGTGACGCGCTGCATGCCTTGCTCCGAAGCGACGATGTTCGCGAGGGCGTGATGGCGATGCTGCAAAAGCGCGACCCGGTGTTCACGGGGCGCTGAGGCCCAGCGGCGTATTGCCTCGCTTGGCGGCGCGGCTCCGCCCTCTTCTTTCTCGTCAGGACCGACCCCGTCAGGACCGACCATGCATTCACTATCGAGCAGCACCGCGTCGCCACCCGCGTTAGCGCGCATCCGCCTGAGCGCCCGGGACGGGTATCCGTTGTCCGCCTGCCGGTATACCGCCGCCGGGACGGCCAGGGGCAACCTGATCGTCGCGGGCGCGACCGGGGTAAAGCAACGCTTCTACCGGCGCTTCGCGGAATACGCGGCCCGGCGTGGGCTGAACGTGCTCACCCTCGATTACCGAGGCATCGGCGAGTCCGCGCCGGCCACCCTGAAAGGCTTTCACATGTCCTACCTGGACTGGGCCTACCAAGACTTGGCCGCGGCCGTGGACTTGCTCGCCGAGGCGCCGCTGCCGCTGTACTGGGTGGGCCATTCGTTCGGCGGCCACGGAATCGGCCTGTTACCCAACCACGACCGGATCACCGCCTGCTATTGCCTGGGCAGCGGCGCCGGCTGGAGCGGCTGGATGAGCCGGGCGGAAGCCCTCAAGGTACGCCTGCTCTGGAGCGGCGTGCTGCCACCGATCGTGTGGTGGAAAGGCTACATGGCCTGGAGCCTGCTAGGAATGGGCGACGACCTGCCGCTGGGGGTCTACCGGGACTGGAAGCGCTGGTGCGCGTTCCCCCGCTACTACTTCGACGACCCCGGCATGGCCGAGGTGGCGGCATGCTATGGGGACGTGCGCATGCCCTGCGTCTTCGCCACCTCGGTGGATGATCCCTGGGCCCCGCCTCGCTCCCGGGATGCCTTCGTGGAGGGTTATCGCAACGCCCCGCTGATCCGACGCGATCTCCAGCCGCGACCCGGGGAAACGATAGGGCACATGGGATATTTCCTCGAGAGCGCCCAACCGCTTTGGGAGGAAATCCTGGAGTGGCTCCTGGGCCAGGAAGCGGCCGCGCCGGGCCAGACCGCCGATTCCCTTGGTCAAGGGGTGTCGCCTTACGCTCCTTGAGCCCCATGGAGCGCTCTCGCAGCCGGTACCACCGGGCCGGCGCCTGGGAGCGGAAAAAAGGACAGCTACGCTGCCATTGCCGACGCCTCCAGGCGAGCCGCCACCGGGACGATCGCCAGCAGCGCACGGCCCGCACATGACGTTCAGGCCCTGGCACGCTATCGTTCGGCGTTCTTCCGCTCCGCAAGGCCCAGCCGTGAGAACCGATAGCCGCCTGTCCCGCATGTCCACGTCTTCGAACACCTGGCTGGCGCGGGGACTAACCTCACGAAGAGTGTCGTTGCCGCGCACAGAGCCTGTAGCGGGGGCACGCCTCGGCGGGATCAGATTTCGAATTGCTCGACCTGCCGCTCCAAGGACAGCGCCAGTTGCTCGACCGTGGTGGCGTTCTGGGAAGCACCGGCGATGCCATGGCTATTCCGCTCGGCCATCTGCGCGATGCGCTCCACGGCGCGGGCTACATCCTGACTGGCGGCCGCCTGCTCCTGCAGCGCCATGGAAATCTGGTCGACCACCGAGATGATCCGCGTCGACCCCTGACGGATTTGCTCGATGGCACCGTTGGCGGCCTGAGCCAGCTTCAGCCCGCTGTCGACCTGATCGACGCCCACCTCCATGCGGCTGACCGCATCGTGGGCGCTCGCCTGGATGGTCTTGATCATGTCGCTGATTTCCTGGGTCGACTTGCCGGTGCGCTGCGCCAGCAAGCGGACCTCATCCGCGACCACGGCGAACCCCCGCCCCTGATCGCCCGCGCGCGCGGCCTCGATGGCGGCGTTGAGGGCGAGCAGGTTGGTCTGCTCGGCAATTTCGGTGATGACGTTGACGATGGAGGAAATCTGCTCGATGTGCTGGCCGAGTTGGGCGACCTGGCCAGCCGAGTTCTGCACGGTCGTGGCGATGTCACTCATGCTCTGCAGCGTGCGCTGGATGACTTCGCCCCCTTCCGCGGATTGCTTACCGGAGTCGGTGGAAATCCCATGGGCCTCGCTGGCATTGGTCGCCACATGGCTGATGCTGACGGTCAACTGCTCGACGGTCGCGGCCATGCTGGAGGCGGATTGCGACTGATCAAGGGCGGCGCTGGAGAGCTCGCCCGACACGTTGGAGATATTTCGCGCCGCGTCCAGCAAATCCCGGGAGCTTTGCTTGATCTCCATGATCATCTCGCGCAGGCGCGTCTGCATGGCCGCGAACGCATGCAACAACTTGCCGATTTCGTCTTGGCTGGTGTTTTTGATCGCTACGTTCAGGCGGCCTGCGGCGATGGCATTGGCGACCTGAACCGCGCTGTTCAACCGATGCTTGAGGTTGGCGGACAGGGTGAAAGCGATGATCAGCGCCACCAGGGCCGATACGATGCCTCCGACGATCAGCGACCCCGTGGCATAGTTGGCCACGCTGGTCAGCGCCTCTCGGCGCGTCGTAAGGAGCTTCTCTTCCTCGCCCCGTATTTCCGCCACCAGGCGCCGCATGTTGTCCATCTTCTGCTTGTCCTGCCGCTGGACGATCCGCTGCACCACGTCGTCCATCGGGCGGGTGCCCGCCACCACGGCCCGACGCAGGTCGAGAGTGCCTTGAATGTCCTCGCTCAGCCATTTTTCCTGAGTAGCCTTGAGTTCATCCAGGCGGCGCTGCTGCTGTGGGTTGTCGGAGGTGAGCTGCTTGAGGGTGCTCCAGCTTTTCTCGAAGCCCTCTTTTCCGCCATTGAACGGCTCGAGGAACTCTTCCTGCCCGCTCAAGGCGAAGCCGCGCATGCCTGTCTCGATGTTGGTCAGGCTGACCAGCAGCATGCCCGCCTGGTCGATGACCTGATACGTATGGATGTTCCAGTCCACGGTTTCATCGACCCGCTGGAAGCCGTATCGGGCGATACCGACCAGCACCACGATGATGGCGATGATGAGCGCGAAGCCCGCGCTGAGTTTTTGCGTGATCGTCAGATGTGAAAGCATGGCGTCATCCTGGCATCGTCATATGGCGAGCACCGTACCGGTGGCGCTCCTGCTAGCGGCGAGGAGGCGGCTAACTTTCTCAGCGTAGCCGAAGTTGAGAAAAGACAACGGGACCGACGCGGGACCGCTCGCCAGACAGGCGGTGCCGTCGTTGGCCTCGGATGCACGCACCTTGCAGACATTTCTCACACCGTTTTGACGAAACGCCCACATCGCCGCGCCTAGGCTGGCCTCAACGTCGAAGCGTCCCGCTTCGCCCTGGCCGTCCGGAATGCCGCCATGTCCCGTCTCCCGCTCCCTTGGTTGCTGTCGCTGATCGCCCTGACGGGGTGCCAATCGCAGCAGGAGCGCCTGCGGGCGGAAGGCTATCCCCCCGCGTTCGCCGCGGGTTTCGAGGCGGGATGCGGCAGCGGACGACAGGCCGCGGGCGGGATCGGCGGGTTCCACAAGGACGTCGCACGCTATTCGACCCTGCCGCTCTACGCCCAGGGCTGGGACGACGGTTTTCACCAGTGCCAAGCCATGGAGGAAGAGCGCGATCGCGAAGCCTATTGGCACCAGCGCTATGACACGCGTGAAGAGGAATGGGAGCGGGAAAAGGGCCGCGCCTGGGCGAACGCGCTACGCCACCATCCTTGAGTGGCGTCTCGGACAGATCGTATCTGGTCTTACTGAAACGCCGCTCCTCGGAGCGGCGTTTCAGTAAGACCGGCGTGCCGTCGATGAGTCGATCAACGCTCATCGACACCACACGATGGCGAACCCATTAGGGTTTTTTCAACGTCGCCGCCTGGTTGCCACCTTGCTCGGCGATGGCCGAGAGCTTTTCGTCGGTGGCTTTTTCTTCTTTCAAGGTGTCCACCAGCAGACGGATCGCCTCCTCTTTCATGCCCAAGTGCTTGGCCATGGACACGAGGGTGCCGTAGCTGGCGATTTCGTAATGCTCGACCTTTTGCGCGGCGCCGATCAGGCCGGCGTCCAGGATCTCGCCTTTTTCGATTTCCTCGATCAGCTCCTTGGACTCCTCGATCAGCCCTTCCATGGCGATGCACTTCATGCGCTTGAGCTTCAGGCCGGCGATCTCGACGAACTGGTCGATACGCTCGATCTGGCCCTGGGTTTCTTCCAGGTGAGCCTTGAAGGCCTCGGCCAGCACCGGGTTGGTCGCGGCGCGCGCCAAGCGCGGCAGAGCTTTGGTGATCTGCTTTTCAGCGCTGTAAACGTCCGAAAGTTCGTGGATAAACAAATCTTCAACGGTCTTCCTAGCCATTTCTCACCTCAGTCACTGTTTGGGGGGAACGTCGAACGCTCCCTTGTTTCGTCCGTGACCTCCCATCGAGAGTTCAAACGAATGAATCGCGAGCGCGATGGCCGGGACGGTACCGCTTCACTACTGGCTTGAAGCGAGCAAGGCGGGCACCCGCTGGACGCAAGTCGCTACAGCGTCACGCGAGCACCCGCGATTACTCAAGCCTCGACTACTTCGGAGGACTTCTCCGGCCATTTCAGCTCCGGCAGTCTCGCGATCAGTTCCTCATCGGTCGGTGCGGTGCGCGTATCGGCCTTGCTCTCCTCGATGATCCGCTCCACCGCCAGGCGGCACTGGTCGCGCCACTCAAGGCCCGCCTCGCCTTCGGCCCTGAAGCGCGCCACCTTGCTGTTTGCATAGCTGCACAGCGTCAGCAGGTCCTTGTATCGGTGCCCTTGAGCGCCACTGTCCATCCAGCGCCGAGCTGTCTCATGCAAGCGAGTTTTCATCGTCTCCACGTCCTCGGGCGCGAAGGACAGTCGTCCGATGTCGATGCCCATGGCGGCGATCATCTCCAGGCTGTCCCCATAGGTGAAGGGTTGCCCATCCAGCAAGATCTGTTTCATGAGTTCAGTCCGTTAAGGGTGGGGATGGGGCAGGTCAAGGCGCCGAAGTCGGCGATGCCCGGAGTGACCACGGGGAGGGCCATCTGAATGATCGAGCCTGGAACGGCGCCCAGGTAAGGAAATACGTTGTCGTAGCCCAGCACGGTCTGATGAACGACACGGATCTTCACGAAGCCTTCCGCTGGCATGATCGCGGTGCCCGCCGGTACCAAGGTGTCGTTCTTGTAGTACGGCACGCCGATGTAAAGGGTGCCGGACTTCGCCCGAACCCGGGCGCCGAAGGTAGCGTAACCACCGGCGCCATAGACCACCCGGGTATTGTTGATGGTGAGCATGTAGCCACTGCCGCCGATCGCACCGGCCTGGCCGGTTCCCGCGGTGAGCTGGCCAAGATAGAACTCCACGCCGTAGCGAGCGGTGGCCCCCGTGCGTCCCATCGAGACCAGCAACGCCTGGACATCCGCTGTCAGCGCTTCGCCGGCCCCCCCATTGGTACTGTTGTCGAAGACAAACTTGCCGGCGGATATCCAGGGGCCGGAGTTGTTGTAGGGTGTCAGGAAACCATGGGCGGCGAACCCGGTTCCCAGCATCAGGGTGGAGGGATCGATCTTGCCGGCGAAGCGCCCGCTGTCGTTGAGCATGTTGACCGGCGCGAGGTTTACCCCCGCGAGGGCGGTCTCGATCGTCGTCCAGTTCGTGTCGATTTCGGCGCGCGTCAACGCGCGACCGACATCGGCCCATTTATTCAAACTGAAGGCCATTGTCAGTTACCTGTGTATTGGATGAAGCGGAGGGCGTAGAAGGCAGGGGTGTGGGGCGCCGAGCCCACCATCGTATGTTGGTGATTCGGCTCATCGGCACTGTGCTTTGCAGACTCGGTCGTCTCTTCGGCCATGGACACCCCACCTCTGTGGTTATGCTTACCATCCGGGGTCGTGGTGCCGCTCCATGTAGCAGTGTTGTTTCCCGCTACGCTACCCGCGGTTGTAGGGTCGGCGTACTCGATGAAATAGTCGCGTAGGTCTACCGTGCCGTTCGCTCCGTCGCACCAGTGCCAGCCACTGGCATTGGGCAACGCATCGAAAGGCCAGCCGACGATTGCGCCGGGCACTATTTCGGCTTCCCCCGTGGCCACATAGAGCACCAGACGTCGTCGTTTGGGGTTAAGGTTTACCTTGATGGCCGACCCTGGATGAGCGTGCCCGCCAGCAGACACGGAAGAACCTGTTCGCCAAAAACCATTGGTCAATTTACGACGATAGGCATGGGTATGTTCGCCCGCCACATCCAGGGCCACTCCAGCGTTGACGGGAAATACACTGCCGCCCGGGCCCACATTGGCGCCGGCCTTAGCGAGCCGTCCTGCGAAACGAGTAATGGCGGTCAGGGCACCGGATACCAAGGGTGCGTTGCACAGCACGCCCGCATTCGTTGGCAGTGTGTCAGGCGCCCCGGTCTTCTGAATCCAGCGTAGGGTCCAGTAAAGCGGCTCCATGTTCGTGACAGTACTATAACCATGGGCATGTCCACCCCCCGGAAGCGCGGAATTCACGTAGGAGAACCCCTGCTCCACCATTGCGGGGCCAGTCGGCGCGCTGAACGTACCGGTTCCGGTATGATCAGGAACAGCCGTGGTCATGCCCTTGATATTCACCAAGTTACTGCCGCCAATTGTCCCGTTGGCATGACTCCCGCCAGCACCCAACAACGCACGTCCTTCCGTTCCGGCCCATGAGGTCCAGCCGCTTGGGATATCGCCGGCATATAGGGGAACAAGCGCGCCGACAGGCACGCTAGTGGCGCTACCGCTGGGAATATCGTCCGGGTAAAGCAGCGCGTCATAATGCTCTGCTGTCACCTGATGAATACCCAGAGCAATCATTTCCACACTCAACACTCGCACCCACCGGTTAGTGAGTCCCCAGACGTCGGGTAACCTGACTACATCGCCCCGTTGAAAACGCAGCCCTTCATCGAACACCTGCCAAGCGTAACGACCCGGCAGTTGCAAGCGACGCAAGCGCATGAGCGCCTTGCGCGTCGCCTCCGACAGGCGGCGTATGCCAGGCATGTTCACGTCGGACGTAAGCTCCGGCACATCTCCGGTGTCGACCCCAGGCAGGGCCACTCGCGCCGGCTGGTCACCCCAGGCCGTGGCGTTGCCGCTACTGGGGGTATAGCGGACCGTCACCGCCGTAGGCGCGTCGCTCAGGTCCGCGCCGGTCAGACGCATGCTGTTCTCGATGATGTCGGCTCGGGTAAGGACAGCGGCTGGCTCGGCCACCGGCGCGTCTGGCACGAGTAGGACCCGGTCCCCGTCGTAACTCCACAGGCATTCGGCGTAGGCCGCGAACAAGTCGATCTGCTCGCTTAGCTTGGCGCTACGGGCCAAGGTCAACCCCATTTGGCAGCGCGGCTCCACGCCGCCCACCAGGGCGTCGCAACGATCCGCTACCTGCGCCACGCCGATCACGTCGCGCCCCGGCCCGTACAGGGTCGAGGTGACGAAATCGCGCAGGCACAGTGCGGGGTTGCGACTCCATTGCACGATGCCGCTACGTGGATCGTAGACCTTACGCCCACGCACCACCGCTTCGAAGCGGGGGAACCCGGTGATCACTCCCGGATGGATCACGAAAACCGTATAGGCCCAATTCGGAAAGGCATCGTTGAAACCGGCCAGGCTCGCCTTGAGGATGAGGTCGACCGCCTGGCTCGCCGTGCCGGTGTAATGGGTCATGCTCACACCGGCCGGCAGGTCGGCGCCATTGATATAGGCTGCCTGCACTCCTTCGATTTCGCCCCAACTCCAGCCGATGGCGCAGACCAACTTATTACCGTAGGCGCCACTGACGGGAACCACGGGCCGTACCAGGAACAGCCCACCCACCCGGTCCTCCCCATAGATCACCGGCATGACTTGATCCAAGCCGGTGATGGTCTGCTGGCGCTCGCCGCTGGACACTTGGTTGCGGTTGAGGTTGCTGGCGGAAGGTCTGGAGAGTGAATCGATGGGCTGCACATACCCCGGAAGCCGGGGATCGTAGGACTTAGCCACGGCGCCCCTCCATTTCCATGCTCACGTCCAGATGCGTCCCCCCGTTGACATGGGTGTGCTTCGGCGGACCGAGCATCAGCGCCTCGTAGACGAAACCGGTGAGCGGGTCCGTCCAGCGCACCGGAGCGGAGCGATAGGTGAGATAGAAGGTTTCCAGCTCGGCGAACTCCGCCGGGCTGAGGTAGGGATGGGTGATACGGATCTGATAAGAAATGGCGGCGTACAGCCGTCGGATTCGCAACGTACCGTCGTCCGCCCGGGTGGACTGCGATCCGTCGCTGGGTTCGATGCCGTAGTCGTCCGCATTGATCGGTAGCGAAGGATAATCAACCATTTTTTCGGGTCTCGATTCGATACACCTCGCCGCCCCAGGTGAGGGTAAACCCCACGGGCGGCAGGTGATTGGCCAAAGGCGCACGAATGCGCGTACTGGGGAATTGACGCGGGGGCTGGGTCTCGGCCTCGATATCCATCTGCAAGCCGATCGAAGGGCAGGACGACACCAGCCCATCGAACAGCAGGATCGGCGTGATGGTCTGCCCCTCGGCATAGTCGTCCGCCCAGTAGCCGGCTTCGGCATAGGCTTGGGGGGCATGCTGGTAGGCCCACCACACCTGGACCGGCTGGCGTTGGTAGGCGCCAGACATCGCTGCGGCGGTATGCCGATAGTCGCTATTCCCCACTTTCAGGGAGCAACGCTCGGGGGAAACCTGCCCGACCACCAGATCGTTGCCAGACCAGGTCTGACCCTTCCACACCACGTCGCCATGGGAGCTGCAGTAGTAGGTCCGGTCCAGGGTGATCTGTACCAGGTAACGCGGCTCGGTCACCCGTTGCGTCAGCGAGGCGAACTGCTCGGGATTCAACGTGCGCATCAGCCCGTTACCTCCCGCCCGGTCTTGCCGAACGTTCGCAGTGCATTGGTCAATTGATCAGTGATCGAGCCCAATACCGCGCGCAGGTCAGTCTGCCCGGCGTTCCCTTCCTTGATCACCCGGCCCATTTCCGTCGCCATGCGATCGGTGGCGCGATTGATGGCCGTCTCCAGCACTTGCGCCTGCTGCTCGGTGAGCTGTTCCTGGGATTCGGCGATACGCCCTTGGGCCGCGGCCTGGATCTGATTCAGGAACTCGATCATCTCCCGACCATTGGCCTGCTTGCCCTGCTCGTCCAGCAGGCCGTATGCCGTACTGGTGAGCTGGGTGATGCGGTTCACGGTATCGGTGATATCGGTGATCGACGTCAGCGAAGGCAACAGACTGGCCAGGGTTTCCGCCTGGCTCCTGGCGTAGTCGTACTTGGCGCCGTTATTGCCCAGCATGTCCATGAAGATGGATTCGCGCAGATTGCCGACCGTGTCCTGCACGCCTTGATCGGCGGCTTGGCGGGCATTGCTCACGTTCTCCATGGAAGTCAGATAATCGTTCATCGCCGGAGAAAGGGCATACAACGCTCGCAACAAATCCTGGCCAGCCTGAGTGGAGCCATCAATGCCTTCCACCAAGGCTCGGAAGCCCTCTCGGGAATCGGGCATGGCAATGTTCAACGCTTGGAATTGCGCCCGCAGATCATTGATATTGCGAGTGACCAGTTCGGAAGGCTTGAAGGCTTGCAGATAGGAATTCAGCAAACTCTCATTTTGGGAGTAGTAGTTGTCCATCGCTTCGGACAACCCCATCAGCGATACGAAGGTCTTGCGAGCCTTTTCATCGCTTAGATCCAGACTGCTCACCAATTGAACGAATGCTTCACGACTGTCCGGAAGGGACTGCCCCAGCTCACCGAACTGCTTGCGTAAGGCATCGATGGAGTCCTGGCTACGCTCGGATTCGGGGATAAAGGCGTTGTAATACGCCATGGTGGAGGACGCCAACGCGTCGGTGCCCCCCGCCAATTTCACTAGGGCATCCGCCGTCTTGGCCCCCGCCGGGGACACCTCAAACAGCGTCTTGTTGATCAGCTCCAGGGACTGGTTGCTCATCTGCAGGGCGGTGGCCAACTCAGTCAGGCGGGAAAGTGTCAGGCCTTCACCCAAACCCGTATTGCCCAACGTGCTCAGGTAAGAGGTCATCGAATCGCCAACGCCAGTGAACCAGTCGGCAATCGCCTGCTGAACTTCTTCTTCGGTCTTACCCTTCGTTTGAATTTTAGAGCGCCCGAGGCTAAGGCCAGCCAAAGCCCCCGCTTCGAACTTGACGTTCAGCGCCTCAAACATCTTTGTGACGCTAGTCTCGACCTCCTCATAAGTATTTTGGAAGGCCTCCAACTGTTCAGGCGCTAGGCTTTTGTATTTTGTTCTGCTTTTACTACTGGAGAACAAGCCGCCTTTTCTTTTCTGATCCTGGTAAGACTGAGCGCTGATTTCGCCTTGGTTTATTCCTAAGGCGAAGCCATAGTCCTTAGTCTTCCAAGAGCCGCCAAAAAGCGCTTTGGATATCATCCCATCGGAACCCCATAAGGATTGGAAAAGGACGCTATCCAAAGAAAGCATTTTCAGCGGCCAGCCGCCAATACCTAGACCGCGAATCCCCTTATTGGTCCACTCATGCACATAGCCAGCTTGAGCTGCACCGGTTATCCAATTACCGACACCACCACCCTGCGCGGCAATATCATGGGCATCGATGCGCACCCCTTTATCGTATAACTTCGAGGCTTGTATTCCGCCTAATACGGCAGCCACTATCCATGTAGCTGGATTAGATGCCATTGCAGCCATACCGGACATCATTCCGGCCCCGGCGCTGCCAGCAGCAGCGGTACCTGCAGCGCCCGCCGTAGCGGCACCAGCCGTTCCAGCGGTTGCCGTGGCAGCTGAGCCACTAAACCAGCCCGTAATACTCTTGAATGCTTGACTTATTAAACCGCTGTAGTAGCTCGTGGCCCCCGAGATCGCGCCACTTACACCGCCAGAGGCATAGCCCGCTGTAATCTTAGGCAAAACTCCGGTAAGCGCGTCGTAGATCGAATATAAATTCTTGCCCAGCGTAGCGAGGTTGCCGAAACCTGAGCTACCCTCGCCTACGCCCCCAAACGCTTCGCCCCATACATCAGCAAGGCCGCCCGGTTTGTTGGTGCCGAGCACGCTATTCGCAACGGAGATAATGATTGGCTTGGTAATAGCCTCATGGGCAAGCTCGGCCAGTAGCTCCTTGAATCCCTTCTTCAACTGGTCCGAATACGCGTCGAAATCGAACTTGCCTTTTTTCCACATATCGGCAAATGCGCTATCGACAAGCCCTACCGCCTTGTCGGTGGCTTTACCCCAGAGGGTCGCCTGTTCCTTTGCGTAGTTGTACTGCCTGGTCAGCTCCTTGAGCGCAGCACTGTACTCGGCCACTTTCTTTGGATCATTCGCGGCTCTCGCCGCATTTTCCATCGCCTTTAACTTGTCGTACTCATCCTTATAAGTAGCGTCGCGCTTTCGATCAGGATAAAGCCGATCCATGATCGCATCGGCCGCTTTCGCCTGATCGCTCGCTTTTCGCTGCGCGGCCTGGTTCCGCTGTTGTTCGAAGGCTGCATTGATTCGCTCCATTTCACGAACCAGGGTTGCTGCCTTTTGCAACGCAGCGACTGCGGCTTCCATTCCGCTAGTCTTGGCGCTTATGTCTTGGGCAATATCGGCTGAAGCCTCCTTGCCACGCGCAATTTCCTTATCGATTTGCGCTTTAGCGGCTTCGATCCGCTTCAGTAACTCCTGACTTTGACCGTCTGCCATGGTTTTCTCCGGTCAACTGAGGCCCCGCTCATTGCTGGGCCGTAAAGGGAGAAGGCCCGCATCGCGGGCCCTCGTTTTCATCCGTTTCATGTAATGTTCCTGCCTGTCTGCGCTGAGCAACCAACGAGCGCGCTACTGGCTCGGCTCGTTTCCTTGCACATCGCCCGCCCGCGCATTGATCGCCCCGAACGCCGCCTTGAGGCGGCTAGTCACGGTTCGCTTGGCTTCCGGTGAGCCCAGCGGGACCGACGACGAGGCGGACTTGGGTTTCGGCGAGCCGAATGGGTTGGTCAGCATCGCCCACTCCTGCCGGCCCTCCATCGCCAGCAGGATTTGAGGAATCGGCGTCGTCCACGCCACGCGGGGCGTCCAGCCCAACCAGCCGGTCGCGATGGTGAACAGCCGGTCGACGTAAGAAGTCGCGGCGTCCTCGCCGCTTACGCGTTTCCCGTGTCGGCCTCGTCGGCCTCGACCTTCACCTGCGCCGGGTTCAGCAACGCCTGAACGTAGGGGAGGATCTGCACCATCGCCTCGCCGACGCCGGCGTCGAAGACCTTCTGCGTGATCTGCTCGGCCTCGCGGGGCGTCGCGTTCGCGCCGGCGGCGATAATCGCCGCCACGCCGTTCACGCTCATCTGCTGACAGGTTTCCATGGCGCCGCGCAGCCCGCCGAAGCGCGCCTCGATCTTGTTCACGGCCGCCAGGTTGGGGACCAGGGTATAGGTGGACTCGCCCAGCACGACGGTGGTGGTGCCATAGGTAGCCTTGGACATGGAATTTCTCCTTCGGGTATCGGTGAGGTGATGGGCCAGGGCCGGAAAGGCCCTGGCCGAGGGGTCAAGGGATCAGAGGTCGAAGAGAACGGCCGAGTTGATGGCGATGGAGGCGTTGGCCCGCACCACGTTGTCGGCCTGGCCAGCCTGGATACGGTTGCTCATCACCTTGGCCTTGAAGTAGACGGTGGTGTCCGGGATCGCCGGGGTTGCGCTGGCATCGCCATCGTTGAGCACGATCTTGAAGTTGTAATCCAGCGCACCGCTGTCGGCTTCGGCGGCGATCAGCGCCTGCTGGCCGACATCGCCCTTGTCGAAGCCCAGCACCAAGGCCAGGTCGCCGGCATCCTTGGTGCCCTTGAACTTGCGGGTGCGCGAGTTGGACAGCGCGGTGAAGGTCACGGGGTTCGACTGATCGCCGAATTCGCCCAGGTCCTCGACTTCACCGACCTCGATGTAAGTGTCGGCCTTGAAATCGGCCAGGGAATCGGCGGCGGCTTTGGTACCGATGAAGAAACGGCTGCCAGCTGCGGTGTTGATGCTCATAGGGTGTACTCCTGTAAAGCCGCGTTCGCGGCGAGAGATTGGGCGGTAGGCGTTGTGCCGATGCCCGGTTAAAGGAACGCGGTCCGCATTCCGGAAAGAGGGACACGCCACGACCGGCGACGCGATGTCGCCAAGCGGCTTATCCCGGGATTCGTAAGGTGGCCCGCCACGTCGAGCCCAACGGCTGAAGGACGGGTGGGTCCGAGCGCCTATGCGGCGCCGCTTTTCAAGGCTTCAGCGAGCCGGCCGGTTGGCCGAGCCGTTGTCGCTGGATGCAGTCCTGGACCTGGACGGCGCAGGCCAGCAGGGCGTCCTCGGTGGCATCCAGGGCCTGGCGCCAGTCGTCAGTGACCCGTGGCGCGGGGCGCGCCGGCAGTCGGCACGGGGTCAGCGGGCACTTGGCCGCCCGCACCGTCACGGTAACGGGCGGGGTCGGTGGTTTCGCCTCGGGCGTAGCGCAGGCCGAGAGCGCCAGGCACAGGCATGCGCAAGTAATCGGCGATGGCTTGGTCATTGCGTTTGAGCTCCTCGATGGCGCGCCGGTGGGCATCGCCCTGGCGGGCCAGGGTGACGCCCAACTGGCGGGTGGTCAGGTCGATATCGCCCAACAGGCCGAGCTGGCGCTGCTGTTCGGCCAGGACGGTGCCCTGCAGGTCGATCAGCCCTTGTTTTTCGTCCCGCTGCTGCTCGGCCAGAATCGCGCGGCGCTGCTCGAAGGCTCGTTCGTCGTCCAGGTGATCGGCGCGCCATAAGGTCAGCGCCGCGGCCAGGCCGAGCCCCCCGGCCACGGCCCATCCGACGGGAATCATGGCGCCGCCTCGAACAGTCGCCGCTCCGCCAGGCGCCGCTGGGCCAAGCCTTCCAGGCGCCGGCCGCCAGCCTTGTCCCAGCGCTCGAACTGGGCGGCCGCGCCGGGGTAGTCGCCGGCGTTCAGCAGGCGCCGCAGGGTGCTGGTGGCGAACGCCTGGCGTCCCAGGTTGAAGACGAAGCACACCAGCGCGGAAAACTGGTTCGGATTCAGCGGCGCGCTGACCAGTTGGGTGACGGCGCGCTCGGCCTCCGCCACATCGCGCCGCAGCAACTCTTCGGCGGTCTCCGGCGCGATGCGCAGGCCCGGGCGCGCCATGGCGGTGTGCCCGTAGCCGATGGTCCAGAAACCGGCGGGGTCCTGGTAAGCGGTCAGGCGCAGCCCTTCGGCCCGCTTGATCAACGCCAGCCCCGCCGGGTTGATGAGGTGATTCATTGGTCGGCCCTCCGGCCTGCCCACTTCAGCAGGACATCGCGGATGGACGTCACACCCAGGAAGCCGATCGCTCCCCCCAGCACCACCGCCATGGACGACGGCCAACTCAGCCATTCGATCAGGCTGGAGGCGGTGAGCGACAACCCACCGCAGATCAGCGATTCCAGAACGACGCGCGTCCAGCGTTTCTCCTGCCCGTCGTAGAGGACGCGCAGGATCGCGATGACACTGGCCATGACGGCCCCCTGCCAAGTGGCATTGGTAGTGAAGGCGAGCCAAACGGATACCCAGAACGCAGGATCTTTTTCCGGCATCGTTCGGTACTCGATGGTTATAAAAAGCCCGCGAGGCGGGCGAAGGAGCGTCGGTTTCGACTGCTCAACACGTGGCGTTGCGACGCGTCTTTCGGGGACGCGCCGGCCAGATGGGTGGAGGGGTGCTGTTTCAGAGAGACCCCATCGGGCCTCCCTACCCGTTAAGGAGGAGCCGGCCGCGGCGCCTCGGCGAAGCCAGTCGTGTCGACCCTTGGCGGTAACGTGGCATGCCGCCGCGCCCGACGTCTGGGTGCCAGCCAGGTGTGGATGGCCCTCGTTCGCTTCGCGCCCACCGGCGCGCGCGGCTCAGACTTCGATGTCGTACTGCGGAAGGTCCGGCGCCGGGCCCACGATACGGCCGTCCAGGACGAACGCGCTGCCCCCGACCTGAACATCGACGCCCCTTGCCTGAACGCGGGTACCGCTCTTCAACCGCACGATGCTGACGCCGGCCTCGGGGTCGATCCGGACGACCGTACCCACCGCCCGGCTCCCGCCGGGGAGCAGGCCGATGAAACGCTTCCAGGGATTGACGGTGGCCATCAGGCAGCCTCCTCATAGTGCCGTTCCAGTCGCAGCGTCTGGGTGACCCGCGTGGCGCCGACGCCCTCGGCGGTGATCTCGACGCCCAGGCACAAGCCTCGCCAGGTCTCGCCCGGCTCCCGCACTTCGCACAGGTGCGCCGGCTCGACCAGACCGGGCGCCGACCCGCCCACGGGGAACAGCGGGATCGCCAAAGTCACCAGTTCCTGTGCGCCGCCCTTGCTCAATTCGCAAATGCCCCGCGCCCGCGCCGCTTCGGTGCCGGTCATGAGATCGTCCAGCACATCGGCGGCCGGGCTGTCTCCGGCAGTCCCGGCGCGGCGCACATCCACGCCCACGCCGTAATGGGTGCCGGAAACGTAGCAGCTGTTCCACTGCGGGACAGGCATCCACTCCCCGCCCAGGGTCGTCACGATCTCCGCCGGGATAACCCGGTCCATGACCGCCTTGGGCCATAGCCACGAGGCTTCCCGATAGCGAGGCAAGAAGGTCAGCGCATCCTCGCTCCGCGAAGGCCTGACCACCGCGCCCACGGTTTCGGCCAGACGGGCGATCACTTGGATAGCGGTCTGGTCGCGATACGTGAAAGCGCCGGCCGGGATGGTCCAGTCCGGCGGGCTTGGCTGCTCGCTGCCCCACTCCAGCCGGAAACCGGTCGTTCCCAACTGCTCCTCGGCCGCTTGCCGGGCGTTGACGGAACCGGTATTCACCGCGCTGCGTCGAGGCGCATAGGGCTCGCCCAGCAACTGCGTCCGCGACGCACCGGTGATGGCGTACCGCTCCGCCGGGAAGCTCAATTGCCGGCTGTGGCGCTCGACGATGAAGCGCCACGTCCAGCCGTTGAGGGTGACCTCGATTTCCCGCTGCCCCTCCGCTCGGGGGCGGACCAGGTCGAGCGAGGCGCGGCCGAGCAGGTCGGCGCTGAATGTCCAACTGAACGAATCGATATCCAGGCCGATGCGCAGGTTGGTCGCATCCAGCGGCGTTCGATCCGGCAACACGACGATACTGACGCTGTTGGCGATCATGTAAGTCTCCAGGATATCGGGCTCGGCCGGCGGTTCGATGACGATGACCGGGCCGGGGTAGTCGGGGTAGGCGATGCCTACTTGGGCACCATCCACTTGCTTCGCGAGCTGCCACCGAAACGTCCGCTCGGAGGAGTGTCCCGTTGCAGCGCTCCATTTTTCGAAACAGAACGTATCGGTTGGCCGGATCGCGCTCGCTTTTTTCCTTTGAGAGAAATCGAAATAAACATGAGGGGTCGTGGGAGGCGTATAAGGAAGACCATCGAACCAGAAGTTCAATGGCTGCCTCCCCGGGATATAGGAAACTTCGGTTTGGCCGGCCCGGCTGGTTTTGCCATGTTCATCGCTACGGGAAAATTCAAGGCTGACCGCCTTATCGCGTATGAACATATGGGGCCGATAGAGAAGCTTGAATTCAATATCCAAGGCGCCGGCAGATTTTTTCCACACTACTTCCTGGGTGAAATCCTTCCTCTGCACTTCTACCCAGGAAAGACATAACCGAGACGCCTTCTCCGTACCCCTCGACCAATTAGCTGCCTCGCCCAGATCATGGGCGTTCGAATTCTTCCAGGAGAAATCATTGGTTTTGGTGAAGGGACTGACAATCCCAAAAATTATTCTCCCGTTGAGAGCCAACGGACTTTCTTCACGCCAGGTGGGGTTCAATACAACATGGAAGGTCTTTTTCTTGAGTCGGTAAGGTAGCTTAACTGCCGTTGTCAGCATGGCGAAACTCCATCGGCAAGGGCCCATGCGCGAGTGGCTGATAGTAGCGAACAGCCTCTGCACGGGCCGTCCCGATCATCTGGGGTTCTCGCACATCCGTTCTCCACCAGTTGGGCTCATTCACAGGAAGAGTACCGGCCTGAGTAATCCGGTAGTTATAGCCATTGAAAACCGATGGACGTATCAAGTCGCCGACCTTCACGGCAAGGCCCCCTTGAAACAAAACACCCCACTCATCCATCGACAAGGCGTATACAAGTGCATTTGAATGCACATTGATGCTGACCGGCTCAGCGCCTTTTTCACTACTTTCCGATGCGCCCGCTATACGCCAACGCCCTTCAGGAAGGTATTCGACAAAGACTATCGGCCTGATCACTGGCAATGTCTCAACGCTTACGCTTGAGGAATATTCGACGGGGACTCCTTCAGGCGCCGTGTTTTGGTCATTCAACTCGTATTGTAACTTCAAATCCTCCTTGACCCGGATTGACCTTATGATTCCCAGGACTGGTCTCGCCTCATCTATTACCTGTAGGAACCAGTCACCCTCGAACTCATCGGCCAGGAAGGACTGCTCGCCCTCATGCCCATTGGGCAGTCGAATGATTGCCGCGGGTTTTTCAAGCCAAGCATTGCGATAGAGACGCACCAGCTTGGCATTAGGCGTTTTCAGGTTGTTGCGAGTCACAGCCACGCTTAAATAGCGCATGGGAAAAAGCCTGAAGGCCGGACAAGGGTAATGATAGCGCACGGCAATGTTCATACATCACCAAAAATCTGGATGCGTCGTTGCAAAGAACTGGTAGTGCGCATTACCGAACGCCGCCAGTTCTATACCGCTCACATCGTGGAGTTTTCCAGCCGAGGCCAACTCAAGCGAGGCACCCACGGCCCTGAGACTTGTTTTAAGCCCGAACTGTTTCAAGAAGCTTTCCC
The DNA here is from genome assembly GCA_032052615.1 of Pseudomonadaceae bacterium. Taxonomy (GTDB): domain Bacteria; phylum Pseudomonadota; class Gammaproteobacteria; order Pseudomonadales; family Pseudomonadaceae; genus Pseudomonas_T. The sequence goes on from DAMBWF010000009.1 coordinate 109,042, forward strand.
CAAGGCACCCCCTGAATTTTCCCACTACGCCACCTTCCGAACTGTATACATAGAGCGGATGCAATATCAACTCCTTGGGCATTAATTGGGGAGGCTCAATATTTATGGGTGGCGTTTCCACACCATACCCTGCGGATATCTCTAAGGAAATGCAACTTTCGAAATCATCTGGAACAAAACCAGTCCTGAGGTTTCGCAATGCTGTGTACCCTCCGCCAAGGGTACCGCCTCTCAAGGAGCTGTAATTCCGCATAGCAATATTGCCGCCACAAGCAATGAACGTAGCGGGCCCAGAAAGACCCAACGAAGAATCGATTTCGCCAAAATAGAGACTTATTGAGCCGTATGCATTAAGGCTTGTTATCCCGCCTACGGAACATACTACGGTGAAGATACAGCTTCTTTCGTCGGCGACGACTCCCCACACAGCCGAGTCAAGCATTTGGTACAACGGCCAATAGGCATTTATCGTATGTCTCTCCTCACCGACCACGCCTGGATACCATCGGCCGGACCTTAAGTTCTCGCCAACCAATAAGGCACTGGTTTTCTCATGAACCTCCTCGAGCAAATAAACTTGGATAAGTTCGTCAGGGTTCTCCCAGGACGACGCTTGCACGAAGTTGATGATGCCGCTTCGAGTACCATTGGTTAGAGAAAAACCATTCTCATGCTCATGGACCATGCTCCAGCCAGCGCCTGGCTTCGAGCCATACCCATCCACCAGGCACGCGCGAAGGATCTGACGTAGCCGGTTAATGTTACGACCGGTCAGGTTCACGCCAGGGCTGCCCGTATCCGTACTGTGATAATGCCGAACGGTCATCAGTCTGCATCTCCACGTATCTGGATAGTGAAGGCGTCTTCTTGGACGGCGCCTCGCCCGCCTGTACAAGTACGCACGACCCACAACGGTCCAAGACACGGATCGGTGTTGAAGCGGACAGCATTACCTGCCGCCCATCCGGCCCCCCACCCCTGCCAGCGAATAGTGAACCAGGGCGCCTTGGTCTCTGGATTGATAGGAGCGCAGTCCTGGCTGGTGGTGCCCGTGCTGACCACACCCAACCGCTCTTCCACCACGTTGAAGGCGGTCGGGCTGGTGAATACCAGTGCCCACCGGCCACCGATAGCGCCGCGGTTAGTGATCAGCGGTGGGTAGCTCAACTGGTTGTAGTTGGCCGTGGTGACCTCTCCTTCAGCCCTGTCCGTCCAGTTAGGGGCGCTGGTATTCCAGCTTTTCTGGGTGAACCAGCGGTATAAGCGAGCCTGTAGATCGCCCCAGCGAATGGCGCTGGAGACGTAGGCTCGCTCGGCAGGCAAGGCCCAGGGGAGGGGCGAACCGATGCTGAGGGTCCCGGTGATCTGCACCTCGGTAACCTGGGTCATGTGCTCGCGCCGGTCGGTAATGGTCAGCGGCAGCGTCAAGGCGCTCCCGTCCTCGCCTTGCAGCAGGAGCGGATTGGCCCAGGTCACCGTTCCCCGCTCCCGGTCCGCCGTGAACTGCGCGGCGGCCAGGGCGACGCCCCGGGCATCGCGAACGTCGATGGCCGCCAGGGCGTCTCGTCCCAAGGGCAGGGTTTCGCCTGGCCTGGGGCTGGCCACGACGGTTTCCTGCGAATGGTGGATCACCACCACGTCTCCCTCCCGGAAGATCGGCACGCGGCCATCCGCCGGTAGCCGAACCGGATCCAGGCCCAGCAGGTCCGCATCCATCGGCAGGTTCGATTGCAGAACCGCGTTGTAGCGGATCAGGCTGCCGATCACCGGCACATCGCTGGCGCCCGACGAATCCTCGGGGTCGCGGGTGAAGGCCACGCGCACGATGCCCGTCTGGGCATCCACGCTCCCGTGGATCACCTCGCCCTTGATCACGCCGTTGAGGTCGGCGGTGGCGGTGACGATCTGGGCCGTGTCGGCGCGTACCGCCGAGATCTGCAACGAAGCGGGTCGCAAGGGCGCGCCGGGCGTCCGCCAGAAGGCCTGGGTCGTGGTGAAACCGGTCTTGGTGGTCAAGCAGCCCAGGCGTTCGATCCGGGTTCCCGCCGCCGCTTCATAGCTGGAAATGGTGGCGACGCCGGATGCGTAATCCACGGTGCCGATGGCGGTGCCGGCGTTGGTCTGGGTCGAGACGTTGCGAAACAGCACCCCGTCGCGGTCGACGATGGTCGCGCCGTTCCAGTCGAGAATCAGCGAGCCCGGCACGATCGGGTCTTCCCAGTCCGGCAGCAGGTCCCAGACCAGCGCGGGCGCCGCGACGCTCTCGCTCTGCGGGCCGTAGGTCTCGCCGGCGGACTGCGCGCGAACCGCGAGGGTCCCGGCGAAAGTCTCGCGTTTTCGGACCTGGACAGTGCGAGTCACGGGTTTCTTCCGGTCGAGTTCGTCCTTTTTGTAGGCGATGAAATATTCGGGGTAGTCGTAGTCGCCCTCGACCTGCAGGGAAAACGCCCCCGTGGCGTAATTGATCGAGCCGACTCCATCCGCCCAGCCGCCATTACCGTCATCCACCACCTCATGGCCGACCGCCGTGGTCCCGGTATAGGACAGCAGGTCGTCGTTGAGTGGGCGCGTGCGTTGTTGCCGCATGCATTGCCAGGCCAGGCGGATGCTGCCCGGTTTCAGCGGAGCACCCGGCAGGGTGCCGATCACCACGCCGGCGGCATCCGGCAGCGGGGCGAAGGCTGTGTCCACGGGGGTGCCCTGCTCATACTCGATCTTGATCCGGCTGTTGGCGTCGGGCGTGCTCGCCAAGGTCAGCTCCACCTGGCCGGAGGCATAGCGGATCGCGCCGCGACCGGCATCGCCGGACAGCACACCATGGCCGTCGTCGCTGAGCGTCTTCCAGGCGTTCATCAGCAACACGCTGATCGTCACCGATCCCGGTCGAATCCCGGCATGCTCCAGCGTGTGCTTGAGCGTGGCCGTGGGGGGGTTGGCCGAGCCGGGGTGCCAATGGAAATTACTATCCGTGGCGTCCACATAGCCGTAGAGAATCGAACTGCCCACGTCGGGCAACGCACCCAGGGTCAGGCTGACCGAGCCGGTGCCGAACTGCACGGTGCCGCTGCCCTCGCCCACCAGTTCGCCAGCGCCGTTGTCCACCAGTTGGTACCAGCGGCCCAGGGACATGTAGTCGACCGTCAGGGTACCCGGCCGGGGCTTGGCCTCGGACAGGTCGAGGGTATAGGCGAAGCCACGGTTGCCCAGCTTGATGGCGATCTCGCCGGTAACCGCCTGCCCGGAAACCGCGGCAGCCGGAAAGTAGGTAGCCGAGCCCCCGCCAGTGAAGGGCGAGGAACCGTAGGTGTTGATCTCGCCGGTTTCATAGTTGAGGGTGACCCGGGACAGGCTTCCCGAAGCGCCTTGCGCGCGGAATTCGCCCGTGCCGCTTTCCACCCAGCGGGTATTCCCGAGAGTGAGTTGCACGGTGCCCGCCTGGGCACCCGTGGTGAGATAGGAGCGGCTGCGCCCGTTTTCCACGGCGGCGAAGCTCAGTGCCACGGTACGTTGGGCGCCACTGTGCTGGGTCCAGCGGCGACGCGGTCCGCCGATCTGGTCCACCAGGGCGGTTTCCTTCTTGGTGCTGGGTACCAGTTGCGCGTACACGGAATTCAGGCGCAGCGACATATCGCCCACCGCGCAGGCGGCGGCCAGCGGGCTGATGCCGTAATAGCGGGCCGCATCGGCGACCTGGGTCGCGAGCACGCGAGTCTTCGATTCGCCTTCCAGGTTGGAATCGGTCGTCGTGCCCGGTCGTGGTTGACCGCCGGGGAACTTGTACAGCAGCGGCTGGGAAAGCTTGAGATTCAGCCGGCGCTTGGTGAACGTCACGAAGTTGCCATTGCTGTAGTCATAGACGAACTGTTCCAGCGACGACTCCACGTCGACGATGCGAACGTACTGGTTCGCCTGCTTGCTCACCAGTTGGTAGACCTCGCCGACCTCCGGCAACCGCTGCTCTTCGCCTTGGACGCAGACGATGGCCCGCTGGCCGGTCAACTGGTCGCCAAGCAGTTCGAATGTCCCTTGGGCGGACGGCACGACGTAACTCTCGATGGCCCTGCGGGCGTCGGCGCGCTCATCGGTCTGGCTGTCGGTATTGAACAGCACCACGCTGACCCGCGGATCGGCGGGTGCCTCGGTGACGATGGCGTGGGCACCCAGGTAGGGGTCGTCGTTGTCCGTCTGTACCCCGGCGTAGACCTTGCGCATGTTGATGCGCCCGGTGGTGCGGTCCATCCGGCTCAGGTCCGGGAACAGGTTGTTCATTTCGCCGTCGGCCACGGACAGCCCGGTGGCTCGGCCACCGCCGTCGTCTTCGTCGGTGAGTCGCTGGCTTTTGAGCAGGCGCACATCCTGCGTATCGATGGTCATCCGTTTCTTCTCCGGACATGAAAAAACCCGCGCGGGGGCGGGTTTCGGCTGATTCGGTTGTCGTCAGTGATCGGCGGACGCGCTCAAGGCGGCGGAGCCACGGTCAACAGGCGCAGCGTGATTTCGTAAGGTTCTTCGGGCCCCGGCACGGCTTGGCGCTCTACCGGGATGGCTTCGAGAGGGGCGCCGCCGGTGCGGTCGAACACCACCGAGAAGGCGCGGCCATCCGCCAGGGTCAAGGCCATGACCTTGCCCGGGACGTCACGCAGGGCTTCCACGGCTCGCACCGTTTTCAAGGGTGTCCAGACACCGCCGTTGCTCGCCAGGGTGATGGGCCGACCGAAGCGCTTCAGCCCTTCCTGCACGAGCAGTGCGCCGGACAGGCCCCGCTGTTGTTCCTGTTCCACCGCGCTCCAGGTGAATTCGTCCACCCAGTCGAACGGATCGTCGAACTCGATATCGTCCAGCTTCATCAGAGGGTCCTCAGGCCGGCGTCGGCCAGAATGTCCAGCAGCGCGGTTTTGTCGCTTTCGCCGGGCACCGATACGTCCACTCGTTTGCCGGTCGCGGTCTCCAGGCGGATGATCTGCGTCGGCGCTTGCATCGGGGCAGCGGCTTTCGCCAGTTCCGCGGCGCGCGCGTTGCGCGCGTTCACCTGGGCGACCCGCTGGGTCTCCGCGCGGATTTCATCGAGGGTCTGCAAGGACTGGGTGAGGTTGTACACCGAGGTCTGGTCGCCCTGCCTCCGGGCATCGGCCAGTTGCTCCCGCAGGGTCCTGGCCTGGCGATCCATGCCGCGCTCCCCAACCTGATCGTCCTTTCCCTGGAGCCTCAGCAATTGATCCTGGAACGCCTCCAGGGTCGCGCGGCTCTTCTCGCCGAGCGCCTTCATTCTTTCCTCGGCTTCCCTGACCTTCCTGTTCAGGGCGCCGAGGTCCTGATCGTCGAGCAACCTCATCGTGCCGCTCGCGCCCTTACCGGCGGAAATGAATGACTGCAGCGACACGCTGCCGTCTTCATAACCCGCCATCAACTCTTGCAACTGTTTTTTCTGCCCGAGGAATTCAACTTGGAGCCTTTGGCTCTTCAAGGCCGTCTCGACCATCCACTGGCCCGAGGCACTTCGCCCGACACTCAGGCTATTGGCTCCGATGAGCTCGTCCAGGGCACGCTTCGCATTCTCCAGCGACGCGGTGGTAGCCTTGAGGCCGCTGGTATCCAGGGGGCCGGTGGAATGGATGCCCAGTTGCTGGTCGAACGCTTCCAGGGCCGAGGGGCTCATCTTCGCCAAGGGCTCGCGCGCATGGCTCAGCACCTTGCCGAAGAACTGGCCCAGCGCTTCCCGCCGTTGCTCCGCCTCCCGTTGCGCCTGTTCCTCGGCCGACGCCTGGGGCGCGTCGTCGGCGTCCGGCGCCTTGGAGGCGAGCGCCTCCTTCGCTCTGGCGAGGGCCTCCAGGCTCCCTCGCCCGAAGACGACGCCTATTTCATTGGCGCTCCGTACAAGGTCCGCATCGACTTCCACGAAGCGGGATTCTCCTTGCCGCAGCACGCCCATGTAACGTTTATCCGAACGCTTGTCGGTCATCTCTCACCTCAACGCATGGCGTTTCCATGCTGCGATGCCTTGCCATGGCTGGCCACTGGCGCAGTGGCCAGCCGTTGGATCAGGCAGCCTTGTTGAGCTGAGTCCAGGTCGCGAAACGGGAAATCCCCGGCTCGGTGACCTGCGTATCGGCCAACAGATCGAAGGGGCCTTCCAGCTTCACGTAGTCCTGGCCGAACACCGGCAGCTCCTGGAGCATGCCAAACCTGGCGCGGCGGATGGCCAAGCTGAAGGGCTCGCCGGACTGGGCGTCGTTAAGGCCCGCGATGAACAGCTCGAGCTGAACCGGGCTGCCATTGAGCAGCTGGACGGCGCTGGTGGCCTGCCGGGTGTAACTGATCGTCAGGCCGCCCTTCCCCACGGTGCGCTCGGCCAGCAGCACGATGCCGTGAGCGGTGAGCAAATAGTCGGCGCCCGCGACCCAGTCGGCGCCGCCGGCGCTCTTGACCGTTACCGGTTGGCCCAGGTCGGGCAGGTACTTGAACGGCACCAACTCGCCCTTCACGCCCCGGCAGGCATGGGGCTCATCGGCAACCGCGCCGGCGGCGGTATCCATCACGGTCGCTCGGGTCACCCGGGCAAGGTTATCGGGGGTCAGGTCGTACAGGCTGATGGTGCCGGTAACGTCCGTGACCCGCTCGCGCACGTTGAGGTTGCCGCCGCCGCCCCGGTAGTTACTCAGGGTCTTGCGCTCGGTAGCGAACTTGATGGACGCCGCGTCGCAATTGCCGAATTCCAGGAAGGCGTCCTGGGATTGATAGGGGCGGCCATAAATGGTGCCCTCGCCCACGAACGAGCGATCGGTGTAGTGGCTCATGGTTTCTCCAATGTATTGAGGCAGTCCTTTGGGGGGACATGGACGGCACCGTCCGGCCGCGCTCAAGGCGGCCCGGAGTAGCCGAGAGGTGTAATGGGGCAAGCGACGGGAAGTGCTCAACCGCCCAGCGATTGCATATAGGTGAGCTGCAGGGGCATTACGTGGCAGGCCCAGGACTTGCCGCGCTCCGCCGGCACAGGGGTTTCGGGCTGGAAACTCACCGACTGGATGCCCAGCAAGCCGAGGCTCGCGCGGCTGCCGGAAAGCGCCCTCTTGATGTCGAGGCGAGCCTGGCGGAGCGTTCGGGCGGGAGATGCGTGGCGCGTGAAGGCATGGACCGTCAGGGTCAGGCGTTCACGCACGGTGGCGGAACCCGCGCGCTCCAGCTCTTCGGTGGCGCCCGGTAGCACCATCAGGAAATGTTCCGGCCAGTCCCGGCTCTCCAGGTCGACCGATGCCAAGGTGGTGCCCTCGAATACCAGCCCGCCAAAATCGGCAATGGCACCGAGGCGTTCGATCACCGCGTCGATGACGGCGGATTGTTTGTCGACAGACATGCTGTAACTCCATGTTGAATGGCTTGGCGGAATGCCAAGGGCGAGCGCGCCCGCGCCGATGGCACTCTCGGCCGGCCGTTTCACCCCAGCGGTGTTGACCGAGTTGCCGGCCGCGTCGAAAGCAAGCACAATTGCCGCCTCGTCGGCGCCCCGTAGCGCCGAGGCCGGCATAGCTCAGTAGGTAGAGCAGCGCATTCGTAATGCGAAGGTCGGGGGTTCGACTCCTCTTGCCGGCACCACTTCACAAAAAAGCCCGGCCAATGGCCGGGCTTTTTTCTTGGCGCAACGCCATGCGTTCGCTGCTCCTATGGTTCCTTCATCCCTCACGCCCCGCAGCCCAACGCCACCCGGAGCTTCCGCGGGTCGCTCGAAGTCGCGTTCATCCGACCCGGCTGAACTTTGTCCGGGGCAAGCCCTTCTATCCACAGAGACGCTGTCCGGAGACTGAACATGGCTCACTCAAGCGAAGACATCCGGGAACGGGCTTACCGGCTTTGGGAAATTGAAGGCAAACCGGCGAATGAACACGTACGCCGATGGGAGAACGCCCTGAGCCTGCTGGCGGAGGAAGCCAGACTGGCGGCCTCGATCGGCAAGCTGACCGAAGACCCGAGCTATACGAGGCGAATAGCCGCCCTGTTGGAGGCTGGCTTGAAAACGATACCCCGGGTGAGCAAGCCAGCCGTGACCCCTCCGGTCGTTCTAGCGCCAGTTCCCCCGCATCCAGTGGAGCGCAAGATGAAAAAAGAACATCGCTATCTCGTCAGCTACATCATCGACAACCAGCCGAGCTCGACGGAAATCACCACCCATGACGATCCCCTGGCGCCCGAGCAGGCCCACGAGCACCTGAAGGCGCTGCATGGGGTGAGCGCGGAGCTGACGGATATCCGGGTCACGCCCATCCTTCATCCGAAGGACAAGGGCACCACCCCCGGGCATTACCAGCAACCCTGACCATAAAAAAGCCCGCTCATGAGCGGGCTTTTTTATCGCTGATGGCCAGGTCGGCCACGAATGCGCTCATCTGAGCGCATTTGTAGGACCACCCGCCTTCAAGGCGAGATCGGATCGCTGGCCGGAAAGGTCTCCTCCAGCGCCTGGTCCAGTTGTTCGTTATTGGCTTCTTCGGGGCGACGTTCGACGCGCTCGTCCTTGTCGTCCGGTTTCGCTTCGGGTCGTTTCTCGTGATCGTTCATGGCTCTTCTCCGCGAGTGGGGCACGGAAGCTTAGGCCGCGAGTCATGGCCGAGGTTCGTGCCGTAAGGCGGAAAAGAACCGCTGCGAAAGAAGCAGAACGCCTAGCATGTGTATATTTATACAGTGTCTGTAATCCACGTCAACCTGTTTTTGCGACTCGCCGGAAAAAGCCTGCTCTCACCCGAATCCTCCCCGCATTTATAGGTTGAGGTGACGAGGCGAGTGAAAACGCAGCCATGAAAAAGCCCGCCTTGAGGGGCGGGCTTCGTGATGCAAACTGGGCAATATATGTATATTTATACAGTAATCGTAATCCAGGGGCAACCTGTTTTCAGGCCACTTCGCTCAATTGACACAGCCGGGAATCGATCCAGGCTTCACCGCTGCGTACCAGTTCCTGCGCCTTCATATGAGTCACGCCAAGGAAACGCCCGAGGGTGCGGTAGGACATGCCGCGATAGCGGTAGTACATATAGAGGGCATTACCCATCTGCGCGTCGCGCTGGCAGAGGCGCGCCACGTTGCGGTCCACCAACAGGCACAGGTCGTCGCTGACGGAAGCGGTCGGGCAACGCCCGGTTTCCTCGAACTGATCGCGGGTGAGCACGGCATAGGCGGACACATAGCGCGGCACGCCGTCGCCATAGCGCAGCCAGATACCCCACTCCTGGAGCAGGTAAAGAGTGTCGAGGGCTTCGTTCACAGGGCACCTCCCCGATGCTCGGCGGACGTGACCATTAGCTCGCCGGGCAAGACAGCAAGCCGAGGGGTCTCGATGAGAGGAAGGAAAGCGGTAAGGGTATGCATGGATTCGACTCCTTCGTGGCGCGGCCACGGCCTCGTTACGTTCGCCGCCTCCGAGGCGGCACGGGCTTTTCTTCGGTGTCAGGCCACCGCGCGGAGGGCGGCGGGTGCATCGGCGCGCGTCCGATCGCGCCACAACCCGGCGATCCAGGACACCCCCTTGGGCGTGAAGCTGAGTTGGGTGTGGACTTCCCGACCCGAGGCGCCGATGCCGCTGCGCAGGACCATGCGCCCCGCCTTGAGGTGCTTGGGCAGAGGCACCAGAACACCGTTGGCGCGGAACAGCACCTGCTGCTCTATCAGGAAACATAGAAAATCCGTCTCCCCCACGCCGAACACGCGGCAAACCTGACGCAGGGTCAGATGGCCCCTGGCGGCGCCATAAGTCCCGAGGAGGTCATCGACTGGCGATAAAGGAATACCCATATTACTGGGTAAATTTTTTGCCTGCGCCCCGCTTCCCGCTGCGTAACCCTGGACGGTATCGCGGCCTTGCATGGCTTCGACTTCGCTCAGCCAGATGCGCAACGCCTGGGCGGTGGGACCGCAATCGACTTCGCGGAGGAATTGGCGCAAGGCGTGGCGTCCCAGCAAGTACTCGATGCCACGGCGGCGTTCGCTGTCCCAGTAGCGGCGACCCCACAGCGGCGAGGTAATACGCGCTTGCTCATGCAGCTGGCGGATCAGAGCGCAGATTTCGCCATGTCGCCAGCCCATCAGAGCGGCGATGGCGCGACTGCCCAGAGCGGGAGTGGTGAGCGCGGCCTTCATGCTTCTTCTCCCTGGCCGATGGCAATGTCCGCCCGGAAACGCCGCAGCGCCGCGATGAACTGGTCGATCTGCTCGGCATAGAGCAGGATCTCGTGAGGCGCCTCATGCTCGCTGTCGGCCTGGCCGATGACGTAGACCTGGTCGCTTTCCAGATAGTCGAAGGTGAACCCCCTGAAGATGCGGGAAAGCGGGGTTATCGGTTGTCCCTTGCTGATTGCCTGTGCCATATGCTTCTCCTCTGGACATCTGCTGCTGTTGCGCAGGGCGCGACCCCATGCCAAGGCGGGGTGATTCCCTGCGTGTACCTGTCGTGTGGAGCGGAGGTCTGGCGGCTGCCGGGGCGAACGCTCGCGTGTGCCGATAAGGCTGGAACAGTTTTAACAGGTTTTCCCATATTTTATAGGTGGGCGGATCGAATCACAAGCGCGAAAACGCCGCACCCGGCTATCCCGACGAGCTGTCGCCAAGCCCGGTTCATAACTCCACGCGCGCGAATGCCGCTCCTTCCAGGCGCCGCCAAGGGCGCTTCAGCGGTTACACTTGCGTCCCGCGCGGAGGGTGGACAAGCTATGCGCCGCCCGAACGGGTCCCCTTGTGAAGAGAGCACGATTTTCATGCGCATTTTGGTGACCGGCGGCGCCGGTTTTATTGGTTCGGCGCTGATCCGCCATGTGCTGCGGCATACCGGGCACAGCGTGCTCAACCTGGACAAACTCACCTACGCCGGCAATCTGGAGTCCCTGGCGGCGGTGACTGACGACCCGCGCTACCGGTTCATCCAAGCCGATATCGGCGATACCGTCGCCGTGAGCCGTGCGCTGGCGGACTTCCAGCCCGACGCGGTGATGCACCTGGCGGCCGAGTCCCACGTCGACCGCTCCATCGATGGCCCGGCCGCGTTCATCCAGACCAACATCGTCGGCACCTATGTCCTGCTGGAAGCCGTGCGCGCCTACTGGCAAGCGATGGACGGCGAGCGCAAGGCGGCGTTCCGCTTCCACCATATCTCCACCGACGAGGTGTACGGCGACCTGCATGGCGCCGACGACCTGTTCCGCGAGACCACGCCCTACGCCCCCAGCTCGCCGTACTCGGCGAGCAAGGCGGCGTCCGACCATCTGGTCCGCGCCTGGCACCGCACCTACGGGCTGCCGGTGCTGGTGAGCAACTGCTCCAACAACTACGGCCCGTATCACTTCCCCGAGAAGCTGATCCCGCTGATGATCCTCAACGCCCTGGAGGGCAAGCCACTGCCGGTGTACGGCAACGGCCAGCAGGTGCGCGACTGGCTGTACGTGGAAGACCACGCGCGGGCGCTGCTGCACGTGGTCACCCGGGGCGCGGTGGGGGAGACCTACAACATCGGCGGGCACAACGAGCAGCGCAACCTGGACGTGGTCCAGGGCATCTGCGCCTTGCTGGAAGAACTGGCGCCGGCCAAGCCCGCCGGCGTTGCCCGCTACGCCGACCTGATCCGCTTCGTCGCCGACCGCCCGGGCCACGACCTGCGTTACGCCATCGATGCCGGCAAGATCCAGCGCGAGCTGGGCTGGGTGCCCGAGGAAACCTTCGAGAGCGGCCTGCGCAAGACCGTGGGCTGGTACCTGGACAACCTGGACTGGTGCCGCCGCGTGCAGGACCGCAGCTACCAGCGCGAGCGCCTCGGCACCTTGGGAGGCGAGCAATGAAAGGCATCGTTCTCGCCGGCGGCTCCGGCACCCGCCTGCACCCCATCACCCTGGGCGTCTCCAAGCAATTGCTGCCGATCTACGATAAGCCGATGGTCTATTACCCGATCTCGGTGCTGATGCTCGCCGGCATCCGCGAGATCCTGATCATCTCCACGCCCCAGGACCTGCCCCAGTATCGCAGCCTGCTGGGCGACGGCAGCCAGTTCGGCGTGAACTTCAGCTACGCCGTGCAGCCCTCGCCGGACGGCCTGGCCCAGGCCTTCCTGATCGGCGAGTCGTTCATCGGCGACGATTCGGTGTGCCTGATCCTCGGCGACAACATCTTCCACGGCCAGCATTTCACCGAACAACTGGAGCGGGCCGCCGCCCAGCCCAGCGGCGCCACGGTGTTCGGCTATTGGGTCAAGGACCCGGAGCGGTTCGGCGTGGTGGATTTCGACGCCGACGGCCGCGCCCTCTCCATCGAGGAAAAGCCGCGCCAGCCGAAGTCCAGCTACGCGGTGACCGGCCTGTACTTCTACGACAACGACGTGCTGGACATCGCCAAGGCGGTGAAGCCCTCGGCCCGAGGCGAGCTGGAAATCACCGATGTGAACAACGCCTACCTGCAGCGCGGCGACCTGCGGGTCGAGCGCTTCGGCCGGGGCTTCGCCTGGCTCGACACCGGCACTCACGATAGCCTGCTGGAAGCCTCCCAGTACGTGCAGACCATCGAGCACCGCCAGGGGCTGAAGGTCGCCTGTCTGGAGGAAATCGCCTACCAGCGCCGCTGGATCGACCGCGAGCGGCTGCTCAGCCAGGCCCGGGCCTTCGGCAAGACCGGCTACGGCCAATACCTGTTCCAACTGGCGGGGGAGACCGACGCGCCATGAACGTGATCGCCACCGAGCTGCCCGAGGTGCTGATCGTCGAACCCAAGGTGTTCGGCGACGCCCGCGGCTTCTTCTTCGAGAGCTTCAATGCCCGCGCCTTCGCCGAGGCCACCGGGGTCGAGCGGGCGTTCGTCCAGGACAACCACTCGCTGTCCCAGCGCGGCGTGCTGCGCGGCCTGCATTACCAGCTCGAACAGGCCCAGGGGAAACTGGTGCGGGTGGTGCAGGGCGAGGTATTCGACGTCGCCGTGGACGTGCGCCGCGCCTCGCCCACCTTCGGCCGCTGGGTCGGGGTGCGCCTGTCGGCGCAGAACAAGCGCCAGCTATGGGTGCCGGAGGGGTTCGCCCACGGTTTCCTGGTTCTTAGCGAGCAGGCCGAATTCCTCTACAAGACCACCGACTACTACGCGCCGGTCCACGAGCGCTGCATCCGCTGGGACGACCCCGAACTGGCCATCGACTGGCCTCTGGACGGCGAGCCGCAGCTATCCGCCAAGGATCGCGCCGGGGTGGCGCTGCGCGACGCCGAGACCTTCCCATGACCATCCTCGTCACCGGCCACCATGGACAGGTCGCCCGCGAACTGCAACGCGCCCTGGCATCCCTCGGCGAGGTGGTCTGCCTCGGCCGCGAGCGCCTCGACCTGGGCGACCCCACCCGCATCCGCGAGACCGTGCGGGCGCTACGCCCGGCGCTGATCGTCAACGCCGCCGCCCACACCGCCGTGGACCAGGCCGAGCAGGAGCCAGAGGCGGCCTTCGCGCTGAACGCCACGGCCCCCGGCGTGCTCGCCGAGGAAGCGGCGGCCCTGGGCGCGCCGCTGATCCACTACTCCACCGACTACGTGTTCGACGGCGACAAGCCCGCGCCCTACGTCGAGGACGACGCGCCCCACCCCTTGGGCGTCTACGGCGCCAGCAAGCTGGCCGGCGAACGGGCGATCCAGGCGGTGGGCGGCGCCCACCTGATTCTGCGTACCAGCTGGGTGTATTCCCGCCACGGACGCAACTTCCTGCTGACCATGCAGCGCCTGTTGCAGGAAAAACCCCACCTGCGCGTGGTGGCCGACCAGGTCGGCGCGCCCACCTGGGCCGGCGACATCGCCGACGGCACCGCCGAGCTGATCCGCCGCTGGCGCGAAGGCCGCGTCCACTGGGGCATCTACCATTTCACCGCCAGCGGCGAGACCTCTTGGTTCGGCTTCGCCCAGGCCATCGCCGAGCGCCTGCGGGCCGAGGGCCGCCCCTGCGCCAGCCTGGAGGCGATCCCGACCCGCGACTACCCGACCCCGGCCCGGCGGCCCCTCAACTCCCGGCTGAGCGGCGACAAGCTGCGCCGCGACTGGGGCCTCGCCCTGCCCGACTGGCGCGCCGGCCTGGACGCCTGCCTGGCGGCGCCGCGCTGACACGCGAGGGCCCGCCCGAGGCGGGCCCAGGCATAATGCGCGGATGAACCGCAACCCGACCGACCTTCCCACCCGCCACCCCCGCTGGGGCAGCCTGGTCCTGCTCGCCCTGCTGCTGGCGCCGCTGCTGTGGCCGCTGCACCTGTTCGTCGAGCGCTACTACAGCCAGGCCCTGCTGGAGCAGAACCGCCAGACCCTGGACCTCTACACCGCCAACCTGCTGGGCACCCTGCGGCGCTTCGAAGTGATGCCGCAGCTGCTCGGCGACCTGCCGCTGCTGCGCGCCACGCTGCTGGACCCGACCAACGCCGAGGGCCTGGACCAGGCCAACCGCCTGCTGAGGGAAATCCGCCAGCAGACCGGCGCCGACGTGATTTACCTGATGAATCCCGAGGGCCTGGCCCTGGTGGCCTCCAACTGGGACCAGCCGGACAGCTTCGTCGGCCGCAACTTCGCCTTCCGCCCCTACTACCGCGAAGCCATGCACGGCCGGCTGGCGCGCTTCTTCGGCCTCGGCACCACCTCCGGCAAGCGCGGCTACTACTTTGCCAGCGCCGTGCGCGACGGCGGGCGCATCCTCGGCGCCCTGGTGGTCAAGGTGGACCTGGACTACGCCGAGACCCTCTGGGGCAAGACCCCCGAACAACTGATGGTCACCGACGCCAACGGCGTGGTGATCCTCACCTCGCGGCCCGACTGGCGGTTCCGCGCCAGCCGCCCGCTGGACAGCGCCGAGCGCGCCGCCATCGTCGACACCCAGCCCTACCCCGACCAGGCCCCCGCGCCGCTGCGCCTGAACCCCGATGCCTGGCTGGTGCTGGACCGGCAACTGCCGGAAACCGGCTGGACGGTGAGCATCCTCGCGCCCCGGGAACTGGTGGACCGTCCGGTGCGCACCGCCATGGCCATCGGCGGCGGCGCGCTGTTGGTGCTGATCCTACTCCTCGGCCTGATGATGCTGCGGCGGCGTCACTACCTGGAACGCATCGCCCTCGATGCCCGCGCCCGTCATCAACTGGAGCTGCGGGTCGTGGAACGCACCCGTGACCTGGAGGCGCTCAACAGCCGGCTCAAGGAAGAAGTGCTGGAGCGGGAACAGGCCCAGCAGGAGCTGGTGCGGGCCCAGGACGAACTCCTGCAGGCCGGCAAGCTGTCGGTGCTCGGCACCATGTCGGCGAGCATCAGCCACGAACTCAACCAGCCCCTCGGCGCGATCCGCAGCTACGCCGACAACGCCGGGGTGCTGCTGGACCACGGCCGGGTCGACGACGTGCGGGAAAACCTCACGCTGATCCGCGAGCTGACCGGGCGCATGGCCTCGATCATCACCCACCTGCGGGCCTTCGCCCGGCGCGACCGCCACGCGCCGGAGAGCGTCGCCCTGCAGCCCGCCCTCGACGACGCCCTGGCGCTGCTGGCCAAGCGGCGGCGGGCCATGGACGTGGAATTGTTCCGCGACCTGCCGGAGGCCACCCTGTGGGTCCAGGCCGGCGAGACCCGCCTGCGCCAGGTGCTGGGCAACCTGTTGGCCAATGCCCTCGACGCCTTGGGCGAGAAGGCCCAGCCGCGCTGCCTCTGGCTGAGCGCCGAACGTACCGCGAGCGGCATCGAGCTGACCCTGCGGGACAACGGCCCCGGCTTCAGCCGCGAGGCCCTGGCCCGCGCCCGGGAGCCTTTCTTCACCACCAAGACCAGCGCCCAGGGCCTGGGGCTCGGCCTGGCCATTTGCGACAGCCTGATGCGCGCGCTCGGCGGCGAGCTGGTGCTGGCCAACCACCCCCAGGGCGGCGCCCTGGTCACCCTGCGCATGCGCGCCGCCATCCCCGGCGTCACCCCGCAATCCCCCGAGGATTCCCCGCCATGACCGCCATCGACCCCTCCGTCCAGGTGCTGCTGATCGACGACGACCCGCACCTGCGCAAGGCCCTGAGCCAGACCCTCGACCTCGCCGGGCTCAAGGCGCAGCCCCTGGCAGGGGCCGAGGGCATCGCCGAAGCCCTGGAGCGCGACTGGCCGGGCGTGGTGGTCAGCGATATCCGCATGCCCGGCATGGACGGTCTGGCCCTGCTGGCCGCCCTGCACGGTCGCGACCCGGACCTGCCGGTGCTGCTGATCACCGGCCATGGCGACGTGCCCCTGGCGGTGCAGGCGATGCGCGCCGGCGCCTATGACTTCCTGGAAAAACCCTTCGCCAGCGACGCCCTGCTGGATAGCGTACGTCGGGCCTTGGAACTGCGCCGACTGGTACTGGAGAACCGCAGCCTGCGCCTGGCCCTGGCCGACCGCCAAGAACTCAGCGGCCGGCTGATGGGTCAGTCGCCAGCGGTGCAGCGCCTGCGCGAGCAGATCGGCGCCCTGGCGGCGACCCAGGCCGACGTGCTGATCCTCGGCGAGACCGGCTCGGGCAAGGAAGTGGTGGCCCGGGCCCTGCACGACCTGTCGAGCCGGCGCGACGGCCCCTTCGTCGCCATCAACGCCGGGGCCCTGGCCGAGTCGGTGGTGGAGAGCGAACTGTTCGGTCACGAGGCGGGGGCCTTCACCGGGGCGCAGAAGCGCCGCATCGGCAAGTTCGAGTATGCCAATGGCGGCACCCTGTTCCTCGACGAGATCGAGAGCATGAGCCTCGACGTGCAGGTCAAGCTGCTGCGCCTGTTGCAGGAACGCACCGTGGAGCGCATGGGCTCGAACCAGTTGATCCCCCTGGACATCCGGGTGATCGCGGCCACCAAGGAGGACCTGCGCCAGGCCGCCGACCAGAACCGCTTCCGCGCCGACCTGTACTACCGGCTGAACGTCGCCAGCCTGCGCATCCCGCCCCTGCGCGAGCGCGGCGAGGACGTCCTGCGGCTGTTCCAGCACTTCGCCGATAACGCCAGCCAGCGCCATGGCATGGCCCCGCGCAGCCTCGACGGCCAGCAGCGGGCGCGCCTGCTGACCCACGCCTGGCCGGGCAACGTGCGCGAATTGCAGAACGCCGCCGAACGCTTCGCCCTCGGCCTCGACCTGGCCCTGGACGACACCGCGCCGGAATTGCCGGTCCTCCAGGGCGGGCTCAGCGAGCAGGTGGAAGCCTTCGAGCGCGCCCTGATCGCCGCCGAACTGACCCGCCCCCACGGCTCCGTGCGCAGCCTCGCCGAGGCACTGGGCATTCCCCGCAAGACCCTGCATGACAAGCTGCGCAAACATGGCCTGCACTTCGGCGGCGGCGACACCGACTGACGCCGCCCGCGTCCCTCCCTCGCCGGCGCGCGCGCCGCGCCCTCTCCCTGCGCCTCGTCCGTCACGGGGCTGACACACGCGCCAGCCATCATCCACTGGCGCGGCGGCGCTGAAACATGCGCCGTTCCTCGGCGATCACGCATTGATAGCACATTGATATTCAGCCATCGTGCCGAATGGATTTCGTTTTCCGGGGCACTTTCCGCCCGTTCGGGACTCTGGAAGAAGGAGCCGCTCATCGGTGCAAGGAAGCAGGCCTTGCCGTCCGTCGTTCGCTTGCGGATGCCGACCAATGGTCTACCGTCAAGGGGGCCGCGAGGGCCGACAGCCTGCGCGGCTCCTCGAAACATGAGGCTCCGGAGGGTCGGTAAGGCGTGCATCACGGTACGGAAGTTCGCTGGCAGGACGCTTGGCTCGCGATTGATACACATCAATGTGGTCGCACCAGCGAGCGCGCCTAATGACCCTAACTTCTGCCCGTCGTAAGGAGGCACGCCATGTCCGACAACCCTTCCAACAAACTCAGACTGGGGGCCTTGGTGGCGCTGGTCGTGGGTTCGATGATCGGGGGCGGCATCTTCTCCCTGCCCCAGAACATGGCGGCCAGCGCCGACGTCGGCGCCGTGCTGATCGGCTGGGCGATCACCGCGGTGGGCATGCTCACCCTGGCCTTCGTCTTCCAGACCCTGGCCAACCGCAAGCCCGAACTGGACGCCGGCGTCTATGCCTACGCCAAGGCCGGCTTCGGCGACTACATGGGCTTCTCCTCGGCCTGGGGCTACTGGATCAGCGCCTGGCTGGGCAACGTGGGTTACTTCGTCCTGCTGTTCAGCACCCTGGGGTTTTTCTTCCCGCTGTTCGGCGAGGGCAACACCCCGGCGGCCATCATCGGCGCTTCGATCCTGCTCTGGGCGGTGCACTTCCTAGTGATGCGCGGGATCAAGGAAGCGGCGTTCATCAACCTGATCACCACGGTCGCCAAGGTCGTGCCGCTGCTGATGTTCATCGTCCTCGCGGCGGTGGCCTTCAAGGCGGACGTGTTCTCCCGTGACATCTGGGGCCAACTCAACCCCGACCTGGGCAGCGTGATGAACCAGGTGCGCAACATGATGCTGGTCACCGTCTGGGTGTTCATCGGCATCGAGGGCGCCAGCATCTACTCGGCCCGCGCCGAGAAACGCTCGGACGTCGGAAAGGCGACCATCATCGGCTTCCTCGGCGTACTCGCCCTGCTGGTCATGGTCAACGTGCTGTCCATGGGCGTGATGAGCCAACCGGAACTGGCCAAGCTGCCCAACCCGTCCATGGCCGGCGTGCTGGAGCACATCGTCGGTCACTGGGGCGCGGTGTTGATCAGCGTCGGCCTGGTGGTCTCGCTGCTCGGTGCCCTGCTGTCCTGGGTGCTGCTGTGCGCCGAGATCATGTTCGCCGGCGCCCGCGACCACACCATGCCGAACTTCCTCAAGAAAGAGAACGCGCAGCACGTGCCGGTCAACGCCCTGTGGCTGACCAACGCCATGGTGCAGGTCTTCCTGGTGGTCACGCTGTTCGCCGCCAGCACCTATACCAGCCTGATCTACCTGGCCACCTCGATGATCCTGGTGCCCTACTTCTGGTCGGCGGCCTATGCCGTGCTGCTGGCGGCGCGCGGGGAAACCTACGAGCGTGCCCCGGGCGAGCGCCGCAAGGACCTGATGATCGCCGTGATCGCCCTGATCTACGCCATCTGGCTGTTGTATGCGGGCGGCCTGAAGTACCTGCTGCTCTCGGCGCTGCTCTACGCCCCCGGCGTGCTGTTCTTCGCCAAGGCGAAACGGGAACAGGGCCTGGCGGTGTTCACCACCGTCGAGAAGCTCATCTTCGCCGCCGTGTTGATCGGCGCCCTGGTGGCCGCCTACGGCCTGTACAGCGGTTTCCTGACGCTCTGACGTATCGCTTCCGGAATTTGTAAGGAGAAATGCCATGACTACCCAACCCCAAAAACTCGGTGTGCATTCCGAAGCCGGCAAATTGCGCAAAGTGATGGTCTGTTCGCCCGGGCTCGCCCATCAGCGGCTGACCCCGACCAACTGCGACGATCTGCTGTTCGACGACGTGATCTGGGTGAACCAGGCCAAGCGCGACCACTTCGACTTCGTCACCAAGTTGCGCGAGCGGGGCGTGGAAGTGCTAGAAATGCATAACCTGCTCACCGAAACGGTGAAGAACCCCGAAGCCCTGAAATGGATCCTCGATCGCAAGATCGTACCGAACCAGGTCGGCATCGGCCTGGTCAGCGAAGTGCGGGGCTGGCTCGAAGAGCAAGAGCCGCGCAAGCTGGCCGAATACCTCATCGGCGGCGTGTCGGGCTCCGACCTGCCGGGTACCCAGAGCGGCGAGATCGTCAAGATGTTCCGCGACTACCTGGGCCATTCCAGCTTCCTGCTGCCGCCGCTGCCGAACACCCAGTTCACCCGCGACACCACCTGCTGGATCTACGGCGGCGTGACCCTCAACCCGATGTTCTGGCCGGCGCGACGCCAGGAAACCCTGCTGGCCAGCGCCATCTACAAATTCCACCCGGAATTCGCCAACGCCGACTTCCAGGTCTGGTACGGCGACCCGGACAAGGACCACGGGCTCGCCACCCTGGAAGGCGGCGACGTGATGCCCATCGGTAATGGCGTCGTGCTGATCGGCATGGGCGAACGCACCTCCCGCCAGGCCATCGGCCAGCTCGCCCAGTCGCTGTTCGCCAACAAGGCGGTGGAACGGGTGATCGTCGCCGGCCTGCCGAAATCCCGTGCGGCCATGCACCTGGACACGGTGTTCAGCTTCTGCGACCGCGACCTGGTGACGATCTTCCCGGAAGTGGTGCAGCAGATCATCCCGTTCAGCCTGCGCCCGGACGAAAGCAAGCCCACCGGCATCGACGTGCGCCGCGAGAACAAGTCGTTCCTCGACACCGTTGCCGAGGCCCTGGGCCTGCCGACGCTTCGCGTGGTCGAGACCGGCGGCGACAGCTACGAGGCCGAGCGCGAGCAATGGGACGACGGCAACAACGTCGTGGCCGTGGAACCGGGCGTGGTGATCGGCTATGACCGCAACACCTACACCAACACCATGCTGCGCAAGGCAGGCGTCGAGGTCATCACCATCAGCGCCAGCGAACTGGGACGCGGCCGGGGCGGCGGCCACTGCATGACCTGCCCGATCATCCGCGACCCCATCGACTATTGATCCCGGCGAGGCGGCTCCACGGAGCCGCCCGCTCCCCCGCCTCCCGCGAGGCGCGGCCCCTTTCCCTAGTTGCAACGAGGAGAAGAATCATGGCGTTCAACATGCACAACCGGAACCTGCTGAGCCTGGTGCACCACAGCACCCGGGAACTGCGCTACCTGCTCGACCTGGCCCGCGACCTGAAACGCGCCAAGTACACCGGGACCGAGCAGCAGCACCTGAAACGCAAGAATATCGCGCTGATCTTCGAGAAAACCTCCACCCGGACCCGATGCGCGTTCGAAGTGGCGGCCTACGACCAGGGCGCCAACGTCACCTACATCGACCCGAACTCCTCGCAGATCGGCCACAAGGAGAGCATGAAGGACACCGCCCGGGTACTCGGCCGGATGTACGACGCCATCGAATACCGGGGCTTCAAGCAGGAAATCGTCGAGGAGCTGGCGAAATTCGCCGGGGTGCCGGTGTTCAATGGTCTGACCGACGAATACCACCCAACCCAGATGCTGGCCGACGTGCTGACCATGCGCGAGCACAGCGACAAGCCCCTGCACGACATCAGCTATGCCTACCTGGGCGACGCCCGCAACAACATGGGCAACTCCCTGTTGCTGGTCGGCGCCAAGCTCGGCATGGACGTGCGCATCGCCGCGCCCAAGGCCCTGTGGCCGCACGCCGACCTCATCGAGCAATGCAATCGCTTCGCCGAGGAAAGCGGCGCGCGCATCACCCTCACCGAAGATCCGAAAGAGGCGGTCAAGGGCGTCGACTTCATCCATACCGACGTGTGGGTCTCCATGGGCGAGCCGGTGGAAGCCTGGGCCGAACGCATCAAGGAACTGCTGCCCTACCAGGTCAACGCCGAGATCATGAAGGCCGCCGGCAACCCAAGGGTGAAGTTCATGCACTGCCTGCCGGCCTTCCATAACAGCGAGACCAAGGTCGGCAAGCAGATCGCCCAGCAATACCCGAACCTGGCCAACGGCATCGAAGTGACCGAGGAAGTCTTCGAGTCGCCGGCCTGCATCGCCTTCGAACAGGCCGAGAACCGCATGCATACCATCAAGGCCGTGCTCGTCTCGACCCTCGCCGACGTCTAAGCGGCCACTCTCAAGCGCCCCGCTCCGGCGGGGCCGCCCCCTCATCCGATTCGAGGAGTTTCCCATGCGTATCGTCATCGCCTTGGGCGGCAACGCCCTGCTCCGTCGCGGCGAACCCATGACGGCGGACAACCAACGCGAGAACGTGCGGATCGCCGTGCAGCAGATCGCCAAGATCACCGGCGACAATGAACTGGTCATCGCCCACGGCAACGGCCCGCAAGTGGGCCTGCTGGCCCTGCAAGGCGCCGCCTACACCAACGTCAGTCCCTACCCGCTGGATGTGCTGGGCGCCGAGACCGAGGGCATGATCGGCTACATGATCGAACAGGAGTTGGGCAACCTGCTGCCGTTCGAGGTGCCCTTCGCCACCCTGCTCACCCAGGTGGAAGTGGACGCCCGCGACCCCGCCTTCCAGAAACCCACCAAGCCCATCGGACCGGTCTACAGCAAGGAAGAAGCCGAGCGCCTGGCCGCCGAGAAAGGCTGGAGCATCGCCCCGGACGGCGACAAGTTCCGGCGCGTGGTGCCCAGCCCCCGGCCGAAACGGATCTTCGAAATCCGCCCGATCAAGTGGCTGCTGGAGCATGGCAGCGTGGTCATCTGCGCGGGCGGCGGCGGCATCCCGACCCGCTACAACGACGAAGGCAAGTTGGAAGGCGTCGAGGCGGTGATCGACAAGGACCTCTGCTCCGCGCTGCTCGCCGAGCAACTGGACGCCGACCTGCTGGTGATCGCCACCGATGTCGACGCCGCCTATGTCGACTGGGGCAAGCCGACCCAGCGCGCCATCGCCCAGGCCAGCCCGGACGAACTGGAAGCCATGGGCTTCGCCGCCGGCTCCATGGGGCCGAAGGTGCAGGCCGCCAGCGAGTTCGCCCGCAACACCGGGCGCGCGGCGGTGATCGGCGCCCTGGCCGACATCGAGGCCATCGTCGCCGGCAAGGCCGGCACCCGGGTCGACGCCACCAACCGCGGCATCGTCTACCGCGAGGCCTGACCGCGCGACCGTCGCCCCCGCGGCGGCCGTTTCCTCTCGCCCCCGCGCGCCGCCGCGGGGGCTGTCTTTTCGCCGACCGCGCGCGCACGGCGTGACTCGACGGTCACCATTCACGTCAGCTAAGGCATTCGGATCGTTCGAACCGCCCAACGGATAGCGGGTTCGACGGCCCGTGACGCCGATCCCGACCGCGCCGCCGCTCCTCTCGCCTGTCGCCCCGCCTCACGCCGCCGTCGTCGCCCCCTTAGCAGGAGTTGTTGAGAGATGTCTCGATTGCCGGTCATTGTGGGGTTCGGCGGCTACAACGCCGCCGGCCGCAGCTCGTTCCACCATGGCTTTCGCCGCACCGTGCTGGAAACCCTTGAACCGCGGGCGCGCCAGGAAACCCTGGCCGGCCTGGCGGTGATGATGAAACGGGTGAAAGTGCTGGATGGCCGGTACCACGACGACAGCGGCATGACCCTGACCCCGGCGGATATCGAGACGCGCTACGGCCAGGAAATCCTCGCCTCCACCCTGGTGCGGCGCATCGAGAAACAGTACCTGGACGTGGACGCCGCCCACTGGCACAAGCAGCTTTCGATGAACCCTGAAAGCCCGCTGCGCTTCACCGCCCTGCGCAAGCAACTGCCCGAGCCGCTGCCGGCCAACTGGACCGTGGAGCCCACCGAGGGGCCGCAAGCACGGGTGACGGTGCACGGCACCTGCGACGTCAAGGTGGACAGCGTCCGACCGCTGCCGGTGAAGTCCGCCGGCCAGTTGCCCACGGGCTTCGAGCCGGGCGAGCTGTACAACTCCCACTTCCACCCTCGCGGCTTGCAACTGGCCATCGTCGGCGCCACCGACGCCCTGCGCTCGGTGGGCCTGCCCTGGCAGACCATCGTCGACCGGGTGGAACCGGACGAGGTGGCGGTGTTCGCCGGCAGCATCATGAGCCAACTGGACGAGAACGGCTTCGGCGGCCTGATGCAGTCGCGCCTCAAGGGCAGCCGGGTGTCCTCCAAGCAACTGGCCCTGGGGCTGAACAGCATGCCGGCGGACTTCGTCAACGCCTACGTGCTGGGCAGCGTCGGCACCACCGGCAGCGTCACCGGGGCCTGCGCCACCTTCCTCTACAACCTGCAGAAGGCCATCGATGCCATCGCCGCCGGGCGCACCCGGGTGGCCCTGGTGGGCAACAGCGAGGCGCCGATCACCGCCGAATGCATCGAGGGCTACGGCGCCATGGGCGCCCTGGCCACCGAGGAAAACCTGCGGCTGATCGAAGGCCACGACGAGGTGGACTTCCGCCGCGCCAGCCGGCCGTTCGGCGAGAACTGCGGCTTCACCCTGGCCGAGTCCAGCCAGTTCGTGGTGCTGATGGACGACGCCCTGGCGATGGAACTGGGCGCGGATATCCACGGCGCGCTGCCCGACGTGTTCATCAACGCCGACGGCTACAAGAAATCCATTTCCGCCCCCGGCCCCGGCAATTACCTGACCATGGCCAAGGCCGTGGCCTGCGCGGCGCAATTGGTGGGGCTGGACGGCGTGCGCCAGCGCAGCTTCGTCCACGCCCATGGCTCCAGCACCCCGGCCAACCGGGTCACCGAATCGGAACTGCTGGACCGGGTCGCCGAGGCGTTCGGCATCGAAGCCTGGCCGGTGGTCGCGGTGAAGGCCTTCGTCGGCCACTCCCTGGCCACCGCCAGCGCGGACCAGGTGATCTCCGCCCTGGGCACCTTCAAGTACGGCATCCTGCCGGGTATCAAGACCATCGACCGCCTCGCCGACGACGTGCACCGGCGTCACCTGGACATCGTCGCCGGCGGCGACCGCCACCTGAACGGCCGCGAACTGGACGTCTGCTTCGTCAATTCCAAGGGCTTCGGCGGCAACAACGCCAGCGGCGTGGTGCTGTCGCCGCGCCGGGTCGAGGCCATGCTGCGCCGCCGCTACGGCGAGTCGGCCTTCGCCGACTATCAGGCGCGCCGCGAGGCGACCCGCGTGGCCGCCCAGGCCTACGAGGCGGAAGCCCTCAAGGGTCGCTTCGACATCCTCTACCACTTCGGCCAGGACCTGATCGACGACCGAGCCATCGAGCTGTCGCCGGAGCGCATCGTGGTTCCCGGCTTCGCCCGGCCGGTGACCCTCAAGCCCGATCCGCGCTACCGCGACATGCTCGACTGAGCCGCGCGGAGGCCGCTCGCCGGAGCGTCAGTCCTCGGCGGCGGCCAGGCGGATCAATTCGGCGCGCCAGTCGACACCGAGCGGCAGGGCCAGGAAGGATGGGTTGAGGAAAGAGTCCCGGGGCGGGTAAGCGAGGGGGTCGCCACGGCTGTCCAGCACTTCGCCGCCGGCGCCTTCCAACACCCCTTGGGCGGCGGCGGTGTCCCACTGGGAGGTGGGCGCCAGCCGTGGGTAGCAGTCCGCCTCGCCTTCGGCCAGCAGGCAGAATTTCAACGAGCTGCCAATGTTCGCCAGCCGCAGCCCGCCGAAGCGGGCATCGAGGCCAGCCAGCAGGCGCGCCTGGGCCGGGCTGCCATGGCGCCGGCTGGCGACCACGGTGAAGGGGCCCTCGGGCGCGTGGCGCACCTGGATCGCCCGGGGCGCCGCGCCACCCTCGACGCGCCAGGCGCCGAGCCCGGCGCCGCCGTAGTAGCAGCGCCCGTCGGCGGGAATGCCCACCACGCCGAACACCACCCGTCCCGCCTCCACCAGGGCGACGTTGACGGTGTATTCCTCGGAGCCGGCGATGAATTCCTTGGTGCCGTCCAGCGGGTCCACCAGCCACCAACGGCGCCAGCCGGCACGGGTCGACAGGGGAATGTCGGCAGCTTCCTCGGAGAGTACCGGGACCGCCGGATCGAGGGCGGCGAGGCCCTCGACCAGCACGCGATGGGCGGCCAGGTCGGCGGCGGTGACCGGCGAGGCGTCGGCCTTCTCGGTGACCGCGATACCAGTGCGCCAATACGGCACGATGGCTTCGCCGGCACGGCGCACCAGGGCAATGACGGCGGGCAGGTAGGGATGGCTCACGGGATGAATTCCCCGCGCTGGGTCAGCAGGTCGCGGGCCAGGTAAAGTGCCGCCAAGGCGCGGCCCTCGCTGAAGCGAGGGTGCTGCGCCAGGCTCGCCAGCTCCCGCAGGTTGACCCGCTCGAGCCCCAGCGGCTCGGGCTCGTCCCCCGGCAGGGACTGGGGATAAAGGTCCTGGGCCAGCACCACCTGGATCACCTGGGTCATGTAGCCGGGCGACAGGCTCAGCTCGGTGAGCCGCTCCAGGCGCCGGGCGCCGAACCCGGCCTCTTCCTTGAGTTCGCGGTTGGCCGCCTCCAGCACATCCTCCCCGGGCTCGATCAAGCCCTTGGGCAGGGACAACTGGTAGTCGTCGAGGCCCGCGCCGTACTCCTCCACCAGCAGCGCGTGGTCGGCATCGGCCATCGCCACGATCATCACCGCGCCATAGCCCGCGCCCTTGCCCACGAGCCGTTCGTAGGTCCGCTCGACGCCGTTGGCGAAGCGCAGGCGCAGTTCCTCGACGCGGAACAGACGGCTGCTGGCGACGATCTCGCGGGCGAGCACGGTGGGTTTCTGGCGCATGGGAATCTCCTGGACGAGCGGAGGGGTATCATACCCCGGCTTTTCCGATTAGCCCTGTCGGGTTTGTCCGCGACGAACCCGCCCCCACCCAGGATAGCGCCCATGCCGTCTCTCGCCTGGTCCGGGATCGACACCGTGCTGCTGGACATGGACGGCACGCTGCTCGACCTGCACTTCGACAACCATTTCTGGCTGGAGCACGTCCCCCAGCGCTACGCCGAGCGTCACGGCATCAGCCGAGCCCTGGCCGAGCAGGAGTTGCAACCGCTGTTCCGCGAACACGCCGGTACCCTGAACTGGTACTGCACCGATTTCTGGACCCGCGAGCTGGGCCTGTCGATCCGCGACATCAAGCGCGAGGTGGCCCACCTGATCGCCCTGCGCCCGGATGCCGAGGCCTTCCTCGCCGCGCTACGCCGGGCCGGCAAGCGGGTGGCCTTGATCACCAACGCCCACCGCGACTCCCTGACCCTGAAGCTGGAGCGGGTCGAGCTGGCGCCCTGGTTCGACCGCCTGATCAGCTCTCACGACTACGGTTTCCCCAAGGAAGATCCGCAGTTCTGGCACGCGCTGCACGCCGACTTCGGCTTCGACCCGGCACGCGCGCTGTTCATCGACGACAGCCTGCCGATCCTGCGCGCCGCCCGGCGCCACGGGGTCGCCCACCTGCTGGCGGTGCGCCGCCCCGACAGCCGCAAGCCGGACAAAGACACCGAGGAATTCGACGCGGTGGACGACTACCGCGACTTGATGCCTTGAGGCGCGGCGCGGAGCGCCCAGCCGAGGGCGAGCGGCGCCCGCCTGTCGCTTCGTGTTTCCGGCGAGCCTGGTCGGCCCTTACGGCGTCTGGCAAGGTCGCTCGCCAATGGCGCGGGAACCGCGCCTCGCCCTGCGCTTGTGCTGGAGTCGGCCCCACCGGCGGCAGCCGAGCGCGGCCTCACCACCAAGTCTCCAGTTGCACGCCGAAATTCGAGCCATGCCGGCTGGCGTCGAACACGCCGGTTTCCGACAGGGTGTCGCCCGGCTCCGCCGCCTCTTGGGCGGCGCGGTTCCACTGGGCGTAGGTGTAGTAGAGCCGCACTTCCGGACGGGTCATGAAGGCCGGGCCGACACTGAGGGTCGGCGCCACGGTGAATTTGGTCAGGCGGCGGGTCGCCCCATGCTCCGGCTCGATGCTGTCCTGGCCAGCCTCCACCACGAACTTGAAATGCTCGCTGAAGGCATAGGCCGGGCGGATGCCGAACGAACGCCAGGTCCGCTCGCCCTCGGGCAGGCGGTCCCGCTGTACCAAGGCCAGCACCTGGCCGCCGAAGCGCTCGGTGATCTGCCAAATCACCGTGTCCAGCACCCGCAGGCTGCGGGTGTGGCGGTCCTGGGTCAGCGGGCCCGTCTGCCCCAGGCCGGTGCCCGGCCCCTGGCCGTACTGCCCCACCAAGCGGTTCTCGCCGCCGAGGAAGCCGTCCTGGACGTGCTCGGCGGTGAACGACCAGCCGCTGTGGGCGCCGCGCACCTGACCGGCCTTCTGCACATAACTCAGGCCCAGCTCCACGGCGCCGCCGGGGTTGGTTTTCAGACCGCCGAGGTTGAAGTCATGGCGGTTGGCCTTGTCCGGCTGGTCGATGGTGTCCTCCCGCAGGAAGGCGTAGCTGAACGTATAGGGCCCCACCGGCAGGTCCTCCAGGCCGAAACCGATGCCACTGGGGTTCCAGTAATAGAAGTCGTTGATATGCACATCGTGACGCTTGTAGTAGCGACGCCCCGCCCACAGCGAGCCGCCGTTGAGGGCCGTCGGTTGCAGCGCCGCCCAGAGTTGGGGTAGGCGCGCCCGGCCGTTGTCGCCGTCGAAGGACGGGGAGCGGTCGTAGTAATGGGTCAGGCTGGCCATGCCTTCCAGCTTGAGCGTGGTGCCGTCGGCGCCCTTGTACACGTCGTCCGACAGCTGCAGCTCCCAGTAATCCTCGCACTCGTTGCCGAGCCGGTACTTGGCCGGCGCGCCGGGTAACTGGAAGCAGCCCTGACGCCCGCCCACATCCGCCCCGCCCAACCCGGACCGGCCATACCCCTTGAACTCCCAGGCCCCGCACAGCGGCGCCGAGGCCATCACGAGTGCCGCCAGCGCTACGCCGCCCTTCCGTTTCCCCGCCATCGTCCTTGTCATCGCCCCCCCTTCCCATGCCCCTCGATCCCTTGCTCAGGGTCAGACCGGCCGCCTCGCCAAGAGTGCGGCCACGGCGGCCTGAACTCTGCCGCGCGCGGCGAACTCCATACAGCAAAGGCCACGCACCGCGCCGGCCGCCCACGCCCGGGAGCCGGGCCCATGAGAACAAGGACGACGCCATGACCGCCACCGCACCGACCGCCGACGAAGGCGAGGAAAAACGAACCGGCACCTTCAGCACCGACCTGCCGGCGCGCCTCGACCGCCTGCCCTGGGGCCGTTTCCACACCCTGCTGGTGGTTGCCCTGGGCATTACTTGGTTGCTGGATGGCCTGGAAGTGACTCTGGCCGGCTCGGTGGCCGGGGCCCTGCGGGACAGCCCGCAACTGCACCTGAGCAACGCCGAGATCGGCCTGGCCGGCGGCGCCTACATCGCCGGCGCGGTGCTCGGCGCGCTGTTCTTCGGCTGGCTGACCGACCGCCTGGGGCGACGCAAGCTGTTCTTCATCACCCTGTTCCTCTATGTGGGCGCCACGGCCGCCACGGCGTTCGCCTGGAATCCGCTCACCTTCATCCTGTTCCGCTTCCTGACCGGCGCCGGGATCGGCGGCGAGTACACGGCGATCAACTCGACCATCCAGGAATTCACCCCGGCGCGCTTTCGCGGGCGGGTCGACCTGGGCATCAACGGCACCTTCTGGGTCGGCGCGGCCCTGGGCGCCGCCGGCTCCATCGTGCTGCTCGACCCCAGCCTGGTGGGCGGCGACTTGGGCTGGCGGCTGTGCTTCGGCATTGGCGCGGCCCTCGGCCTGCTGATTCTGCTGATGCGTCTGTGGGTGCCGGAAAGCCCGCGCTGGCTATTGATCCATGGCCAGCCGGACGAGGCGCGGCGCATCGTCGAGGCCATCGAGGCGCGCTTTCGCGAGGAAGGGCATGACCTGGAGCCGCTGCACGACACCCCGCCGCTGCGCCTGCACGCCCGCGATCACACCCCCCTGGGCGAAGTGTTCCACAGTCTGTTCGTGGAGCACCGCCGCCGGGCCCTGGTCGGCATGTCGCTGCTCACCGCCCAGGCGTTTTTCTACAACGCGATCTTCTTCACCTACGCCCTGGTCCTGGCGGACTTCTACGGTGTGCCCTCCGCCCACGTGGGCTGGTACGTGCTGCCCTTCGCCCTGGGTAACTTCTGCGGCCCGCTGCTGCTGGGGCACCTGTTCGACGTGGTTGGTCGCAAGATCATGATCAGCTCCACCTATATCCTGTCGGGGGTCCTGCTGATCGTCAGTGGCTACATGTTCCAGCAGGAAATGCTCAACGCTACCACCCAGACCATCGCCTGGATGGTGATCTTCTTCTTCGCCTCAGCCGCCGCCAGCTCCGCCTACCTCACCGTCAGCGAGACCTTCCCGCTGGAGATTCGCGCCCTGGCCATCGCCGTGTTCTACGCCTTCGGCACCGGCCTGGGCGGGATCATCGGGCCACTGCTGTTCGGCGAACTGATCGAGAGCCACCAGCGCGACTACGTCTTCGTCGGGTACCTGATCGGGGCCGCGCTGATGATCTTCGCTGGCGTGGTACAAGCCCTGTGGGGCGTCGCCGCCGAACGCAAATCCCTCGAAGCGGTCGCCCGCCCGCTGTCCCAGGCGGATGACGCCCTCGACGGTGCCTGGAGTGCTACTTAGGCGTTCGCTCGTGCCCAGGCTCGGTAGCGGGAGCCGGATTGTTTCGCGGGTTGAAGTCCTTATCCAAGGTGCAACTGTAGAGCATCTGGTCCCCGCGCTGCCGTTGGTAATCCCGCAACGTGGGATAGGCTGTCGCCCCCCATCCGGCCACATAGCCCTCGATCCTGTCGGAATGAGTCAACTCGATGACTTCAGCCTTGCAATTCCCACGAACCTTCTTGAGCAAATACACAATGCGATGAGCGTTACCCTCATGGTGCTCGTTCAGTACTTCGTAGGCATTCGCCGCGCAATCCAAATACTCCGAGTGCCAAGAAAGATGTCGCGAATCGACGATCAGCGTCCCTCCGCATCCTCGGCTCCAACCGTGATAGCTACCAATGAAAAAGCTGGCGTCCTCCCCATGAGCCAGAACAGGCAGTAAAAAAGCGCTCAGCAGTAGTACCCTATACATAGCGGCCTCAACTCAGCAGGTCATATATGAAACTCAACTTCTCCGCATAACGGGCGTCGCCGCTGACGTTATAAACACGAGCGAGCAAAGTGCAGTCCAATTTCTCAACGCTGTAAATGAATATTCGACGCTCCGCCTTCCTGAACCTGACAACGTCGCCAATATGGAGCTTATTAGGATTCAGGTTGGGGTTGAGGGCCAACAGGGTGTCCACAGTGAATCCCACGCTTTTCGAGAGGGACGAATAATTATTCAGCTCCTTGGTAACCTGAGTGGTTTCCGTCTTTTCGTCAACGATGAAAGTTGCTGTCGCGAATGTGCAGATGGACATCAATATATACGCCACGCCGTCGATAATATTTTCCTTGGAATGACTTCTCACAGAGCTGTAATCGATGTAACGATACTCCGGAGGCACTATCAATTCGAATATTTTACGTCTCAGAGGCGAGGTTCCGAGTACGTCATCCAAGCCCTTATCACCCAGATTACCAATCTGCATGGGTCTCTTTTCCCAAGCATCCCCGGGAGCGTTAGGCCCCGTTTCGACACGCACCAGCGCCTTGATCAAGTCAGGCACGACAATTATCGAGCACAACTTGGAATGCGCGGCTCCACTTAGCGGTGATAGCCGTTATAGACCAGACAAATTTCATCGATGAGACCATCATAGCGTGCCCAGCGAGGATCGCGTTTGATCGCATCACCAATACTAACTTTCCATGCGCCGAATTTATTATCGTCGGCATTATAAGTAAAAGCCGCCACGGTGTTTCTTTTACGATGATATATCTCAATATGTTCCATGATCGCCTCATTGAAAGCGTCATGATGCGACATGGCTGAGTCAGCGTCCGGTCATTTCTCTCACTCTTAAACGATCCTGCCTTTATTTCACCAGCGCCTGCAACGCCTCGCGTAGGCTCGGGGGGATCGGCACCGGGCGGTTGCTGGCGCGTTCGACGAAGACGTGGACGAAGCGGCCGGCGGCGCGGGCCTCGGGTTCGCCCTCGCGGAAGAGCGCCAGTTCGTACTGCACCGAGCTGTTGCCCAGCTTGCCCACCCGCAGGCCCATTTCCAGACGCTCGGGGAAGGCCACGGAGGCGAAGTAGTCGCAGGCGGAGCTGACCACGAAGCCCACTACCTCGCCGCCGTGGATGTCGAGGCCGCCCGCCTCGATCAGGTAACGGTTCACCGCGCTGTCGAAGTAGCTGTAGTAGACGACGTTATTGACGTGGCCATAGAGGTCGTTGTCGTGCCAGCGGGTGTCGATGGGCTGGAAGTGGCGGAAGTCGGCGCGTTGCGGGTGCGTTGGGGTCATGGCGGGTCCGGCGAAGGGGTGCGGGGCCGGGGGCGACCCGGCCCGGGTTTCAGAAGGCGAAGGACGCCTCCGGCAGGTCCATCAGGCAATCGGCGCCGCCGAGTACCGCGTCGCGGTGAGCCCCGGCCCGGGGCAATACCCGGCGCAGGTAAAAGCGCGCGCTGTGCAGCTTGGCCTCGTAGAAGGCGGTTTCCGAGGTGCCGGCCGCGAGGGCCTCCACTGCCCGGGCGGCGGCTTGCAGCCAGAAGGTCGCCAGCAGCACGTAGGCCGAGTACTGGAGGAAATCCACCGAGCAGGCGCCGATCTCTTGGGGATCGCGGCGGGCGGCCTCGATCGTCGCGGCGCTCAGGTCGCGCCATTCGTGCAGCCGGAGTAGCACTGGCGCGGCCAGCTCGGCCAGGGCCGCTTGGCGCCGTTGAAGCTCGGCGGCGGCGGTCAGCTCGTCCAGCAGGGCGAAGAGTTCGCCGCCGCCGTCGCCCAGCAGCTTGCGGCGGATCAGGTCCAGGGCCTGGATGCCGTTGGTGCCTTCGTAGATCTGGGTGATGCGGCTGTCGCGCATCAGTTGCTCGACACCCCACTCGCGGATGTAGCCGTGGCCGCCATGGACCTGCACGGCGAGGCTGGCGGCTTCCTGGCCGAGGTCGGTGAGGAACGCCTTGACCAGGGGGATCAGCAGCGCGGCGCGGCGCCCGGCCCGGTGGCGGGTCTCGGGGTCGGGGTGGCCCCGCTCCAGGTCGAGCTGGCAGGCGGTATAGGCCGCCAGCATCCGGCCACCTTCCACCAGGGTCTTCTGGGTCAGCAGCATCCGCCGCACATCCGGGTGGACGATGATCGGGTCGGCCGCCTGCTGCGGCCGCACCGGTCCGGCCAGGCCACGGGATTGCAAGCGCTCTCGGGCGTAAGCCAAGGCCTTCTGGAAGGCCGCCTCGCCGACCCCCAGGCCTTGCAGGCCGACCTGGAAGCGGGCGTCGTTCATCATGGTGAACATGCAGGCCAGGCCCTGGTGCGGCTCGCCCACCAGCCAACCGGTGGCGCCGTCGAAGTTCATCACGCAGGTGGCGGCGCCCTTGATGCCCATCTTGTGCTCCAGCGCGCCGCAGCTCACCGCGTTGCGCGCGCCCGGCGCGCCGTCCTCGCTCACCAGGCGCTTGGGCACCAGCAGCAGGCTGATGCCGCGCACCCCGGCGGGGGCGTCCGGCAGGCGCGCCAGGACCAGGTGGACGATGTTCTCGCTCAAGTCGTGCTCGCCGCCGCTGATGAAAATCTTGCTGCCGGTGACCCGGTAGCTACCGTCCGCCTGGGGCTCGGCGCGGGTGCGCAACAAGGCCAGGTCGGTGCCGGACTGGGCCTCGGTCAGGCACATGGTGCCGGTCCATTCGCCCCGGGTCAGCTTGTCCAGGTAAAGGTGCTTGAGGGCTTCGCTGCCGTGGCGATGCAGGGCCAGCACGGCGCCCTCGGTGAGCCCGGAATAGATGCGGAACGACAGGTTGGCCGCCATCAGCATCTCGTGGAACTGGCATGACAGCAGTTGCGGCAGGCCCTGGCCCCCGTGTTCGGGCGGGCCGGCCATGGCGGCCCACCCGTTGTCCACGTACTGCCGGTAGGCTTCGCGGAAGCCCGGCGGGGTGGAGACCTCGCCCTGCTCCAGGCGCGCGCCGCATTCGTCGCCGTCGCGGTTGAGCGGCGCCACCACCTCCGCCACGTAGCGCCCGCCCTCTTCCAGCACATCGTCGATCAGCGCGCGGTCCAGGGGCTGACCGAGGCGCGCGCAGTGGGCCTCGGCGTCGAACAGTTCGTGAAGGACGAAGCGCATGTCGCGCAAGGGTGCCTGGTAGGTCATGCCACGGTCTCCCGGTGGAAATCGGCGAACCCGCGTTGCAGGTCGGCCAGTCGCTCGATCAGCGGCGCCGGCCGCCAGTGCCCGCCCAGGCGCGCCGCCAGCCCGTGCAGGCGGTCGCGCACGGCCTCCAGGCCGACGCTATCGGCCCAGGCCATGGGGCCGCCCTTGTCGGCGGGGAAGCCGTAGCCATAGCGGTACACCCGGTCGATGTCGGCGCTGCTGACGGCGATGCCTTCCTCGAGAATCTTCGCCCCCTCGTTGACCAAGGCCAGCAGGCAGCGCTCAAGGATTTCCTCCGGGCCGATCTCCCGGCGGGTGTAGCCGAGGCCCTCGGAAAC
Source organism: Pseudomonadaceae bacterium (assembly GCA_032052615.1). Lineage (GTDB taxonomy): Bacteria > Pseudomonadota > Gammaproteobacteria > Pseudomonadales > Pseudomonadaceae > Pseudomonas_T. The sequence continues at coordinate 143,047 of DAMBWF010000009.1, forward strand.
CGCCTGTACCAGGGCGTCCACCTCGGGATCGGGCTCGGCCTGGCGGCTGCCCTCGGCGTAGCGGTAGTAGCCGGCGCGGCTCTTCTGGCCGAAGCGGCCGAGGGCGCAGAGGCGGTTGTCCACCTGCACCTCCGGCTCATCCTGCCCTTGGCCGGCCAGCTCGCGAGCGCGCCATTCCAGGTCGAGGCCCACCACGTCGTACATGCGGAACGGCCCCATGGCGAAGCCGAAGCCTTGCAGCGCCTGGTCCACCTGATGCGGCAGGGCGCCCTCCAGCAGCATTCGCCGCGCCTCCCGCGCATAGGGGTGGAGCATGCGGTTGCCGATGAAGCCTTCGCAGTTGCCGGCCACCACGCAGACCTTGCCGATCCGCTCGCCGAGCGCCCGGGCGGCCTCCAGCACGGCTTCGTCGGTGCGCGCGCCGCGCACGATTTCCAGCAGTTTCATGATGTGGGCGGGGCTGAAGAAGTGCAGCCCGAGCACCTGACGCGGTCGCGCGGTGACATTGGCGAGGGCGTCGATGTCCAGCGCCGAGGTGTTGCTGGCGAGCACCGCCGAGGGTTTCAGGCGCAGGTCCAGCTCGCGGAAGATCTGCTGCTTGAGCGGCAGGTTCTCGTAGACCGCCTCGATGGCCAGGTCCGCGTCGGCCAGGGCCTCGTAGTCCGCCACCGCCTCGATGCGCGCCCGACGGGCGGCGGCCTCGGCGGCGTCGAAACGCCCCTGGCGCACGCCGTGGGCGTAAGTCTCGTCCACCGTCTCCAGCGCCGCGCTCAAGGCCTGCGGGTCCTTGTCCAGCCAGCGCACCCGCAGCCCGCCGTTGGCGAGGCTCATGGCGATGCCGCGACCCATGGTTCCCGCGCCGATCACGGCGACCTGTTCGAAGGGGGGTATCCGTGCGCTCATGTTCGTTCTCCCGGAGCCGATGGAAAAGGCGTCCACACCATAGTGAAGCTCGCCGCGTTTTTGAAATGCGGTCTCGTGATGCGCGGCGATTCAACCGATGAATGCGCCAGGGCGCGACCGTGCGTCGGAGCCCGCAGGGGGCGGACCGGCGGTGCGAATTCCGGTCCCCCAGCCCGGTCTTCTGACAGAGAGTCCCGGTTCGACGCGAGTCGCGCCGGGGCAGCCCTGAACACCCAAGCCTGTCCGGCAGGCAGGGAGGACCCATGGCCTTGACCATCAACGGTGTCACCGCGCCCTATAGCCCCAGCGACGTGACCCAGACCCCGACGACCACCGCCACCGATACCCTGGCCCGGCAGGCGGTCGAGCAGACCCGTCAGCGCGACGATCAGCTCGACCTCGCCCGGGAACGGCGCCTCGAACAGCAGCGCCTGGAAGAGCAACGCCAGGAGGAAGAGACCCAGGAGGCCCTGGAACTCGACCGCCGCGCCACCACCGAGCGGCTCTACGAGACCCAGCAGAACCCGCTGGACGATCCTTTCAGCAGTGAAAGCCTGGCGCGCCAGAGCATTCAGTCGCAGCAGACGGAAACCACCCTGGAGGCCGACCTGGGCACCGGCACGGTGACCGCGCGGATCGCCACGGAAGCGGTGAGTGCCTACGAGGAAACCGAAGTGGGCCCGGAGCCAGCCAACCGCGGCCTGGTGATCTGACCGCGTCCGCCTTCGCGCTCAGCCGATCCGCGTCACGGCGGGCAGGCGCATGGCGGCCACTTCGGCCTTGAGGTAGTCGCACAACCGCTGGCAGCGCGCCTGCTGGCGGTGTCCCCGGGGCCATACCAGGTAATAGCGGGCGCCACTGCCCACGGCGCTGGGCCAGGGCAGGCCCAGCCGCCCCTGATCCACGTCCTCGGCGATCATCACCAGATCGCCGATGGACACGCCGTACCCCCGGGCAGCGGCGACCATGCCCAGCTCCAAGGTATCGAAGACTTGGCCGCCCTTGAGCGGCACCGCTTGCTCCAGCCCCATCGCCCGCAGCCAGCGCCGCCAGTCCCGGCGGTCCGGAGTGGGGTGCAGCAATTCCGCCCGTTGCAGGCGCGCCAAATCCCAGGGGCCGTCCGTCGCGGCCTCTGGGGCGCACACCGGGATCAGCCATTCGGCGAACAGTTCGTGCCGCTCCCAGCCCGGCGGGAAGTCGCCGTCGCTCAATAACACCGCGCAATCGAACGGCTCCCGGGCGAAGTCCACCTGATCCACGTCCATCCAGGCGCTGGTCAGTTGCACGTCCATGTCGCCGTTCTGCACCCGGAAGCGCGACAGCCTCGCCAGCAGCCAACGCATGGTCAGGGTGGAGGGTGCCTTCAGCCGCAGGGTACCGTCGTCCGCCCGCAGCACCGTGCAGGCCCGCTCCAGGGCATCGAAACCGCTGTTCAGGCCGGGTAGCAGCAGCTTGGCCGGCTCGGTGAGTTGCAGGCTGCGCCCGTGGCGCTCGAACAGCCGGCAGGCGAAATACTCCTCCAAGGTGCGGATGTGGCGGCTCACCGCGCTCTGGGTGATGGCCAGCTCCTCGGCGGCGCGCGTGAAGGACGCATGCCGGGCCGCCGCCTCGAAGGCCCGCAATGCGTACAAGGGCGGCAAGCGACGGCTCATGGATGACAAATACTCATACCGGGCATGGGTTTTTTCCCTTTGTTCGCGACCTCGCCAGTTTCCCATACTGCGGGACCCCCGCCGTCATCCGGAGCACCTCATGGGTTGTTACCCGCTGCATTCCGCCATCGCCACCGCCGAGCCGCTGCCCGAGCGGGTGGACGTGGTCATCGCCGGCTCCGGCATCATGGGCTGCGCCAGTGCCTATTACCTGAGTCGCCAAGGCCTGTCCGTACTGGTTTGCGACAAGGCGGGGCTGGCCTCCCAACAGTCCACCCGCGCCTGGGGCTTCGTCCGCCAGCAGGCCCGGGACCCGGCGGAGGTGCCGCTGATGCAGGCGGCGATCCCTCTGTGGCGGGGTCTGGAGCGGGAGTTGCAAGCGCCACTGGAATGGCGTCAGGGCGGCTGTCTGTACCTCGCCGAGGACGACGAGCAGGTCGCCGACTACACGCGCTGGCTGGAGGTGGCCGCCCGCCATGGCCTGGACACCCGGCTGCTGAGCGCGGGCGAGGTGTCGCGGCTGTGGCCGGCCCTGGCGGAACCCAGGCGCGGAGGGCTGTACACCGCCAGCGACGGCCAGGCCGAGCCGCGCCGGGTGACGCCGGCGTTCGCCTGGCGCGCCGCCGAAGCGGGCGTCCGCTTCGCCGAGGGTTGCGGGGTACGCGGCGTGGACCGGGCCGCCGGCGCCGTGTGCGGGGTGCAAACAGAGCGCGGCTACGTGAAGACCGACCGCCTGCTGATCGCCGCCGGCGCCAGCAGTTGGCGCCTGCTGCGGCCCCTGGGCCTGGATATTCCCCAGCAGAGCATCCGTTGCACGGTGTCGCGCACCAGCCCGGGGCCCGCCATCGGCGCCGGCTGCTTCATCGGCCACGGCATCGGCATTCGCCAACGCGCCGATGGCAGCCTCAACCTGGCGGACGAGGCCCAGGCCGACATCGACCTCAGCCTCGCCTATCTGCGCGGCGCCTCCTGGTACCTGCCGCTGCTGCCCGAGCATCACCGCAGCTTCCGCTTCCGCCTCACCGGCGGTTGGCTGCATGACCTGCGCCAGCGCCTGAGCGGCGACGACCCGGTGCTGGGCGAGCGCGATCCCCACGCGCGCCCCCAGGACAGCCGCATCCGCGCGGCCGAGCGCGCCCTGGGCCGGGCTTTCCCGGCGTTGCGGCAGGTGCGCGTCGTGGAGAGCTGGGCCGGCCTGATCGACGTGCTACCCGATGGCATTCCGGTGCTGGACGCCCCGCCCGGTGTCCCGGGCCTGTGGGTGGCCACCGGCTTCTGCGGCCACGGCTTCGCCCTCGGCCCGCTGGTGGGGCGGCAGATGGCCCGCTGGATCGGCGGCGCCGCGCCGGACCTCGACTTCGCCGCCTTCCGCCTGAATCGCTTCGCCGACGGCAGCGCCGGCAAGCCCTATTCGCTATTCTGAGCGGCCCCGGGATAAGTAAAACTCATGAAAAGCCCTTCCTTGCGTGACGAATTCCTGGCCCTGCTGCGGCTCGCCGGTCCGCTGATCGCCGCCCAGCTCGCCCATGTCCTGATGGTCTTCACCGACACCGTGATGATGGGCCTGCTGGGCGCCGAGGCGCTGGCCGGCGGCAGCCTCGGCGCGGCGGCCTACTCCCTGGTGTCGTTCTTCTGCGTCGGCGTGGTCAGCGCGGTCGGCAACCTGGTGGCGATCCGCCAGGGCGCCGGCGATCCGCGCGGCGCCGCGCGTCTCGTGCAGACTGGCTTGTGGCTGGGCGGGGGCCTGGCACTGGCGGCCGGCCTGCTGCTGTGGAACCTGGGCCCGCTGCTGCTCGCCGTCGGCCAGTTGCCGGAAAACGTCGCGGGGGCCACGACCTTCCTGTCCACCCTGGTACTGGCCCTGCCGGGGTTCCTCAGCTTCATGGTGCTGCGTGGCTTCACCAGCGCCATCGGCCGGCCCGGCCCGGTGATGGCCATCAGCATCGGCGGCGCGCTGGCCAACGTGGTGCTCAACTACGCGCTGATCAAGGGCTGGTTCGGCGTGCACCTGGGCCTGGCGGGGATCGGCCTGGTCACCGCCGTGGTGATGAGCGCCATGGGGCTGCTGCTGGCGCGCCACGTGCTGCGCCACCCGGGCTACGCCGCCTATCCGTTGCGGGAGGGTTTCTTCCGGCCGTCCTGGGAGACGCTGCGGGAGCTGTGGCGCCTGGGCCTGCCCATCGGCGGCACCTACGCCGTGGAGTCCGGCCTGTTCACCTTCGCCGCCCTGTGCATGGGTGCCCTGGGCAGCCTGCAACTGGCGGCGCACCAGATCGCCCTGCAGTCGGCCTACGTGGCGTTCATGGTGCCGGTGGGGATTTCCTACGCGGTGACCTTCCGCATCGGCCAGCACTACGGCGCCGGGCGCCTGGATCTGGCGCGGCGGGTCGGCCGCATGGGCATGGCCCTGGGGGCCACGTGCATGCTGGGCTTCGCCGCGCTGTTCTGGCTGGCGCCTACCCGGGTGGTAGGGTTGTTCGTCGACCTGGACGACCCTCAGTACCGCGAGGTGGTGGCCCTGGCCGTGCGGCTGCTGGCGATCGCCGCGATGTTCGAGCTGTGCGATGGCTTGCAGACCATTGCCATGGGGGCGATTCGCGGGCTCAAGGACGCGCGGACCACCTTCCTGGTCGGGCTCGCCTGCTACTGGCTGGTGGGCGCGCCCGCGGCCTGGCTGCTGGCGTTGCCCCTGGGCCTGGGCGCCGAGGGGGTGTGGTGGGGCTTGGCGGCTGGGCTGGCCTGCGCCGCCCTGTGCCTGGGCCTGGGGTTCGAATGGAAGATCGCGCGCCTGCTGCGCGCCGCGCCGGCGAACCCCGCGCCGGCGGGCTGAGCCCCCGACGGGATCAGACGCCGGGAAGGGTGCCCGTCGCCCTCGGCGCCCGAGCCGGGTCGGCGAGGAAACGGGTCAGCTCCGCCAAGGGCAGTGCCTTGCTGATCCAGTATCCCTGCACCTGGTCGCAGCCATAGGCGTGCAGGTAGTCCAGGTGTGCGGCGCTCTCCACGCCCTCGGCCACCGCCTCCAGGCCGAGGCTGTGGGCCAGGTCGATCATCGCCCGTACCAGCCGACGGCTGCCCGGCCGGCTGTCCATGGCGCCGACGAAACTCTTGTCGATCTTCAACAGGGTGATCGGCAGGCTGTTGAGGTGGACGAAGGAGGAAAAGCCGGTGCCGAAGTCGTCCAGGGAGAAGCGCGCGCCCAGGGCCTCCAGGGCCTGCATGGTGCGTAGCACCTGATCGCTGCGGCGCATCACGGCGGTTTCGGTGAGTTCGAATTCCAGCCAGCGGGCGTCCACCTGGTGTTCCTCGATCAGGCGGCTGAGGGTCGGTAGCAACTGGCTGTCCTGGAACTGCCGGAAGGACAGGTTCACCGCCATGTGCCGGGGCGCCAGCCCGGCGTCCCGCAGGGTACGCATGTCTCGCAGGGCGCGGGAGATGACCCAGTAGCCGAGGGGCACGATCAGGCCGCTTTCTTCCGCCAGGGGGATGAACTCGGCGGGGGTGAGCAGGCCGCGCTCGGCGTGCCGCCAGCGCACCAGGGCCTCCAGGCCGACGATGCGCCCGCTGCGCAGGCACAATCGCGGCTGGTAGTGCAGCTCCAGGTGGTCGCGGCGCAAGGCCCGGCGCAGTTCGCCTTCCAGGTCGGCGTGATGCCGCGCGCCCCGGTTCAGGCGCGGGTCGAACAGGTGGTAGCTGCACCCAGGAACACCCTTGGCCTGCTGCATGGCGATCTGCGCGTGCCACATCAGCGGGTCGGCGCCCACCCCGGGCTCGGCACGGGCGAGGCCCAGGCTGCAGCCCAGCAACAGGCTCTCGCCGTCCACCCGGTACGGTTCGGCCAGGGCCTCGCTCAGGCGCCCCGCCACCCGGGCGGCGCGCTCGGGGTCGCGGCGAATGTCCAGCAGCAGGGCGAACTCGTCGCCCCCCAGCCGGGCCAGTAGGTCACCGGGCTCCAGTTGCGCTTTCAGCCGGGCCACCACTTGCAGGATCAGGCGATCGCCGGCCTGGTAGCCGAGGGCGTCGTTGACATGGCGGAAGTTGTCCAGGTCCAGGTGGCCGAGGGCCAAGCCATCGCCGTCGTATTCGGCCAGGCGCGCCGCCAGCAGGGTCTGGAAACCCTGGCGGTTGGCGATGCCGGTGAGGGGGTCCTGCTCGGTGAGCCGTTGCAGCGCGCCATGCAGGCGCGCCCGCTCCCGGGCATAGCGCAGGCAACGGCGCAAGGCGTCGGGGCCGAGCGTGTCGCGCGCCAGCCAGTCCGAGGCGCCGGGCGGCGCCTCGGCCGGTTCCGTGTCCAGCAGCAGGACCTGGGGCCAGGGGCAACGCCCCGGCCCCGGCTGGTGAGTCGGCGTGGCCAGCAGCACCGCCGGCCCGTCGCCGCACGAAGCGACGGCCGCCTCCCACGAGGTCGCGATGATCAACGGCGTGGCATCGCCCGATTCCGCCAGGCAGCCACGCAACGCATCCTCCCAGGCTGGCGCCGCCAGCAGGATGATGCGCAAGGGTTCAACGAGCGCAGACACACGACCCTCCCCGGTCTCTTACCTCAAGGGCGGGCCATCGCCCACCCGTCACCTTTGAAACGCACGCACGTCATGGCTCAAGGTGTCTTCTTATTCGTCTTCGCGCCGTATCCGGCGTCTTTTGACGCATCCTTTCGAGTGCCGCGCACTCTGCGGGAAAGCGGCGTGGTCGGCAACCGCCGGAAGACGAGATGCCCGGCGCGGCGCGCCCTCGCCGGCGGGAATGCCCGGCGGCGGTACGGAGCCGGCGCCGGCGCTGGTAGACTTATGCCCCCTCGTACCTTCCGGCCCCCTCGCATGTCCCGACTCAACCCCCGGCAGCAGGAAGCCGTGCACTACGTCGGCGGCCCGCTCCTGGTGCTCGCCGGCGCCGGCTCCGGCAAGACCAGCGTGATCACCCGCAAGATCGCCTACCTGATCCAGCACTGCGGCATCCGCGCCCAACACATCGTGGCGATGACCTTCACCAATAAAGCGGCGCGGGAAATGAAGGAGCGCGTCGGCACGCTGCTGCGCGGCGGCGAAGGCAAGGGCCTGACGGTCTCCACCTTCCACAACCTGGGCCTGAACATCATCCGCAAGGAGCATGGGCGCCTGGGCTACAAGCCGGGCTTCTCGATCTTCGACGAGGGCGATATCAAGGCGCTGCTCGGCGACATCATGCAGAAGGAATATGCCGGGGACGACGGGGTCGACGAGATCAAGGGCTACATCGGCGCCTGGAAGAACGACCTGGTGCTACCGGAAGAAGCCCTGGCCAACGCCCGCACGCCTAAGGAGCAGACCGCCGCGGTGGTCTACCTGCACTACCAGCGCACCCTCAGGGCGTACAACGCGGTGGACTTCGACGACCTGATCCTGCTGCCGGTGAAGCTGTTCCAGGAACACCCGGACATCCTGGAGAAATGGCAGAACCGCATCCGCTACCTGCTGGTGGACGAGTACCAGGACACCAACGCCAGCCAGTACCTGCTGGTGAAGCTGCTGGTGGGCATGCGCAACCAGTTCACCGTCGTGGGCGACGACGACCAGTCGATCTACGCCTGGCGCGGCGCGCGGCCGGAGAACCTGATGCAGCTCAAGGAGGACTACCCGTCCCTGAAGGTGGTGATGCTGGAGCAGAACTACCGCTCCACCAGCCGCATCCTGCGTTGCGCCAACGTGCTGATCGCCAACAATCCCCATGCCTTCGAGAAGCAGTTGTGGAGCGAGATGGGCCACGGCGACGAAATCCGCGTGATCCGCTGCCGCAACGAGGACGCCGAGTGCGAACGGGTGGCCATGGAGATCCTCACCCTGCACCTGCGCACCCAGCGGCCCTATAGCGACTTCGCCATCCTCTACCGGGGCAACTACCAGGCCAAGCTGATGGAGCTGAAGTTGCAGCACCACCAGATCCCCTATCGGCTCTCCGGCGGCACCAGCTTCTTCGGGCGCCAGGAAGTGAAGGACATCATGTCCTACCTGCGCCTGCTGGTGAACCCGGACGACGACAACGCCTTCCTGCGGGTGATCAACGTGCCGCGTCGGGAAATCGGCTCGGCGACCCTGGAAAAGCTCGGCAACTACGCCACCGAGCGCAAGGTCTCGATGTACGCCGCCGCCGGCGAACTGGGGCTCGCCGAGCACCTGGACGGCCGCTTCGTCGAACGCCTGCAACGCTTCAAGCGCTGGATGGACGGGGTGCGCCAGCAATGCGCGCAGCAGGAGCCCATCGCCGCCCTGCGCAGCATGGTGATGGACATCGACTACGAGAACTGGCTGCGGCAGAACGCCTCCAGCGACAAGGTGGCGGACGCCCGCCTGGGCAACGTCTGGTTCCTCATCGACGCCCTGAAGAACACCCTGGAGAAGGACGAGGACGGCGAGATGACCATCGAGGAGGCCATCGGCAAGCTGGTCCTGCGGGACATGCTGGAGCGCCAGCAAGAGGAAGAGGAAGGCGCCGAGGGCGTGCAGATGATGACCCTGCACGCCTCCAAGGGCCTGGAATTCCCCTATGTGTTCATCATCGGCATGGAGGAGGAAATCCTCCCCCACCGCTCCAGCATCGAGGCCGACACCATCGAGGAAGAGCGCCGCCTGGCCTACGTCGGCATCACCCGGGCGCGGGAAAACCTGGCCTTCACCTTCGCCGCCAAGCGCAAGCAATACGGCGAGATCATCGACTGCTCCCCCAGCCGCTTCCTCGACGAGCTGCCCCCGGACGACCTGCAATGGGAAGGTCAGGAGGACGCCCCGGTGGAGGTCAAGGCCGCCCGGGGCAACACCGCCCTGGCGGACATCCGGGCGATGCTCAAGCGCTGAAGGGCGCGCCGCCGGAGCGGCCCGGTGCCGACGGGCCAGCGGACTGTTCGTCTCTCGCCGCCATGTCCCGGTGTTGCGCTGATGGCGTCGGTTTCGTCGCTCGACGTGCTGGACAGCCCGAAGATGCTGACCGCGCGCGGCGTTGAAAAGGGCCCGCTACGATGCTGGTGTCTGGCCCTTCACCCGAGCCAGCGCTCGTGGGCCGAAGGTAACGGCCATCCGTAGCCCTGCAGTCAGTCCTCCCGGATCGGCCTCGATAGCCGATTTGCCATCGCTGGCCCCAGGCGGCGGGGGTCTTGCGCCAGTCAAGTCGGATGCATGCGAGCGGGTTCCAGTGCCGTGGCATCCGCCACGCCCCTTTCCAGGCTCACGGGGCCGTCGAAGGCCGCCGCGACATGACGACGCGCCGCCTGGAACGCCTTTCGCGGCATCGGATGTCGGCGGGCCATCGCGCGGCGCCCCCGGGGCGGGGTAGAATCGCGCGCTTTCATCAGCGGCCGCCGATCCGCCAGGAAGCATCCCGTGGATATTCTCAAAGACAAGATTCGCAACGAAGGCATCGTCCTTTCCGATCAGGTGCTCAAGGTCGACGCCTTTCTCAACCACCAGATCGACCCTGGCCTGATGAAAGAGATCGGGCATGCCTTCGCCGAGCGCTTCCGGGGCGACGGCGTGACCAAGATCGTCACCATCGAGGCCTCGGGCATCGCCCCGGCGGTGATGGTCGGCCTGGAACTGGGCGTGCCGGTGATCTTCGCCCGCAAGTACCAATCCCTGACCCTGCGGGACAACCTCTACACCTCCAAGGTGTTCTCCTTCACCAAGCAGAGCGAGAGCACCATCGCCATCTCCGCGCGCCACCTGCTCGCCGACGATCATGTGCTGGTGATCGACGACTTCCTCGCCAATGGCCACGCCGCCAAGGCGCTGATCGAACTGATCGGCCAGGCCGGGGCCAGCATCGCCGGGCTCGGCATCGTCATCGAGAAGTCCTTCCAGGAAGGCCGCGCGCTGCTGGAAGGCGAAGGCTACCGGGTGGAATCCCTGGCTCGGGTGAAGTCCCTCGCCGGCGGCCAGGTGACCTTCCTCGACTGAGCGCCCGGCCCGGTGATCCAAAGTGGTTGCCGAGTCTCGATGGTGGATGAGAACGGCGTCATCCACCCTACCAAGACCGCAAAGCCGAACCGTAGGGTGGAGGGCGCTCCATCCATCCACCGCTTGCCGCGCCTCGACGGTGGATGAAAACGGCGTCATCCATCCGACCAAGACGGCAAAGCCGAACCGTAAGGTGGAGGGCGCTCCATCCATCCACCGCTTGCCTCGCTTCGACGGTGGATGAAAACGGCGTCATCCATCCGACCAAGACCGCAAAGCCGAACCGTAGGGTGGAGGGCGCTCCATCCATCCACCGCT
>DAMBWF010000009.1:153938-159799 GCA_032052615.1 Pseudomonadaceae bacterium
TGCCGCGCCTCGACAGTGGATGAAACGGCGTCATCCATCCGACCAAGACCGCAAGGCCGAAACCGTAGGGTGGATGGCGCTCCATCCATCCACCGCTTACCGTCCCTCGGCGGTGAATGAACAACGCCCTCATCGCACGACCCGCGCCAAAGGCCGGCTTTCTCGTCGGTTTTTGGGAGCGAAAAAAATGCCGCCCACCAAGGGTGGGCGGCATTCGGTCACGCGGCTTCGGCTCAGGCCAGTTCGTCGAAGCACTCGGCGACGATGGCCAGGCCCTTGTCCAGTTGCTCGTCCGGCGCGGTGATCGGCACCAGGAAGCGGATCACGTTGTAGTAGGTGCCACAGGACAGCAGGATCAGGCCCTTCTCGCGGGCGCGGGCGACGATCTTGCCTACCAGCTCGGCCGCCGGCTTGTGCGTATCACCCCCCTCGAACAACTCGATGGCGATCATCGAGCCCAGGCCACGCACGTCGCCGATCACCTTGTGCTTGGCTTGGATGTCGCGCAGGCCGGCCTTGAGGCGTTCGCCCACGGCCTGGGAGCGCTGCAGGAGCTTCTCTTCCTCGAACACCTTGAGCACGGCCAGGGCCGCGGCGCAGGCGATCGGGCTGCCGGCGTAGGTGCCGCCCAGGCCGCCGGGGGCGATGCTGTCCATGATCTCGGCCTTGCCGCAGACGCCGGAGATCGGGAAGCCGCCACCCACCGATTTGGCGAAGGTGGTCAGGTCCGGGACGATGCCCAATTGTTCGGTGGCGAAGAAGGTACCGGTACGGCCCGCGCCGGTCTGCACTTCGTCGGCGATCAGCAGGATGCCGTGCTGGTCGCACAGGGCGCGCAGGCGCTGCATGAAGGCCTTGGAGTTGACATAGAAGCCGCCCTCGCCCTGCACCGGCTCGATGATGATCGCGGCGATGTCGCTCGGCTGGGCGTCGTTCTTGAAGATGCGCTCGATGCTGGCGATGGACTCGTCCTCGCTCACGCCGTGCAGTTCGCAAGGCGCCTGAGCGCGGTACACGCCGCCGGGCATCAGGCCCATGCCCGCCGAATAGGGCACCACTTTGCCGGTCAGGCTGAGGGTCATCATGGTGCGGCCGTGATAAGCGCCGGTGAAGGCGATCACACCGGCGCGGCCGGTGGCGGCACGAGCGATCTTCACGGCGTTCTCCACCGCCTCGGAGCCGGAGGTCACCAGCAAGGTCTTCTTGGCGAAGTCGCCCGGCACGCGCTTGGCGATTTCCTCGCACAGCTCGACATAGGGCTCGTAGGCCAGGACCTGGAAGCAAGTGTGGGACAGCTTGGTCAGTTGCTCTTGCACGGCCGCCACGACCTTCGGATGCAGGTGGCCGGTGTTGAGCACGGCGATGCCGCCGGCGAAGTCGATGAACTCGCGGCCCTCCACGTCCCACACGGTGGCGTTCTCCGCCCGCTCGGCGAAGATCGGGTGGATCTGGCCGACGCCGCGCGGTACGGCGGCGATCCGGCGTTGCATCAGGGATTCGTTGGTCTTGCTCATGCGTTCCTCAGTGGCCGCTCATCGTGCGGACCGGTTCAAGGATGAAAAATGCGCCCGTGCCGGCGGCGGCAGCATACGATGATCGACTGCCGTCGCCCTTCCGGGCGCTCGGGTGGAGCCAAACAACGCGGCGCCGCTCCCCCATGGGGGAGCGGCGCCGGAACGGTCAGATGCCCAGGCAGAGGTACTTGATTTCCAGGTAGTCCTCGATACCGTACTTGGAGCCTTCGCGGCCCAGGCCCGAGGCCTTGATGCCGCCGAACGGCGAGACCTCGTTGGAAATCAGGCCGGTGTTGATGCCCACCATGCCGTACTCCAGCGCTTCCGCCACGCGGAACACGCGGCTCAGGTCGCGGGCGTAGAAATAGGAAGCGAGGCCGAACTCGGTGTCGTTGGCCATGGCGATCACCTCGGCCTCGTCCTTGAAGCGGAACAGCGGCGCCAGCGGGCCGAAGGTCTCGTCCTTGGACACCAGGGCGTCCTTCGGCACATCCACCAGGATGGTCGGCTCGAAGAAGGTACCGCCCAGGCCGTGGGCCTTGCCGCCGGCGACGACCTTGGCGCCCTTGCTCACCGCGTCCTGGATGTGCTCCTGGACCTTGGCCACGGCTTTCTCGTCGATCAGCGGGCCGGTGGTGATGTCCTCTTCCAGGCCGTTGCCGATCTTCAGCTTGGCCACGGCGGCCTTGAGCTTTTCGACGAAGGCATCGTAGACGCCGTCCTGCACGTACAGGCGGTTGGCGCAGACGCAGGTCTGGCCGTTGTTGCGGTATTTGGAGATCAGCGCGCCGTCGACGGCGGCATCCAGGTCGGCGTCATCGAAGACGATGAACGGCGCATTGCCACCCAGCTCCAGGGACACTTTCTTGATGTCCTTGGCACATTCGGCCATCAACTGGCGACCGATCTCGGTGGAGCCGGTAAAGGATAGCTTGCGCACGATGGGGTTGCTGGTCAGCTCGCCACCGACTTCGCCGGCGCTGCCGGTGACCACGCTGAGCACGCCTTTCGGGATGCCGGCGCGCTCGGCCAGCGCCACCAATGCCAAGGCCGAATACGGGGTCTGGGAGGCGGGCTTGATGACCATGGTGCAGCCGGCGGCCAGGGCCGGGCCCGCCTTACGGGTGATCATCGCCGCCGGGAAGTTCCACGGCGTGATGGCGGCGGTGACGCCGATGGGCTGCTTGATGACGATCAGGCGCTTGTCCGGCTGATGGCCGGGAATAGTATCGCCGTAGACGCGCTTGGCCTCTTCGGCGAACCACTCGATGAAGGACGCGGCGTAGGCGATCTCGCCCTTCGCCTCGGCCAAGGGCTTGCCCTGTTCCAAGGTCATCAGGCGGCCCAGGTCGTCCTGGTTCTCCATCAGTAGCTCGAACCAGCGACGCAGTTTGTTGGCGCGATCCTTGGCGGTCAGCGCACGCCAGGCCGGCAGGGCCTTCTCCGCCGCCTCGATGGCCCGGCGGGTTTCCGCAGCGCCCATCTTCGGCACGGTGCCGATGATCTCGCCGGTGGCCGGGTTGTTCACCTTGATGGTCTGGCCGCTGTCGGCGTCCAGCCAGGTACCGTCGATATAGGCTTGCTGGCGGAAGAGCGTGGCGTCTTTCAATTGCATCGTCGTCTCCTTCTCGCGGCTCGAGAAGCCGGGGGCAGATGGGAAGTCACGGTCGTGGCCGGTCGGTTGACGCGCGCGACCGGAAGCAGGCTGGAGCATCTCCGCCGGAGGGTCGGACCGTGCGGCCAGGAGTCGCCGGGTGTTCAACGCGGCGTTCTGTATCTCGCACGCATGCTAGGACGCCGCCGGACAAAGGGCAATAGCATGTTTGATAAAATCAACGCAAGGCCAGGAAAACTGAACACCGCCTCCGTCAGTCGCCGTACTTTCCGCGTCGACGACGCGCCCTACCATGGACGCCCGCCGCCAAGATGCGTATCATCCGCCTCCGTTGCATCCGTAGCTCAGCTGGATAGAGTACTGCCCTCCGAAGGCAGGGGTCGTGGGTTCGAATCCCGCCGGATGCGCCAGACATGAAGCCCAGGTATTCCTGGGCTTTTTTTTGCCTCGGTTCCATGCTGGCCGCGCCTGCGAAAGAAGGTCCCCGTCAGACCGCTCAGCTCAGGTTGAAGCCTACGGAAGGGCATACCAGGGTGACCTTTCTGTCGGTCTTGCGACGATAGTCGTCGCCCGCCCAGACATAGGCCTTGAGCCAGATCGTCATGTCGTCGTACTGGAAGCGGATGCAGCTGGACTCGTCCAGGTACTTGCTCGACCTGCGTACCGGCATCTCCCGCTCGAATACTGTCACGACCAAGCCGACACGATAATCCCTGCCCTCCCGTTGCATCGCCTTGGCATTGTCGAAGTCCGGGGTGGAGAACTGGTAGAGCCTATTACGCTCGAGATCGAGCTCGGTATGCACCCCGTCTCGGCCCTTGCTGTAGGGGTGGCTGTGGAAATCACCGAGGAACTTCATCTCCGGGAAATAGGCTTCCACGAAGGCGTTCTTCAAGGCGTAGAAGCCTTCGTTGACGGATACCGTGCCATTCATGCGTTGGGCCGAGGTAGACACGCTGGCCTGGGCGACTCGATAGACCCGCTCGCCGCTGCTGGTCGAGCTCTGATGCCCCCACAGGTAGCCGAACGTCTCCAGCTCGACGCCCGACCCATCGAGCTCCGGCGAATGGTCCAGCCGGTAGGCTTCCAGCGCCGCTGTCACGACGGTGAAGAAGGCTTGCTCGGAGAGGGATATCAGGAAAATGCTCATCGCGTGCCTCATCTTGAGTTGCTGAGTGTTCGGAACGAGTCGCCTTAAATGCGCGGCGTCCTGCCATGCGTGCCGATCACCATGATGTTTTCGGATATGGATGACGATTGGCCTCGCGCCGTCTATCACAAGTTGGCGCTCAATCGAGCCGAGGTTACCGTCTTGCCGGCTACGCCACCGATTTTTCGCTATCGCTGCGTTTGAACGCAGCGATCAATCCAGCCAAGCAATACGCCCCAGGACGGCGACGCCCTGGAAGCAGCCCGGTATCCACTTGGCCTCACGCATGACTTGCAGCTACTGGCCACGCGATTCGCAAAAGACTCACTCAACGGGTTTCGCTGGCCTTCATGGCGTCCGTCGTGGTCTTGATGAGTTCCCTGGCCGCCTCGACGCTGATGGGTAGTGGCGTCTGGTTGTCCTCGGAGGCTTGTCGGGGACGGTAGTGGAAGTAACGAAGCAAGGCGATCAGGAGCAGGGTTGGAATGGTGGATAAGGCCACGATGATGGGAATATCGCCGGTCGTGTGGGGGCGGAACGAGGTGAAGAAGTAGCCGCTCCCCACGGTCAGGCGGAAGTTACCCAAAAAGACGAAGCCGATCAGCACCAAGTAGAACAGGAGGATCAGCGACGTCGTTATCACCGTGAGCCGTCGCTCCCAGCGGAAGAGCCAGGCCTGCTTTTCGAGCGCCTGGGTCACCGCTTGCGGGCTTCGTGCCTCTCCGTCGGCCAGATTTCCTTCGTGATCGTTCATAACAGGCCAATGTGCTTCAAGCGGAACTCCATTGCCGCCGTGGAGACGCCGAAAGCTTTCGCGAGCGCAAAGAGATCGGTGACACGTTGTTCCAACACCATGTGCCTTACCAGGGCCTCGGGCATCAGCAGCGCGGCGGCGAATCGGTTGGCCGCCACTTCGCGGGGGTCGCGAGCCTTGGCATTGAACTGCTCCGAGGTATCCCGAGGGGCATCGAGATCGCCGTGAACGTGATGGCCGATTTCGTGGGCCAGGGTGAAGCGTTGCCGAACCACCGGCTCGTCGCCATTGAACTGGATCAGGGGCTCACCGTTGTTGAAGGAGTAGTGTCCACTATGATCGAGAGCGCTGCGTTCGACCCGGATGCCCATTGCCCGAGCGATGGCGAGAGGGTCCACGGGGAGCAAGCCATCCCAATGGGCTTTGAGGACGTCGCTTGCAGTTCGGTACTCCATACGGCCTCCTTCTACTCGCCGGACAATCGATGATTCAAAGTGTGGTGCAAGCTCTTACAAGTCAAGTCGCCCGTCAATGGGCGCTTCACTCATGAGTGTCAGCATTACAAAAGTGCAGGACTGTACAGAGATACAGAGGCTGACTCAATCATCCCGCCGATAGCATGGGAGGAAGTCGGATCACCAACTTACCGCTTCATGAAAAAATGATACAGGCCTATCGGCGGCAATCATGACCATCATTCCCCCGCCACCGTCAGCTCAGAACTCTCGGTGCATGCCATGAAGCTAGGAAGTAAAACTGACAACGACGAACACGTACGTCATGCGGTGAGTTCCTCGGACATCAATCAGTACCTGCGGGAGCGGACGG
>DAMBWF010000027.1:0-4955 GCA_032052615.1 Pseudomonadaceae bacterium
CTGCGCAGCGCGAGGCTGGCACCGTCGAGGGCGACCGAGCTTTCCCCGCCGCTCCACGCGGAACTAGGCTGTTTCGTAACCCGTCTCGTTAGGCATCGACTGGGCCATGGGCAGGGTCAGCGACAGGGAGAGCGGTAATACAAAGGAGAAGTGCAGAATAGCGGGCAACCGGCACTTGCCAGAAGGCTAAAGAACAAACTTTCTCTTGTACGCAGTGAGCTAAAACGGTTTCAAGGCTCTATAGGGCGGCTTATTCATGCCTTCGGGTAGCACGGTATTGCTTTTGGGGCGAACGACATAATCGACCCAGTCGCGGGCGGCATGGACGATGGGGTCGGAGCAGTCTTCACGGCAAGCCTTGAACAGGTAATCCTGCATTTCGGAAATGAACACGGGGTCGCGCTGCTGAAATTCAGCCAAGGCGGTGTAAGCCGAGAGCGTTATCGCGAAATTAACATTCTCGATGCCTCTTTCCAGAGACTTGTCAAAACTTTCGCGTGCAATGCGATCCAGCTCTTTAGGCGGAAGCGGCTTGCCTGAGCGCATGTCCCGCGTTTCTTTTTGCAGCTTATCCAAGCTCCAACGCAAGTAGGTTATATGCTGCTGCCGGGTTGACTCGTTCATAACGGCGGGGCACTCAGGCGCTGCTTTTTCAAGCGACTTACCATTCGCCATTACTACGGTAGAATTAAGCAATGCAACAAGAATAAGCGACAGAGTTATCTCCAACACTGAATCCTTGAACATTTCTATTCTTTCACTCTCTTGAGGATTTGCGTCACTAGAACATATTTTTTGGCGTCTGGATAGGCCGGCGCGATTTCATAGCCGCCAGAATAAATCAATGTATCCCAGTCCAGCATGAAAAACTCATAAGTCGCACGCCCGTCGGCGTACATCATGTTGAAATGATAAGGAGGGTTTGTCAGATATTTATTTAAAGATCTATCGTCAGAGAGAGAATTTTCTTTGACACGCTCAGTTTCTAGAATGCCGCCATAAACTAAGGGGGCTTCGCTAGGGCCTGGATCGCACATATATTCCCAGCGCGGACGCTTGCAATATTTTTCAGAGATTGGTGGATATAGCGTTATTTCGTATTCATCGCGCAGCGGCCAATCGAACCCCACAGGCCCCTTGTAGCTGAATCTTATTTTTTGTTTAAGATAAAGCAGGTCAGGGGATAATAATTTGGGGTCGACATCTTCAATCGGCGGATCCGAGCTGACCACTTCGAACAGTCCATCAAGGGGTCTTACTGGGAATTTCTCATAAGGGAACGCTTTCATGCTTGCAACCATAAAGATCAGTAAAAAATAACGCTCAAGGCCGTGCTTGTTTTTCATTGGCGTAAGAGCCCTCCAAATAGTCGTGTTCTTTCTTTATTCTGCTATCCATGCCTGGATAATTTTGGGCTGTAAGGGTAGCAACAGCATCCGTTTCTTTGTTTTGCGAAAAATATAACATAAGATCCTTGTCTGCATCAGAGTTAAGGTTTCCCTTGTTATACTGTCTCGACATTAAAACAGTGCGCTCCGCTTCACTAAGATCATCGAATTTCGCATTATAACCTTTTTTTTCGGAAAACTTATTATATACATCTTTTACAGCATTTATCTTTTCCTTTTGCATTTCGGAATCAATCAAGTCCACCTCTTCTTGCGTCAGCGTCAGCGGATGTTCTCGCAAATAACGACAGGCCGCGGACCGCTTTAACCCCATGTAGGGATCAAGTTTATCCAGCAAGACTTGTGTCGCTCCCGCTTTCTTCAAACGCTTAAAATACTCTTCCTTATTCTGCTGCCCTAAATCCACCCCGGTACCTACCGTAACACCTGATTGATTATCACCAGCAAGCTCTTCTGTACCCTTGACACGAGTGGTATCTACTGTAATAGCACCATCGTTAATTTTCATGCCTTTTGGCCACCATGGTACATAAGCAGACGTAGCCTGTCCTCCCTCGAATTCTGCAAGCTTGTCATAATCGATGGAGGTTCCCGTATCTTTATTGATGGCCTCCTGTGCAGTGGTGCTCAGACGCTGGGTATCAGGAGGACTTGTACCTGCGCAGTTTCTTTTCTTGAAACGCCCGGGGCAAGGTTTCACGACTCCGTCCACAAAATGCCCGGCGCCGCAATTAAGCTCGATCTGCTTGAGCACCTCATCGAACTCTTCGGAGGGCATGGATTTCTGGAGTTGTTCATTCTTGAGCTTGGCATAGGCCGCATCGCTTTCCGCCTTGGCCTTGGCGGCGTCAGCAGCCTTTGCATTCGCGTCTTCCAGCTTGGCACTGGCCTGCTCCAGTTCGCTATTGGCCATGTCCGCGTTGGCTTGAGCGGCCTCCGCGCCCTGCTGATTATTGGCTGAAGGGTGCCTGCGCGCAGTGCTTGTAGCTCGCTGCGCTTTCTTGTTAGCGCGATCGGCCTTCTTCGCTAAATCCTCATGGACTTTTTTCGCATCGGCCTGTTTCTTATTGGCGCTTTCAGCGGCTCTGTCATTACGGGCTTTCTCGGCCTCGGCGGTTTTTATTTCCTCCGTATCCACCAAGGGCGCGGGAACTATTTTACTCATGGCTCAAACCCTCATGACGCCTCGTGGCCAGATAATCATGTGCGCCTCCCACAACAAAGGCAATCCACTCGAGCGCACGCCGCCGAGAGGTATATTCGCTTATGAAATAACCACGTAGTCCTTGAACGAATTCACGCTGCGCGCCCAGGTTAACCGCGCGCAAGACTTGAAAGCAGTAATTGAATACGATCTGCCTTTCCAATATTTCCTCAGAGAAACATTCGTCATAGCAGGCTGTCACCCAGGCGGTGAGTGTTTTGTCATCCAACGTAGGAAAACCGGCCATCAGGCGGTGCTCCGCACCGCGCCACTCACGACAGACCAGTGCGATGAACGCGTCACGTTGCTCTGAATTATGCGCAGAACACAAGCGTTCATATTGCTCGACAGTCAGCTTCATGACCTTATTCCATTATCCAAGCGTGTTGATGAACGCTCAATGTCATGGTTCCCAATAAGGGAGATAATTGTCGCCGGGGTACCAACTCGAACATCATCCGACGGCGAGGTTCGGTACAACATATACGGTTGACCAAAGAGCCAAGGAATTCCTGATGCTGCCCATGGTTAAGCTGTGGGATGACACGGCAGAACACGCGGGGATCGTAAAAGCGCCAGAACACTTCATTGCCATCCGGCAAAGTGACCAGGGTGAATTTTTTGAAGTGGTGTTTCAGCTCATCAAGATGAGCGTGGCTCTGAAACAGCCAACCCCAGTTGTTTCGCCAACCTTGCCCGGCATGATTGAACCAGAACGCAGCCAACGCGCCATCCAAAGGAAATTCGGCGCAATAGGGGGCGTATCGACCCAGCCGCGCCTCCAGCACGCCGCTGAACAGGCAATGCGCGCGAATGCCGTGCTTCTTGAGTTCATCGGAAAACCGGGGGTGACGACTGGCATCCACCAAAGCATAAACGGAGCCCGCCTCGCTCGGCATCAAGGCGGCCAGTTTCGCCGGGTACGTAGACATGCTCATTCATGCAACGTCCTGACGAAGGCTAACCCCTCTTCGCCGGCGCTTTTCAAGCACTCGCCCTGCCGATTCAGGCCGATCCATACGCTCTCGCACCCCTCCGCGATGGCCCCCTGGCAGGCGACGAGGTCTCCCTGGCGCGCCGCCGGGCGACCGCCGATCAGCACCGTCGGCTCGCCCTCGATGATAGGCTCTTCAGCGTTGTTGTGTTTCACCAGATCGCCCACCCGGGCGGCCGGGTGCCGGCCAATGAGCACGCTATGCTCGCCTTGCAGGATGGCGCCCTCGGCTTGTTTGTGCAGGGCGGCATCGCCCATGCGCGCGGCGGGTTGACCCATGCCGTGTCCTCCTTGATCAGGGTTTTACGGGGCCCTTGATGCCGACGACGGGCATCTTGGTCGGGTCCACGCCTCCTACAGTTCTCCCTCCCAGGCCACCTCTTCCGGCCATGCCCAGTACCGAGCCCGCAAGACCCGCCCCCTTGCCGGCGATACCGGCCGCGGAGGCCAGTTCCGTGAGTTTGCCCAAGGTCGAAAACGCATTTCCACCTTCCAGTCCCGCCATCATCGCATCCATCGGATTAGGTCCCTTGGAGGCAACGAACGAATTCGCCATGGGCGAGCCACCCGTACCCTGTTCAGCGCCACCCTCGGCACCGTCCGCGCTCGCGGGCGCATCGGTTTGCGCCGTCGGCGCACCGGGTGCTTTCTGGCTGGCGCCGCAATTGATCTGTACCAGGGCCGCATCGGCATTGAGCGCCTGGGCCCCCTGAATCTCGATGTGGGTCCCCGACAGATAGATGCCGCCATCCGCTCTCAGAACGATCTTGGCGGCTCCACAGGCGATCTCCAGATGGTCCCCTGCCTGATGCAGCGAAACGCCGCCCACTTTCAACTCGTGCCGCGACCCAATATCCAGGCTGTAATCGCTACCGACCTTTAGGGTCTTGCGCTTGCCAACCTGGGTCGACTGCTGCATGCCGACCACGGTGTTCATCATCATGCCGACATTGAGGCTGTAGCCCACCCCGATGTTGGTCATCCGAGCCAAACCGATGTTTTCCATATTGGCCATGCCGATGGTTTCGGTCTTGAGCTTGCCAACCTTGATCGACCAATTGCTGCCGATCTTGTCGGTCTCGTTCCTGTCGACCGTCTTGGTACGGCTCTTGTGGACGCTTAGCTTCTCATTGCCGTCCACGGTCTGCTTGCGAGCCCCATGAATCTTGATGGTCTCGTCGCCATCCACCGTCTCGGTCCGGTTCTGGTGGATCGTGATGGTTTCGTCGCCGTCCACCGCTTCGGTGCGGCTTTGGTGAATCGATATCGTCTCGTTACCGTCGACCGTCTCGGTGCGGTTGCCGTGCACCGTGATGGTCTCGTGCCGGTCCACCGTCTCGGTGCGGTC
>DAMBWF010000010.1:0-145694 GCA_032052615.1 Pseudomonadaceae bacterium
GACTCCGACTCCGACTCCGACTCCGACTCCGACTCCGACTCCGACTCCGACTCCGGGCTGCCCCGTAGTTGGCGAAAACGATAGAATCGTTGAAGATAACTGGGGTAGTTTCTCCACCATAGAGGGGGGGGTCGGTGGTACGAACTTCTACTCTATTAAGGTGGACGCCAGCAAAATCAACGGGGCACCATACCCGGTAGGCGTAGATTATTACGGAGCTATTACATCTGTTCGGGCTCCATCCAAGAACACTAATCTACGCCGTATTTCCATTTCACGTTGCCCCGGCGAGTTCCCGGCGATATCTACGGGCTGTGCTACTGATCTTGCTCAAGAGCCAGTGCTGCGCTGGACCACAGAAACCTCTAACATTCCTCTCGCACGTCGTTACAGCTGCAAGCTGGAAAAAACGGGAACTTATTATATAAATGTCACTCACACCAATCTTTCTGGTGTGGCGAACGCCTCGTGTACGCCAGGCAACCCTTGTTACTTTAGGAATAACAATACTGCCACCCGGAAGTAAAATTAAAATTTATGTAGCAAATGCCCTGCTCTCGCGGGGTTTTTGCTTTTGGTTAGTAACTTAAGTTGAGAGGCTGTCTCGTGTACAAGAAGGTTTTTTCTAATACTGCGCTGGCGTTCATTGCATTGGTTTCGGTGGGTAATCAACTGGCACAGGCAAGTGAGCCTCTATTAGTTGGTCCCGCTGTTACAGTGACGCAAGAGGATTATGAGCGGCTTTTAAAGGCTATGATTCCGGAGGCGCAGCGTAAGGAACTTCTTCTCGATGAGCGCAAGAATCGTCAATTGTTGGCGGAGTATTATGTGACTGAAGCGCTGGCGGCTGAAGCACGGAAACAGGGGTTGGACAAAAAGCCTGAGTTTATCTTCCGCCAACAGTATGAGGCCAAGCGGGCACTGGCTCAGCAATTATTGAATAAAACTGCTCAAGAAGCTAAGAAGCCTGATTTTGAAAAACTCGCTCGCGAAGACTATCAAGCTAACAAGAAGAGTTACATGAAGCCGGAAGAGGTTCGAGCATCCCATATTCTGATTGGTCTCAATGATAAGCGAGATGAGAAGCAAGCCAAAGCATTGGCGGAGGAAATTTACAAGAGGCTTCAAAGCAAACCGGATAGCTTCGATGAGTTGGTCAAAGAGTATTCTGACGATCCGTCCGCAAAAACGAATGGCGGGGATCTGGGGTATTTTCCGCGGGACCGAATGGTCAAGCCCTTTGCAGATGCAGCCTTCTCCATGAATAAGAAGGGTGAGATCAGCAAGCCAGTAAAAACACAGTTTGGCTACCATCTGATTCGCTTGGCTGATAAGCGGGAAGGCGGTCAGCAATCTTTTGATGATGTCAAAAATGAGCTGATTCAAAAGCAAGAGTCAAAATTCTACGGCAGCGTGCAGACGCAGAAAGTGGAGTCGGTGCGAGCTGATAAAGCAATCAAGTTCAACCCGGAAGCCTTCAAGGAATTTGTTGAGCGAAACACCGCCAAGTAATCTGATGACGGGAGCCTTGGCTCCCGTTTTCAAGAGGTAGAACGTTCTTGCTCTCTAAAAAGATACTGGGTGAGCTGCACGTCTTTTTGGAGACGTTAATCGTGGCAGTTCTTTCGCTATTCCTACCTTGGAAGGTTTGTTTTCGTTTTCTGCGCTTTCTGACTCGCTATGAGTTTTTTCAGGGTGATTATGCGCGCCCAGCCTACGATGCTCTGAAAGGTTGCTTTCCGTGGGTCGACCAAGTCCAGCTTAGGTTGATTGCCTTGCATCGTTTGATTGATGCGGCTGACTATTTTCTAACACTAAAATATAGAACGCGCTGGCTGGCCAAATATTGTGATGTTACAGGTATAAAGAACCAAGACCTTCGCTCCAAGGCTTGCCTTTTCATTACCTTCCATTATGGTCAGGGCTTCTGGGCCCTTCGCTACTTGTGTAATGAGGGCTTTCCTTTGGGGTGGCTGCATGCACCACCGCCTTTACGGGCCCCATTGGGGCAGAAGTTCGCAGGCTGGATGGGGCGCAGACGGATTCGCCAAGTCGCACGGTTGTGCGGTGCGGCTCCAATTCCCGTTGGTGGAAGCGTGGCGCGCATGAGAGCACGCTTGCTGGAGGAGGGATTGCCCGTGATGGCCATGCCGGACGCTCCGCTTCAACCGGGTCAGTCGAGCCTACCAGTCACCTTCCTGGGCCGTCCGGCACGCATACCGGCCGGTACGATCCGGATGGCGGTCCAGATAGGCGCTCCAGTGGTGGTGTATACGATGGTCGTCGATCCGGTCGATGGTCGGCGCCACCTGCGTTTCGAAGCGCCCTTGCAAGAGCCTACGGCGGAAGCACTGGCCCAGCGTTTGTGCGATCATCTGCAGTCGGCCATCGAGCGAGACCCGACGGCCTGGCATGTCTGGCCATGGGCGGATGGGTTTTTCGACGCGCCGCCCGAGGCCGCCTCCGAATAGCGCCGCGTAGCGCTTCCATGGTGTTCTAGGGCTTTCATGAAGCATTACCTCTACTTGATCCTGCAGCTCGGCAGGCGCGAAGTGTTGTCGCGCTACCGGGGCACGGTGATGGGCATTTTCTGGTCGTTCATTTCCCCGGTGGTCATGCTGGTGGTTTACACCTTTGTGTTCAGCGAGGTGTTCAAGGCGCGATGGGGCGTGGGCGGGGACGACAAGACCGCATTCGCCGTGAACCTCTTCGCGGGCATCATCGTCCACGGGTTCTTCGCCGAGTGCCTGAGCCGTTCGCCGGCCTTGATGCCGCAATACGTCAGCTACGTGAAGCGGGTGGTGTTTCCCTTGTCGATCCTGCCGCCAGTCGTGGTGGTATCGGCACTGTTCCACACGTTCATCAGCGTGCTGGTGCTGTTGATCGCCCACTTCGTGCTGTACGGGTTCGTCCACTGGCAGGCAGTGTTCCTCCCCCTGCTGATGCTGCCCCTGGTCTTCGTGGCCTTGGGCTGCACGTGGTTGCTCGCCGCCTTGGGCGTGTTTCTGCGGGATATCGGGCAGATCATGCCGGTGGTGATTACCGTGCTGATGTTCATGGCGCCGGTGTTTTATCCGGTTTCGGCACTGCCCGAGGCGTACCGGGGCTGGCTGTATCTGAATCCGCTGACCCCCGCCATCGAGAGTGCCCGGGCCCTGCTGCTGCATGGCGAACTGCCGGGCTGGCAAGGCTACCTGCTCTATCTGGCGGCCGGAGTGGGCTGCGCGGGGCTGGGCTGGGCGTTCTTCGAGCGCGCGCGCAAGGGGTTCGCCGATGTCCTCTGAAATCGCCATTTCTCTGCGCGGGGTGAGCAAGACTTATCACTTGTTCGATTCCCCGGCACAGCGCCTGATGCACCTGCTGTTCGGCCTTCGGCGCGGGCAGCAGGCCGAGTTCCACGCGGTCGCCGATGTGTCCTTCGAGGTCCGTCGTGGCGAGACCCTGGGCATCATCGGCCGTAACGGGGCCGGCAAGTCGACCCTGTTGCAGATGATCTGTGGCACCCTCACGCCCAGTGCCGGGCAGATCCAGGTCAACGGCCGGATCGCGGCGTTGCTGGAGCTGGGTGCCGGCTTCAGCCCGGATTTCACCGGCCGCGAGAACGTTTACATGAGCGCGGCGATCCATGGCCTTGGCCGGGCCGAAATCGACGCGCGGCTGGACGATATCCTGGCCTTCGCCGAGATCGGCGATTTCATCGACCAGCCGGTGAAAACCTACTCCAGCGGCATGTTCGTGCGGCTCGCCTTCGCGGTCATCGCCCACCTGGACGCCGATATCCTGGTCATCGACGAGGCGCTGGCGGTGGGCGATGTGTACTTCACCCAGAAGTGCATACGCTTCCTTCGTCAGTTCGCCGAGCGCAACACCTTGCTGTTCGTCAGCCACGACACCACGTCGGTGGTCAATCTGTGCCAGCGCGCGCTATGGCTGGAGAGGGGCCGTACCCGCCTGTTCGGCGAGGCGCGGGTGGTGAGCGACGCCTATCTGGGGTCTTTCTACGAGAACCGCCTGGCGCCCGAGGCGTCCGAGCCCCTGGCGGGGGATGTGGCGCAGGCGGCGGAAGATGTGCGCAACGAGTTCGGCCTGGGCGGCGGCCGTATCGAGGCCTGCGAACTGCTGGGCGAGGACGGCCAGCCGCTGCGGCTGCTGGATCGCGCCCAGCGCGCGCGGCTCAAGGTGCGCTGCACGGCCCGGGAGGCCATCGAGTCGCCGATCCTCGGCTTCTTCGTGAAGGATCGCCTGAGCCAGGCGCTGTGCGGAGAAAACACCCTCAAGTGGCTGCCCGCCTGGCGGCGGATGGCGGCGGGCGAAACCTGCCACCTGGAGTTCGAGTTCTGGCTGCCTCACCTGGCCACCGGTGAATACACCCTCAGCGTCGCCCTGGGCGCCGGCACCCAGCAGCAGCACGTGCAGCACCACTGGATTCACGATGCCCTGGCGTTCAAGGCCCAGGCGGACGTCAGCCTGACCGGGCTGTTCGAGCTGGAGCGCTTCGCCTGTCGGCTCGTCGACCCGGCGACGGAGTGACGCATCCGCCGGTACGCCTGGCGCCGTCGGTGAAATTTTCGAGCGAGCCGCGTCCATCGGACGGATAATGCGCGCGCTCAGCGCCGCCCCGGCGGCCCTAACGATATGAACAGATGAGTAGCATGTCCCAATCGTTCGACATTCTGGATTATCTCGCCAAGGTGGAGATGCCCGAGCGGCTGACCCCCATCGAGTCGTGGCATCGCCACATCCCGTTCGCCTTCGCCGTGCTCGCCATGACCCGCCCGCGCCTCTTCGTGGAACTGGGCACTCACCGGGGCGATTCCTACAGCGCCTTCTGCCAGGGCGTTGCCCACCAAGGGCTCGGGACCCGCTGCTTCGCGGTGGATACCTGGCAGGGCGACAGCCAGGCCGGCCGCTACGACGATGAGGTCTACCGCGACCTCAGCGCCTATCACGACCCGCGCTACGCCGGCTTCTCCTCGCTGCTGCGGATGACCTTCGACGAGGCGCTGGTGCATTTCGTCGACGGCAGCGTCGACTTGCTGCACATCGACGGGCTGCACACCTACGACGCGGTGCGCCACGATTTCGAGTCCTGGTTGCCGAAAATGAGCGAGCGGGGCGTCGTGCTGTTCCACGACACCAACGTGCGCCGCGGCGACTTCGCCGTCTGGCAGCTCTGGGACGAACTCACGCAACGCTACCCCGGCTTCGAATTTCCCTTCGGCTTCGGCCTCGGCGTGCTGCTGGTGGGCGCCCGCCCGCCGGAGCCCATCGTCCGCTTCATCGAGATGGCCCAGGCCGACCCGCACCACGTGATCCAGTTGTTCCACGGCTTGGGCGACGCCATCGCCTACCGCAAAGCCCAGGCGAGCCTGGAGTGCAGCCGCGAGCAGGTAGAGTCCCTCGGTGGTCAGTTGACCCAGGCGCGTCGGGTGGTCGAGGAGCGGGACGCCCAGTTGCAGACGCTCAACGGCGTGCGCGAGCAATTGGAACAGCGTGCCCAGGCGGCCGCTCAGCGAGTGGCCGAGCTCGACCGGTTATTGGGTGAAAAAGAGCGCCAACTGGGCGATCGGCAACGGGCCCTGAGCATCGCCGAACAGCGCGGCCAGGTCCTGCAGCAAGGCGTGGTGGAGTGGAGCGCCACCAGCCGCGAGCTGGAGCGCCGCCTCGACTGGCTGCTGGGCAGCCGCCTGTGGCGCACCCGCAACCGCCTGATGCGCCTGGCTGGTCTCGGGCACCGGGTGGTGGAACCCGTCCGTGTCGCGGCTCAGCCGACCTGGCCACCGGCGAGTCCGCGCAAGATCGACATCATCGTGCCGGTCTACCGGGGTCTGGACGACACCCGGCGCTGTATCGAGAGCGTGCTGGCCAGCGACTACCGCGCCGAAGCCGAGGTGGTAGTGATCAACGACGCCAGCCCCGACCCGGAGCTGGTGGCCTGGCTGGAGACCCTGGGCGACCGCGTGACCTTGTTGCACAACGAGCGCAACCTGGGCTTCGTCGGCACCGTGAACCGGGGCATGTCGTTGCACCCCGAGCGCGACGTGGTACTGGTCAACAGCGACGCCCTGGTCGCCAACGACTGGCTCGACCGCTTGCAACGCGCGGTCTATCGGGACGCGAAGATCGGCTCGGCGACACCGTTTTCCAACAACGCCACCATTTGCAGCTACCCGGCCACCTGCCAGGACAACCCGCTTCCGGACGGTTACGACGTCGCCCGCCTCGACGCGCTGTTCAGCCGGGTGAACGCCGGCCAGAGCGTGGACATTCCCACGGCGGTGGGCTTCTGCATGTTCATCCGTCGCGACTGCCTCGACGAATGCGGGCTGTTCGACGCCCAGTTGTTCGGCCGGGGCTATGGCGAGGAAAACGAATTCTGCATGCGCTCCGCCGTGCGCGGCTGGCGGCACGTGCTGTGCGGCGATACCTTCGCCTACCACAAGGGCGGGGTGAGCTTCGCCGAGACCCAGAGCGAGCACCAGCAGATCGGCTATCGCGCCCTGATCCGTCTCTATCCCGGCTATGACCGACTGATCCAGCACCATATCGCCGCCGACCCCGCTGCCCACCTGCGCTTCGCCGTGGACGCCGCGCGCACCCGGGAAAGCGGCCTGCCGGTAGTGCTGATGGTGAACCACCGCCGTGGCGGCGGTACCGAGCGGCACCTGCGCAGCCTGGCGGAGGAGCTGGCCGGCAGCGCCGAGGTATACGTCCTGCGCCCGGAGGTGGAGGGCGGCGCCGCCACCCTCGGTTCCCTCGACCCTGACAAACCGTCGCGCCTGCTG
Organism: Pseudomonadaceae bacterium; assembly: GCA_032052615.1. Lineage (GTDB taxonomy): Bacteria > Pseudomonadota > Gammaproteobacteria > Pseudomonadales > Pseudomonadaceae > Pseudomonas_T. The sequence continues at coordinate 6,786 of DAMBWF010000010.1, forward strand.
TTCGACCCGCAGCGGGACTTCGAACTGTTGCTGGCGACCCTGCGCAGCCTGGGGGTGACGCGCCTGCACGTTCACCACACCATCGGTGTGCACCTGCAGTTCCTGTTGCTGGCGGAGCGCCTCGGCGTGCCCTACGACGTGACGGTGCACGACTTTTACCTGGCTTGCCCCCAGGTGACCCTGGCGGATGCCGCCGGACGCTACTGTGGCGCGCCCGACGAGGCGGGCTGCAATGCCTGTCTGGCGCAGCGCCCGGCCCCGGGCGGGGTGGACATCGCCACCTGGCGGCGCTTTGGCGAACAACTGCTATATGGCGCCGAGCGGGTGTTCACCCCGTCGGAAGACACCCTGGCGCGCATGCGTCGCTACTTCCCCGACGCCGCCCTGCGCTGCGTGCCCCACGAGCGTGACCTGATCGCGGCCGAGCCGTCGCCCGCGACGCTGGCGGAGGCCCGTCCCCTGCGCGTCGTGGTGATCGGCGCCCTCAGCCCCTTCAAGGGCGCGGACGCCTTGGAGGGGGCCGCCCTGGAGGCCCGCCGCTTGCGGTTGCCGCTGGAATTCCATCTGCTGGGCTTCGCCTACCGGCACCTGCGTAGCCACCCGGTGAGCACCCTGCACGTGCATGGCGCCTACCAGGAGGACGAGCTGCGGGAGCGCCTGCTGGCGCTGGAGGCGGATCTGGTGTGGTTCCCCGGCAGTTGCCCGGAGACCTACAGCTATACCCTGTCCACCTGCCTGGAGCTGGGCCTGCCGGTGATCGCGCCGCGCATCGGTGCTTTCCCCGAGCGGCTTGCCGGTCGCGGCTGGACCTGGCTGGTGGAACCGGACCGGCCGGTGGCGGCCATCATTGAGCACCTGTTGGAGGTCCGCCAGCGTCTGCTGGACAGGCAGGCCCCGGCCCCGGTGGAAACCCGCCCGCTTCCGGCGCCGTACTGCTACCGCGGCGATTACCTGCCGGCGCTGGACGTGGCCGATGAAAAGGGCCCGTCCCCCGCGGAACTGGTCGCCGCTTGGGGCCATCTCAGACACCCCCGCCCGCCGGAACGCACCGACAATCCGCCGCTGCTGCGGATGGCGCGCCGGGTGCTGGGGATGCCGCTGATCCGTCCGATCCTGCTGCGCGTGCCGCAATCCTGGAAGCTGGGCGTCAAGCGTTTGATAGTGCGCCGCGCGTGAGCCGCGCGACGGCACATGCGGTTCGAGACGAGGTAACGATGAATCGACTGGGTGATTGGCTGGTCGCCGCGGGAAAGCTGTCGGAAGCGGACCTGCAACGCGCCATTCAGGTGCAAAAGCTTTCCGGCGGCAAGCTGGGCAGCATTCTGATCCGCCTCGGCATGGTGGCCGAGCGGGACATCGCCTCGATCCAAGTGGAGCGCTTTGGCTATCGCCTGGTCACCCCGGATGATTACCCGGACGCGGCGGTGCTGGACGAAGGCCTCGTGTCGCCGCTGTTCCTGCGGGAGCAACACGTGGTGCCCCTGGCCGACGATGGCGAGCGGCTGCAGGTGGCCATGCTCGACCCGTCCGACGACTACGTGCTGCGCTCCCTGGAGCTGGCCACCGGGCGCCGGGTGGAAGCGGCCCTGGCGCTGTCCTCGGAACTGGAGAACGCCTACGAGCGCCTTTATGGCGCCGGCGCGGCCAAGGCCAGCGAGGACGAGGTGGAGGCCGAGGAGGCCGGGCTCGGCGCCAACCTCGACGACGTCGAGCGGCTGCGGGACATGGCCAGCGAGGCGCCGGTGATCCGCCTGGTCAACACGATCTTTTCCCGGGCGCTGGAAAGCCGCGCCTCGGACATTCACATCGAGCCGTTCGAGCACACCCTGCTGATCCGCTTCCGTATCGACGGTGTGTTGCAGGAGATCGAGGCGCCCTCGGCGCAGATGGCCCCGGCGGTGATCTCCCGCCTGAAGATTCTCTCGCGGCTGAACATCGCCGAGCGGCGCCTGCCCCAGGACGGCCGTATCCAACTGCGCATGCAGGGACGGGCCATCGACCTACGGGTCTCCACCGTGCCCACCCTGCACGGCGAAAGCGTGGTGATGCGGATCCTCGACAAGCAGAGCATGAGCCTGGAGCTGGAATCCATCGGCCTGTCCGAGCGGGTGCTGGGCGACTTCAAGTCGGTGCTGGAGCGCCCCAACGGCATCTTCCTGGTGACCGGCCCGACCGGTAGCGGCAAGACCACCACGCTCTACGCGGCGCTCAACCGGCTGAACACCGTCGACCGCAAGATTCTCACCGTGGAAGACCCGGTCGAGTATCAGATTCAGGGCGTCAACCAGATCCAGACCGCCAGCAAGGTGGGCCTGGACTTCGCCAGCGCGCTGCGCTCGATCCTGCGCCAGGACCCGGACGTGGTGATGATCGGCGAGATGCGCGACAAGGAAACCGCCGGCATCGCCATCCAGGCGGCCTTGACCGGCCACATCGTGCTGTCCACCCTGCACACCAACGACGCCCCCAGCGGTATCACTCGCCTGCTGGACATGGGCATGGAGGACTACCTGCTGACCTCCACCATCAATGCGATCATGGCCCAGCGCCTGGTCCGCGTGCTGTGCCCGCACTGCAAGCAGCCGGAAACCCTGGGCGACGAGGAAATCGAGCACATGGGCGTGCGCGCGTTCTGCCCGGCGGGCCCGGTGCGGGTCTGGCGCGCGGTGGGTTGCGAGGCCTGCGCCCACACGGGATATCGCGGGCGGATGGGCATTCACGAACTGCTGGTGATGAACGACGAGGTGCGCAACCTCGTCCTGCAACACGCCAGCAGCGAACAGATCTACCGTACGGCCCGCCAGCATGGCATGCGCAGCATGTTCGAAGACGGGTTCCTCAAGGCGCTGGACGGCCTCACCTCGGTACCCGAGGTCTTGCGCGTCGCCCAGTTGGCCCGCTGACAGACAGGTCGCTCCATGCCGCATTTCAAGTACCGCGCCATCGACCGCAACGGCAAGCTCAGCGACGGCGTCGTCGAGCAGCCCTCCGTCGAGCGGGTGGCCGATTTCCTCGCCCGCGAAGGGATGACCGCGGTCAGTATCCAGCCCCTCGGCCGAACGGCGGCCAAGGCATCCGCTGCGGCGTCCGGGCCTGGCAAGGTGCGTCGGCGGCGGGTCAAGGATCGCGACCGGGTGCTGCATTTCACCCGGGAAATGGCGGTGATGCTGTCCTCCGGGCTGCCCTTGGACCGCAGCCTGCACATCCTCGAAGACCTGAGCGACCCGCCGGGCCGGGACATGATCGGCGAGATCCGGGGCGCGGTGCGCAAGGGGCGCACCCTGGCCGACTCGTTCGCCGAGCGCCCCGAGTTCTCGCCGTTCTACATCAACATGATCCGCGCCGGCGAGGCCAGTGGCTCCCTCGAGGGCTCCATGCAGCGCATGGCGGAATACCTGGAGCGGAGCAAGGCGCTGCGGCAGATGATCGTCTCCGCGCTGACCTACCCGACCATTTTGTTCACCGTCGCCATCCTGTCCCTGGTGTTCCTGCTGGCCTACGTGGTGCCGAGCTTCTCCGACCTGTTCTCCGACATGGGCGCCCAACTGCCGGCGCCCACCCGCTTCGTCATGAACCTGGGTGACTTCATGGCCCACTGGTGGTGGCTGGTGTTGGGCATGCTGGGCGGCTTGTACTGGCTGGCCGGGCGCTTGTGGCGCGACGAGGGGTTCCGGGTCAAGGTGGACCGCCGCTGCCTCGACTGGCCGTTGATCGGCGAGCTGGTGAAGAACGTCGAGACCACGCGCTTTTCCCGTACCCTCGGCGTGCTGCTGCAAGGGGGCGTGTCCTTGGTCAACGCCTTGGCCATCGCCCGCGAGACCGTCAGCAACCGCACCCTGCGCCACGAGCTGGATGTCGCCAGCGCGGCGCTTCGGGAAGGGCGCTCGTTGAGCGCCGTGCTTCTGGAGGGCAATCGCTTCCCCAACCTCGCCTTGCATATGGTGCAGGTGGGCGAGGAGACCGGGCGCCTGGAAGAAATGCTGCTCAAGGTGGCGAACATCTATGAGGACGAGGTCGGCTCGGTCACCAAGCGCCTGCTGGCGCTGCTGGAGCCCGCCCTGATCCTGAGCCTGGGCGTGCTGATCGCCGCGATCATCATATCCATCCTGCTCGGCATCCTGGGCGTGAACGAATTGGTGGGGTAGCGGTCAAAAGCCGCTATTATCCGGCCCGCCCCGCGCAAGCGGTCGTCCTTTTCACGTCGCTGTCATCCGCATTCACGAACCGTTCGAGGTAGTCACTATGAAATCGTCCCGGCGTCGCCAGCATGGCTTCACGCTCATCGAATTGCTGGTGGTCCTGGTGATCCTGGGCCTGCTGATGTCCGTGGTGGGGCCACGAGTCATGAAATACGTCGGGGGCGCCAAGAGCGACACCGCGCGCATGCAGATCCAGGAACTGGCGTCCTCTTTGGATATGTATCACTTGGAAGTGGGCCGCTACCCCACCCAGGACCAGGGCCTGAAGGCGCTGATCGAGAAGCCGTCCGCGGGCGCCGAGCGCTGGAACGGCCCCTACCTGCGCAAATCCGCCGTGCCGAAGGACCCCTGGGGTAACGACTACCAGTATCGCTTCCCCGGCCAGCACGGTCCTTTCGACCTGTTCTCCAACGGGGCCGACGGTCAGCCCGGCGGCGAAGGCGAAGACGCCGATATCGTGAGCTGGGAATAACTTGTCCGCACGCCTGCGCAGCGGCTTCACCCTGCTGGAGATGCTGGTGGTGCTGGTCATCCTCGGGTTGTCGCTGGCGGTCGTGGTGCCGGCCATCAACAAAGGGCTGGGTGGCTCTCTGGAGGATGCGGCCCGCGACCTCCAGGTGGGCTTGCGCAAGGCTCGTTCCGAGGCGGTCTTGAACAAGCGCAGCGTGGCGTTGTGGGTGGATGTCCGGTCGAAGTCCTTCGGCCTGGACAGCGGGCGCGGCAAGCGTTCGCTCCCCCGCGGCCTGGAAATATCCGCCCGGGTGGCGGACAGCGAGAATCGAGGGTCGCGAGCGTCCGTGCGCTTCTTTCCCGACGGCTCGTCCACCGGCGGTCGCATCCGGCTTCGCAAGGGCGAGGGCAGCGTGGCGGTGGATGTGGACTGGCTGACCGGTCGTGTATCGATCCGCGACGGTGACCGATGAACGCCCCCTGCCGGCCGCAACGCGGTTTCACCATCCTCGAGGTGCTGGTGGCCTTCATGGTCGCGGCGTTGCTGCTGACCGTCATCCTCAGCTCCTTCACCACGGGCATGAGTAGCCTGGCGAAAACCGACGGCCTGAGTGTCGCGGCCCTGGTGGCGCAGTCGCGCCTGGCGGAGCTGGGCGTCTCCGTGCCGCTGGAGGAGGGTGTCAGCGAGGGGCGGGACGAGTCGGCGCCGGAGTACCGCTGGCGGATCAACGTGGCGCCTTTGGCCTGGGATTTCGCCGACCCGCTCAAGGAAGCAGGCGGCATCGTCTACAAGGTCGATGTCACCGTGACCTGGCCGGGCACCCGCCGTCGCGGCAGCTTTACCCTCACCAGTCTGCGCACCGTCTTCGCCGACCAGGCCGCCGCCCCGGGCGAGCAGGGAGGCGGCACATGAGGCGCATGCGTGGCTTCACCTTGCTGGAAGTGCTGGTGGCGCTGACTCTGACCAGCCTGCTGGTGGTCGCCCTGTTCGGCGGTTTTCGCGCCGGCTTGCGCAGTTGGCAGACTGTGGAGCGCCATACCGCTCAGGTGGAGGAGCCGCGTCAACTGAGCAGCTTGCTTTACCGCCACTTGGGGCAAATGGTGCCGGCGGCCTTCGGCGACCGGGAGGACGGCGGCCACGAGGCCTCGTTCTTCGGCGAATCGGACCGGGTGCGCTACGTGGCGCCCTTGGCGATGTCGGCCAATGGCCTGCCCTATGTCTTCGAACTGGTGAGCAACCGGCAAGGCATGCCCGGCATCTGGGTGCGCTTCGCGCCGTATCAGGAAGGAAAGTCGGCCGAGTCGCTGCTGGGCGATGCGGAATATCAGCAGGTGAGCAAGACCCTGGGCGTGACCTTCGCCTATTACGGCGCTGGCGATGACTTCAACCAGATCGCGCGGTGGAGCGACACCTATAAATCCGACCAGATGCCCCGGTTGGTGTCGCTACGCCTGGCGGGCGGCGAGCGGGCCTGGCCGGCCATGACCTTCCCGGTGATGCAAGTGGGGAAACCGCGTGATTGATCGACGTCCGGCCCAGCGAGGCGTGGTGCTGATCGTGGTGCTGTGGATCGTCGCCTTGCTCACGATATTGCTGGCGGCCTTCAGCGCCAGCGTGCGCGTGGACAAGAACATCGCCTCGGAGATCGTCTACCGGGCACGGACCCGTGCCGCCGCCGAGGCGGCGTTGCATTACTTGGTGGCGGTGCAGCGGGTCGGCGACGACACGTGGAAAACCTTGCCGGGGCAAGTGCTGATCCTCCCGTTCGCGGACGGCGCGCGCTTCCGTTTGATCCCCGAAGAGGCCTATATCAGCCTCATCGGCGCGCCGCCCGAATTGTTGAGCCAGGCGATCGCCCAAGTGGCCGATGGCGAAACCGATATCCAGCAGGTGGTCGAGGCCATCGTCGCCCGGCGCGAGGGCGCGCTGGCCCAGAACGGCGAGCAGCCGCCCGCGGACAATGGCGGTATCTCCACTCCGCAATTGGCGTCTATCGACGAGTTGATGCTGCTGCCGGGCGTGAGCCGCCAGTGGCTCGACCGATTGGCTCCGTTGGTCACCGTCGATGGCGAACAGGCTGGCGTGGATGTGGCCCATGCCTCGCTGCCGGTGTTGCTGGCCGTAACCGGCGATGAGGGCAAGGCCAGGGCGCTTTATGAAAAGCGCGGCGACCCCAATCTGAACCCGGCTGACTATATCGACCCGGCCCTCTACAGCGCGCCGGAGGGGGCGTTGTACCGCCTTCAGGTCGAGGTGAAAGCGGCCGGAAAGCCCCAGCAGGTGGAGGTTACGGTGATGTTCGGCGACGAGCCGGACGGGTATCGGATCGTTCGCTGGAACGAGTATACTGCTCGCTTTGACTTGGACTGACCCGCATGCGGATCGATGTCGGTAATCTGAATCTTTTCGGTGTGGATCTGAACAAGGCTTTTCGCTGGTGGGCCCAAGGCATTCGGGACAGTTTCCCCGCCGGCTTCGAAACGCTGTTCGTCCGCCCCTCGCCGAAGATCAAGGCCGTCATCGACGGCGATTGCCTGTATGTCCATCGTATCGACCACCATCGCTCCCGCGAGGCGGTACGCATCGCCTTGGACGATCTGGCGCCGAGCCCGGACGGCAGCCTGCGCGGCGACCTGCTCAGCGGCGGCTCGCTGAAGCTGGACCTGGTGCAACTGGAACTCGTCCTGCCCGATTCGCGAGTCCTGCACAAATCCTTGCGCCTGCCCCAGGAAGTCCGTAGCGACGTACGCGACGTGGTCGGCTACCAGCTCTCCCGTCTGACGCCCTTCCCGGCCGAAAAGTTGTACTACGATGCGTGCGTGGTGGGCACCCCGGGGGCGGACGGCATGCTGGACGTGGACTTGGCGGCCGTGCCTAAAGCCTATGCCGACCCGCTGATCGAGCAGGTGGAGCGGCTCAGTGGTTTCCGCGTGTCCCGGCTGGGCGTCTCGGGCGAGCAGCCATTCAACCTGTTCGGCCAGCCGCGAGTGCCGGGTCGCTGGTGGCGGCGGCTGAGCCTGAACAGCTACCTGCTGGTGGCGCTGATGGTGGCACTGCTGGCTTGCCTCGTCGCGCCGCTGCTCAAGGAACGGCATCTGGTGATCGAGCGCAAGCAGCAGATCGCCGCCCTGCAAAGCGAAGTGACCGGCCTGATGGCCACCAGCGACATGCTGGAAAAGAACCTGGCGTCGTTGAATTACCTGATCGAGCAACGCTCGAAATTGCCGCTGACCACGGCGGTATTGTCTGAAATGAGCCGGGTGGTCCCCGACAACGTCTACATGGCCGATCTTCGCGTCCAGGGTGATACCGTGACCATGACCGGCTACGGCACCGAGGTGGTCAACCTCATCGACCTGATCAATGCCTCCCCTCTCTTCGACGGCGCCCGCTTCACCTCGCCGGTCAGCCGCAATGCCCGCACCGGGCTGGACCAGTTCACCGTCAGCGCGCGGCTGACCCCGTCGGGGCCCACCGAATGAATGCCTTCTTGAACAAGCATCGGTGTCTAGCCAGTTGGGGGCTGCTCGTCGGCGTGCTGCTCCTGCTGGGCAGCCTGTTAGCCGCGCCGCTGCTGGAGCGCCACGACAAGTACCGCTTCGAGCTGCTGCGCGATGGCCGGACCTTGCAGCGCTTCCAGAGCATCGCGGCGTCGCGGGGGCTGCTGGAGGACACCCACCGGCAGTTCCAAGAGCGCGGCCTGGGGCAATGGGTCTTTCCGGCGGGAACCGAGCCTTCCGCGATCGGGTTGGATATCCAGCGGCGGGTCTCCGAGGCCATCGGCGCCGCCAAGGCGCAGGTGCGCTCCATCGCCCCACTGAGCGCGCAGACCCGCAACGGCTATGCGGTCATCGGGGTGAGAGCGAATTTCAGCGGCAGCATGCCGGCCGTCCTGGAGAGCATCGACCGTCTTGAGGTGAACATGCCGGTCCTGGTGATTCAGGACTTCCGGATCAGCCCCAGCCTGGTCAGATCAAGACCCAACGCCCCCGAGGAGCAGCTCGCGGAGGTACAGATGTCGGTGGTTACCTTCGTTCCGGTCGAAGGAGGCACGCCATGAGTCGTGCCCTGGCTTGGCGGGTACGCCTGGGGTTGATCCTGGGCATCGCGGTCTTCGGGCTGCTGGCGGCGTTCCTCTGGGTGAGTACGGTCGCCGAACCGCTGCGGGTCGCGCACCTGCCGGATTTCCATTTGCCGAGCGACAAGATGCTCGCCGGCCGGGACAAAAGCCTGGTGAACGGGCCGGCCAGCGAGCGTCCGCTGTTCTGGCCGAGCCGGCGGCCGCCTAGCGAGGTCGCCGAGACCGCCCAGGCGGTGGCGGCCAGCGCGGAAGGCATCCAGTTGCTCGGAATCGTGGTGCAGGGTGGCGTGCGCATGGCGCTGCTGGGCACCAAGGAGGGCGTCAAGCGGGTCCGTGCCGCCGATCAGGTCATGAGCTGGAAAGTCGATCAGATTCGCCCCGAGGGGGTGCGTCTGCTCAGTGGCCAGCAGAAGGTCGAACTGCTGGTGACGCCGCAACGCCGGGAAGGCATTCGTATCGAGCCCGCCGAACCCGTTGCCCCATGACGGCCGGCTGTTTTTCCACTGTTCAAGCCGTAGGCCCCGGTCCGCGACCCGGGTCGACCGATAGAGAGCGTGCGTTATGACATCTAGAAGAACGGCCAGCGTGGCGTTCCGTTTCCCGCTGACCCTGCTGTGTACCGCGGTTCTGCTGTCCGCGTGCAGTGCGCTGCCCCAGGCGGAGAAGAAACCGGCCGAGCCTGCCCCGGCGATCATCAAGCTCAAGTCCCAGGGCCCCGATGCCTACGAAGAGCCCGCCAAATCGGAAGACCACAAGGGTCGTACCCTGCTGGAGCAACGCGGCAGCGGCCGGTTCGTCGGTGCCCAGGGTGGCGCGGCCAAGGCCTCGACCCCGGCCCAGGCGCCCGCCGATGGGGTGAACGTCAACTTCGAGAACGCCCCGCTGGCCGACGTGCTCGCGGCGATTCTCGGCGACATGCTGAAGGTGCCGTATTCTCTGGAAGGCAACGTCGGTGGCAACGTCACCCTGGTGTCCAGCAAGCCCGTGCCCCAGAGCGCGCTGCTGGACATGCTGGAGTCCATGCTGGAAGCCCAAGGCATCGCCATGGTCCGGGGCGAGAACGGCATCTATCGGGTCGGCCCCTCCGCCCAGCTGCGCCGCGACGTGCCGGTGGCCCAGCGCGACGCCAGCAACGCCCGTGGCTACAGCGTACAGATCATCCCCTTGCAGTACCTGTCGGCCGAAGAGGCGGTGAAGATCCTCGAGCCCCTGGGCATGAAGGACAGCGTGCTGCGGGTCGATCCGGTTCGCAATATCCTCATGCTCGGCGCTTCCGGCCCGCAGATGCAGAACGCCATCCGCACCTTGCAACTGTTCGACGTGGACGTGCTCAAGGGCATGTCCTATGGCATCTACGAAGTCACCAACCTGGACGCCAAGGTCATTGTCGACCGCTTCAACGCCATGCTCGGCAACCCGCAGCTAAGCCCGCTGGCCAACGTCGCCAAGCTGGTGGCGATGGAAGAAATCAACAGCGTGATGGTCATCACTCCCAATGCCAACCAGTTGGACTCGGTACGCAACTGGCTCAAGCGCCTGGACAGCGTCGGCCTGGACGACAAGGACCAGGCCAGCTCCCAGCTGTACGTATACAACGTGCAGAACGGCGAGGCCAAGGTCATGGCAGAGCTGCTGGGGCAGATCTTCGGTGGAGCTTCGACAGGCACCACGCCCAGCACTAGCGGCAGCACAGCACCGGGCCTGAGCCAGACAGAAACCAGCAGTGATAGCCTTGGCTCCGACAGCATGGGCTCGTCTCTGGGCTCGTCGACGACCACCGGCTCTAGCTCCAGCAGCACTAAGTCTAAGGGCGTGGGAAGTGTCACCACTCCCGATGGCACCCGTATCGTCGCCGACGAGAGCAATAACAGCCTGCTGGTGATGGCCGCGCCGAAGGAGTGGCGCAGCATCCGCTCGGCCCTGGACAAGCTGGACAAGACCCCGGCCCAGGTGTTGGTGGAGGTCTCCATCTGGGAAGTCACCCTGACCGATGCGCTGAAGTACGGGGTGGAATGGTTCTTCAATACCCACCCGGGCGTCGGCGACGCCATGGGCGGCGGGCGACTGGCGGTGGGCGGCAACAACCTGGATGCCGCCGGCCGGCTCACCAACGGCTTCTCCTACATGTTCACCGGCGCCGACTGGCGCGCGGTCATCAACATGCTTTCCAGCCAGTCCCGGGTGAAATCCCTGTCCTCGCCATCGGTGCTGGTGCTGGATAACCGGGAAGCGAAGATCCAGGTTGGCAAGCAGCAGCCCATCTCCACCGGGACCACCACTTATCCCACCAGCGGCAACGCCACCACGACCCAGAACTTCACGCTGAAGGACACCGGCGTATTGCTGAAAGTGAAGCCGCGGGTCAATGCCGGCGGCTTGGTGGTCATGGAGATCAACCAGGAAGTGACCGACCTGGGCGAGCTGGACCCCGTCACCAACCAGAACACCTTCCTCAAGCGCAGTATCGAAAGCTCGGTCGCCATCAAGGGCGGCGATACCATCATCCTGGGCGGTCTGATCCAGGACAACAGCACCAACTCCAATAGCGGCATCCCGTACCTGCGGCGCCTGCCCCTGGTCGGGCCGCTGTTCGGTTTCACCAACGAAAGCGGCAACCGCACCGAACTGCTGGTAACCATCAGCCCCCGTGCGATCAACCAGTACAAGGACTTCGAGCGGATTGGCGAGGAATTCCGCGAGAAGATGCGGGGGGTCACGGACTCTTTCCGTTCGGAACTGAGCGAATAACATTGATCAAACTTGGGTGGGCCATTACCAAGCCCGCCCGTTGTAATGTGCTGCCAGGAGGAATAAATGAGCTTCAAGACAGGTTTGGCATGCACGATGGCCATGCTGCTGGCTGCGTGCGGGACTTTCCACCCGAAATCCGATCAAGAAATGGTCACCGAGCGCGCTCAGCAACGCTTGGAGGCTCTCAAAAAACGCGATATGGAGGCGGCCTACGCTCTGATGTCCCCGGGTTACCGGGAGTCGAACGACCTGCGGTATTTCCAGGCGACCATCGGGGCGGGCGCTCGCTGGCTAACAGATGCCAAGGTGAAGCGTGCGAACTGCGACGAAGATGTCTGTTCCGTCGTCATCGAGGCTCAGTATCAATATCGCGACAAGGCCGCAGGGCCTGCTGGCGAGCCATTACTGATTCCTCGTGACAACGAGGAGCGCTGGATCAAGGTCGACGGCGACTGGTGGTTCATGAAGCTGGACTGATCGCACCCAGGAGGGCTGAAGAGCCGGCCCTCCTTCTCGCTTCGCATTTGCTTGTGGCACCCATCCCTTCCTCTCCGGTCGTGTCGACTGCCCAGGGCGTACTAGACTCTCGTTTCGATGATCGAGGCGAGTATGCGGCTGGCACCAACCTTCCTTCTGTCTCTCATGACGCTCGGCTGGGCCTGCGTCGGCGCGGCCGAGACGTTGCGCCTGGTGGGCGACCCGTGGCCGCCCTTCACAGATGCCAGCCTGCCCCAGGGCGGCTTGGCCACCGATCTGGTCAGTCAGGCGCTGCGCCGCGCCGGCTATGCCACCGAGGCGGTGCAAGTGCCCTGGGCGCGCGGGCTCAAGGGGCTGCAGGCCGGTGATTACGATGTGGTCATCGCCGCCTGGAAGGATGCCGAGCGCGCGCGCTATGGCCTGTTCTCCGCGCCGTACCTGACGAGCCGCATCCGTTTTTACCAGCGGCGCGAGGGAGGCATCGTCTTCCGGCGCCTGGAGGATCTGCGAGCCTATGGCATCGCGGTGGTCCGGGGATACGCCTACCAGAGCGAGTTCGACCGGGATGCGTCCCTGCACAAAGTGCCGGTGGTGGACTTCGCCATGGCCGTGCGGATGCTGGTGGCCGGGCGGGTCGAGCTGGTGCTGGAGGACGAGCGGGTGGCGCGTTACCACCTGAGCCGGGAGCTGCAAAGCCTGGGCGATCAAGTGGAAGCCTTGCCCACTCCGCTGAGCGAGAACGACCTGCATATCCTGGTGCGCAGCAGCCACCCCGAGGCGAAGCGGATCGTCGAGCGGTTCGACGAAGCGTTACGGCAAATGCGCGCCGATGGCAGCTACGAGGCCCTGTTCAGGGCGCACGGGGTGTCGCCGGAGTGAGGGGCGCCGACGTCAGCAGGTGGGCCACCATGCCGCGCAGGGGCGCCAATTGCCGGCAGATCAGCGCCAGTTCCGTCCGCACCAGGCGAAGGGCGTCGTCGGAGTCGTCCGGAAGCTGCTCCAGGCGCAGGGCCAGGGCGTCTTCCTCGTCGCTCTGCACGGCAATCGGCGTGTTGCCCAGCAGCGCATCGGAGAGGGCCTCCAGGGTCCGCGCCAATTGCTCTCCGGCCTGTTCCAGCAAGCCCTCCCGGGCCTCGTCCGCTAGGCGCTGGCGATGGGCGCCGAGGGCGGACAGGTAGCCCAGCAGGGTGTGGGACAACACCAGGAAGCGAAAGCCGGTCTCCGCGTCCTTGCGGAAGGGCCCCGGCTCCATGAGCATGTTCGATAGCGTGGTGGACAGCGCCGCGTCGGCATTGTGGGCGTTGCGTCGGGCCAGCCGGTAGGCCAGGTCGTCGCGCTTGCCGGTGGCGTACTGGGCCATGATTTGGCGCAGGTACAGGGCGCTGCAGCCCAAGGTGTTGGCCACCACCGCGTTCAGGCGCCGGCCTTGCCAGTCGGGCAGGATCAGAAACACCGCCAGGGCGGCGATCAGGCTGCCCAGCAGGGTATCCACGAGGCGCGGCCAGATGAGCCCGTAGCCGTCGCCGATCTGGTTGAAGCAGAACAGCACCATCAGGGTGATCGCCGCGGTGGCCAAGGTGTAGCGACTGCGGCGAGTGGCGAAGAACAGCACGCCGGCGAACACCGCGAACACGGATTGCAGTTGCGGTTGGGGAAACAGTTCGAACAGCGCCCAGCCCGCCACCAGGCCGATGACGGTGCCGACGATCCGCTGCACGAGCTTGGTCCGGGTCGCGCCGTAGTTGGGCTGGCAGACGAACACGGTGGTGAGCAGGATCCAATAGCCCTGCTCGGCGTGTACGGCATGCATCACCCCGTAGCCGCTGGCCAGGGCCACGGCCATGCGCAGGGCATGGCGGAACAGCAGCGAAGTGGGGGTGAGTTGCAGGCGAATGCGCTCCAAGGCTTCGCCGAAGGTGCGCGGGCCCCGGTTCAGCAGACTGGCGTCCTGTTCGTCGGCGAGGGCATCCGGGTTGTCGGCACGGGCCAGTTGCCGTTCCAGCGTGGTGAGGTTGTTGTACAGGCTCCATAAGGCTCGCAGCAGGCTCCGCCAGGCCGGGTTATCCTGCCGTTGCAGGTGATCCAGCGAGGCGTGCAGGTCGACCACCGCCTGGGCGCTGTCCTGGCCGTAGTCGAAGGGTTGGCGCCACCGGATCGCCTGGCCCAAGGCACGGCAAGCGTTGGCTTGCAGCTTCAGCAGGCGCTGGCAGCGGTAGAGCACGTCACTGTGGAAGAACGCCTCGGCCAGGGCGTTGTAGGGCGAATGGGACGAGCTGGCCCGCTCGTGGATGTCCTGGGCCATGAAATACAGCTTCAGGTAGCGGTTCACACGAGGCCCGGGCCGGCCGTTGCCGATGCGGTTGAGCAGGGTTTCCTTGGCCGTGTTCAAGGCCGACACTACCCGGCCGTTCTGTCGCGCCAGCTCCAGGCGCCGGCCTTCCACGTTCAGGTGGCGCAGCGGCTCCAGCAGGCGCGATTTCAGTTTCAGGTACAGCCCCAGTTCGTCGTACAGCCGCGCGAGGGTCTGTTGCACCGGCTGATGGGCGAACAGGGCGCTCCACAGCACCGAAAGAAGGCCATACCAGGCGGCGCCGAGGAGCAGCGTGAGCGGCTCGCGCCAGAGGTCCTCCGGGACGCCGCCGCGCTGGTCCACGCCGATCATGGTGTAGATCGACAGGATCAGCGTGGCCGAGGCCATGGCCGCGTAGCGTTCTCCCACCGCGCCGAGCATCACCAAGGCGAAGGCGGAGCAGGCGAGCCCGGCGACGAACAGCCAGGGGGAGGGGAACAGCAGCTCCACGGCGAACGCGGCGACGGCGAAGCAGGGCAGGATCGCGCCCAGAGCGGTGAGACGACCGAGCCAGTTGTCGTCGGTTTCCGCCAGGGCGCTGGCGATGATGCCGAGGAACAAGGGAATGACCAGGGCCGGGCGCTCCAGCCCGGCGCAGAGGCCCATGGCGCCGGCCAGGGCGATGAACACGCGCAGGCTGTAGCCGAACGTTTCCTGGGTCCACAGGCGGCGCCACGAACGGCGTAAGGGCATGACTTCGCTCCCGGGTCAGTCGAGCATCGGAACCGCCGCCCCGGCCTTCATGCGCCGGGCATCAGTCGGAAACGGTGCGGCCGCGGCCGCCGCGCTTGGCCTTGTACAGGCGCAGGTCCGCCTGGTGCAGCAGGCTTTCCAGGTCGTCCGGCGCGCCATGGTAGAGGCCGGCGCTGAAGGACAATGGCGGCGCGCCCGGGGCGGCGTACTTGAGGCCAGCGCAGGTGGCGCGGAAACGGTCCAGGGCGGCGTGCAGGGCGGCCCCGTCCTGCTGGCTGACCAGGGCGAACTCCTCGCCGCCCAGGCGACCCAGCAGCGCGTCCGGGAAGGTCGAGCGCAGTGCCCGGGCGAACATCACCAGGGCCGTGTCACCGCTGGCATGGCCGAATTCGTCGTTGATCGTCTTGAACAGGTCGAGGTCGAGCATCGCCACGCTGATGGGCTGGCCGCCGCGCTGGGCCTGCTGAAACATTTGCAGGCCCTGCTCGTAGAAGGCCCGGCGGTTGTACAGGTTGGTCAGGGAGTCGAACTGCGCCGCCTGCTTCAAGGCCCGCATCAGGTCGCGGCGTTCCAGGCAGGACATCACCCGGCAGTTGAGCTCTTCCGGGCAGAACGGCTTGCGCAGGAAATCGTCGGCGCCGTGCTTGATGAACAGCGCGCTCAGGGAGCCCTTGTTGTCCGCCGACAGGCCGAGAATGATCAGCTCGTTGCGCTTGTATTTCTGCCGCAGCAGCTTCACCAGCTCGAAGCCGCTCAGGCCCGGCATGCTGTGGTCCACCAGGAACAGGTCGATGTCCGGCTGTTCCAGGAGGATGCGTAGCGCTTCCTGGCCGTCCCGGGCCTCGATGACTCGATAGAGGTGGGGCGTGAGCACCCGGTGGATGAAATGGCGGGTGGCCTCGGAATCCTCGGCCACGAGGATCTTCACGTTGCAGTTGCTTTCCAGGCGATGGATCAGGCGGAAGGCGAACTCGTAGGAGTGCTGGCTCTCCTTGAGGACGTAGTCGACCACCCCCTTGAGCAGCAGCTCGTCCCGGCGCTGCTCGTTGTAGGACCCCGAGAGGACGATGCAAGGCAGCTTGTAGCGCAGCACCAGGTCGACGATCTCGCCGTTGGGCGCGTCCGGCAGGTTGAGGTCGACGATGGCGGCGAACAGCAGCTCGGCGGAGGTCTCCAGCAGCACCTCGGCCTCGCCCAGGGAGGCGCAGAACACGGGTTGCAGCCCCGGTTCCTGGCGGAACAAGTGTTCCAGTATCTTCAGCACCAGCGGGCTGTCTTCGACTACCAGAATATTGCGCACCGCGATCTCCCGTGTTCCATGGCCGGATCATCGCACAGGCCCGGCGGGGCGTTCACCCCCGCCGCGCGGCGTGCTCCCGGCGGTCCGTCAAAGCGCCCGTACCTTGATTGAGCGCCCCTTGATCTTGCCGGCGCCGAGGCGCTGCACGGCCTGCCGGGCGACGCTCCGCTCCACGGCCACGAAACTCTGGAAGTCGAAGAGGGCGATCTTGCCCACCTGGGCCCCCGGAATGCCGGCCTCCTGGGTCAGCGCGCCGAGGATGTCGCCGGGGCGAAGCTTGTCCTTGCGGCCCGCCGCGATGCACAGGGTGACCATCGGCGGTTGTGGCGGAGCGCCTTGGGGCACGGCTTCGTCCAGGGGATACCAGCTCAGCGGTTGCCGCTGCAACGTCTCGATGGCCTGGGCGCGGGACGCCTCGGCCGGCGCCACCAGGCTCAGGGCCAGCCCCTTTTCCCCGGCGCGGCCGCTGCGCCCGACCCGGTGCACGTGCACCTCCGGGTCCCGGGACAGCTCGACGTTGAGCACCATCTCCAGGCCGGCGATGTCCAGGCCGCGCGCCGCCACGTCCGTGGCCACCAGCACGCCGAGGCTGCGATTGGCGAACATCGCCAGGACCTGGTCCCGCTCGCGCTGCTCCAGTTCCCCGTGGAGCGCCTCGGCGGACAGGCCCAGGCCCTTCAGGTGGGCCGTCAGGTCCAGGCATTGCTGGCGGGTCTGGCAGAAGGCCACGCAGGAGGCTGGGCGGCGCTGCAGGATCAGGCGCCCGGCCGCCTCCAGGCGCTGGCGCGGGTCGATCTCGTAGAAGCGCTGCTCGATCTGCGCGTCGTCATGGAGCGCTTCCACCGTCACCCGCTGCGGTTCGCGCAGGAAGGTGGCGGCCAGTTGCTCGATGCCGGCAGGGTAGGTGGCGGAGAACAGCAGGGTCTGGCGACGCCCCGGGGCCTGGCCGAGGATGTCGGCGATGCTGTCGTAGAAACCCATGTCCAGCATGCGATCGGCCTCGTCCAGTACCAGGCTGTTCAGGCCGTCCAGGACCAGGCTGCCCTTGCGCAGGAGCTCCTGGATGCGGCCCGGCGTGCCCACCACGATGTGCGCGCCGTGTTCCAGGGAGCCGATCTGCGGCCCGAGCGGCACCCCGCCGCAGAGGGTGAGGACCTTGATGTTGTCGGCGGCGCGGGCCAGGCGGCGGATTTCCTTGGCCACTTGGTCGGCCAGTTCCCGGGTCGGGCACAGCACCAAGGCTTGGCAGCCGAAGTAGCGCGGGTTCAGCGGGGCCAGCAGGCCGATGCCGAAGGCCGCGGTCTTGCCGCTGCCGGTCTTGGCCTGGGCGATCAGGTCGCGTCCGGCGAGGATCGCCGGCAGCGCCGCCGCCTGGATCGGGGTCATCTCCCGGTAGCCCAGGGTTTCGAGGTTGGCCAGCAGGGCCGGCGGCAGGGGCAGGGTGGAAAAGGCGGTGGCGGTCACGGCGTGGCCTTCGGGGCGGCGAAAAGGCGCCAGTGTAGCAGTTGGGTCGCCGCCCTCGTGGACGAGCCGCGCGGCGGCTAGCCTTCGATTTCCCCCTCCACCGGCTTCATGCGGCGGGCGCTGCGTCCATCCTCGGGGGACAGTTGCAGGAAGATCGCCGCCGCCAGCATGGACAGCACGCCGATGCAGAGGAAGGTCAGGCGGAAGGCCTGGTGCAGGTCGCCGACACCGTCGGCGCCGGTGGTGGAGGTGAAGCCGCCGAGCAATGCCGCCGCCGTGGCCACCCCGAGGCTCATGGCCAGTTGCACCACCACCGAGAGCAGGCCGTTGCCGCTGCTGGCGTCGGCGTCCCGCAGGTCGATCAGGGTGACGGTGTTCATCGCGGTGAACTGCAAGGAGTTCACCGCGCCGATCAAGCCCAGTTGCACCAGCAGCACGCTTCGGGGCAGGTCGTTTGAGCTCAGGGCCAGGCTGGCGATCAACGCCCCCAGCAGCAGGGTGTTGCCGGTCAGCACGTTGCGGTAGCCGAGGCGCTCGATCAGCGGCCGTGCCAGGGGTTTCATGGCCATGGCCACCAGGGCCAGGGGGATCATGCTCATCCCGGCCTCGGCCGGCGAGTAACCCATGGCCATCTGCAACAGCAGCGGTGTCAGGAACGGCAGGGCGCCGCTGCCCAGGCGGGCGAACAGGTTACCGAGGATACCCACGGCGAAGGTGCGGGTGAGGAACAGCGAGGGCGCGAACAGCGGGGTCTCGATCCGCGCCGCGCGCAGCCAATAGGCGGCCAGGCAGGCCAGCCCGCCCATCAGCAGGAGCATCACCCGCACGTGGGGCATGCGCAGTTCGCCGAGCCCTTCCAGGGCGACGCTCAGCAGTACCATCGCCGCGCCGAACAGCAGGAAGCCAACGCCGTCGAAGCGGGTGCGCGCCACGCCGCGCAGGTCCGGTAGCAGCTTCCACACCGCGTAGCCGCCCAGCAGGCCCACCGGCAGGTTGATCAGGAAGATCCAGTGCCAACTGGCGAACTCCACCAGCCAGCCGCCCAGGGTCGGGCCGATCAGCGGGCCCACCAGGCCGGGCAGGGTGATGAAGCTCATGATCCGCACCAGCTCTGTGCGCGGGTAGGCGCGCAGCACCACCAGTCGCCCCACCGGCATCATCAGGGCGCCGCCCAGGCCCTGCACCACTCGGGCCGCCACCAGCATGCCCAGGCTCTGGGACAGGGCGCAGAGCAGCGAGCCCAGGCTGAACAGCAGAATCGCGCCGAAGAAGATCTTCCGCGTGCCGAAACGGTCGGCGATCCAGCCCGAGGCGGGGATCAGCAGGGCCACGGTGAGCATGTAGGCGATCACCACGCCCTGCATGCGCAGCGGGTCCTCGGCCAGGTCCCGGGCCATGCTCGGCAACGCGGTGTTGAGAATCGTGCCGTCCAGGGTCTGCATGAAGAACGCGATCGCCACGATCCAGGGCAGCAGGCGGGCGGTACGGGCATCGAGCAGGACGTGGGGCATGAGCGTACTCCAAGGGGACGGCAACGGCATCACACTACAGACCCGTTCATCCTCCAGGGGTTGCCCCGGAAGGGGCGCCCAGGTAGCCGGGCGCGGCCGACGACCTGGGCGGCGTCAGATCGGGCAGCCCTTGGCCCGCAGGAGGGCGTCGAAGCGCGCCGGGTCGAGGGTGCCGGCGCGGATCGCGGCCAGGGTGTCGGCTTCCCGCTGCAGCAGCTCGCGGCAGCGCACCAGCAGTTCCGGCAACTCCGAGCGCGGCGCGGCGACCACGCCGTCGGCGTCGCCCACCACCAGGTCGCCCGGGTGCACCAGCATGCCGGCGCAGGACACCGGCACGTTGATCTCGCCGGGGCCGTCGGTGCTCGGGCCCCGGTGTACGCAGCCCAGGGCGTAGGCCGGCAACTCGCCGGTCTGCCATTCCTCGAAGTCGCGCAGCGCGCCGTTAATCACCACGCCGACGATGCCGGCCTTGAGGGCCATGGCGCGCATGATTCCGCCGAATACCGCCCGGGTCAGGTCGCCGCTGCCGTCGATCACCAGCACGTCGCCGGGGCGCGCCATCTGCATGGCCTTGAGGATCATCAGATTGTCGCCGGGACGTACCCGCACGGTCAGGGCGCTGCCGAGCATGGTGCCGTTGCCGTGGTAGGGCTTCAGGCCGAGGCCGCCGACGTTGCGGCCCATGCAGTCGCTGACGGCGGCGGCGGGAATCTTGCCGAAGGCTTCCAGCCAGTGGGGGTCGAGTTGCTCGACGTTGGGGTTGATCAGGTAACCTGCCGGCCATTTGCCGGACGATGTGATGGCGAACATGCAAAGCCTCGCGGAAACGGCGGCAGCCGCGTGGGGAAGGGAAGATCGGCCCCAGGGGCCGACCGACCGGTCAGGCGCCAGGGTAGCATCGCGCGCCGCGTTTGTCGGCGCGCGCGGCCCCGGGCGAACCGGAGCCGCGCCCGGGGTCAGGCGTGCGCCGGGTCGCGAAGGGCCGGGCCGCGCACCGGGGCCTCGCCGGCGACATGGTAGGCCGCCGTGCTGCGGGGCAGCGGGGCGCGGCCACGAATCCGGTCGGCGAGTTTCTCGGCGATCATGATGGTGGTGGCGTTGAGGTTGCCGGTGATGATCTCCGGCATGATCGAGGCATCGATCACCCGCAGCCCTTCCATGCCATGGACCCGGCCCTGGCCGTCCACCACCGCCAGGTCGTGCTCGCCCATCTGGCAGGAACAGGACGGGTGGAACGCGGTTTCCGCGTGACGGCGGACGAAGGCGTCCAGCTCGGAATCGCTCTGCAAGCCGGCGCCGGGGCTCAGCTCCCGGCCCCGGTACGGGTCGAGGGCCGGCTGCGCCATGATCTCCCGGGTAATGCGGATGGCGTCGCGGAATTCCTGCCAGTCCTGCTCGTGGGACATGTAGTTGAACAGGATGCTGGGGTGCTGGCGCGGGTCCTTCGACTTCAGGTGCACGCGGCCGCGGCTGGGCGAGCGCATGGAGCCGACATGAGCCTGGAAACCATGCTCCTTCACCGCGTTGCTGCCGTTGTAGTTGATCGCCACCGGCAGGAAATGGAACTGGATGTTCGGCCAGGCGAAGTCGGCGCGGGTGCGGATGAAGCCGCCCGCCTCGAAGTGGTTGCTGGCGCCCAGGCCGGTGCCGGCGAACAGCCACTCGGCGCCGATCGCCGGCTGGTTCCACCATTGCAGCGCCGGGTACAGGGAGATGGGCTGCTTGCAGGCGTACTGGAGATACATCTCCAGGTGATCCTGCAGGTTCGCGCCGACGCCTGGCAGGTTGTGCACCACGGGCACGTCCAGCGCCCGCAGCAGCGCGGCGGGGCCGACCCCGGAGCGTTGCAGCAATTGGGGCGAGGCGATGGCGCCGGAGCAGACCAGCACTTCCCGGCGGGCGCGGACTTCCTGAGGCGTGTTGTCCTGGCCGCGCAGGTAGACGGCGCCGACGGCGCGCTTGCCGGCGAACAGGATGCGGTCGGTCAGCGCGTGGGTGACGATGGTCAGGTTGGGGCGGCCACGGGCCTGGTCCAAGTAGCCCCGGGCGGTGCTGGCGCGGCGGCCGTTGGGGGTCACCGTGCGGTCCATCGGGCCGAAGCCTTCCTGCTGGTAGCCGTTGAGGTCGTCGGTGCGCGGGTAGCCGGCCTGCACGCCGGCCTCGACCATGGCGTGGAACAGCGGGTTGTTACCGGTCTTGGGCGTGGTGACGCTGACCGGGCCATCGCCGCCGTGGTAGTCGTTGGGGCCGATATCGCGGGTTTCCGCCTTGCGGAAGTAGGGCAGGCAGTCCAGGTAGGACCAATCCTCCAGGCCGGGGCGCTTGGCCCAGTGGTCGAAGTCCAGGGCGTTGCCACGGATGTAGCACATGCCGTTGATCAGCGAGGAGCCGCCCAGGCCCTTGCCGCGCCCGCACTCCATGCGCCGGTTGTCCATGTGGGGTTCCGGGTCGGTCTCGTAGGCCCAGTTGTAGCGCCGGCCTTGCAGCGGGTAGGCGAGGGCGGCGGGCATCTGGGTGCGGAAATCCAGACGGTAGTCCGGGCCGCCGGCTTCCAGCAGCAGGACGCTGACATCGGCGTCCTCGGTCAGGCGGGTGGCCAGCACGTTACCGGCGGAGCCGGCGCCGATGATGATGTAGTCGAATTCCTGAGGCATGGGACCTCCTTCGTTGGGCGTGTCCCGGCGCGGCGTGGCGCGCGCCGGGGCAGCGATCGGGATCGGCCGGCCCTGGCGTTGCCGGGGCGGCCCGTTGCGGACGGGTGGGGCGGGTCAGAACACCGAGGCGTAGTCGCCCAGCTCCACCTGCACGGACTTGATCCGGGTGTAGTGGGCCAGGGTGGTCAGGCCGTTCTCGCGGCCGACCCCGGACTGCTTGTAGCCGCCCACCGGCATTTCGGCGGGGGATTCGCCCCAGGTGTTGATCCAGCAGATGCCGGCTTCCAGGCGATGGATGACCCGGTGCGCCCGGGCCAGGTCGCGGGTGACCACGCCGGCGGCCAGGCCGTAGTCGGTGTCGTTGGCGCGGCGTACCGCTTCTTCCTCGCTGTCATAGGCGAGCAGGCTCATCACCGGCCCGAAGATTTCCTCGCGGACGATGCGCATGTCGTCGCGGCAGTCGCTGAACACAGTGGGCGCGACATAGGCGCCGCGACCGTATTCGCCGTCGGTGACCCGCTCGCCGCCGATCAGCAGGCGCGCGCCTTGCTCGCGGCCGGAGGCGATGTAGCCGAGTACGTTCTCCATATGGGCGAAGCTCACCAGCGGCCCGAAGTTGGTCGACTCGACCCGGGGGTCGCCCAGGCGGATGCGCTTGACCCGCTCCACCACCTTGGCTTCGAACTCCGCCTGCAGCGCGCGGGGGACGAAGACCCGGGTGCCATTGGTGCAGACCTGGCCGGAACTGAAGAAGTTGGCCATCACCGCGATGTCGGCGGCGCGATCGAGGTCGGCGTCGTCGAAGACGATCAGCGGCGACTTGCCGCCCAGCTCCATGGTGACGTCCTTGAGGGAAGAACTGGAGGCGCTGGCCATGACCTTCTTGCCGGTGGCGGTGCCGCCGGTGAAGGAAATCTTCTCGATCCCCGGGTGCTCGGTGAGGGCTTGGCCGACGTCGCGGCCGCTGCCGGTGAGCACGTTGAAGACGCCATCGGGCAGGCCGGCCTCGGTGTAGATTTCCGCCAGCTTGAGAGCGCTCAGGGGCGTGACTTCGCTGGGCTTGAAGATCATGGCGTTGCCGGCGGCCAGGGCCGGAGCGGATTTCCACAGGGCGATCTGGATCGGGTAGTTCCAGGCGCCAATGCCGGCCACCACGCCCAAGGGCTCGCGGCGGGTGTAGACGAAGCTGGTCTCGCGTAGCGGGATCTGCTCGCCCTCGATGGCCGGGACCAGGCCGGCGTAGTATTCCAGCACGTCGGCGCCGGTGACGATGTCCACGTTGCGGGTTTCGCTCAGGGGCTTGCCGGTGTCCAGGGTTTCCAGTTCGGCCAGCTCGTCGTTGCGCTCGCGGAGAATCTCCACGGCGCGGCGCAGGATGCGCGAGCGCTGCATGGCGGTCATCGCGGCCCAGGCTTTCTGGCCTTCGGCGGCGCTGGCGACGGCGCGCTCCACGTCTTCCGGGCCGGCGCGATGGACGCGGGCAAGCACCTCGCCGTTGGCCGGGTTGATCGTTTCGAAGGTGTCGCCGCTGGCGGCCGGTACGTAGCGGCCACCGATGTAGAGCTGCTGGTCGTCGAAGCGGGGCATGTCATTCCTCCAAGTGGGCGCGCGGGCCGAGCCGTCGAGGCGGGGTGTCGAGACGATCGGTTCGCGGCGGGGGTGGCGTGGGTCGGGCCGGCAAGGAAGAATCCTCGCCCACAGCCGGACCGGCCGATGGGAATGAGCCTACTTTATTTTTATTGAACGTTCAAACAACTAAGAATAAGCTCCTCGCCACGATTCGGTATGCGGCAGTTCGCCGCACCCGGTCCGCCCCTCGCGTCCGCCGCTGACGGCGCGCGGGCGCGTGTCTGTCGCCGCGCCGACCGGCGCCTGCTTTCACTGCCTTGGAGTGCTCTTCCATGAGTACCGCATCCCCGACCACCCCCACCCCGACCAGGGGGCGCCTGAATCCAGCGGTCTTCGCCGGCTCCACCGTCCTCATCCTGGTCCTCACCGCGATCCTCATCGCTTTCCCCGAGACCGCCGGCCTCTGGCTCGGCCAGGCCCAGGCCTGGCTGTCCCGCAGCTTCGGCTGGTACTACATGCTGGCCATCGGCGCCTACCTGTTCTTCGCGCTGTACGTCGCCGTTTCGCGTTACGGCGACCTGCGCCTGGGCGACGATCACGAGCGGCCGGACTTCAGCTACGGCGCCTGGGCCGGCATGCTGTTCTCCTCGGGCATCGGCATCTCGCTGCTCTACTTCGCCGCGTCCGAGCCCCTCGACCATTTCTACAATCCGCCGGAAGGCGAGCCCGGCAGCGCCTTCGCCGCGCGTCAGGCGCTGCAACTGACGTTTCTTCACTGGGGCGTGCACGGCTGGGCGATCTACGCCTTGGTGGGGCTCGCCGTGGGCTACTTCGCCTATCGCCACAAGCAGCCGCTGGCCCTGCGCTCGGCCCTGTTGCCCCTGGTGGGCGAGCGGGCGATGCGTGGCTGGGCCGGCAACGCGGTGGACTGCTTCGGCATCTTCGTCACCCTGCTGGGGCTGGTGACCAACCTGGGGATCGGCTCGTTGCAGGTGTCCTCGGGCCTGGAATACCTGTTCGGCCTGCCCCACAGCCGCGCCGCGTTGCTGGCGGTGATTCTGGCGATGAGCGCGGTGGCCACGGTGGCGGCGGTCTCCGGGGTGGAGAAGGGCATCCGCCGCTTGTCCAACCTGAACATCCTGCTGTTCAGCGGCCTGCTGCTGTTCGTGCTGTTCGCCGGGCAGACCCTGCACCTGCTCAATGGGCTGGTACAGAACATCGGCGACTACCTCAATGGCCTGGTGCTGAAGACCTTCGACCTCTACGTCTACACCGGGTCGGGCAGCAAGAGCGAGGCCTGGATGGGGCTGTGGACCCTGTTCTATTGGGCTTGGTGGATTTCCTGGGCGCCCTTCGTCGGCATGTTCATCGCGCGTATCTCCCGGGGCCGTACGGTGCGCGAGCTGGTCTGCGGCGTGCTGCTGATCCCCCTGGGCTTCACCCTGGTCTGGTTGTCGGTGTTCGGCAACAGCGCCCTGGAACTGGTGACCGCGCAGAACGCCGCCGACCTGGCCAAGGCCGCGCTGGAGCAACCGTCCATGTCCATCTACCTGCTGTTGGAGCATTACCCGGGCGCGAAAGTGGTGATTGGCGTGGCGATCTGCGTGGGCTTCGTGCTGTTCCTGACCCCGGCGGACTCCGGCTCGGTGATGCTCGCCAACCTGTCGCGACAGGGCGGCGAGCTGGACGAGGACGCGCCCCACTGGCTGCGTATCTTCTGGTCGGCCTTGATCACCCTGGTGACCATCGGCCTGCTGTTCGCCGGCAACTTCACCGCCATGCAGACCGTGGTGGTGCTGGCCGGCCTGCCGTTCTCGGTGGTACTGCTGCTCTACATGGTGGCGCTGCTCAAGGCGATGCGCCTGGACCTGGATACCCGGAAGATCGCCCGGGTGGCCCCGGTGCCGGTGCCCGGGCCCCACTGAGTCGC
Organism: Pseudomonadaceae bacterium; assembly: GCA_032052615.1. GTDB lineage: Bacteria > Pseudomonadota > Gammaproteobacteria > Pseudomonadales > Pseudomonadaceae > Pseudomonas_T. The sequence goes on from DAMBWF010000010.1 coordinate 32,216, forward strand.
GGTCACGCGGTGCCGGCGGCGAGGCTGCGGTCGAGGTAGTCGTAGGCGATCTGCAGCGCCTGATCGATGTCCAGCCGATCCGACAGCGCGCCGCGCAGCCACAGGCCATCGATCAGCGCCGCCAGGCCGCGGGCGGCGCGGCGTGCCTCCGGGGCCGGCAGGGCCCGGCGGAACTGGCAGCACAGGTTGCTGTACAGGCGCTGGTCATTGACCCGTTGCAGGCGGCGCAGGGCCGGGCGATGCATGCTGCTGGCCCAGAAGGCCAGCCAGGTCTTGATCGCCGGGCCGTTGACCTGGCTGTCGTCGAAGTTGCCCTCGACGATCGCCCGCAGGTGGGCGCGCGGGCTGTCCTCGGCGAGGGCCGCGCGGCGCTCGCGCACGGCGTTGCTCAGGGCCAGCATCAGGTGACGCATGGTGGCGTCGAGCAGCCCGTCCTTATCCTGGAAGTAATGGCTGATGATGCCGTTGGACACTCCGGCGAGGCGGGCGATGTAGGCGATGCTGGCGTCGCCCATGCCGACCTGGTCCACCGCCTGCAGTGTGGCGGCGATCAGTTGCGAGCGGCGGATCGGCTGCATTCCCACCTTGGGCATCGTTGACTCCACGATTCGTGTGGTTAATTGGAGGGCGGAGTCTAGGGCGGTTTGGATCGACCGATCAAATCGCCGCGTCGTCTAGGGCGCATTCCGCTCCGTCGCCAGGCTTCTTTTCATCGCGCGCGTTCACCTCCAAGGGGCCCTGCCGTCCCCTTCGAAGCGGATTCCCGCTTTTACATGGAGTTACGACATGAACACGCTTGCATCGACCCGGCGTCCCCGCCGGCGCCTCGCCATTCTAGGCATGGCCGTTCTGCCACTCCTGGCCGGTGGCGCCTCGGCGGGGCCGGCCTGCCCTTATCCGTTCTCCCTGAGCGGAAACATCGAGCAGGACTGGAAACAGGTGACCAACAGCGCCTGGAAGGCCATGCTCGGCACGTCCGGCTGGACCGACAACGGCTTCCACTTCTACAGCCGGGTGCGGGAACGGGGGCCGGAGAGCGGTATCAATACGCCGTCGGACCTGGAGACGGAAATCCGCAAGAAGGTGCGGGACACGCCGGTCGAGGGCTCGAACAATCGCCGCAGTCTCGTGCTGCCGCTGAAGAACGCCAGCGGGCAATCCCTGCGCGTGTTGTACGACTACGACGGCGGCAGGGCCTCCAAGTGCCAGTTGGTCACGCTGACCTTCTAACCCGCCGCCCGGGCAAAAAAAACCCGCCGGAGGCGGGGTCGAGGTACGAGCGGGGTGTGGCCGCTCGAAAGGAAAGCGTGACCGGGCCCGCGCAATGGCGCGGGCCCGGCTCGTTCACAGCAACAGGGTGCGGATGTCCGCGAGGATCTCGCCCAGGCGCTTGGTGTAGCGTGCCGCGGCGGCGCCGTTGATCACCCGGTGGTCGTAGGACAGCGACAGCGGCAGCATCAGCCGCGGCTGGAATGCCTTGCCATCCCACACCGGTTGCATGGCCGCCTTGGAAACCCCGAGGATCGCGACTTCCGGGGCATTGACGATGGGCGTGAAGCCGGTCCCGCCGATGTGCCCGAGGCTGGAAATGGTGAAGCAGGCGCCCTGCATGGCATCGGCCGGAAGCTTCTTGGTGCGGGCCTTCTCGGCCAGCTCCGCCGCCTCGGCCGCCAATTGCAGCAGACTCTTGCGGTCCACGTCCTTGATCACCGGCACCAGCAGGCCGTCCGGGGTATCCACGGCGAAGCCGATGTGCACGTATTTCTTGCGGATCAGCGCCTTGCCGCCCGGCGCCAGGGAGCTGTTGAAGTCCGGCAGCTCCCGTTGCAGGTAGGCGCAGGCCTTGAGCAACAACGGCAACAGGGTGAGCTTGACGCCGGCCTTCTCGGCCACCGCCTTCTGCGCCACGCGGAAGGCTTCCAGCTCGGTGATGTCGGCCTGGTCGAACTGGGTGACGTGGGGCACGTTCAGCCAACTGCGGTGCAGGTTGGCGGCGCCCACCTGCATCAGGCGGGTCAGCGGGACTTCCTCCACCTCGCCGAAACGGCTGAAATCCACCTCCGGCACCGCCGGAATGCCGGCGCCGCCGGTAGCCCCCGCCGGGGCGTCCTTGGCCTTCTGCAGGCTGCTCTTGACGTAGGCCTGGACGTCTTCCTTGAGGATGCGGCCATGGGGCCCGCTGGCGCTGACCTGCGCCAGGTCCACGCCGAACTCGCGGGCCAGCAGGCGCACCGCCGGGCCGGCGTGGACCTTGCCGCTGGGCCGCTGGGCCGGGCTTTCGGTTTGCGGGGCGGCGTCCTGCTTCGCGGCCTGCGGGGCGCTCTCGGCCTTCGGCGCGGCGGCCTGCTTGGCTGGAGCGGGCGCGGCCTGGGCCGGCTTGGCCGCGGATCGGGCACCCGCCACCTTGAGGGTGAGGATCAGGTCGCCGGTGCCGACCTCGGCGTCCAGCTTCACGTCGAGCCGTTCCACCACGCCAGCGGCGGGCGAGGGGATTTCCATGCTCGCCTTGTCCGACTCCAGGGTGATCAGGGACTGGTCGGTCTCGATGCGATCGCCGGGCTTCACCAGCACTTCGATGACTTTGGCCTTGCCGGCCGAGCCGATGTCCGGAACGCGGACTTCCTGGCTGGTCTCGCCAGTCTCTTCGCCGGCGCTGTCGGCCTGGGCCTCGGCGTTGGAGGCCGGCAGGTCTTCCTCGGCCTCGTCCACCGCCTGGCTCGCCTTGCCGGCTTCGGGCTGGGGCGCGGCGGCGGATGTTTCGCCCTGGGCGCCGTCCTCGCTTTCCAGCTCCAGCAGTTCGTCGCCCTGCTTGAGGCGATCGCCCAGCTTCACCTTCAGGCTCTTCACCACGCCGGCCTTGGGCGCGGGGATTTCCATGCTGGCCTTGTCCGATTCCAGGGTCAGCAGGCTCTGGTCGGCCTCGATGCGGTCGCCGACCTTCACCATCAGCTCGATGACTTCGCCCTCGCCACTGCCGATGTCGGGTACGCGGATCAATTCACTCATTGCTAGCTCCTCGGGCGGGCTGGGCGTCGAGGCGCCCGCAGCGCAAGGAGGCGCTGCCCGCGAAACGAAGACCCTGGTCTTCGGTCTTGTCGTGAGTCGCGTGGGCGCCGGCGGCGCCCGCGACGGGCCATGAAACGTTCGACGGCATCATGGCTCAGCAGTCCAGCGGGTTGCGTTTTTCGGGATCGATGCCGAAGGTGGCGATGGCCTCGGCCAGCACCTTCGGTTCGATCTCGCCCTGGGCGACCAGGGCCTCCAGCGCCGCCAGCACCACCCAGTAGCGATCCACTTCGAAGAAATGCCGCAGTTTCTTGCGGGTGTCGCTGCGGCCGAAGCCGTCGGTGCCGAGTACCTTGTACTCGCGGCCGGGAAGCCACTGGCGGACCTGGTCGGCGTAGAGCTTGATGTAGTCGGTGGAGGCGACCACCGGGCCCTGGCGAGCGGCCAGGCACTGCTCGATATAGCTTCGCCGCGGTTCCTGGCCCGGGTGCAGGCGGTTGTACCGCTCCACCGCGAGGCCGTCGCGGCGCAGTTCGTTGAAGCTGGTGACGCTCCATACGTCGGCGCCGATGCCGAACTGCTCGCGGAGGATGTTCGCCGCCTCGCGGACTTCTCGCAGGATGGTGCCGGAGCCGAGCAATTGCACGCGCTTGGCGGTGTCCTTCGGCTCTTCTTCCAGCAGGTACATGCCCTTGATGATGCCGTCCTCCACCCCCTTGGGCAGGGCCGGCTGGACATACGCCTCGTTCATCACCGTGATGTAGTAGAAGACGTTCTGCTGCTCCTCGGTCATCTGGCGGATGCCTTCGCGGATGATCACCGCCAGCTCGTAGCCATAGGCGGGGTCGTAGGTGCGGCAGTTGGGGATGGTGGCGGCCAGGATGTGGCTGTGGCCGTCCTCGTGCTGCAGGCCCTCGCCGTTGAGGGTGGTGCGGCCGGAGGTGCCCCCCACCATGAAGCCCCGGGTGCGGCTGTCGCCGGCGGCCCAGGCCAGGTCGCCGACGCGCTGGAAACCGAACATCGAATAGAAGATGTAGAACGGCAGCATCGGCTGGTTGTGGTTGCTGTAGGAGGTCCCGGCGGCGATGAACGAGCTCATGGCGCCGGCCTCGTTGATGCCTTCTTCGAGGATCTGGCCCTTCTTGTCCTCGCGGTAGAACATCACCTGATCCTTGTCGACCGGCTCGTAGAGCTGGCCCACCGAGGAGTAGATGCCCAGTTGACGGAACATGCCTTCCATGCCGAAGGTGCGCGCCTCGTCCGGGATGATCGGCACGATGCGCGGGCCCAGCTCCTTGTCCTTCACCAGTTGCGAGAGGATCCGCACGAAGGCCATGGTGGTGGAGATTTCCCGGTCGCCGGTGCCGTCGAGGATGGCTTTGAGGGTGTCCAGCGGCGGGGTCGGGATGCTGAAGCTCTGGCTGCGGCGCTGGGGCACGAAGCCGCCCAGGGCGGCGCGGCGCTCGGCCAGGTAGCGAGCCTCGGCGCTGCCTTCCTGGGGCCGGTAGAACGGTAGCTTGTCCAAGTCCTCGTCGCGGATCGGGATATCGAAGCGGTCACGGAATTTGCGCAGGCTGTCCACGTCCACTTTCTTGGTGTTGTGGGCGGTGTTCTTCGCCTCGCCGGCGCCGGTGCCGTAGCCCTTGATGGTCTTAGCCAGGATGACGGTGGGCTGGCCCTTGTGATTGACCGCCTGGTGGTAGGCCGCGTAGACCTTGTACGGGTCGTGGCCGCCGCGATTGAGCTTCCAGACTTCCTCGTCCGAGAGGTCCTTGACCATCTCCAGCAACTCGGGGCGGGCGCCGAAGAAGTGCTGACGCACATAGGCGCCGTCCTTCGCCTTGTAATTCTGGTATTCGCCGTCCACCACTTCGTCCATGCGCTGTTGCAGCAGGCCGTCGGTGTCCTTGGCGAACAGCGGGTCCCAGAAGCGGCCCCAGATGACCTTGTTGACGTTCCACTCCGCGCCACGGAAGACCCCTTCCAGCTCCTGGATGATCTTGCCGTTGCCGCGCACCGGACCGTCCAGGCGCTGCAGGTTGCAGTTGATGACGAAGATCAGGTTGTCCAGCTTCTCGCGGCCGGCCAGGGAAATGGCGCCCAGGGATTCCGGCTCGTCGCACTCGCCGTCGCCCATGAAGCACCAGACCTTCTGCTGGCCCTCGGGGATGAAGCCGCGGCTTTCCAGGTACTTCATGAAGCGCGCCTGGTAGATCGCCTGGATCGGGCCGAGACCCATGGACACCGTGGGGAATTGCCAGAAATCCGGCATCAGCCATGGGTGCGGGTAGGAGGACAGGCCATGGCCATCCACTTCCTGGCGGAAGTTGGTCATCTGCTCTTCGCTGATGCGTCCCTCGAGGAAGGCGCGGGCGTAGATGCCGGGGGAGGCGTGGCCCTGGAAGTAGATCAGGTCGCCGCCGTGCTCGTCGGTGGGCGCCTTGAAGAAGTAGTTGAAACCGATGTCGTACAGCGTGGCGCTGGAGGCGAAGCTGGAGATGTGACCGCCGAGGTCCGGGTCGTGCAGGTTGGTGCGCATTACCATGGCCAGGGCGTTCCAGCGGACCAGGGAGCGGATGCGGCGCTCCATGAACAGGTCGCCCGGCATGCGCGCCTCGTGGGTCACCGGGATGGTGTTGCGGTAGGGCGTGGTGATGGCGTAGGGCAACTGGGTACCGCTGCGGGTGGCCAGTTCGCCCATCCGGGTCATCAGATAGTGGGCGCGGCTCTCGCCCTCCTTGTCGAGGACGGATTCCAGGGCGTCCAGCCATTCCTGGGTTTCGACGGGATCGAGGTCTTGCATGGCTTGCTCCAGGGCGGAAAGGCTTCCAGAATCGGAAGCCTGTTTTCGTGACCGGCCTCGTGGGCGGGCCGCGGCGAATGCTTGGATGGGCCGGATAGTGGGCCGGCTTTGTAGTTTTACTACAAAGAGATGCCCTTTTCAGCAACGCCGGCACATTCTTTAGTAGTAAAACTACATTCAGGCGGTCGTCGACCGCAAGCGACGCGATATTAGGGGGCATGGGCAGGGTCCCCGTTCCGCCGAAACCGTCGCCGAACCGACGGCCGGAAAAGGATAGATCATGAACCTGCCTCCGCTGGCCGACGCGCCGACATCGCTCCACTCCCTTGGCGAACGCCTGTCGACCTTCCTGCGCGAGGCGCCCCTCGACGAGGCCGGGCGCGCCGCCCTGGAAGGCTGGCCCGAGACGCGCCGGGAGGCCCTGCGGCGGGTCGGCATGGCCAGCGACTTCGTCGCCGAGCACATCGGCCGCGACCCCGGCGGCTTCGTCGCCTATGCCGAGACGGGCGCCCTCGAGCGGAGCCTGGCGCCGGGCGCCCTGCGCGATGCCCTGGCCGCCGCGCTGGAGGATTGCGCCGACGAGGACGAGCTGGCGCGCCGGCTGCGGCGCTTCCGCAACCGCCAGCAGGCGCGCATCGTCTGGCGCGACGTGACCCGCCAGGCCGACCTGCGGGAAACCTGCCGCGACCTGTCCGACCTCGCCGACGCCTGCCTCGACCAGGCCTACCGCTGGCTCTACCCGCGCCTCGCCGCCCAACTGGGCACGCCCACCGGCGCCCGCTCCGGGCAGCCGCAGCACCTGGTGATCCTCGGCATGGGCAAGCTGGGCGCCGGCGAGCTGAACCTGTCCTCGGACATCGACCTGATCTTCGGCTTCCCGGAAGGCGGGGAAACCGTGGGCGCCCGGCGCGCCCTCGACAACCAGGAATTCTTCGTGCGCCTCGGCCAGCGGCTGATCAAGGCGCTGGACGCGATCACCGTCGAAGGCTTCGTCTTCCGCGTCGACATGCGCCTGCGGCCCTATGGCTCGGTGGGCGCCCTGGCCCTGAGCTTCGCCGCCCTGGAGCAGTACTACCAGGACCAAGGCCGCGACTGGGAGCGCTACGCCATGATCAAGGCGCGGGTGGTGGGCGGCGACCAGGAGGCGGGGCGGCAGTTGCTGGATATCCTGCGGCCGTTCGTTTACCGGCGCTACCTGGACTTCTCCGCCATCGAGGCGCTGCGCGCCATGAAGCAGTTGATCCAGCAGGAAGTGCGGCGCAAGGGCATGGCCGACAACATCAAGCTGGGCGGTGGCGGCATCCGCGAGGTGGAGTTCATCGCTCAGGCGTTCCAGTTGATCCACGGGGGACGCGACCTCAGCTTGCAGCAGCGGTCGCTGTTCAAGGTGCTCGCCACCCTCGAAGGGCAGGGCTACCTGCCGCCGGCGGTGGTGGCCGAGCTGCGCGACGGATACGCCTTCCTGCGCTACGCCGAGCATGCGTTGCAGGCCATCGCCGACCGCCAGACTCAGACCCTCCCGGAGGACGAGACCGATCGGGCGCGGGTGGCCTTCATCATGGGCTTCGCCGACTGGCCGGCGTTCTGCGAGCGCCTGCGGCACTGGCGCGAGCGCATCGAATGGCACTTCCGCCAGGTGATCGCCGACCCCGACGAGGAGGAGAGCGACGACGACTCCGTGATCGGCGCGCCCTGGCTGCCCCTGTGGGAAGAGGCCGCCGACGAGGAGGCCCTTCTCCAGCGCCTGGCGGACGCCGGCTTCAAGGCGCCGGCCCAGGCCTGGAAGCGCCTGGCGGAGCTGCGCAACGGCGCCCAAGTGCGGGCCATGCAACGGATCGGCCGGGAGCGCCTGGATGCCTTCGTGCCACGCCTGATGGCCCATATCGTCGAGCACGACGACCCGGACCTGGCGCTGGAGCGGGTGCTGCCCCTGGTGGAGCGGGTGGCGCGGCGTTCCGCCTACCTGGTGCTGCTCAGCGAGAACCCCGGCGCGTTGCAACGGTTGATCCGGTTGTGCGCCGGCAGTCCGTGGATCGCCGAGCAGATCACGCGCTTCCCGCTGCTGCTGGACGAATTGCTCAACGAGGGGAGGCTGTTCAGCCCGCCCTTGGCGCCGGAGCTGGCCGCCGAGCTGCGCGAGCGCCTGGCGCGCATCCCGGAGGACGACCTGGAGCAGCAGATGGAGGCGCTGCGGCACTTCAAGCTGGCCCACAGCCTGCGGGTGGCGGCCTCGGAGATCGCCGGCACGCTGCCGCTGATGAAGGTCAGCGACTACCTGACCTGGCTCGCCGAGGCGATCCTCGACCAAGTGCTGGCCCTGGCCTGGCGCCACACCGTGGCGCGCCATGGCACGCCACGCCGGGTGGACGGCGAGCCGTGCGACCCGGACTTCATCATCGTCGGCTACGGCAAGGTGGGCGGCCTGGAACTGGGCCACGGCTCCGACCTGGACCTGGTGTTCGTCCACGACGGCGATCCTCAGGCCGAGACCGACGGCGCCAAGCCCATCGACGGCGCCCAGTTCTTTACCCGCCTGGGGCAGCGCATCATTCACCTGCTGACCACCCAGACCACCTCCGGCGCGCTCTACGAGGTGGACATGCGCCTGCGCCCCTCGGGGGCGGCGGGGCTGCTGGTCAGCTCATTGGCGGCGTTCGGCCGCTACCAGCGCGGCGAGGCCTGGACTTGGGAGCACCAGGCGCTGGTGCGGGCGCGGGTGCTGGTGGGCTCGCCACGGGTCGGCGCGGCGTTCGAGGCGATTCGTGCCGAAGTGCTCGGCCGGCCTCGGGAGGAAGAGGCGCTGCGCCGCGAAGTGAGCGAGATGCGCGCCAAGATGCGCGATAACCTCGGTACCCGCGCCACCGACGCCGGGCGCGCGCCACGCGCGTTCGAGGCGGGCGCGGCCTTCGATTTGAAGCAGGACGCCGGTGGTATCGTCGATATCGAATTTATGGTGCAATACGCGACCCTGGCGTGGTCCCAGGCGCATCCCGGGCTGCTGCGCTACACCGACAACATCCGCATCCTCGATGGCCTGGCCGAGGCCGGGCTGCTCGCCGAGGCGGATGTCCGCCTGTTGCAGGAAGCCTACAAGGACTACCGCGCGGCGGCGCACCGCCTGGCCCTGCAGAAGCAGCCGGCGGTGGTAAGCGGTGAACAGTTCCACGACCAGCGGCGCGGCGTCATGCGCCTCTGGCGGACACTCGGGCTGGCGTGACGCCGGCCCGGTTTCTCCGGCGATGGTAGCCCCTGGCGGGAGCGGCGGCCCGTTCGCGCTCCCCTCTTTCGTCCGGCCCGACCGGGCAAGACCTTCATTTTCGAGGAGCAGGCAATATGTCGATGGCCGACCGTGATGGCGTGATCTGGTACGACGGCGAACTGGTTCAGTGGCGCGACGCCACCACCCACGTGCTCACCCACACCCTGCACTACGGCATGGGCGTCTTCGAGGGCGTGCGCGCCTACGACACCCCCGCCGGCACCGCGATCTTTCGCCTCCAGGCCCACACCGACCGGCTGTTCGACTCGGCGCACATCATGAACATGAAGCTGCCGTACTCGAAGGACGAGATCAACGAGGCGACCCGCGCCGCGGTGCGCGAGAACAACCTGGAAAGCGCCTACATCCGCCCGATGGTGTTCTACGGAAGCGAAGGCATGGGCCTGCGCGCGTCGGGCCTGAAGGTACACGTCATCGTCGCCGCCTGGCACTGGGGCGCGTACATGGGCGAGGAAGCGCTGAAGCAGGGCATCAAGGTCCGCACCAGCTCCTTCACCCGTCACCACGTGAACATTTCCATGACCCGCGCCAAATCCAACGGCGCCTACATCAACTCCATGCTAGCCCTGCAAGAAGCCATCTCCGGCGGCGCCGACGAGGCGATGATGCTCGATCCGGAAGGCTACGTGGCCGAAGGTTCCGGCGAGAACATCTTCATCATCAAGGACGGCGTGATCTACACCCCCGAGGTCACCGCCTGCCTCAACGGCATCACCCGCCATACCGTGCTGACCCTGGCCAACGAGTTGGGCATCAAGGTGGTGGAGAAACGCATCACCCGCGACGAGGTGTACATCGCCGACGAGGCGTTCTTCACCGGCACCGCCGCCGAGGTCACCCCGATCCGCGAAGTGGACGGCCGCCAGATCGGCGCCGGCAGCCGTGGCCCGGTGACCGAGAAACTGCAGACGGCCTATTTCGACCTGGTGTCCGGCAAGACCGCCGCCCACGCCGAGTGGCGCACCCTGGTGAAGTGACCGACCCGCCGGGGACGGGGCCGGGCGGCGATACCTCGCCGGCCGCCGCCCCTGGCCGGCGTCCGAGACTGTCCTGATGAGAATACTGATCGTAGGTCCGAGCTGGGTCGGCGACATGGTCATGGCGCAGACATTGTTCGCCTGCCTGAAACGCCTCCACCCCGACTGCCGGATCGACGTGCTGGCGCCCGACTGGAGCCGACCGCTGCTGGAGCGCATGCCCGAGGTGAGCGAAGCCCTGAGCCTGCCCCTGGGCCATGGCGCCTTCGAGCTGGCCACCCGGCGGCGCATCGGTCGCTCGCTGAAGGGCCGCTACGATCGGGCGATCCTGCTGCCCAATTCGCTGAAATCCGCGCTGATCCCGTTCTTCGCCGGCATCCCGACGCGCACCGGCTGGCGCGGCGAGATGCGCTACGGCCTGCTCAACGACCTGCGCGCCCTGGACAAGCAGCGCTACCCGCTGATGATCGAGCGCTTCATGGCCCTGGCCTATCCGCCGGGCGCCGAGTTGCCGCAGCCCTACCCGCGGCCATCCCTGCGCATCGAGGCGGCCAGCCGCGACGCGGCGCTGGCCGCCTTCGGCCTGAGCCTGGACCGCCCGGTCCTGGCGCTGTGCCCCGGCGCCGAGTTCGGCGAGGCCAAGCGCTGGCCCGCCGAGCACTACGCCAAGGTGGCCGAGCTGAAGGTACGCGCCGGCTGGCAGGTGTGGGTGTTCGGTTCGAAGAACGACCACCCGGTGGGCGAGGACATCCGCGGCCGGCTGATTCCCGGCCTGCGCGAGGAAGTCACCAACCTGGCCGGGCAGACCAGCCTGGCGCAGGCCATCGACCTGCTGGCCTGCGCCGGCGCGGTGGTGTCCAACGACTCGGGGCTGATGCATGTGGCCGCCGCCCTGGATCGCCCGCTGGTGGCGGTCTACGGCTCCACTTCGCCGCTGTTCACCCCGCCGCTGGCGAGCCAGGTGGAGATCGTCCGCCTCGGCCTGGATTGCAGCCCCTGTTTCGACCGCACCTGCCGCTTCGGCCACTACGACTGCCTGCGCCAGCTCAAGCCGCGCCCGGTGATGGATGCCCTGGACCGCCTGGTCGCCGACCCGGTCGAGGTCGCGGAATGAGGGTCTTGCTGGTCAAGACTTCCTCGCTAGGCGACGTCATCCACACGCTGCCAGCCTTGACCGATGCCGCCCGGGCGATCCCCGGCATTCGCTTCGACTGGGTGGTGGAAGAGGGCTTCGCCGAGATCCCGGCCTGGCACCCGGCGGTCGCCCAAGTCATCCCGGTGGCCATCCGCCGTTGGCGCAAGCACCCGCTGAAGACCTGGCGCAGCGGCGAGTGGGCGCGCTTCAAGCAGCGCCTGCGGGAAGGCCGCTACGACCTGGCGATCGACGCCCAGGGCCTGCTCAAGAGCGCCTGGCTGACCCGCTATGCCCACGCCCCGGTGGTGGGCCTGGACCGCGATTCGGCCCGGGAACCCCTGGCCAGCCGCTTCTATACCCATGGCTACCCGGTGCCCTGGGAGCAGCACGCCGTGGAGCGGGTCCGGCAATTGTTCGCCCAGGCCCTGGACTACCCGTTGCCCGCCGATACCGGCGACTACGGCCTGCGCCGGGCAACCCTGGCGGCGGGCGCCGAGACGCCCTACCTGCTGTTCCTCCACGGCACCACCTGGCCCAGCAAGCACTGGCCGGAAGCCTACTGGCGACGCCTGGCCGAGCGCCTGAGCGCCCAGGGTTGGGCCATCCGCCTGCCCTGGGGCAACGACACCGAGCGGGCCCGCGCCGAGCGCATCGTCGCCGGCTTGCAACAGGCGTCGGTGCTGCCCCGGCTGAACCTGGCCGGGATCGCCAAGGTAATCGCCGGTGCCCGCGCCTGCGTCGCGGTGGACACCGGCCTCGGCCACCTGGCCGCCGCCTTCGATGTCCCCACCGTTTCGCTGTACGGGCCGACCCTGCCGTCGCGGGTCGGCGCCTACGGCCGCGATCAGGTCCACCTGTGCGCCCCAGGCCCGTTCGCCGGCCAGGGCGACCGCCAGCGCCCGTGTTTCGACGAGTTGCCGCCGGAGCCGGTGGCCGCCGCACTGGACGCCCTGCTACGGGCGTCGGAGCCCGCTTCATGCGTCTAGCGTTCATCCTCTACAAGTATTTTCCCTTCGGCGGCCTGCAACGGGACTTCCTGCGCATCGCCCTGGAGTGCCAGCGCCGTGGCCATGGCATTCGCGTCTACACGCCGATCTGGGAGGGCGACATCCCGCCGGGGTTCGACGTGCGGGTAGTGCCGGTGAAGGCGCTGTTCAACCACCGGCGCAACGAGAAGCTGCTGGCCTGGGTCGAGGCCGACCTGGCCCGCGACCCGGTGGACCGCGTGGTGGGCTTCAACAAGATGCCGGGGCTGGACGTCTACTACGCCGCCGATGGCTGCTTCGAGGAAAAGGCCCAGACGCTGCGCAACGGCCTGTATCGTCATTGGGGCCGCTACCGCCACTTCGCCGACTACGAGCGGGCGGTGTTCGCCCCGGAGTCGAAGACCCAGATCCTGATGATCTCCGAGGTCCAGCAGCCGCTGTTCATCAAGCACTACGGCACCCCCGTCGAGCGCTTCCATCTGCTGCCGCCGGGCATCGCCGCCGACCGCCGGGCGCCGGCCAACGCCGCCGAGATTCGCGCCGCGTTCCGCCGCGAGTTCGGCCTGGGCGAAGACGAGCGGCTGCTGGTGCAGATCGGCTCCGGCTTCAAGACCAAGGGCCTGGACCGCACCCTCAAGGCGGTCGCCGCCTTGCCTCGGGCGCTGCGCGGGCGTACCCGGCTGATCGTCATCGGCCAGGACGACCCCAAGCCGTTCCTCCTGCAGATGAAGGCCCTGGGCATTTCCGACCGGGTGAGCATCCTCAAGGGCCGCAGCGACATCCCGCGTTTCCTGCTGGGGGCCGACCTGCTGGTTCACCCGGCCTACAACGAGAACACCGGCACGGTGCTGCTGGAGGCCCTGGTGGCCGGTTTGCCGGTGCTGGTCACCGATGTCTGCGGCTACGCCCACTACATCGCCGATGCCGATGCTGGCCGGGTGCTGCCCAGTCCCTTCGAGCAGGCGCGCCTGGACCGCGACCTCGCCGGGATGCTCGCCGACGACGAGGCCCGCGCCCGCTGGTCGCGCAACGGCCTGGCCTTCGCCGAGCACGCCGACCTGTATTCCATGCCCGAGCGGGCGGCGGATGTGATCCTGGGAGGGCGACCATGACCGGCGCCTCCCGGCGCGCCGGGCACGAGGGCCCGCGCCCATGAAGCTGATCCTCGCCGAACCCTTCAAGACCCTCTGGGCCGGGCGCGACCCGTTCGCCGAGGTGGAACGGCTGCAAGGCCAGGTCTACCGCGAGCTGGAGGGGCGCCGTACCCTGCGCGCCGAAGTCGACGGGCGCGGTTACTTCGTTAAGATCCACCGGGGCATCGGCTGGGGCGAAATCGCCAAGAACCTGCTCAGCGCCAAGGCCCCGGTGCTCGGCGCCGGCCAGGAGTGGACCGCCCTCCAGCGCCTGCACCAGGTCGGCGTGCCCACCATGACCGCCGTGGCCTTCGGCGAGCGCGGCGGCAACCCGGCCACCCAGCATTCGTTCATCGTCACCGAGGAACTGGCGCCCACCGTCAGTCTGGAGGACTTCAGCCTCGACTGGCCGCGCAACCCGCCGCCGCCGGCCCTCAAGCGGGCGCTGATCGCCGAAGTGGCGCGAATGGTCGGGACCATGCACCGGGCTGGGGTCAACCACCGGGACTGCTACATCTGCCACTTCCTGCTGCACACCGACACGCCCGTGCGCGCCGATGCGTTCCGCCTCTCGGTGATCGACCTGCACCGCGCCCAGACCCGCGCCCGCACGCCCCGTCGCTGGCGCGACAAGGACCTGGCCGCGCTGTACTTTTCCGCCCTCGACATCGGCCTGACCCGCCGCGACCGGCTGCGCTTCCTGCGCGGTTACTTCCGCCACGCCGACGGCCGCGACGGGCTGCGCGCGATCCTGCGGGACGAGACGCGCCTGCTGGCCTGGCTGGAACGCAAGGCGGCGCGCCTGTACGCCCGCAAGCAGCGCTACGGGGATGCTCTCTGATGGCCGGCTGGAGCCTGGCGCCGGAATATCGCGGCCTGGCCGAGGACTTCGGCAGCCTGGAGGCGGTGTTCGCCCTGCAGGGCGAGCGGCTGACCCGCGACCCGCTATCCGAAGTGGTGCGGGTGCAGCGCGATGGCGTTCGTTACTACGTCAAGCGCTACTGGGGCGCCGGCAAGGGCCTGCGCCGTTACCTGGGCCGGCCACGGGTGAAGGCCGAGTGGCAGAACCTGCGGCACTTCGCCCGCTGGGGCATCCCCACCGCGCCCATCGTCGCCTGGGGCCTGGAGCGCCGGGGCGGGATGTTCACCCGCGGCGCGCTGATCACCCGCGAACTGCCCGACACCCAGGACCTGGCGCTGCTGGCCAAGCGCGGCGACCCGCGCCTGAAGAACGCCCGCTGGGTCGAGGGCGTTGGCCGACAACTGGCCGATGCCACCCGCGCCCTGCATCGTCACCACTTCGCCCACAACGATCTCAAGTGGCGCAACCTGCTGGTGGACGGCGAGGCGCGGTTGTTTCTCATCGATTGCCCCACCGGGTCGTTCTGGTGGGGGCCGATGCTGCGCCGGCGCATCGTCAAGGACCTGGCCTGCCTGGACAAGGTGGCCAAGTACGAGCTGTCCCGCACCCAGCGCCTGCGGTTCTACCTGCATTACCGCCAGCGGCCGCGCCTGACACCGGCGGACAAGCGGCACATCGAGCAGATCCTGCAGTATTTCGAGGGTCGTGAATGACCGATTACCTCTCCGACGCCGACCGCGCCCTGCTGGCGCGCCATGGCCTGGCCAACTACGACGCGCTGTGGGCGCTGGAACTGGACGCGGTGGACGAACCCAACGTCGAGCGCGGCGGTTGGAGCAGCGTCTATCGCCTGGACCTGGGCGAGGCGGCCTTCTACCTGAAGCGCCAGAGCAACCACCTGACCCGGGGCCTGAGCCATCCCTTCGGCGAGCCCACCTTCGCCCGAGAGTTCCGCAACATCCGGCGCTACCAACGGCTGGGCATCCCCGCCCTGGAGGCGGCCTACTTCGGCATGCGCCGCGTGCGCGACGAGCACCGCGCGCTGCTCCTGACCCGCGCCCTGGACGGCTGGGCCGAGCTGGATCGCTACCTGCCGGACTGGCCGAGCCTGGACCCGGCGCGGCGCCAGGCGATCCTGCGCGCCTGCGGCGAACTGGCGAGGCGGCTGCACGGCGCCGGCCAGATGCACGGCTGCTTCTACCCCAAGCACATTTTCCTGCGGGAAACCCCCGTCGGCGTCCAGGCCCGGCTGATCGATTTGGAGAAGACCCGGCCACTGCTGTTCGGCTGGCGCGACCGGGTCAAGGACCTGGAGCCTCTGCTGCGACGGGCGCCAGTCTGGCGGGAAGAAGACGTACGGCGGCTGCTCGCCGCCTACCTGGGCGAGGGCGGCGATGTCGACGGCTGGTGGCGGCGCCTGTCCCGGCGTCGCCACGACAAGGAGAGCCGCCGGTGAGGCTGGGGGACCTGAGCGGCGCCGGCCGCGCCCCGGCCCTGCCCCTGGTCCTCGACCTGGCCGACGGCGCCGGCCCCGCCAGCCTGCGCCTGGAGCGCTGGCTGCGGGTGCTGCCGGGGCAGCGCTATGTCGGTGTCGGCGACTGGCGGGGCCGTCGCGTGCTGGCCAAGTTGCTGGTGGGCGCCCGCGCCGCCCGGCACTTCCAGCGCGAGCGCGACGGCGCGCGCCTGCTGGCGGCCCAGGGCCTGGCGACGCCGGTCCTGTTGGCCGACGGATTGGCCGAAGGGCAGGGCGGCTGGTTGCTGTTCGACTACTTGGACGGGGCCGAAAGCCTGGACGCCGCCTGGCGCGACGTGGCCGACGACGCACCCCTGTCCGACGCCCAGGGGGCCGTGCTCGGCGAGGCCCTGGGGGCCATCGCCCGCTTGCATGCCCAGGGCCTGTGGCAGGCCGACCTGCACCTGGACAACCTGCTGCGCCGCGATGGCGTGGTCTACCTGATCGACGGTGGCGCGGTGCGCGCGGAAACCCCGGGCCAGCCCCTGTCCCAGGCGCGGGCGCTGGAAAACCTGGGCGTCTTCTTCGCCCAGTTGCCCCCGAGCCTGGAGCCCTTCGTCGAGGAACTGCTGGTGCACTACCTGCTGGTCAACGGCGAGCACGGATTGCCCCTGGAGGCGCTGCTGGGGCAGGTGGCGAAGGTGCGTCGCTGGCGCCTGCGGGACTACCTGGGCAAGGTCGGCCGGGACTGCAGCCTGTTCAGCGCGCGGATCGGCGCCTTCGGTCTGCGAGTGGCCGGTCGCGACCAGTCCGAGGCGCTGGCGCCGTTGCTGGAGGCGCCCGACGTCGCCCTGGCGCGCGGACACCTGTTCAAGACCGGCGGCGCCGCCAGCGTCGCCCGGGTCGAGCTGGACGGGCGCCCGCTGCTGCTCAAGCGCTACAACGTGAAGAGCCCGCTGCACTGGCTCAAGCGCTGCTGGCGTCCGAGCCGGGCCTGGCATAGCTGGCGCGAGGGCCATCGCCTGCGCCTGCTGGGTATCGCCACGCCCCGGCCGCTGGCCGTGCTGGAACGGCGTGTCTGCTGGCTTCGAGGACGCGCGTACCTGATTACCGAATATCTGCCCGGCCACGATATAATCGCGCGCTTCCGGCCGTCCCTGGCGACGGACGGGCCGATGCCCACGGAGGCCGAGCTGGCCGCCCTGGACCGCCTGTTCGCCGCGCTGATCCGCGAACGCATCAGCCATGGCGACCTCAAGGGGCACAATCTGCTCTGGGAGGACGACCGGGAAGGCGGACGCTGGTCGCTGATCGACCTGGACGCCATGCGTCAGCACCGCGACCCGCGCCGGTTCGCCCGCGCCTACGCCCGCGACCGCGCCCGCTTCCTGCGCAACTGGCCGGAAGACAGCGCGTTGCACCGGTTGCTCGACGCGCGAATACCCAAGACCGGCGACGGCCCCCAGGGCTGACGCCGGCGTGATGGCGCCGCCCGCCGGCGCCTTGTTCCCAACCGACCGCCGTGGCTGCATCCCGGGCCGCGGGCTGCTTGAAGAGGCTTTACTGTGGCATTGACGATTCTCGGCCTTTCCGGCGCCTTGAGCCATGACCCCTCGGCCGCGCTGTACATCGACGGCAAGCTGATCGCCGCAGTGGAAGAGGAGCGCTTCGTGCGCGACAAGCACGCGAAGAACCGCATGCCCTACGAGTCGGCGAAGTTCTGCCTGGAGCAGGCCGGCATCACGCCCGCCGACGTGGACGTGGTGGCCATCCCCTTCGCCCCCATCAGCCTGTTCGGCAAGGCCCGCTGGCACTACGCCAAGCGCTATCTGTACGCGCCGGACCGCGCCCTGGACGCGATCCTCTTGGGCAATCGCCGCTACCGCCGCTACCACAAGCGCATCCAGTGGTGCCTGCAGCAGCTCGGTTTCGACCTGAAGAAGATCAGGATCGAGCCGGTGGAGCATCACTTGGCCCACGCGTCCAGCGCCTACCACTGCTCCGGTTTCACCGAGAAGACCGCGATCCTCGGGATCGACGGCAAGGGCGAGTACGCCACTACCTTCTTCGGCTGGGGCGAGAACGGCAGAATCCACAAGATCAAGGAATTCTACGACCCGGACTCCCTGGGCGGGCTGTACGGCGCCATCACCGAGTTCCTCGGCTTCGAGATGCTCGACGGCGAATTCAAGGTGATGGGCATGGCGCCCTACGGCGACGCGGCCAAGTACGACTTCTCGCGGCTGGCCACTTTCGAGAACGGCGAGCTGACCATCAACACCGAGTACGCCAACGTCATCGGCTTCCGCCGCTACAAGGAGAACGGCAAGGGCTACTACTTCTCGCCCAAGCTGATCGAGTGGCTGGGGCCGAAGCGCCAGGGCGACGTCGCCGATGACCCGTATATCCATTACGCGGCCAGCATGCAGGCGCTGTTCGAGAAGCTCGCCCTGGAGATGATGGACTACTACCTGGGCGACATCATCCGCGAGACCGGCAAGATCGCCTTCGCCGGCGGCTGCGCGCTGAACGTCAAGCTGAACCAGAAGATCATCGCCCGTCCCGAGGTGAAAGAGCTGTTCGTCCAGCCCGCCTCCGGCGATGCCGGCACCGCCGTGGGCGCGGCCGCCTACGTGTCGCACCAGCGCGGCGTGCCGGTGGAGAAGATGGAGCACGTCTACCTCGGCCCGTCCTATTCCAACGAGGACGTCATCGCCGCCTGCGCCCGCCATCCGCGGCAGCCACGCTGGGAAAAGATCGACGACGTGCCCGCGCGCATCGCCCGGATCATGGTGGAGGGCAACCCGGTGGCCTGGTTCCAGGGCCGCATGGAGTTCGGCCCACGCGCCCTGGGCGGGCGCTCCATCATCGGCTGCCCCAGCGTGGCGGGCGTCGCCGACCGCATCAACCAGCAGATCAAGTTCCGCGAGCGCTGGCGGCCGTTCTGTCCGTCCATGCTCGATACTGTGGCGCCGAAGATGCTCAAGGTGGACCATCCCTCGCCGTTCATGACCTTCACCTTCGAAGTGAACGAGGAGTGGAAATCCCGGGTCGGCGAGGTGGTGCACGAGGACGGCACTTCCCGCGCCCAGGTGCTGGAGCGTCGACACAACCCGCGTTGGTACGACCTGATGCTGGAGCTGGAGAAGCTCACCGGCAACGGCGTTTCCCTGAACACCTCGCTCAACCGGCGCGGCGAGCCGATGGTCTGCTCGCCCTCCGATGCGCTGAACATGTTCTTCGGTTCCGACCTGCGCTACCTGATCATGGAAGACATCCTGGTGGTCAAGGACGGCGAATCGGCATGAGCCGCGCCGTGGACCACGTGAGTCCGTCGCCATGATCCCGGGCGCGCATCCGATGACCGCGGCGGCGACTCCGCGCGTGCTGCAGTTCTGCCACGGCTACGACGGGCCGTTCCTCGACTGCGCGCGGCAGTACGCCAGCCTGTTCGCCGGCACGCCCTACGCGGTCACCACGGTGTACCTCACCGGCGCGCCGGACGAAACGGTGGCGCGCGGCTCGGCCTCCGACGAGGTGATTTTCCTCGACTACCGCAGCCGCGACGTGCGCGGCCTCAAGCTCAAGGCCATCGCCGACCTGCGGCGCCTGCTGCGGGGGCGCGATGTCCGCCTGTGCATCGCCCACCGCTTCAAGCCGGTGTACGTGGCGCTGCTGGGCAGCCGCCTGCCGGTGATCGGCGTGCACCATGCCTTCGGTGACTACCACCGGCTGTCGCGGCGCGTCTTCGCCGGCCTGTTCCGGCGGCGGCTGAGCCTGCTGGGTGTCTCCGACGCGGTACGCGATGACCTGCGCGCGAGCCTGCCGGGCTGGCCGGCCCCGCGCATCGAGACCCTGCACAATCGCTTGGACGCGACGGCGGCGCGGGCCGGTCTGCTGGCCCGCGACGAGGCGCGGCGAGGGCTGGGCCTGCCCCCGGACGCCTGGGTGGTGGGCAACGTCGGCCGCCTGCATCCGGACAAGGATCAGGCCACCCTGATCCGCGCCTTCGCCCGGGCCCTGCCGAACCTGCCGCCGGCCAGCCTGCTGGCGATCATGGGCAGCGGTCGCCTGGAAGGCGAGTTGAAAGCCCTGGCGGCCCGGGAAGGGGTCGCCGAGCGGGTGCGCTTCCTCGGCCAGGTACCGGACGGGCGGCGCTACTTCCGCGCCTTCGACCTGTTCGCCCTGAGTTCCGACCACGAGCCGTTCGGCATGGTCCTGCTGGAGGCGATGGCCGCCGACGTGCCCGTCGTGGCGACCGCCTGCGGGGGCGCGCCGGAGGTGCTGGACGACGCCGGCGCGCTGTTTCCCCTGGGCGATGCGACCGCCCTGGCCGAGCGGCTGGCGCGCGCCGCCATCGCGCCCCCCGAGGCGCTCGCGGCCATCCGGGAGCGCCAGGCGCGACGGCTGGACGCCTGTTTCAGCGACGCCGCAGCGCGGCAGCGATTCTGGTCGCTGCCGATGACCCTCGATTACCGCTGAGGCCCCATGGACCCGAAGATCCCGGACAACCCCTGGCGGGCCAAGGCTCGTGCCCTCGACCGCTACCGCTGGCGGATGCTGCGCGAGCGCCACGGCCCCCTCGGGAGCCTGCTGCGTTTCGCCCGCGAGGCCTGGGCCGACCTGCTGTTCGGCTGGCGCGCGCGACACCGCCTGGAGCGCGAACCCGTGCCCCATCCCTGCGAGATCCTGCTGCTGCAGTCGGCGCCCAAGGTGATCGCCTTCCAACGCAAGACACTGCTGATCGAGACGCTGCGCCAGCGCGGCTACGACCTGCTGGAGACCGCCCTCGACGAGCCGCGCCGGTTGCTCGCCGACCGCCACTTGGCCATGCCGCCCTATGCCGTGCCACTGCGCTATTTCGGCTATGCCGCCCATGCCCAGTGGCTGGTTCGCCACTACCAGCCCCGGGTGTTGCTCAACGATCGCAACGGCAGCCTGTACTCGCCGTTCCTGCGCCTGGCTCTGAATGCCCGGGGTGTCCCCCTGGTGCACCTGGCCCATGCCAGCACGGTGGAGGACTCGCGGCGGTTGGGCATGAACGACTACGACTACTACCTGCTGTTCGGCCGCAGCTCCCTGGAGGCGTTGCAGGCGCGACGCCTGCGCTTCGGCGGTTCCCAGGCGGTGCTGTGCGGCTCCCACATGATCGACGGCGCCTATGACATGCCGCCGCCCACCGGCGGGCGCACCTTGCTGCTGCTGGGCGTGGGGCCCGACAAGGAAAAGGAACCGGGCTACCGACGCACCTATGGGTTGCTGCGGGACTGGGCGGCGCGGCATCCCGACTGGCGCCTCCTGGTCAAGGCGCACCCGCGCAGCGCCCGGGCGTTCTGGCACGAGGCGGCCGAGCGGATGGAGAACGTCGAGCTGCTACCGCCGGCATGCTCCCTGGCGGATGCGCTACGCCGGGCCTCGGCGGTCTTCAGCATCATTTCCAACGCGGTGATCGAGGCGACCCTGGCCGGTCGGCCAGTGATCTACGTGAACGTTTCCGACGAAGCGGATATCTTTCAGCAGGCGCGTTTCTTCGGCCCGCCGGCCCGCGATCTGCCCACCCTGGAAACGCGGTTGGCGGCACTGGAGCGGGCACTTCCGCTGGAATTGGAAAAATCCAGGCGATTCTGTGAATTTCATCTGGCCCACCGGGTCGCAGGTCTGGCATATACCGTGGAGGTGCTCGAAGCGTTGCTGCAGGATCGAGCCCGGGATATCGCCGTCCATCCGCTGCCGCCGACCGCTCCGGACCTGACTTGAATGACCGCCTTCTTCTCCGCGAGAGCCGTGTGAGCCGCCAACCCTCCTTCCTCGATCATGTGTTCGTGATCAACCTGGATTCCCGCCCCGACCGCTGGGCGGAAATGCAGCGGCAGTTCACCCGCTTCGGCATCGCCGGGGCGCGGCGTTTCCCGGCGATCCGGCCCGGCCTGGAGATCGTCGAGCGGGACGAGCTGGCCCGCCTGCATGCTTTCCTGCGCTACACCGATGGCGAGGGCCCCGGCCTGGCGAACAAGGTCCGCGCCACCTGGGGCTGCATGCAAAGCCACTTGGGGGCGATCCGCCAGGCGCGGGACGCCGGCCTGCCCTACGCGCTGATCCTGGAGGACGATTGCGTGTTCGAGCCCTACACCCTGCCGGTGCTGCGCAGTGTCGAGCGCCAGTTGCAGGGCGTGGAGTGGGACATGCTCTACCTGGGCGGAACCCTGAAGAAAGGCGGGTGGCGCGTCCGCTTCTCCGCCAACCTCCAGCGCGTCTCGCGGGTACGCCTGGCCCATGCCTATGTCGTCCACGCGCGCGTGTTTTCCCGCATCCTGGAAGAGGCCGGTCGCTCGGGCCTGCCCCTGGACTGGTACTACTCGGAGAACCTGCAGCCGGACGTGGCCACCTTCATGGTCACCCCGCCCCTGGCCTACCAGCGACTGAACGACCTGAGCGACATCGAGGCGGTGAGCCGCCAGCCGAAACTGAAATTCCGCAAGGCCTGGGTCCGCTGCTGGAGTCGGATCCGCTACTGGAGTCATTTGTGTTGAGTCCCGCGTCGACTGCCGTTCCCGAGCGGCTGCCGCTCGAAAACCCGCCGGCCCCGGCACCCCTGTCGCTTCGCCGCGACTGGCTGGCCCTGTGGCTGGTGGCCGGGTTGCTCTGGTGGCTGCTGGGCATGCCGCTGCTGCCCTCCAGCAAGCATTACCACCAAGGCCTGATGGCGCTGTTCTGGCTGCCCGGGCTGATCGCCTTCTGCCTGCACGCCCCGCTGCGCCGGGCCTGGCGCCAGCCGGTCATGCTGCTGCTGCTGGTCTTCGCCGCCTGGTCGGCGTCGAGCTGGAGCTGGAGCCCGCCGGGCGTGGCGCCCGGGGAATTGAAGATCTTCCCCTACGTGCTGCTCGCGGCGAACGCCACTCTCGCCCTGGCCTGCCTGGCTCCCGCGCTGTTCTGGCGCGGCCTGGCCCTGGCCGGCTTGGTCGCCGGTTTCTGCGCCTGGCTGGCGGTAGGCTACTTCTATGGCTGGCAGGACCACGGCTGGCGCGACCGGGTTGTGGGCACGGGGCTGCTCAACCATCCGATCCTCGCCGCCCAGGTGTTCGCCGCCCTCGGGGTGCTGATGGTGGGCCTGCGCCGCCACCTGCCGCTGCCCGCCGCGCTGCGCCATGTCGGTTGCGGGTTGAGCGCCGGCGGTTACCTGGCGTTTCTGCTGATGAGCCAGTCCAAGGGGCCCTGGCTGGCGGCGGTGATCACCGTGCTGCTGACCCCCCTGTGGTGGCGCGATACCCGCGCCGGCGTCGGTGTCGCGCTGTTCTCCGTGGCGGGGCTGTTCGCCCTGTGGATGTGGCCGGACTTCGTCCTGCAACGCGGCCTGTCGTTCCGCCCCGAGCTGTCCGATCTCGCCTGGCGGCAGTACCTGCAGCACCCGTTGCGCGGCCTGGGGTTCGCCACCGACTACACCCTGGTGATCAACCCCACCCTGGCCTTCGAGCACGCCCACAACGTCTACATGCATATCGCCATCCGCCTGGGGGGCGTGGGCCTGACGCTGTGGGCGGCGCTCCAGGGGCTTTGCCTCTGGAGCCTCTGGCGCGCCCGGCAGACCGTGGAGGCACGGGCCCTGTGTGCCTTGATGTGCTTCGCCTGCCTGGCGATGCTCACCGATGGCGTCGGCCCTTGGGTCAAGCCCCGGGAAGAGTGGTTCTGCAGTTGGCTGCCTCTGTTCGTGGCCATGGCTTGGCTGACCCTGCGCCGCCAGGCCCGGACGGTCGCGGCGCCGGCCCGGGCGAACCCGGCCATTGGCGGCCTCGCGGTCGCGCCCATGCTGTCCCCAGCCCGGCAGGAGGTGTCTGGCGACCATGGCTGAGCTGTCCACTCCCCCCGTCCCGACGCTCCTGCGACGATACGTCGACGAAGGGCGCGGGCTCGCCCGCCTGCGCCGCAGCCGCTCGGGGCCGGTGATCATTTTCGCCTCGGGGCCCTCGGCCGCCGACTTCCCCCTGGAGCGCTACGGGCATGTGCCGACGATGGCGGTGAATGGCTCCATCGTGCGCTTCGCCGAGCTGGGCATCCGACCGTTATTCTACCTGTGCGACGACCGCGGCTTCGTCATGGATCGCCTGACCCTGGCGGTCCAGGGTGTGAGCCTCGCGGAGCACGCGGGCCTGGGGCTCGACGCCCTGAAGACCCTGTTGGGGATGGCCCCGGAATGCCTAGAAGGGCGCTCGGTGCATCTGATGCAGCGGGTCAATCGGCCGCTGGAGGGCGAGCCGCTGTCCAACCGCCGCTACGCCTGGCGAGTGCGCAACGACCCGGATATCGAATGCGGTTTTTCGTTATTCCGGCAGAAACCCAATCGCATCGGCTTCAGCCGCGACCTGACCAAGGGCTATTTCGGTAGCCGGACCATTCCCTACGCGGGCCTGCAACTGGCCCATCATCTGGGGTTCGACCGGGTCTTCCTGGTGGGGCTGGACCTCACTCCCGCGCCGGGACGGTTCTACGAGCGAGGGGCGGACGCGGTTCCGAGCCGGCTCGACGACGACTACGACGACTACATCCTGCCCAGTTTCGAGCTGATGGCGCGCCGGGTGGCGGGCCCGGGTTTCCGGGTGTACAACCTGTCGGCCGGCAGCCGCCTACCAAGCCACCTGGTGCCGAAGATCGACCTTGCTCAACTGGACGCGCTGCTGGCCTCGGCGTAGCAGCGCAACAGGCGCTCCCACGGAAAGTCCTCCACCTTGCGCCGCTGCAGGTAGCTGCGCAGGTGCTCGAAGTTGCGCTGCACCAGCGGCCGGCCCAGGGGGCGGCCCTTGAAGCGGATGTCGAGGAAATCGATCAGGCCGAACTCGCCCTGGGGCGTGAGCAGGATGTTGCCCAGGTGCAGGGAACGGAAGTAGATGCCCCGGCGATGCAGCTCGAGGATGTAGCGCGCCAGGGCGGGCACCTGGCTGTCGAAGCCGCCGCGGTCCTGGCGGAACAGGCTATCCAGCGGCTGCCCGACCAGAGGCTGGTAGAGGCAGGCGCTGACCGCCTGGGGGCGGTCCAGCCAGTAGCAATCGACCACCCGCGGGGTGTGGATGCCCAGGGCCTGCAGGCGTTCGGCGTGGTGCTGGAAGCGCCGGGCCGCGGGGCGTAGCCGGCCCAGCAGGCGATTGCCGCGAGCGCGGAAAATCTTGAGCAGCTCGCCGCTGGCCAGTTTCACCACCTTCGGGCCGAGGCTGTCTTTTTCCAGCAGCTCTCCCTGGCTCAGCCAGTCTTGTAATTCGTTCGCTGATACAATCCGCATCTTGTCTCTCTAGCCAGTCGTACGAGGCTCGCCGAATGGCCAATTCCGCCCAGCAATCCAGCATGAAGATCTACCTGAGATTGCTGAAATACGTTCTACCGTACTGGATCCCCTTCGCTATCAGCATCATGGGATTCCTGCTGTTCGCCTCCAGCCAGCCGATGCTGGCCGACATGCTGAAGTATTTCCTCGATGGCCTGCAGCAACCCGAGGATGCCCTCCTGCTGGGCATTCCCCTGGTCCTTGGCGTACCGCTGCTGATTGTACTCATTGCCATCTACCAGGGCATAGGTTCATTTCTCGGTAACTACTACCTGGCCAAGGTGGCGCGCGGCGTGGTGCACGATCTGCGCTGCGAGCTGTTCGACAACATGCTCACCCTGCCCAACCGCTACTTCGACAACACCAATTCCGGCCACCTGATCTCGCGGATCACCTACAACGTGACCATGGTCACCGGTGCCGCCACCGACGCCATCAAGGTGGTGATCCGCGAAGGCATGACGGTGATCTTCCTGTTCGGCTACCTGCTAATGATGAACTGGCGGCTGACCCTGGTGATGGTGGCGATCCTGCCCATCGTCGCCCTGATGGTGACCACCGCCAGCCGCAAGTTCCGCAAGCAGAGCAAGAAGATCCAGTTGGCCATGGGCGACGTCACCCACGTCGCCTCCGAGGCCATCCAAGGGTACCGGGTGGTTCGTAGTTTCGGCGGCGAACGTTACGAACAAAGGCGTTTCCACAAGGCCAGCGCCGACAACATGAACCGCAGCCTGGCCATGACCCGTACCCAGTCGATCTACACGCCGATGCTGCAACTGGTGATCTACATCGGCATGGCGGTGTTGATGTATCTGGTGCTGTACATGCGTGGCGACGCCACCCCCGGCGCGCTGATCGCCTACATCACCGCCGCCGGCCTGCTGCCCAAGCCGATCCGCCAGTTGTCCGAGGTCAGCGCCACCATCCAGAAGGGCGTTGCCGGCGCCGAGAGCATCTTCGAGCAACTGGACAGCGAGGCGGAGGCCGACCTCGGGCGAGTCGAGCGGGACACACTCAGCGGCCGGCTGGTGGTCGACGACCTGACCTTCCGCTACCCGGGCGCCGAGAAACCGGTGCTGGAGAACATTTCCTTCGTCGCCGAGCCCGGGCAGATGGTGGCCCTGGTGGGGCGCTCCGGCAGCGGCAAGTCGACCCTGGCCAACCTGATCCCGCGCTTCTACCGTCATGACACCGGGCATATCCTGCTGGACGACGTGGATGTGCAGGATTTCACCCTGCGCAACCTGCGCCGGCATATCGCCCTGGTCACCCAGCACGTCACCCTGTTCAACGACACGGTGACCAACAACATCGCCTACGGCGACCTCGCCGGCGCCTCCCCCGAGGCGGTGCGCCGGGCGACCGCGGCGGCCTACGCCGACGAGTTCATCGAGCGCCTGCCCCGGGGCTACGACACCCTGGTGGGGGAAAACGGCGTGCTGTTGTCCGGCGGCCAGCGCCAGCGCCTGGCCATCGCCCGGGCGCTGCTCAAGGACGCGCCGCTGCTGATCCTCGACGAGGCCACCTCGGCCCTCGACACCGAGTCCGAGCGGCACATCCAGGCGGCCCTGGACGAAGTGATGAAAGGACGCACCACCCTGGTGATCGCCCACCGCCTGACCACCATCGAGAAAGCCGACCTGATCCTGGTGATGGACCAGGGGCGCATCGTCGAGCGCGGCACCCACGGCGAACTGCTGGCGCGCAACGGCTATTACGCCCGGCTCCATGCCAAGCAATTCGAGGAGCGCCACGAAGGCGCCGGGCTGGAGACCGGGGTTTGATCCCCGACGTGCTGCGCGCCTGGCGCGAGCGCGGCTGGACGCCCCTCGACGCCGCCGCCTACGCCGAAGCCTGGGCGCGCTTCGGCGGCAGCGTCGCCACCCATCCCCAAGTGGTGGAACGCCTCGCCGGCTTGGCGGGCATCCCGGTGCGCTACCTGGGCTGGCTACGGGACGGCGAAGTGCGCGCGGCGTTGCCGACCTGGGGGCGCCACCTGGCGCTATCCAAGGAGGTGCTCAAGCGGCGCGGTCGGCGCGGTCTGTTCGACCTGGGCAACGCCGAGGTGATCCTGCCGGTGGCGGAGGGTGAGCGAGTGCCGGTGCGCCAGCGCCTGCGCTACGTCTCCGAACTCAACGCGGGAAACGTGAGCACTCTGCGCGCCCAGCCCGAGGGGCTGGCCCTGGCCCGGGAGCCGGAGGACTACAGCAAGAAATTTCGCTACAACCAGCGCCGCGAGCAGCGCCTGCTGGAAGAGGCGGGTGGGGTGATCCGGCCAATGGCCGAGTTGACCCCGGCCGAGCAGGCGGCCATCTATGCCGACCTGTTCCGCCGGCGCTGGGGCTTCGAGGCCACCGGCAAGGCACACTTGGCCGAGGTCTTCGCCTTGCTGCGGGAATTCATGACCGGCTCGCTGATCTACCTCGACGACGCGCCGGTGGCGATCCAGGTGCTGTACCGGGTCGAGGCGCCCCGCTGGGTGAGCCTGGAATACGTCAACGGCGGGGTCGACCCGCTCAACCGCGACTTCAGCCCCGGCAGCGTGCTCAGCTTCGTCAATACCCAGAACGCCTGGGCCGAGGCGCGGGCGCTGGGCAAGCCGCTGCGCTACTCCTTCGGGCGCGCCGATCGGGAATACAAGGACCGCTGGTGCCGACGCGTGGCGGTCTACAAAGTCTGAACCGCGTGGAGGGACCATGAATCGCAAACAGCACTTGCTCGCCCGCCATCGCCGGCGCAAGCGTCTGGGGCTACTGGCCGGCCTGGTCGCCCTGGTCCTGCTCGGCGCGCTGCTGGCCTGGTGGCTGGTGCCGCTGGCGCTGGCGCTGGCCTTCGTCGTCCATGAGGTAGGGTTCGCCGACCACCTGTTCTACCCGCCGGACAGCGACTATCGCTACGCCTTCCCGGCCGATACCCCGGCCCTGCCGGCGCGGATCGAGGCCGGCCGGCTGCGGGTGGAAGGCGCCTGCGGCGAGGCCGACACCCTGATCCTGGACGTAACGGTGCGGAGCGGCTGGCTCGGCCGCTGGTTCGACCCCCACGTGTGGCTGGGCGACGATCGCCAGGACTTCGAGCGCGGCGCCCGGGGCCGGCGCTACCTCAACCTGTCGGGCCAGGGCGCGGCGGTGGACGCCGGGAACCTGCGGTTGCGCGCGCGCTTCTGCCGGCTGGACCCGACGGCGACCCTCTATGCCATGACCAGCCCCGACTATCGCCAGCGCCGGATGTTGGTACTGGCGCCCCACGCCGACGATGCCGAACTGGCCGCCTTCGGCCTCTACAGCCAATGCGCCGAGGCCACTGTGGTTACCCTGACTCAGGGCGAAATCGAGGCGGAGCACTACCGCCGCCTCGGCCTGGACGCCGCCGCCGCCGCCCGCCTGAAGGGGCGCTTGCGCACTTGGGACAGCCTGGCGGTGCCGCTCTGGGGTGGGGTACCGATGCAGCGCTGCGTGCAACTCGGCTACTACTGCCTGCAACTGCCGGCCATGGCGGCCGAGCCGGAGCGGCCGTTCGGCTCCCGGGAATCCGGCGCCGCCGACGTGCGCGAAGCCCGTGGCTTCAACCCCTTTCCGCTGCCGGCGGATGGAGACGGCCAGCCTACCTGGCGCAACCTGGTAGCCGATCTCGCCGCGCTGCTGGAGCGGGTCCGTCCCGAGGTGGTGGTCACGCCCCACCCGCAGCTCGACCCCCATGCCGACCACGTCGCCGCTACCCGGGCGCTGCTGGAGGCGGTGCGAGAGTGCGCCTGGCAGCCCTCGACCCTGCTGCTCTATGCCAATCACCTGCACGACAACGACCGCTGGCCGATGGGGCCGGCCGAGGGCGGCATCGCGTTGCCGCCGGCCTTCGAGCCGCTGCCCGCCGACCGCCTGTGGAGCCCGACCCTGGAGGCCACCAGCCGCCTGGACAAGGCTATGGCCCTGGCCATGCAGCACGATCTGACGGTGCCGCTGCCGGCGAAGAAACGCCTGCGCCGCGTCCTCCAGCGGGTGTTCGCCGGTCGCCACTGGCCGGCCACCGGCGAAGACGAGTTCTTCCGCAAGGCGGTGCGCCGCCACGAATTGTTCTGGGTCCGGGAGTTGACCTAGGCTGCAAACGAGCCGGCCGCCCGCCGCCGGCCCCGCGGAATGCTATGATTCGCCGCGTTTTTCGTCGCCCGGAGTACCCATGAAGCTGACCATGCCCCGTTACGATCAAGCCCCCGTACTGGTGGTGGGCGACGTCATGCTCGACCGCTATTGGCATGGGGGGACGTCGCGGATTTCGCCGGAGGCGCCGGTGCCCGTGGTCAAGGTCGAGCAGATCGAGGATCGCCCGGGCGGCGCGGCCAACGTCGCCCTGAACATCGCCGCGCTCGGCGCGCCGGCCACCCTGGTGGGCGTGACCGGGGTCGACGAGGCGGCCGACAGCCTCGGCGCCAGCCTCGCCGCCGCCGGCGTCGAGGCGCGCTTCCAGCGCATCGACGGGCAGCCGACCATCGTCAAGCTGCGGGTCATGAGCCGCCACCAGCAACTGCTGCGCATCGATTTCGAGGAACCCTTCGCCACCGATGCCCAGGCGCTGCGGGCGGAGGTGGACGCGCTGTTGGCGGGGGTTCGCGTGCTGGTGCTGTCGGACTACGGCAAGGGCGCGCTGCAGGACCACCAGGGGCTGATCGGGGCCGCCCGGGCGCGCGGCATCCCGGTGCTGGCGGACCCCAAGGGCAAGGACTTCGCCATCTATCGCGGTGCCACCCTGCTGACGCCCAACCTCAGCGAATTCGAGGCCATCGTCGGCCGCTGCGGCGATGAGTCGGACCTGGTGGCGCGGGGCGCCACGCTGATGCGCGAGTTGGCCCTGGAAGCGCTGCTGGTGACACGCGGCGAACACGGCATGACCCTGCTGCGTCCCGAGCATCCCCCGTTGCACCTGCCGGCCCGGGCCCGGGAAGTGTTCGATGTGACCGGCGCCGGCGATACGGTGATCTCCACCCTGGCCGCCAGCCTCGCTGCCGGCGCCGACCTGCCCCAGGCGGTGGCCCTGGCCAACCTGGCCGCCGGGATCGTGGTGGGCAAGCTCGGCACCGCCGCCATCAGCGCGCCGGAGCTGCGCCGGGCGGTGCAGCGCGAGGAGGGCTCGGAGCGCGGCGTGTTGGGGTTGGAGCAACTGCTGGTGGCCATCGAGGACGCCCGCGCCCACGGCGAGAAGATCGTCTTCACCAATGGCTGCTTCGACATCCTCCACGCCGGCCACGTGACCTACCTGGAGCAGGCCCGCGCCCTCGGCGATCGCCTGGTGCTGGCGGTCAACGACGACGCCTCGGTGAGCCGCCTGAAGGGCCCCGGGCGGCCGATCAACTCGGTGGACCGGCGCATGGCGGTGCTGGCCGGGCTCGGCGCGGTGGACTGGGTGGTGAGCTTCAGCGAGGACACCCCGGTGAACCTGCTGGCGGAGATCAAGCCGGACGTGCTGGTGAAGGGCGGCGACTACGGCATCGAGCAGGTGGTGGGCGCCGACATCGTCAAGGCCTATGGCGGCGAGGTGCGGGTACTGGGCCTGGTGGAGAACAGCTCCACCACCGCCATCGTCGAGAAGATTCGCTCCCGCTAAGCCGCGCGGGCCGGGAGCGCCGGCTTCCCGCGCGGGTCGCGCGCCCGCCTAGGACACCTCCGCCGCCAGTGGGGCGAGGCGCGCCAGCCAGTCCTTCCAGCGAACCCGCTCCTCGCGCACCACCCAGCCTTCCTGCGCCGCGAAACTCTCGGATAACCACAGGCCCCGGGTCGCCACCGGCCTTAGCGTGCCCCGGCGCAGGTTGAACAGCCCTCCGCTGGGGCGACCGTCTCGCAGTTCCAACAGGTACAGGTCCGGCTGCCGACGCTCCAGGCGCGCCACCAGCTCGCCTTCTTCCAGGGTTTCGTCGACGTGGTAGAGACTCAGGCCCTCGATGCTCTTGGGCAGGTCGAGGCGCAGGTCGTAGACCAGTTGCAGCGAGGCGGTGGGCAGGTGCACGTAGGCCCGCGGCCGCTCCAGCAGCACCAGGTTGCCGCTCTGCACCGGTCGCGCGGCGCCCGACAGCGGGCTCAGGCGGAAATGATCGGTGTCCCGATAATGCAGCCGGTCCTGATAGGGCGTCGGCAGCCATGTATCGCCGAAGCGGCCGGCCAGCCAGCCGTCGCGGGTTTCCAGCAGGCATTCCTCGGCGATTTCCTGGATGGCGGTGAGCAGGGGCAGGTTCAGTTCGTGGGTCGGCACGTAGCCGGAAATCAGCTTGAGCACCGTATCGCCCCGGTCCGGCCGGCGTTGGCGCACCAGCACCCCGTAGTCGCGGCCGTGCAGGCCCAAGGTCAGGCGCACCGAGACCCCGAGGTTGGCCAGGGATATCGAAAAACGCTGGGGGTCGTCCAGGTGGATCGGCCGTCGGCGCTCCAGGGTCTGGGCGAAATTCAGCGGCAGGCCCTGGCCCCGGTAGCTCAACCCGTCGGGGCCGGCTTCGACGTGCAGCGGCAGGGTCTTGAAGGTGCCCGGGTTCTTGCGGGCGAGAATGCGCGGCATGGGGGCGGCTCCTTCCTCGTGGTGTCCTGGGTGGAACACGGTCACCGAGTCATAACAGGTCGATGTGGCGAGGAGC
The DNA here is from genome assembly GCA_032052615.1 of Pseudomonadaceae bacterium. GTDB lineage: Bacteria > Pseudomonadota > Gammaproteobacteria > Pseudomonadales > Pseudomonadaceae > Pseudomonas_T. The sequence continues at coordinate 63,771 of DAMBWF010000010.1, forward strand.
AACCCGCCGGCGACGCGCGCGCCCGTCCTGGACGGGCGGCGGTTCAGCGGCCGCGCAGCACCGCGGCGGCGCAGGCCACGTTGTGCGCCAGGTGCAGCGGGTCGATGGTGCCGACGATGGCACTGCTCACCCCCGGGTGGCCGAGCACCAGCTCGAAGCTGGCGCGCACCGGGTCGACCCCCGCGCCCAGGCAGGCATGGCCGCTGGCCAGGGCTTTCTTGATCAGAATGGCCTTGCCGTGCTGGGCGGCGTAGTCGAGCACCGGCTTCTCGCCCTGCTCGGCGAGGTTGTAGGTGACCATGGCGCAATCACCCCGTTGCAGGGCCAGCAGCCCGCCGTCCACGGTCTTGCCGGAGAGGCCGAAGGCGCGGATCTTGCCGGCTCGCTTGAGGTCGGCCAGGGCCTCGTACAGACCGCTGTCCTCAAGGATTTCCCGGTCGCGCCCATCGGAGTGCACCAGCAAAAGATCGAGGCGATCGGTGCGCAGCCGGGCCAGGCTGCGCTCCACCGAACGGCGCGCATGCCCGGGGGTGAAATCGAAGCGCGACTGGCCGGCCTCGAACTCCTCGCCCACCTTGCTGACGATCACCCAGGCGTCGCGTTGGTCCTGCAACAGCGGGCCGAGGCGTTCCTCGCTGACGCCATAGGCCGGCGCCGTGTCGATCAGGTTGATGCCCAGCGCTTGGGCCTGCCGCAGCAACTGGCGAGCGGCGAAGTCGTCGGGAATGGCGAAGCCGGTGGGGTACTTGACGCCTTGGTCGCGGCCCAGCTTGACCGTGCCCAGGCCCAGGGGCGACACCCTCAGGCCCGTGTCGCCCAGGGGGCGGTGCAAGTCGTGCAGCGTGTCGATCATGGCAGCTTTTCCTCCCAGACCGGCCGACCCAGGGGCGGGCGCGGCAGGTCCGGCGGCAGCGGCGCCGGCGCGGACGCCGGGCGCACGCCGTCGCGTTCCAGCGCGGCGAGCACCCGGTCGGCGAAGTCCGGCGCCAGGGCCAGCTTGGTCGGCCAGCCCACCAGCAGCCGGCCTTCGTGGTCGAGGTAGGCATTGTCCGGGCGCAGCAGGCCATTCTGGGCGGGCTCGGCGCGGTCCACCCGCACGGTGGCCCAGCGGGTCTCGGTCTGGTCGATCCACGGCAGCAGGTCCTGTACCTCGCGGCGCGCGGCGGCGATCTGCGCCGCGTCGTCCCGGGCCACGCCATCGGCCTCGGCCAAGTCGCCGCCCAGGTACCAGACCCATTGACCGTCGGCCGCCGGGTGGCTGGTGACGGTGAGGCGCGGTTTCGGCCCGGCGCCCAGGCAGTGGGCGTAGAGCGGCTTCAGCGCCGGCCCCTTGGCCAGCACCATGTGCAGCGGCCGGAGCTGCTGGGCGGGCCGCTGCAGGCCGAGCTCGGCGAGCAGCGCGGCATTGCCGGCGCCGGCGCTCAGGACGATGCGCTGGGCATGGATGGCCCGGTCGTCCACCCGCAGCCCCACCAATTCGCCCCCCTCGCGCAGCGGTTCGAGGCGGTCGCCGGCCAGCAGGCCGTCGCCGGCCAGTTCGGCGAGGCGGGCGATCAGGCTGGGCACGTCGAGCACCAGTTCGGCGAGGCGATAGACCTTGCCCTTGAAGCGCGGGTCGCGTAGCGCAGGCGGCAGATCGTCGCCCTTCACCGGGTCCACCCGGCCACGCATGGCCTTGCTGGCGAAGAAGCTGACCAAGTTGCCGGCCAGGCTGCCTGGGGACCACAGGTAATGGGCGTCGGAGAGTACCCGCACGCCGCGCAGGTCGAGGTCGCCCTGGCCGGCCAGGGCGCCGCGCCACCGCTGCGGCATGTCGGCGATGGCCTCGGAGGAACCGGTGAGGCCGCCGTGCAGCGCGTACTTGGCGCCGCCATGGATGATGCCCTGGGATTTCACACTTTGCCCTCCGCCGAGGCCGGCGCGTTCCACCAGCAGGGTGGAATAGCCGGCGCGGCGCAGGCGCGCGTTCAGCCAGAGGCCGGCGATGCCGCCGCCGACGATGAGGATGTCGGTGGAAAGGGGAGGGAGCATGGGCCGCACTCGTGGAAACGAAGGGCCCGCAGTATAACCCGCGTCCGCCGCCGAACGCCGTGGTCGGGCGACGCAGTCAGTGCCCGGTGCTGGCGGAGAACAGCCGGATGACCGCCACTCCGGCGACGATCAGCCCCATGCCGAGAATGGCCGGCAGGTCCAGCTTCTGCCCGTAGAGCAGGTAGGCGGCGACGCTCACCAGGACGATGCCGAGGCCGGCCCAGATGGCGTAGGCGATGCCCACGGGGATGGTCCGCATCACCAGGGTGAGCATCCAGAAGGCGATGCCGTAGCCCCCGATGACCAGGGCCAGGGGCAGGGGTTTTTGCAGGCCTTGCACGGCCTTCATGGAGGTCGTGGCCACCACTTCGGCGCCGATGGCGATCGCCAGGTACACATAGCCGTTCATTCGCGGCCTCTCCTGTAAAACACGACGGCCCGCCATTCTACGCGGCCGGCGCGCTCCGTGGCCGATCGTTTCGCCCGCTGGCCCGCGGCGCGTTCCGGCCGGAGCGGTGGCGGCCGGGCGTTTTTGCTACCCTGCGCGGCATGAACCGGACCCTCTATACCCTGCTGCTGCACCTCGCCCTGCCCCTTATCGCGTTGCGCCTGGCCTGGCGCGCCTGGAAAGCGCCCGCCTACGCGCGCCGTCTCGGCGAACGCTTCGCCCTCGGGTTGCCGCCCCTGGAACCCGACGGGATCTGGGTCCACGCGGTGTCGGTGGGCGAGAGCATCGCCGCCGCGCCGATGATCCGCGCGCTACGCGAGCGCTACCCGAACCTGCCGGTCACCGTCACCTGCATGACGCCCACCGGCTCCGAGCGCATCCGTGCCCTGTTCGGCGACAGCGTCGGCCACTGCTACCTACCCTACGACCTGCCCTGGGCCTCGGCACGCTTCCTGCGGCGGCTGCGCCCGCGCCTGGCCGTGATCATGGAAACCGAGCTGTGGCCGAACCACCTTCACCAGTGCGCGCGACGCGGCGTGCCGCTGGTGCTGGCCAACGCCCGGCTGTCCGAGCGCTCGGCCCGTGGCTACGCGCGTTTCGCCCGGTTGACCGCGCCGATGCTCGCCGAGCTCAACCTGATCGCCGTGCAGACCGAGGCGGAGGCCGAGCGCTTCCGCCGGCTCGGCGCCCGGCCGGGCTGCGTCGAGGTGACCGGCTCGATCAAATTCGACCTGCGCATCGACCCGGCGCTGCCGGTGAAGGCCGCCGCCCTGCGCGAGACCTGGGGCGCCACGGCGCGGCCGGTATGGATCGCCGCCAGTACCCATGCCGGCGAGGATGACGTGGTGCTGGAGGCCCATCGCCGCCTGCTCGCCGATTTTCCCGAAGCCCTGCTGATCCTGGTGCCGCGCCACCCCGAGCGCTTCGTCGGGGTCCACGAGCTGTGCCGGCGCGCCGGGTTCGCCACGGCCCGCCGCAGCCTGGGCGAGGCCGTCGGCCCGGGTACCGCCGTGCTGCTGGGCGACACCATGGGCGAGCTGCTGTTTCTCTACGCCCTGGCGGACCTCGCCTTCGTCGGCGGCAGCTTGGTGGAAAACGGCGGACACAACCTGCTGGAACCGGCCGCCCTGGGCAAGCCCGTGCTGGCGGGGCCGCATCTGTTCAACTTCCTGGAGATCGCCGGGCAGTTGCGCGAGGCGGGGGCGTTGGAGACGGTTCGCGACGCCGGGCAACTGGCCGATGTGCTGGCCGGGCTGTGGCGCGCCCCCGCCGACGCCGGGCGCAGGGCCGAGGCCGGCCTCGGTGTGTTGCGGGCCAACCAGGGCGCGTTGCAACGGCTGCTGGACGGGGTGGGGCGGTTGATCTCCGGTTGACGCTCATCGTCCCCGGACGGCGCGACGCCACTCCGCCGGTCGCCAGGCGCAAGGAACGGTGGCCCCGACAGGGGCCTGGACTAGAAGGAGAGCCTCATGGAAACAACCGAAATCGCCGGCGCGCTTCAGTTTCTGAGAGAAGCCGAGCGCCTCAAGGATGTGCTGCGTAGCGCCCATACCTCCTCCGGCCGCACCGAGAGCACGGCCGAGCACACTTGGCGCCTGTGCCTGATGGCCATGGTGTTCGAGCCGGAATTCAAGGGGCTGGATTTCGCCAAGCTGCTCAGGATCGCCCTCATCCATGACCTGGGGGAGGCCTTGGGAGGCGACATTCCCGCGCCCGAGGCGGGCGGGGCGGACAAGGCCGCCCAGGAGCGCCGCGACCTGCAGACCCTGCTGGCCCCGCTGCCGCCCGAGCGGCGGACCGCTTTCCTGGCACTATGGGACGAGTACGACCAGGCGTCGTCGCCCGAGGCGCGCATGGTGAAGGGGCTGGACAAGCTCGAGACCATCCTCCAGCACACTCAGGGGCGCAACCCGAGCGACTTCGATTATGGCTTCAACCTCGGCTACGGTCGTCGCTACACCGACCAGGACGGGTTGCTGGTCGCCATCCGGGCCTTGCTGGATATCGAGACGAAACGGCTGCACGAAGCGCAGATCCAGGCTGGCTAGCTCCAGGCAGGCCAGCCCCGGGCAGGCCAGCCCAGACAGGTCAGCCTCGGGTATCGACCCCGCGCGGCCTAACCATGCAGTTAAAGCCTGGATTAATCCCGGGCAGGTCAGCCTGACGGGCGGCGCGGAAGGCCAAGCCAGCCCTCACGGACCGAAGAGCGCTTGCCGTTTTCGAATGCGGTGTCCCGCCAAGCGCCGGCGCGCTCCCAGCGCGGTCGGCTTGAGCCGCGCGGTTCCACTGCTGCGGGTAGGCGCCGGCCCGCCGGCGAACCTGTTCCAGCCGCTTTCGAGTCCGTCTGCGGGCAGGCCCTGTCGCCGGACATGCGCCGAGAGACGCATAGGGCCCACGCCGTGGATCGCGGGGTCGATGCCGGGCCGCGAAGGCGCCGGGCTGGGGCGCGCCTCGTCCCCGGGCATCAGTGGCAAGCCCGTACGGCGGCGACGCTCCGGATTGCGGGGAACAGGCACGCCGGGTACGCCAGGGCCAAGCCACCAAGGCCGCGCGACGCGCCGATGACAACCATGAAAAAGCCCGGCGTCGGCCGGGCTTTTCGTGGACTCAGTACTTGGTGTTGGCGCCTTTCTTGAGCTGGCTTTCGGTTTCCGCCAGGTCCGGCGGCAGGAAGTCCTTATCCGGGTCGTAGTCCGGCTTGAGGAAGGCCGCCAGGGCCTCCAGGTCCGCGGGGCTCAGGGTGCCGGCCGCCTGTTTCAGGCGCAGGTTGTCAAGGATGTAGTCGTAGCGGGCGTTGTTGTAGTCGCGCACGGTGCCGTACAACTGGCGCTGGGCATCGAGCACGTCGACGATGTTGCGGGTGCCCACCTGGTAGCCGATCTGGGTGGCTTCCACCGCGCTCTGGTTGGAAATGATCGACTGGCGACGCGCCTTCACCTGCTCCACGTCGGTGTTCACCGCCCGATGGTAATTGCGGGTGTCCTGCACCACCGAGCGGCGCAGCCCTTCGCGTTGCTGCTCCACCTGGTTCAACCGTTGGTAGGCCTCGCGGGCCAGGGAACTGGTCAACCCGCCGCTGTAGATCGGGATATTCAGTTGCAGGCCGATGCTGCGCTGCTCCACGTCGCTGCCGTAGTGCACCGGGCTGGCGGCGGTGTTGCTGAAGCCCAGGGCGTCGTTGTCGCCCTTCTGGTAGCTGGCCACCGCGTCGAGCGTCGGCGCGTGCCCGGCCTTGCGCTGGCGCACGGTTTCCTCGGCGGCATCCACCGCGTAGTTGCTCGCCTGCAGGTTGAGGTTCTGCTGCGCGGCGGTGTCCACCCAGGCCTTGGCGTCGTTGGGGGTCGGCACCACCACGGGCAGGGTGTGCAGGATGCCTTCGAGGGAGTTGTAGTCGCGGTTGGTCAGGGTGACCAGCGCCTGGAAGGCGTCTTCCACGTTGCGCTCGGCGATGATTCGCGCCGCGCGGGCGTTGTCGAAGCTGGCCTGGGCCTCGAGCACGTCGGTCTTGTCCGACAGGCCGACGTCGAAGCGCTCGTTGGATTGGTCGAGCTGGCGCTTGAAGGCGGCTTCCTCGGCCTTGGTCGCGGCCAGGTTGTCCTGGGCGCGGAGCACCGCGAAATAGCTTTCCGCCGTTTGCAGGATGAGGTTCTGCGAGGTGGCGGAGAAGCGCAGGGAAGCCTGGTCGTTGGTGGCCTCGGCGGCCTTGAGCTGGAACCAGCGGTCGGCGCGGAAGATCGGCTGGCTGAGGTTCGCCTGGTAGACGATGCCGCTGCGGTTGCTGGTGACCGAGGGCTCGTCCAGCTTGGTACGGGTGTCGCTGGTGGTGGCGCCGCCGGAAATCTGCGGCAGCAGCCCGGCGCGGGCCTGGGGCACCAGCTCGCGGGTCGCTTCGAGATCGGCGCGGGCGGCGGCGAGGTCGGCGTTGTTCTTCACCGCGTCCTGATAGACGGTCACCAGGTCGGTTCTGGCCGACAACGGAACGTCTGCCGCTTGCAGCGTGCCCGAGAAGGCGGAGGCCACGGCAACAGCCAGGGAAAGTCTGCGCAACATGCGGGGGATCCTAGGGCTCAATGAAATTGGACAAGGCTAAGGGGAGCGGCATCGGGGGTCAAGGCAAGACATCGCGGCGCTCGGGCCGTCTGGCGGTAAGTTCTGTTGCCGCTTCGCAACAATCCCGGGCGGCTCGCGTGCCGCACCCTGCGTCGGTGCCCGGACGCCCGGGTTGGTTTCGACCCGGCGGTCGATTAGACTGCGGAGGTTCTTGTCGGGGTGCCTCGAGTCGGAGGCTGAGATCGGATAGTTCCGGATCCCGTTGAACCTGATCAGGTTAAGGCCTGCGTAGGGAACAAGATGTCCTCGCCCTCGGCGATCGCCTCTGCACCGTCCGGTGCGCCCACGCTTCCTTGCGCATTCGTTCCGGTTCGCTCCGACATTCACCGAGGAGCCTGCGATGAGCGCCAAACAACAACAGAATCTCAGCGAAAGCGCCCGGGTCGACCAGCAGTCGGTCCAACCCTTCCCCCGTTCCCGGAAAATCCACGTGCAGGGCAGTCGCCCGGACATCCGCGTGCCGATGCGGGAGATCAGCCTGGACGCGACCCCCACCGCCTTCGGCGGTGAGATCAACCCGGCGGTCACCGTCTACGACACGTCCGGCCCTTACACCGACCCGGACGCGCTCATCGACGTGCGCAAGGGGCTGGCGGACGTGCGTTCCGCCTGGATCGAGGACCGGGGCGACACCGAGCGCCTGCCGGGGCTGACTTCCGAGTTCGGCCAGCGCCGCCTCGCCGACGCCGAGCTGGCCGCCATGCGCTTCGCCCACGTGCGCAACCCGCGCCGGGCCCGGGCGGGGCAGAACGTCACCCAGATGCACTACGCGAAGAAGGGCATCATCACGCCGGAGATGGAGTTCGTCGCCATCCGCGAGAACATGAAGCTGGCCGAGGCCCGCGAGGCCGGCCTGCTGAAGGAGCAGCACCCGGGGCACAGCTTCGGCGCCGCCATCCCGAAGGAGATCACCCCCGAGTTCGTGCGCCAGGAAGTGGCCCGCGGCCGCGCCATCATTCCGGCCAACATCAACCACGTGGAGCTGGAGCCGATGATCATCGGCCGCAACTTCCTGGTGAAGATCAACGGCAACATCGGCAATTCGGCCCTGGGCTCCTCCATCGAGGAAGAGGTGGCCAAGCTGACCTGGGGCATCCGCTGGGGCTCGGACACGGTCATGGACCTGTCCACCGGCAAGCACATCCACGAGACCCGCGAGTGGATCATCCGCAACAGCCCGGTACCGATCGGCACCGTGCCGATCTACCAGGCCCTGGAGAAAGTCGGCGGCGTTGCCGAGGACCTGACCTGGGAGCTGTTCCGCGACACCCTGATCGAACAGGCGGAGCAGGGTGTGGACTACTTCACCATCCACGCCGGGGTGCTGCTGCGCTACGTGCCGCTGACCGCCAAGCGGGTCACCGGCATCGTTTCCCGGGGTGGCTCGATCATGGCCAAGTGGTGCCTGGCTCATCACCAGGAGAATTTCCTCTACACCCACTTCGACGACATCTGCGAGATCATGAAGGCCCACGACGTGTCGTTCTCCCTGGGCGACGGCCTGCGCCCCGGCTCCATCGCCGATGCCAACGACGCCGCCCAGTTCGGCGAGCTGGAGACCCTCGGCGAGCTGACCAAGGTGGCCTGGAAGCACGATGTGCAGACCATGATCGAAGGCCCCGGCCACGTGCCCATGCACCTGATCAAGGAGAACATGGACAAGCAACTGGAATGCTGCGACGAGGCGCCGTTCTATACCCTCGGCCCGCTGACCACGGATATCGCCCCCGGCTACGACCACATCACCTCGGGCATCGGGGCGGCGATGATCGGCTGGTTCGGCTGCGCCATGCTCTGCTACGTCACGCCCAAGGAGCACCTGGGCCTGCCGAACAAGGATGACGTGAAGACCGGCATCATCACCTACAAGATCGCCGCCCACGCCGCCGACCTTGCCAAGGGCCACCCGGGCGCGCAGATTCGCGACAACGCCTTGTCCAAGGCGCGCTTCGAATTCCGCTGGGAGGACCAGTTCAACCTCGGCCTGGACCCGGATACGGCGCGCGCCTTCCACGACGAGACGCTGCCCAAGGATTCCGCCAAGGTGGCTCACTTCTGCTCCATGTGCGGGCCGAAGTTCTGCTCGATGAAGATCACCCAGGAGGTCCGGGACTACGCCCAGGAGAATGGCCTGACCGACGAGCAGAAGGCCATCGAGGCCGGCTTCGCCGAGCAGGCCGAACGTTTCAGGGAAGAGGGCGGGGTGATCTACCGCCAGGTCTGAGGCCGGGCGCGGGGACGCGATGTCCCCACGCCGCCTGCCGGATCAGCCGCGGCCGGGGAAGTATTCCGGGCGCAGGATGCCGTTGAGTTGCGGGTAGGGGATTTCCAGCTCCGGATGGCCGCTGGAATAGGGGGCGATGCTGTACACGTCGTACTTCACCAGCATCGCGCCGCGACCGAGGCCGACGTGGGGCGAGCGCTGGAACGGCCAGTCCTTGGCATAGTCCGGCCCCAGGCGGTTCTTCGCCAGCCAGCGGCCATGGAAGCGCTCCACCACTCGCCAGAAGGCTTCTTCCTGGCCCGGCAGCAGCATGTCCTGGAGGCTCAGGGCCTTCTGTCGGGCGCGGTCGTAGGTGATGAAGCCACGCCCCGGCATGCCATGGGCGCCGCCGGTGTCCAGGTAGCTCGACAGCTCGATCAGCAGCAGTTGGTCGCGCTGCTCCCGTAGCTTGGCCTGCAGATAGGTGCTCCAGCGCGGCTCGGCGTCCCGCAGGAAGGCCTGCTCGTAGGCCTGCAACGACGGCGCCAGCGGCGCGTTGGGCGCGTTGCGGGTCATTTCCAGCAGGCGCCGCTCGATCAGCGCATCGAGGCCCGGTTCGTCGTCGAAATGCAGGGTGTCGATGTTCACCAGGGGGCAATCGCTGCCGCCGCACCCGGGCTTGAGGTGTTCCCAGGCCACGTGCTCGGGCTGTACGGAACGGGACCCCAGGCCCTGGCAGCCGACCAGCGACAGGCCGAGGCCGCAGGCGGCGAGAAAGACGAAAGTGCGGGAATTCGACATCGGTGGCATGGTCGCAGGCAGATCCACGGCTGAAAGGGGAGAGGTGCCGGTTCGACTGTCGATGAGGGGGCGAGTTCGGCCCCGACGCCGTCGGTCGAGCGTGCCGAACGTGGGTTCGACTACGCTGCGAAGAAGGCTGCGTCGACCCGGAGGGCACGCTAGGATGGCGCAAACCCCAGCCAGTCTCCACCCTTGAATCGAGCGAGAAGCGGATGAGCGACACTTTCAAACCCGGTCCGGACGCCTATGAAATCGTCGAGCGCGAGGACTGCTTTCGCGGGTTCTATCGCCTGGACCGCCTGCACCTGCGCCACCGGCTGTTCTCCGGCGATATGGGGCCGGTGATCACCCGCGAGCTGTTCGTGCGCCACGACGCGGTGTGCGTCCTGCCCTACGATCCCCAGCGCGACTGCGTGGTGCTCACCGAGCAGTTCCGGGTCGGCGCCCTGGGCAAGACCGACAACCCCTGGCTGCTGGAAATCGTCGCCGGTCTCATCGACAAGGACGAGTCGCCCGAGCAGGTCGCCCATCGCGAGGCCGAGGAGGAAGCCGGCCTGGCCTTCACCGCGCTGTGGCCGGTGACCCGCTACTTCCCTTCCCCGGGGGGCTCCGACGAACTGGTGCACCTGTTCGTCGGCCGTTGCGATAGCCAGGGCGCCGGCGGCGTGCACGGCCTGGAGGAAGAAGGCGAGGATATCCGCGTCCACGTCTGGCCCCTGGAGGATGCCCTGGCCGCCGTGCGCGACGGCCGGATCAACAACGCCGCCAGCATCATCGTGCTGCAATGGCTGGCGCTCAATCGAACCGAAGTCAGGAGGTCATGGTCTTGATGCCGCTTCGCGACCGTTACCGGGTCGACCTGTCCGGACTGCAGGCCGTCTGCGAGTCCAATTACGCCAGGCTGATGCGCCTGCTACCGGGGATGCGCGACGGCGCCGAGGAGCGTCGTATCGCCCTCAGCCAGGGCGACCGGCTGGTGGGCGTATTGGCCCTGGAGGTCGTGGAAAGCTGCCCCTACACCAGCACGCTGCGGGTGCGCCAGGACTACACCCTGCCTTGGATGCCCTCGCCACAACTGGAGGTGCGCGTCTACCACGACGCGCGCATGGCCGAGGTGACCGGCGCGGAAAACGCGCGGCGCTTCCGCAGCGTCTACCCCTACCCCAACGCGGCGATGCACCAGCCTGACGAAAAGAGTCAGCTCAACCTTTTCCTCGGCGAATGGCTGAGCCATTGCCTGGCCTGTGGCCATGAACTGGCCCCGGTTCTCTAGAAAAAATCTCATCCGGCCGATCACTGACCGCGCTAACTGTGATCTATACCCCGCTTCGCGGGTTTACCCTGGCCGCACGGCGCTACCATAATCCCGCGTAGCCACTAGGAGACGGCCCGTTGCCGAGTACGCCCCCCCTCGCCCCCGATTCGCCGGTGCTGCTGGTGCAGTTGTCCGACAGTCATCTGTTCGCCCAGGCCGATGGCCGGCTCCTGGGCATGGAGACCCGCGACAGCCTCGCCCGGGTGATCGAACGGGTGCTGCAAGAGCAGCCGAGGATCGACCTGGTCCTCGCCACCGGCGACCTGTCCCAGGACGGCTCGGTGGCCTCGTACCAGCGCTTTCGCGACCTCACCGCCATCATCCCGGCCCCGGCTCGCTGGATTCCCGGCAACCATGACGACATGCCGACCATGCGCGAGGCCTTTGCCGACAGCGGCCTGCTGGAGCCGGTGGCCGACGTCGGCGCCTGGCGCGTGGTGCTGCTGGACTCCTCCATCGTCGGCGCCGTGCCCGGCCATCTCGACGACGGGCAACTGGCCCTGCTGGAGCGCGCCCTGAGCGAGGCCGGCGAGCGCCACGTGCTGATCTGCCTGCATCACCATCCGGTGTCCATCGGCTGCCGCTGGATGGAGCCCATCGGCCTGCGCAACGCCGACGCGCTGTTCGCCGTGCTCGACCGCTTCCCCCGGGTGCGCGGAGTGCTCTGGGGACACGTGCACCAAGCCTTCGACCGCGAGCGCAACGGGGTGCGGTTGCTGGCCTCGCCGTCCACCTGCGTGCAATTCGCGCCGGGCAGCGAGCAGTTCCAAGTGGGCCAGGAGGCGCCCGGCTACCGCTGGCTGCGCCTGCACGCCGACGGTACCTTGGAGACCGACGTCTCGCGGGTCACCGGCATCGACTTCGAAGTGGACTACAGCGTCAAGGGGTACTGACGCCCGAGGAGGCGGCTTGCGGGCGGCGGCGTGCAGCTTGTAGCCTTCCGTCCCCATGATGACCCTCCTCTATATCCACGGTTTCAACAGCTCCCCCGCGTCGCGCAAGGCGCGACAACTGATCCGCCTGATGGCCCGGCTGGGCCGCGAGGACAGCCTGCGGGTGCCGGCGCTGCATCACCACCCGCGCCAAGCCATGGAGCAACTGGAGGAAGCGATCGCCACCCTGGGGGCACCGCTGCTGGTCGGCAGTTCCCTGGGCGGCTACTATGCCACCCACTTGGCCGAGCGCCACGGCTTGCGGGCACTGCTGGTCAACCCGGCGGTGATGCCGCACCGCCGCTTCGAGGGCTACCTCGGCCCGCAACGCAACCTCTATACCGGGGAAGACTGGACGCTGACCGAGGCGCATGTCGCCGCCCTGGCCGCGCTGGAAGTGCCGCCGCCCGCCGATCCCTCGCGCTACCAGGTCTGGCTGCAGACCGCCGACGAGACCTTGGATTACCGCGACGCCCAGGCCTACTACCGGGGCTGCGCGCTGCGCATCGAGGCCGGCGGTGATCACGGCTTCCAGGGCTTCGCCGCGCGCCTGCCGGCCCTGCTGGCGTTCGCCGGCGTGCCGGCCGATACCTGGCGCGACCTCGATTTTTCCGCTTTCAACGACTGACGATCCGAGACCCATGGCCACCTACAACGCCGACGCCATCGAAGTCCTCTCCGGGCTCGACCCGGTGCGCAAGCGACCGGGCATGTACACCGACACCACGCGGCCGAACCACCTGGCCCAGGAGGTCATCGACAACAGCGTCGACGAGGCCCTGGCCGGCCACGCCCGGTCGATCCAAGTGATCCTCCACGAGGACAACTCCCTGGAAGTGCTGGACGACGGCCGTGGCATGCCGGTGGACATCCATCCCGAGGAGGGCATCCCCGGGGTCGAACTGATCCTCACCAAGCTCCACGCCGGCGGCAAGTTCTCCAACAAGAACTACCAGTTCTCCGGCGGCCTGCACGGCGTCGGCATCTCCGTGGTGAACGCGCTGTCCACCCGGGTGGAGGTGCGGGTCAAGCGCGACGGCCAGGAGTACCGCATGGGCTTCGCCGACGGCTTCAAGGCCAGCGACCTGGAGGTCGTCGGCAGCGTGGGCAAGCGCAACACCGGCACCGCCGTGCGCTTCTGGCCGGACCCGAAGTACTTCGATTCGCCGAAATTCTCCATCAGCCGCCTCAAGCATGTGCTCAAGGCTAAGGCCGTGCTGTGCCCGGGCCTGGCGGTGAGCTTCGAGGACAAGGCCGGCGGCGAGCGGGTGGAGTGGCACTACGAGGACGGCCTGCGCTCGTACCTGGCGGACGCCGTGAGCGACTACCCGCGGCTGCCGGAGGAGCCCTTCGTCGGCAGCCTGGCGGGCAGCAAGGAGGCGGTGGACTGGGCCCTGCTGTGGCTGCCCGAGGGCGGCGAGGGCGTGCAGGAAAGCTACGTCAACCTGATCCCCACCGCCCAGGGCGGCACCCACGTCAATGGCCTGCGCCAGGGCCTGCTGGACGCGGTGCGGGAGTTCTGCGAGTTCCGCAACCTGTTGCCCCGGGGCGTCAAGCTGGCCCCCGAGGACGTCTGGGAGCGCATCGCTTTCGTCCTCTCGATGAAGATGCAGGATGCCCAGTTCTCCGGGCAGACCAAGGAGCGCCTGTCGTCCCGGGAGGCGGCGGCGTTCGTCTCCGGGGTGGTCAAGGACGCCTTCAGCCTGTGGCTCAACGCCCACCCCGAGTTGGGCCTGCAGGTGGCCGAGCTGGCCATCGGCAACGCCGGCCGGCGTCTCAAGGCCGGCAAGAAGGTGGAGCGCAAGAAGATCACCCAGGGCCCGGCGCTGCCGGGCAAGCTGGCCGACTGCGCCGGCCAGGACCCGATGCGCGCCGAACTGTTCCTGGTGGAGGGCGACTCCGCCGGCGGCAGCGCCAAGCAGGCGCGGGACAAGGAGTTCCAGGCGATCATGCCGCTGCGCGGGAAGATCCTGAACACCTGGGAAGTGGACGGCGGCGAAGTGCTCGCCAGCCAGGAGGTCCACGACATCGCCGTGGCCATCGGCGTCGACCCCGGCGCCAGCGACCTCGGCCAGTTGCGCTACGGCAAGGTCTGCATCCTCGCCGACGCCGACTCCGACGGCCTGCACATCGCCACCTTGCTCTGCGCGCTGTTCGTCCGCCATTTCCGCCCGCTGGTGGAGGCCGGCCACGTCTACGTGGCGATGCCGCCGCTGTACCGCATCGACCTGGGCAAGGAAGTCCACTATGCCCTGGACGAGGCGGAGCGGGACGGCATCCTCGAACGCCTGGCCGCCGAGAAGAAGCGCGGCAAGCCCCAGGTCACCCGCTTCAAGGGGCTGGGCGAGATGAACCCGCTGCAACTGCGGGAAACCACCATGGACCCCAACACCCGGCGCCTGGTGCGCCTGACCCTCGACGACGTCGACATCACCGTGGAGACCATGGACATGCTGCTGGCGAAGAAGCGCGCCGGCGACCGCAAGAGCTGGCTGGAGTCCAAGGGCAACCTGGCCGAGGTGTTGGCGTGAGCGGCGCGATGCGCCTCGTCGCGTTGCTGGCGGCATTCTCCCCCCTGGCGGCCATGGCCCAGGACGCTCCCTGGCCCGAGCTGCGGCTGGAGCGGGAATACACGGTGGACGGCATGCCCGGCGGCAATCTCTCCGGCCTCGCCTGGTGTGGCGACGCCCTGTGGAGCGTGTCGGACCGCGAGGACGACCGGGTCTACCGGTTGCGCGCCGACGACGCCCTGCTACGGGCCGAGGCGGAGCCCTTCGAGGTCGGGCCGCCGCCCGACAACGGCTTGCCCTGGGGCCAGCGCATGCGTACTTGGCTCACCGGCCTGGCGCGGGGCGGCCAACTGGACTTCGAGGGGCTGAGCTGCGACAGCGCGGGCAACCGCTACCTGGTCAGCGAGGCCCGGGCCGCGGTGCTGCAACTGCCGCCGGGGGGCAGCCCGCGCTGGCTCGATCTGCCGGAGAACTTGGTACGCCAGGCCCGTGGCAGCGGCATGCTGGTGACCTTCAACGCCATGTTCGAGGGCATCGCCGTGGACCCGGCGGGCGAGCGTCTGTGGCTGGCCGCCGAGCGCGAGCGCCGCGGCCTGCTGGTGCTGCACAAGCAGCAGACCGCCTGGAGTTGCACCGGCGGCTGCGTGCTGTTCAGCGAGGGCGGTAGCGAGCCGGCGCCAGCGGCCCAGGGCGGCAAGGTGCTGTCCCGGGACTTCTCCGATCTGGCGTTCCATGCCGGCAAGCTCTTCACCCTGGAGCGGCAGGGCTACCGCCTGTGCCGGCGCAAGTCGGCGGACGGCAGCGTCGAGCGTTGCTGGTCCTTCGCCGCCGAGGCCCTGACAGATGCCCGGCGCTATTCGCTGGACTATGGCACCGCCGAGGCGCTGTGGCTGGACGAACGCGGCGCTTGGATCGGCGTCGACAACGGCGGTCATCGCCGGGGCGATGGCGAGGACCGGCCGATCGTCTGGCGCTTCGCCGCCCCCGATGGCGGCTGGAGCGCGCCATGAAGCATTTCCCGAACACTCGCGGAGACCTGTCGTCATGAGCGGATCGATCCTGGCCACCGTGCCGGTGCTGGCTTCCTTGGACCTCGGCGAAAGCCTCGCCTTCTACTCCGGGCGCCTGGGCTTCGAGGTCCGCCTGCGGACGGACGACTGCCTGATCGTCGCCCGCGATGGCGCCGAGCTGCACTTCTGGCTCTGTCCGGACCGTTACTTGGCGGAGAACACCTCCTGCTACGTGCGCTGCGTCGACAGCGAGGCGCTGCACCGCGAGTTCCAGTCCCGCGGGCTGGACCTGGCGCCGCCGGCGCTGCGCGCCTGGGGCATGAAGGAACTGTACGTCATCGACCCCCACGGCAATCTTCTGAAATTCGGCGAGCCGGCATGAGCCCTGTCTTCACCGGCCTCGTCGCCGACCCTCTTCGCAGCGGAACCCTTCGATGAGCGAATCCCTCGACCTGAGCCTGGAAGGCGTGGAACGGCGTTCCCTCGCCGATTTCACCGAGCAGGCTTACCTCAACTATTCCATGTACGTGATCATGGACCGCGCGCTGCCGCACATCGGCGATGGCCTCAAGCCGGTGCAGCGGCGCATCGTCTACGCCATGAGCGAACTGGGCCTGGACGCCGATTCCAAGCACAAGAAATCGGCGCGGACCGTCGGCGACGTGCTCGGCAAGTACCACCCCCATGGCGATTCCGCCTGCTACGAGGCCATGGTGCTGATGGCTCAGCCGTTCAGCTACCGCTACACCCTGGTGGACGGGCAGGGCAACTGGGGCGCGCCGGACGATCCCAAGTCCTTCGCCGCCATGCGCTACACCGAGGCGCGGTTGTCGCGTTATTCCGACGTGCTGCTGTCCGAGCTGGGCCAGGGCACGGTGGACTGGGTGCCGAACTTCGACGGCACCCTCGACGAGCCGGCGACCTTGCCGGCGCGCCTGCCCAACCTGCTGCTCAACGGCACCACCGGCATCGCCGTGGGCATGGCCACCGACGTGCCGCCCCATAACCTGCGGGAAGTCGCCACCGCCTGCGTGCGCCTGCTGGACGAGCCGGACGCCACGGTGGCGCAGCTCTGCGAGCACCTGCCCGGCCCCGACTATCCCACCGAGGCGGAGATCGTCACGCCCCGGGCCGACCTGCTGAAACTCTACGAGACCGGTCGTGGCTCGGTGCGCATGCGCGCCGTGTACCGGGTCGAGGACGGCGACGTGGTGGTCACCGCGCTGCCCCACCAAGTCTCCGGCGCCAAGGTGCTGGAGCAGATCGCCGCCCAGATGCAGGCGAAGAAACTGCCGATGGTGGCCGACCTGCGGGACGAGTCGGACCACGAGAACCCCTGCCGCATCGTCATCATCCCGCGCTCCAACCGCATCGACGTGGACGGGCTGATGCAGCACCTGTTCGCCACCACCGATCTGGAGTCCAGCTACCGGGTCAACACCAACGTCATCGGCCTCGATGGCCGTCCCCAGGTGAAGAACCTGCGGCAGTTGCTGGGCGAGTGGCTGCAATACCGGATCGGCACCGTGCGCCGGCGCCTGCAATTCCGCCTGGACAAGGTGGAAAAGCGCCTGCACGTGCTGGAGGGCCTGCTGGTCGCCTTCCTCAACCTCGACGAGGTGATTCAGATCATCCGCAGCGAGGACCAACCCAAGCCAGTGCTGATGGCGCGCTTCGGCCTCAGCGATATCCAAGCCGATTACATCCTCGACACCCGCCTGCGCCAACTGGCCCGGCTGGAGGAAATGAAGATCCGTGGCGAGCAGGAGGAACTGGCCCAGGAACGCGCCAAGCTGCAGGCCCTGCTGGGCAGCGAGGCGAAGCTGAAGAAGCTGGTGCGCAAGGAACTGCTGGAAGACGCCGAGCGCTACGGCGACGCGCGCCGCTCGCCGATCGTCGCCCGGGGCGAAGCGAAGGCCCTGTCGGAAACCGAGCTGATGCCCACCGAGCCGGTCACCGTGGTGCTCTCGGAGAAAGGCTGGGTGCGTTGCGCCAAGGGGCACGACATCGACGCCGCCGGCCTCTCCTACAAGGCCGGCGACGGCTTCAAGACGGCCGCCGCCGGTCGCTCCAACCAGTTCGCGGTCTTCATCGACTCCAGCGGCCGCAGCTATTCCCTGGCGGCCCACTCGCTGCCTTCCGCCCGAGGCCAGGGCGAGCCGCTGACCGGGCGCCTGACGCCGCCGCCGGGGGTGTCCTTCGACTGCGTGCTGCTGCCCGACGACGACGCGCTATACGTCATCGCCTCGGACGCCGGCTACGGGTTCGTGGTCAAGGGCGAGGACCTGCAAGCGAAGAACAAGGCCGGCAAGGCCCTGATCAGCCTGCCGGCGGGCGCCCGGGTGCTGGCGCCGCGTCCCTTGGCGAACCGCGACAGCGACTGGCTGGCGGCGGTGACTAGCGAGGGGCGCCTGCTGGTGTTCCCGGTGCGCGACCTGCCGCAACTGGCCAAGGGCAAGGGCAACAAGCTCATCGGGATTCCCGGCGAGCGGGTCGCCAGCCGCGAGGAGTACGTGGTCGACCTGGCGGTGCTGCCCGAAGGCGCGACCTTGGTGCTGCAGGCCGGCAAGCGACCCCTGTCGCTGCGAGCCGCCGACCTCGAGCACTACAAGGGCGAGCGTGGCCGCCGAGGCAACAAGTTGCCCCGGGGCTTCCAGCGGGTCGATGCCTTGCAGGTCGAGCGCGGTGGGGAATGACGGACGCGCGCATGGTGTCGATGGCGTACGGATTTTCCGGCCCGGGGGCTCTGGAGTCGGATGCCACATTCGCGGATGATAGGCACCCCCCGCCGACACGCGCCGCCACGTTGGCGCGCCCTTGTCGTCGGCGCTCGGGTTGTCGCTAACGAGATGACTGTAATGACTAGGGTTCGACTCCCCCTCATCCTCCTGCTGGCCGGCCTGTTGGGGCTCGGCGGTTGCGCCGCCCGCGCGCCGACCCCGCTGTACCGGCTGGACAATGGCAGCCCGACGCTGCCCAAACAGAATCAAGGCGTATCGGTGCTGCTCGGCCCGGTGCACGTGGCCGACTACCTGCAACGCGAAGCGTTGCTGCAGCGCCATGCCGACGGCAGCCTGGTGGCCGCCCGAGACGGCCGGTGGGCCGGCAGCCTGGCGGCCGATATCGATCAGGTTCTGCTACGCCAGTTGGCTTCGCGCCTGGACAGCCAGCGGCTGGTGCTGGCGCCGAACCAGGCCGGGTTCAACCCCGACGTGCAAGTACTGCTGAACATCAGCCGGTTCGATTCCGGCCCGGATCTGCCCGCCGTGCTGGAGGCGCAGTGGCGCTTGCTGGACCGCAACGGCCGCCTGCGGGACAGCCGCCTGGTGCGCCTGGAGGAGCCGCACCAGGGCTCGCCCGCCGCCCAGGTGGAAGCCCAGAGCGTGCTCTTGCGCCGCTTGGCGGAGCAGCTCTCCATCGCCGTGCAGCCACTCGCCAACGCCCAGGCCGCCGTGGCTCCGGTATCCGCCAGCGAGTCCGCCAAGCCGGCCCAGACGCCGGCGGCCCGGGCCCGCACCTTGGAAAAGCCGCGCATCCCCGTGGTGTCGCCGGTCCGCAATGACGTGGAAGTGTTCCGCTTCTGATTTCCTGGCCGCCTCGGCGGCCTTCTTTCTCCTCGCGCCCGCCGCTCGCGTTGTCATGCCTGGAGCATTCGACTGTTCATGCCGGTGCGCGCCAGGCTTGGCGGCCCCTGGGCCTGTGTCCGGCGGCGAGCTTGTCCGGCCCTGCCAAGCCGCTTCGACGACGTCCGTGACAGGCGCTGCCAGGGACGATAGAGCCGCCCGACGATCCACCGTGGGAACGGCCGCCCATGGAGGAAGGAACGCATCGGCCCGGGGGCGCGGCCGGGCCGGGTGGGTCAGCGCCGCTCGTGCATGCGCGTCAGTTGGCGCTCCAGCAGGGCGGGGTAGGGGTCGAGCAGGCGTTCGACGCAGCAGGCGCCTTCCGGACTGGCGATGGCGCGAATCCGGGCGCGCTGACGAACCAGGGGATCGTCGGCGATGGCGCGCTCCACCAGCAGCAGGTTGCGGCTGTGCTGGCTCAGGGCGATGGCGCTCTGGGTGGTCTCGTCCAGCAACAGGTCGCCCTGGCCCAGGGCGCTGAGGTCGCCGCCCTGGGTCAAGCCCAATTGCAACTGCAAGGCGATGCCGCTATCGGCCACCTCGATCTGCAAGGCGTGTCCCAGGGCGCGCAGCAGCTCGCCGCAGCACAGGGCATGGGTGAGGTATTCCTCGGCATTGTCGCGGCTATGGAACAGCATCAGGCTGCCGCCGTCGCTCAGGGTATGCAGGCGGCCTTGATACAGCTCCGCGGCTTGGTCCAGGCAATCGCGGTAGCGTTGCAGCAGGTCCAGCAGGCGGGAGCGGGGCAGCCGGCGCAGTTGGTCCTGGGCGCCCAGTTGGATCGCCAGCACGGCGCTGTGCTGGGCCTTGGCCGGCGCGGCCGGTGCATAGGGCGCCGCCGGTTCGGCCGCCTGGGGCCGCAGTTCGGAGAACGGGTCGTCGTCGTCCGGCGCGAACGAGGTCGGGGCGGGCGTGTCGTCGATGTCGTAGCGCGTGTCGCGCAGGTCGCGAATCTGGAATCCGGGTTCGTCGTCGTAGCGCTCGTCGATGCCGCTGTCGCTGGGCGTCACCTTCACATCGTAGGCATCGTCCTCGTCGGGGAAGAAGATATCCTCGTCCTGCGCGACCACCGGGGCTGGCGGCTTCTCCGGAACCAGTAGACTTTGCAACTGGCGCGCCAGGTCGCCGATCTCGTCCTGGCGGTCGGCGGCGGGGGCCGGGTCGTCCGGGTCGCGCAGCCAGACACGTAATTGCAACAGCGGCGTGGAAATATGCCGGCCCAGGCGCAGGCTCAGGGATAGGGTCAGGGCCAGCAGGATCAGACTGATGAGCCCCATGCTCTGCAGGCTGATGGTCATCGGTTGCTGGAACTGCTGCATGTCCAGGCTCAGCCGCAGGTGGCCGGCGATGACTTCCTGGAAGGTGATCGGCGTGGAGTACAGGCCCTCGGTCTCTCCCAGCAGGCCCTGCTTGGGCCGCGAACCGGCCTCGGCGAGGATGCGGTTGTCCACGCTGTAGATCGCCGCGTGAGCAACCAGCGGGTTCTTCACCAAGTTGTTGAGCAGGACGTTGAGGCTGAGGATATCGTTGGAGACCAGCAGCTCGGTGGCGGACGCGGCGGTCTGGCTGGTGAGGCTCTGGCCCAGCGCGTCGGCCTGTTGCTGCATGGCCTGCTTGAACTGCATGCCCATGACCCAGGCATAGATCACCAGGGCCAGGGCCACCAGCACCACGGTGTGGCTGACGATGCGCAGCGCGAGGGGAATGCGCCGCTGGCGCAGGGCGTGGAAGATCAGCAGGAAGAAATTATCGGGTTTGACGGACGTGGGCCGGGTCACGGAGCGCGGCTCTTTCGGACAGAGTTGGTCGCGCAGTATACGGAAAGCCTTTCGGTCGCTAAAGAATCAAACTCACCGGTGGTCAGCGGCGCGGCGTGACGCCGCCGGCGCTTTTCCCGCCCCCGGGGATTTTGCGCGGTAGAATGGCCGCCTTCGTTATTAGGGGAGGTGGGGCGTTGCGCGAGATAGTCCTGATCAACATCACCGGGGAAGATCGCCCCGGCCTGACGGCGGCGATCGCCGGCGTGCTGGCCCAGGGCGGCGTCACGATCCTGGACATCGGCCAGGCGGCGGTTCACGGCATGCTGTCCTTCGGCCTGCTGGTGGAGATTCCCGGCACCGACACGGCGGCGGCATTGCTCAAGGGCGTGCAGCAGGCGGCCCACGAACTGGATCTTCAGGTGCGTTTCACGCCCGTCCCGGAAGCGGACTATCGGCAGTGGGTGGAGCGCCAGGACAAGGGCCGCTACGTGGTTACCCTGCTCAGCCGCAAGGTCAGCGCCGAACATCTGCAGCGGGTCAGCGCCATCGTCGCCCGGCATGGCCTGAACATCGATCGCATCGACCGGCTGTCCGCCCGCCTGCCCTTGGACGACGAGGCCGGCACCCCCGGCAAGGGCTGCCTGGAATTCGCGGTGAGCGGCGACCCGAGCGATCTCGAGACGCTGCGCGCCGATTTCTTCGAGGCGGCCCAGGCCCTGGACGTGGATATCGCGTTCCAGGTGGAGAGCGTGTTCCGCCGCAACCGCCGGCTGGCGGTGTTCGACATGGACTCGACCCTGATCGAGGCGGAAGTGATCGACGAACTGGCGAAGGCCGCTGGCGTCGGCGAGAAGGTCGCCGCCATCACCGAGCGGGCCATGCGCGGCGAGTTGGATTTCCGCGCCAGCTTCAAGGAGCGCTTGGCGCTGCTCAAGGGGCTGCCCGAGGACGTGCTGGCGGGCATCGGCGCCTCCCTGCGCTTGACCGAAGGCGCGGAGGTGCTGTTCGCCGAACTCAAGCGCCTGGGCTACAAGACCGCGATCCTGTCCGGCGGCTTCAGTTATTTCGCTCGCCAGGTGCAGCAAAAGCTGGGCATCGACTACGTGTTCGCCAACGAACTGGAAATCGTCGACGGCCACCTCACCGGCGTCGCGGTGGAACCCATCGTCGATGCCCAGCGCAAGGCCGACCTGTTGCGGGAACTGACCGAGCGGGAAGGGCTGCAATTGGAACAGACCCTCGCCGTGGGCGACGGCGCCAACGACCTGCCGATGCTGGCCCTGGCCGGCCTGGGCGTGGCGTTCCGGGCCAAGCCGCTGGTGCGGCGCTCGGCCAAGCAGGCCATCACCACCCTGGGCCTGGATGGCGTGCTCTATCTGCTGGGGTACCGCGACCGCGAGAACGGTCGCTGATGCGAGGGGCCCGGGCGGGACGCCCGGGCCTGTGGGTCATTCGTCCGAGGCGAAATCGTAGTCCATCGCCTGGCTGGGCCCTTGCAGGTAGTAGCCCTGGATGTAGTTGATCCCGGCCTGCCACAGGGTCGCCAGCACGCTGGCGCTTTCCACGAAGGGGACGATGGTCAGCTTCGCCTCGGCGTGCAGGCGGCCGACCAGGTTTTTCAGGGCTTCCTGGTTTTCCGCCTTGCTCAGGTCCTGGGCGAAGGACCCGTCCACCTTGACGAAGTCGACGGTGAGGTACTTGAGCGTGTTGAACGGGTTGAGGGCGCAGCCGAACTGGTTCAGGGCCACCTTGCAGTGCAGTTGCGCCAGCCCTTGAGTGAGAGCCTTGGCCTGCTTCAGATAGGCGATGGCGTCGGGTTCGCTCAGTTGCAGGATCAGTGAGTCGGACGGTAGCCGCGCAGCCTTCAGCGCCACGCTCAGCCAGGGCAGCAGGGTCGGGTCCTGCAGGCTGGCGCTGGAGAGGTGGACGAACAGCCGGGTGCTGTGACCCTTGCTGCGATGCTCGGCGAGCAGCTTCACCGAATTGAGGATCACCCAGCGGTCGATCCTCTCGGCCAGCCCGGCGTCCTTGGCGGCGGAGAGGAACTCCCTTGGCGGCACTTCCTCGCCCTGGGGGCTGAGCAGGCGCAGCAAGACTTCGTAGTGTTCGAAGGTATCGCCGCGCAGGCTGATCACCGGCTGGAACAGCAGGCGGAAACTGTTGGTGTCCAGGGCATGCTGGACCATCGCCAGGATATTGCCCCGATTAGCCGCGGCCACCAGTTCGTCGGCCGGGTCGTACAGCTTGACGCCGTTGCCGTCGGCCAGCTCGTCGGCGCTGCGATGGGCGCGGTCCACGACGTCTTGGGACTTGACGGTCTTCTCGTCGAGGCCGGCGACGCCAATGGACAGGGTGGTCTGCACCGTGCGGCCGCTGACGTCGAACAACTGGCCTTCGACCTTCTTCAGCAGAGCCTGCAGGCTCGGCCGTAGCTGCTCCGGGGTCAACCCGGGTTGCAGCACGCCGAAGACATCGTCGCCGAAGCGTGCCAGTTGCGCCTCGCCCTGAAAATGGCCGCGCAACAGGTTGGCCAGGTCGGTGAGCAGCAGATCGATCCCGGCGATGCCCACATCCGCGAGCAGCGCGGCATAGCGGTCGACCCGGATGTAGGCGAGGCTGGAGGGCTGCGCTCCGCTGACGGCGCGTTGTACCGCGCCGTCGAGCAGTTCGAGGAAGTAGCTGCGGTTGTACAGGCCGGTGACCAAGTCCTGGCTGCTGATCTCCCGCAGCTTCTCTTCCAGCTCGGCGTTGCCCGTCTCGGTGCGGATGACCACCTGGATGCAGGGCTCGCCGTCGTAGGTGGCCGGGGAAAAGCTCATGCGCGCACGGAACTTGCCGCCGTCCGCCTGGCTGCCGTCGCACTCCAGTTCGGCGTTGCCCTGGCTGGGGTAATGCTTGAGGAAATCCTTGAAGGTGGCCTGGTCGCTGGCGGCGATGAGGTCGATCATCGGCATGCCTTCCAGCTCTTCCGCGTCCTCGTAGCCGAACCGTTCGACGTAGGCGCGGTTGGCATAGATGTGCATGCCATCGTGGACGTAGGCGATGGCGTCCACCGAGCTATCCAGTAGCAACTGGCAGCGTTTCTCGGTTTCCCGCAGGGCCACTTCGGCGGCGCGTCGGGCGCGGCGCTCCTCGAGGTTGGCGAGCTCGCGGTTGGCCACCAGCACCAGGCGCTCGTCCTCGCCCAGCGGTACCGCATCCTGGGCGCCGAGGGCCAGGGCCTCGGTGATCGAGTCGCTGTCGGAGCCATCCACCAGTTGGATGAACGGAATGTCCTTGGCTTGCCGGCGAATGGTGGCGAGGGCCTCGCCAGGGTCAAGGCCATCGCTGATCGGGGCCGCGATCAGCAGGTCCCAGCTCTGTTGCAAGGCATCCTGGAGGTCTTCGCTCGAGGTCAGGCGATGAACGCGGGTCGCGCGTCCCGCGTTGCGGAACAGGCTGACCAGACGCTCGGCTTCGTTCTGCGAGTCCTCGAGAATCAACAGCCGGATGGTTTTCTTTTCGATGGCCATGGCTTGAACTTAGACTGCGCCGAACGGGCGCAAAAAGGCGACAAATGGAGTAGGGGCCGCAATCTACAGCGACTTCCAGAGCGAGTCAAAGTCTTCCTCGCCGCTGCTTTCCTGGGTTGCCGAAGCTGTGACAGGCTTCCCGACTTGGCTCCTCGCCTCTTCGAAGGGCCGGTACTCGAACTGGTTGAAACTGCCGGTGGAGGTCTGCCGGCGGGTGAGTACCGCGCGACGCTCGTCGCCGTACAGGTTGATCTGCACCTTGTTGCCTTCCTGGAACGGCAGGCGCGCCGTGATCAGCGTGGCGGGGCGGGAAATCGCGCCGATCTCCGGCAGGAGCAGGGCGCGCAGGTACTGGCTGCTCTGCTCGGCCTTGCGCAGCAATTGCAGCCCGCAAGGCGTGGCGTGGGGCGCGATCAGTTCGATGCCCATCTGCGTCCCGCCGCCGCGGACCTGGCGAATCCAGCGCACTACCGCGATGCTCCAGCCATGGCCAGGGGCATCCTGAATACCCAGCAGTTCGCCGGCCTGGAGCTGGCTCGGCACTTCCTTGGGCCAGCTCAGGCAGTAGCCGCCCGGGCTGTGGTTGATGATGGTGAGGGCGAAGGTGGGGTAGCTCTCGCTGCTGCTGGGCGGCGAGTGGTGCTCGCCGCTGGCGCTCGGCGGCTTCTGGTACTGGATTTCCTCGTAGGGCAGGCCTTCGTCCCAGTTGGTGGACTGGGCGTCGAAGGCGTTGGCCCACACGTCGGGTTCGCCGCCGTTGGCCTTGAACACCGCGTGATGGACCTTCGGCGGTTGCTTGAGCACGTCGCTGAAGGATTTTTGCCCGGCCAGGAAGAAATGCAGGGCACTCATGCCGATGCACACCGTGAGGTTGCCCTGGCCCGGGTTGCGTTGGAAGGTGCGCTCGGAGATGTCGCCCCAGGCGGAGCCGAGGTGTTGCAGCAGGTCGAGGCTGAAGCCCTCGGGCACCAGAAGGCGCGACTTGGCGCGCCCCTCCGGCGACATCAGCAGGTATTCCTTGATGGCGTCCACCAGCGGCAGCGGGTCGATGCCCAGCAGGTTGTGCAGCTCGCCTTCCTTGAACAACGACTTGTAGCGCGGCGGGCCATCCATCTGGGGCGCCACCACGAACAGCGAGGTAGGCGATTCGGCGTTCTGCAGGGTCACCAGGGTCGACCAGGGCTCGAGCACTTCGGCGAGGCGGGCAATACCATTCTGGCGCATCTGGTTGCAGCGGGCGCAGCCCAGCAGCAAGGCCACTAGGTAGGTCTGTTCGATGCTCAGGCCCTTGCTGTGGAACGCCAGGTTGTCCCGCACCAGGACGCCTTGCAGGTTGCGGTGGCGCGCCAACTGGTAGAGCTGGTGCAGTTCCAGCCATAGCCCTTCGGGAACCGGGCAGTAGAGTTGGCTGGCGCGGATCAGCGGGCCGCACAGGCTGTGGGAGGCCCGTTGCAGGGCCACGGTCAGGAGCTGTGCCCGATCCCGCTGGGGCTTCGGCGCTTCCTGGGCGACGATCAGCTTGTAGCCCACCGCGAGGTGGTTCTGCAGCGCCTGGCAGAGGTTGGCGACCTTGCGCGGGCGTTCGTCCAGCACGATCGCCTGGTTGAGAAAATGCCGCTCCAGGTGCTTGCAGACGTAGTACACCTCGGGGCGGATCAGTTCGAGCAGCTGCAGGCGGTTGTCCGCCGGCGTCACCAGTTGGTTCAGTTCCACCAGGCTCTGGTAGAGCAGGCGGGCGGTCTCCCCCAGGTTCGCTTTCGGCAACGCTTCGATCCAGCGCTTGAGGTCGCGCGGACTGCTGTCGCAGAAGGAAAGGCTCTGCTTGCTCGGGGTCGGCACGCGCAGAAGCAGGTGGGGACTCTGTTTATCCATCTAACCGAATGACTCCAGCGGTACTGACAGGGTTTGCAGGACGGGGGGTTTCCGAACTCTAGCAGCATCCTGGAAGGCTCGCAGCCCGAGGCGGAATGACGCGCTCGCGAGTTCGGCGGGCCGGTAGTGCCAGGGAGGTGGCAAATAGCCTTTAGGTCCTCCCCGGGAATGAAG
Organism: Pseudomonadaceae bacterium; assembly: GCA_032052615.1. Taxonomy (GTDB): domain Bacteria; phylum Pseudomonadota; class Gammaproteobacteria; order Pseudomonadales; family Pseudomonadaceae; genus Pseudomonas_T. Next base: position 90,072 of record DAMBWF010000010.1, read on the forward strand.
TTCCCGGGGCGCCCGCCGATCGGGCCGTGACGTGACCGGCGGTTCAGCCGGCCAGGGTTTGGCCGAGGCGCTGCCCCATGCGTACCGGGCTGCCGGCGATCATCGCCTCGTCCCAGCGGACCGCCTGCGGGCCGAACAGAACGATGGCGGTCGAACCCAGCTTGAAGCGGCCGATTTCGGCCCCGGCTTCCAAGTGGATTGGCGCCCGGGCGCTTTCGTCGTAGCGCACGGTTTTCAGCGTCCGCTTCGGCGGTGTCACCAGGCCGGCCCAGACCGTTTCGATGGAGGCAACGATCATCGCGCCCACCAGTACCACCGCCATCGGGCCACGCTCGGTATCGAACAGACAGACCACCCGCTCGTTGCGGGCGAACAGTTCGGGGACGTTTTCCGCCGTGGTCTGGTTCACCGAGAACAGCCGGCCCGGCACGTACACCATTTCCCGCAGGGTGCCAGCCAGGGGCATGTGCACCCGATGGTAATCCCGTGGCGACAGGTAGACAGTGGCGAATTCGCCGCCCATGAAGGGCGCCGCGCGCTCGGCATCGCCGCCGAGCAGTTCCAGGGCGCTGAAGCTATGGCCCTTGGCCTGGAAGATTCGTCCGTGCTCGATCCGCCCGAGCTGGCTGATGCCGCCGTCCGCGGGGCTGAGCACCGCGCCCGGCGAGGTGTCCAGCGGGCGGGCATCGTCCTTCAGCGCGCGGGTGAAGAACGCATTGAAGTGTTCGTAGGCGGTCAGGTCTTCCACCAGGGCCTCGTGCATGTCCACGCGATAGCGGCGGGCGAACCAGCCGATGAAGGCGTTCTTGAACCAGCGCACCCGACATTCGGCGACGCAGCCCGCCAGGCGGGAAAGGGCATGATGCGGCAGCAGGTACTGGCTGGCGATGAATAGGCGATCGTTCATGACGTCCTCAGGCGTTCAGGTTTCGACAGGCGTGTCCGGGTGGTTGCCCCACTCGGACCAGGAGCCCGCGTAGGCCTTCACGCGCGGGTAGCCCAGGGCCTTGGCCACCAGGTAGGTGAAGCCCGAGCGGTGATGGGTCTGGCAATGGGTGACGAGTTCCTTGTCCGGGGTCAGGCCGAGTCCGGCGAGCACCTGGGCGATGTCGGGGCGGATGCGCAGCGCATCGTTGCGATCCATGGCTTCGGTCCATTCGAGGTTGATTGCCCCGGGAATGTGCCCGGCCTTGGCGGCGAGGGCCTTGATGCCGTCGTACTCGAGGGGGTTGCGCGCATCCCAGATCGCCAGGTCGGCGGCCCCCAGGCGGCTCTGCAGGTACTCGCGGGTGGCGGTGGGGGCCTCGTGAAGCTGGAGAGGGACGGGGCCGCCCACGGTGGCCGGCACGTCCGTGGACAGCGGCCTGTGTTCGGCCAGCCAGGCGCGCAGGCCGCCGTTCAGGTAGTGGTAACGGGGATGGCCGATCACGTCGAGCAACCAGACGAAGCGCCCGGCCCAGCCGCCCCCTTCGTCGTCATACACCACGTACTCCGCCCCGTCGCGATGGCCCAGTTCGCCGAACAGGGCTTCCAGGTCCGCCTTGGCCGGCAACAGGCCGGGCGCCGGAGGGCGGCCCCACTGGGTTCGCTGAGGGTCGACGAAGCGCGCGCCGGGCAGGTGGCCTTCGGCATAGCGCGCCGCGCGGGTGAGGTCCACCAGGATCAGCTCGGGAGCGTCGAGGCGCGCCGCCAGGTCGGCCGGCTCGATCACCAGGGGTAGCGAAGAGAAGGCGGACATGGGGCCTCCGGTGGGGCGGGCGAAAGACAAGGGGGCGGATTGTAACGGAAAAGGTCAGCGGCCGCGGTGGGCGAAGCGGTCCAGAGCGCGCTCGATGCATTGCACGGTTTTACCGAATGCCTGCAGGGTGACGTCGGCGAAGGGCAGGCCTTGCTGGTCCGCCACCACCAGCATCACCACGCGGCCATGGCTGGCGATGGAGCGCAGGAGCAAGTGGTCGCTGGAGAACAAGCCTTTCAAATGGCCGGGAATGAGAGCGGAGAATTGGGGCGCGTTGGCCGGAGTCAGGCGTAGTTGCCCGGCCTGTTCGAGCAGGCGCTTGGTTACCTGGCTCTGGGCCGGGTCGAGGCTCAGCCCGGCGGTGGGGGCGAGGCCCGCCGCCTGCTGGGCGACCAGTCGCCCACTGCTGCGGTCGAGCATCAGGATCAGCGTCCGGCCCATGCCGCAGGCCTGGAACGCGTCGCGCGCGCAGGCGGTCAGCTGGACGATGTTGGCGAAGGGGCTCGGTTCCTGGAGCAGTTGGGTGCAGTGCCGGCGCCATTCCTGCAGCGCGCTGGCCGAAGGGGTGGCCGGTGGCTCCGGGGCCATCTGGAAGCGACGCGCTTCCCACGGCCATAGCAGCGCCACGGCGGGGTGCCAGAGGTCGGGCTGGCCATGGACACGGGCGCTCTGGGCCGCGTGCTGGTGGATGTGCTGCTGCAATTCCTCTAGCGGCACGCGCATGTACAACGCGGTCAGGCGCTGCCAGCGCAGGCTGTGCGGGCAAGTCCAGTTGTCGTGGGCGGAAAGCGCCACGCCGTTGGCGAGCAAAATGGTGTTGGCCGGGTGGGTCAGCCAGCGGCTCAGGCCGGAATCGGCATCCAGCGCCTGTTGCTGGTGCAGAGGCGAGCTCCGGTCGCGGGCGATGTGCAGGGCCTTGATCAACAGGCGACGATCATGGTTGAGGGCGCGATAGGCTTGGAGAACCCATTCCGGCAGGCGCCAGTGCTCGGCCAGGGCCAAGCAGAGCCGGAGCAGCGGTACGCCCAGCAGGTCCAGCTCTACCTTGCGCTCCGGCTCGCCGTGAGTCAGAACCCGGCGCTCCCATTCCGGGTAGAACCGAGGGTGGTGAACCAGCAGGGGCCACAGCGGGGACAGGAACAGCAGACTGTTGCACTGTATTTCTTGCCAGAGTCGGGCGAGGCGAGCGCCGAACAGGCCGCTGGCCTGCTGCATGGCGTGCTGGCTGATCAACTGGATCTGCCGCAGGGGCAGGGGAATCTGCTCGGTCGGCAAGGCCGGCAGGCGGGCCAGCAACTCCGCGCTGCGCTTCAGACCGAGGCGGTTGAGCGCGCCTTCGACGCTCTCCGTCGCGCTTCCCAGCGCGTTGCTGGCGCGATTCGCTTCGCGCACCAGTTCCAGCGCCACGGAGGGACTGCCCTGGAGGGCCTCGGCGATATCCCGCAGGGTATTGCTGCTGGAACCCAGCACATGGCGCAGTCGCTCATGGCTCGACGCCGCGACAGGCAGGCGCACGGCATCCAACTGCTTGATCCAGTCGGCGAGCGTGCGCGGCAGGGGCTTGGGGCTGGGCATAGGATGGGCCGGCTGGCTTTTAACCATAAGTGGCTATAGTCTGGCTCATAAGTTCCGATAAATAGAAGGGTCGTTTCGCAAGGCCCTTCGACTCACTCTCTGCAAGACTCTTGTATGGCCAAAATCATCGGCATCATCGTCGTGTTCGCCAGCGTGCTGGGTGGATATGTACTCTCCCATGGCAAAATCGGCGCGCTGATCCAGCCCTTCGAAGTGATGATCATCGGGGGCGCGGCGTTGGGGGCGTTCCTCCAGGCCAACCCCGGTAGCACCTTCATGCACGTCTTCAAGAAAGCCTTGAAGATGTTCAGTTCGCGGTTCACTCATACCTTCTATCTCGAAGTGTTGAAGATGCTCTACGAGATCCTCAACAAGAGCCGCCGCGAAGGCATGATGGCCATCGAGTCGGACGTCGAGGACCCGGCTGCCAGCCCGATCTTCAGCAAATACCCCGCCGTGCTCAAGGACGAACGCATGATGGCGTTCGTCTGCGATTACCTGCGCATCATGTCCTCCGGCAACATGGCGCCCCATGAGCTGGAAGGCTTGTTCGACATGGAGCTGAACAGCCTGAAGGAAGAACTGGAACACCCGTCCCATGCGGTCTCGCGGCTCGCCGACGGCCTGCCGGGTTTCGGCATCGTCGCCGCGGTGCTGGGCATCGTGGTGACCATGGCGCTGCTGGGCGAGGTGGCCCAGGCCGAGCTGGGTGTGCACGTGGGGGCGGCCCTGGTGGGTACCTTCCTGGGGATTCTCGCGGCCTATGGCTTCTTCGGGCCCCTGGCCGTTTCCCTCGAGCACGACGCCAAGGAGGAATTGAACGTTTACGAGGCGATCAAGGCCTGCCTGGTGTCCTCGGCCTCGGGGATGCCCCCGACCCTGGCCGTGGAGTTCGGCCGCAAGGTGCTGTTCCCGGCCCACCGTCCGAGTTTCTCCGAACTCGAACAAGCCATGCGCGGTAGCTGACGGCTGAGCCATGGAGAACAATCAGCCGATCATCGTCAAGCGCGTCAAGAAGAGCGCGGCGGGCCACCACGGAGGCGCCTGGAAGATCGCCTTCGCCGACTTCGCCACGGCGATGATGGCGTTCTTCCTGGTGCTCTGGCTGATGTCTTCGGCCACCCCCGAACAGAAGAAGGCCATTTCCGGTTATTTCCAAGACCCCATCGGGTTCACCGAAAGCGCCAGCCCCTATGTCATCGACCTGGGCGGTACGCCCACGCCGGCGCCGGACCGCACCCTGAACCCGGAACTCAAGGATGCGCCCAACGCCCAAGAAGCGGCCATCGACACGAAGCACAAGGACCAGGTGGACCCCGGCCAGGCGGAAACCCTGGCCGAGCAGATGGAGCGCGAGCGCCTGGAGCTGTTGCTGCAGGAGTTGCAGAACAAAGTCGAGGAAAATCCCGACCTGAAGCGCTTCAAGGACCAGATACTCTTCGAAATCACCCAGGATGGCCTGCGCATCCAGATCATGGACGCGGCCAACCGGCCCATGTTCGACCTGGGCAGCGCGCGCTTGCAACCGTATTTCGAGGACATCCTGCTGTCCATGGCCGACACCATCAAGGCGGTGCCGAACAAGATCAGCGTCAGCGGCCATACCGATGCCAAGCCCTATACCGGCAGCGGTGGGTTCGGTAACTGGGAGCTGTCGTCGAGCCGCGCCAATGCCGCGCGGCGGACGCTGATCGCCGGCGGTTACCCGGAGAACCAAGTCGCCCGGGTGGTCGGCTACGCCTCCTCGGCGCTGTTCGATCGCAACGACCCGCTGAACCCGGTGAACCGGCGCATCGACATCATCGTGCTGAACAAAAAAGCGCAGCAGGATATCGAGGGCGAGCAAACCGGTGACAAGGCGCCCACCAGCCCGGCTCCGGGCCAACCCGCCACCCCGGGCGCGCCCGCCAACCCGCCGGCGTCAGCCCCGGCGAAACCCGCCGCGTCGCTCGACGTGGACAAGGCACCGAGCGCGCCGATGCAGGCGGATGCGCTACGCCAGAAGCTGAACGTCTTCGAACAGGGTGTCTTGAAAATGGACGACGGCAAGGAACCTTAGCCGTTAGCGGATCGCGGACGACCTAGTAATCGGTTTCCTGCAACCCGGCGATGATGTGCCGGTAGCTGTTCATCCGCTGCGGGTGAATGCGTCCGGCCTCCAGCGCGCCAAGCAGCGCGCACCCGGGTTCGCGGTCATGCTTGCAGTCGCGGAAACGACAGGTGCCCAGCAGGTCGGCGAACTCGATGAAGCCGGCCTCCACGTCCTGGCGGCTGACATGGCCCAGGCCGAACTCGCGGATGCCGGGGGAGTCGATCAGGTCCCCGCCGCCGGAGAAGTGGAACAGCCGCGCGGTGGTGGTGGTGTGGGTGCCCTTGCCGGTCTGCTCCGACAACGCCCCGACCCGCGCGTCGACCCCTGGTAGCAGGGCATTGACCAAGGACGACTTGCCCACCCCCGACTGACCGACGAAGACCGATACATGGCCGTCCAGGCGATCCTGCAGGGCTTCCATGCCGCCGCCCGCGTGGGCCGAAACCTCCAGCAAGGGATAGCCGAGCTGCCGATAGACGCCCAGCAATTCGTTCAGGGCGGTGGCGTTCTGCTCGTCGATCAGATCGGCCTTGTTCAACAGCAGCAGGGGCCTGATACCCGCGTGCTCGGCGGCCACCAGATAGCGATCGATCAGGTTGGCGTGGGGCTGTGGCACGGGGGCGAAGACGATGACGATCAGGTCGACGTTGGCGGCGACCGGTTTCAGCGCGCCGCGGGTATCCGGCCGGCACAGCTCCGAGCGCCGGGGCCGCTGCGCGACGATCACGCCGCCGCCCTGGTGACCGGAACGCCAGATCACCCGGTCGCCGGTGACCAGCGTCGGCAGGTTGGCTCTGAGGTGGCAGCGATGTACTTGGCCGGCGTGTTCGCCAGCCAGGGCCTCCACTTCCACCTGCACGCCGAAGTGGGCGATGACCAGGCCGTCCTGTTCCGGCCCCAGGTCATTGCCCTCGAGTTGTTCCAAGGCTTGGTGCTCGCGACGGGCGGCGCGGGCGGTGCGTTCTTCCTGGATTTTCTCGATGCGCCAGCTTTGCCGGCGGGTGAGGTGTCGCTTAGCCATGGGCGTCCGAATGAGGGTTGGAGTGGCGCGAGTCTAGCATGGGCGGCGTGCCGGCCAGGACCGGGCCTGGTTACACTGCCGGTCCGCTCCCTCCGAAGGTCGTCATGGCCATGAATCCGCAACGCGTTCCCGCCCTGCTGGCCTTGCTGGCGCACCTGGCCGCCCTGCTGGCGACTTATGGCCTGCTCCAGGCCTGCGCGGCGCTGGGCGTGCGCCCGGGGATGATGACGGCCGCGCTGGTGGAGGGGCTCGTGGCCGCCTGGCTGGGCCAGTGGTGGGGCCTGTCGGCTTGGTGGCTGCCGATCAACCTGTTGTTCGTGCCGGCCCTGCTCGCTGTTCAAGGGCGCCCTTTGCCGGCGTGGCTGCCGCTGGCCGGCTTCTTCCTGGCGTTGTCCCTCAATTGGAACAGCTTCGGCGAGCGGGTCCCGCTCTACCTGACCGGGCGGCGCACCCGGCGCCGCTTGGCCGAGCTGCTGGCGAGCCGGGCGCCGGGCTTCGCCTTCATCGACCTGGGCTGTGGCCTGGGCGGAACCCTGGCGCACCTGGCGAGGGCATTCCCCCAGGCGCGTTTCGAGGGCGTGGAGACGGCCCCGCTGAGCTTCCTGATCGCCTGGTCGCGCTGCCTGCCGCTGCGCAATTGCCGGGTTCGCTATCGCAGCTTGTGGAAGGTGGACCTGGCGGCCCATGACATCGTGTACTGCTTCCTCTCCCCCGTCCCCATGCCCGCTCTGGGCGACAAGGCCCGGGCGGAAATGAGCGATGGCGCCTGGTTGCTCAGCAACACCTTCGAAATTCCCGGCTGGCCGCCTTCGGACCGTGTCGAGGTGGGCGATCTACGCGGTTCCTGCCTGTTGCGTTGGCGGATCGGCGAGGCGCCGCACGGCGAAAATCCCGGTCGGGCGCCACGCTAATTCGCTAGACTGCGCGCAACAGCCTAGGAGTACCTTCATGCCCGACCCGCAGAACCTGATCTGGATCGATCTGGAAATGACCGGTTTGAATCCGGACAGCGATCTGATCATCGAGATGGCCACGGTCGTCACCGACACTGATCTGAATATCCTCGCCGAAGGCCCGGTGCTGGCCATCCACCAGAGCGATGCGGTGTTGGCCGGCATGGATGAGTGGAATACCCGCCAGCATGGCCAGAGCGGGCTGACGCAGCGGGTACGGGAGAGTCGCATCGATGCCGCCGAGGCACAGGCGCAGACCCTGGCCTTCCTGGAGCGCTGGGTGCCCAAGGGCAAGTCGCCGATGTGCGGCAACAGCATCTGCCAGGACCGCCGCTTCCTGTTCCGCCACATGCCGACCCTGGAGCGCTATTTCCATTACCGCAACCTGGACGTCTCCACCGTCAAGGAGCTGGCCGCGCGCTGGGCGCCGAGCGTTCGCGAGGGGTTCAGCAAGGGGAGTACTCACCTGGCGTTGGACGACATTCGCGAGTCCATCGCCGAACTGCGGCATTATCGCCAGCACTTCTTCAAGTTCTGACGACCCAGGCGGCCTGGCGCCGCCTCAGGTCAGCCCGTGGCGCGCCAGCGCCCAGGCCACGTGTTCCCGCACCAGCGCCGAGGGATGATCGCGGCGGGAGGCCAGCGCCTCTTGCACCGCGATGGTCGACGGCGCGTTGCCCAGCCCCACCGCCAGGTTGCGCAGCCAGCGCTCATAACCGGCGCGTCGTAGCGGCGACCCTTCGGTACGGGCCAGGAACTCGTCCTCCTCCCAGCGGAACAGCGCCGCCAGCTCGATGTTGTCCAGGCCATGGCGCGGCTGGAAATCGCCTTGCGCGGTCGGCTTGGCGAAGCGGTTCCACGGGCAGACCAGTTGGCAGTCGTCGCAGCCGAACACCCGGTTGCCGATCAGCGGGCGCAACTCCATGGGAATCGAGCCCTTGAACTCGATGGTCAGGTAGGAAATGCAGCGCCGGGCATCCAGCACGTAGGGGCCGACGAAGGCGGCCGTCGGGCAGCGGTCCAGGCAGGCCGAGCAACGTCCGCAATGTTCGCTGCCGTGGGGCGGGTCAACCGGCAGGGGCATGTCCACGAACAACTCGCCAAGGAAGAAGTAACTGCCGGCTCGACGGTTCAGGAGCAGGGTGTTCTTGCCGATCCAGCCCAGGCCGGCCTGTTCGGCCACGGCCTTTTCCAGCACCGGCGCGCTGTCGACGAAGGCCCGGTAACCGAAGGGGCCGATGGCGGCCTGGATGCGCTCGGCGAGTTGCTGTAGGCGCTTGCGGATCAGCTTGTGGTAGTCCCGGCCCAGGGCGTAGCGCGAGACATAGGCCTTCTCCGGCTCGCCCAGTATTTGGGCCATACGGGTATCGCCGGGCAGGTAGTCCATGCGCAGGGAGATGACCCGCAGCGTGCCGGGCACCAGTTCGTCCGGCCGCGAGCGCTTGGTGCCATGGGCGGCCATGTAGTCCATCTCGCCGTGGTAGCCCGCCTCCAACCAGCGTTGCAGGTGGGCGCCATGCTCGCCGAGCTCCACCGACGCGATGCCTACGTGCTGGAAGCCCAGTTCGCGGCCCCAGTCCTTGATGGCCTGGGCGAGATCGTCCGGCTCGGGCCGGTGGAGAGGAGGCTGGGGGAACACGGCGGGCCTGCGGGCAGAAGGAACAGGGGAGGAGGTGCGTATAATTCTGCCAGACCCCACCGCCCACGCCGACTCGCATGATGCCCTTTCACGACGACCTGCCCCTTTCCCTTCACACCGCCGCCCAGATCCGTGACCTGGATGCCCGGCTGATCGCCGCTGGTGTTCCCGGCTTCGAACTCATGCAACGCGCCGCTCGGGCGGCCTGGCGTGCCTTGCGCCGGCGCTGGCCCGAAGCTGGCGCGCTGACCGTGCTGGCTGGCCATGGCAATAACGCGGGGGATGGCTACCTGGTCGCCGTGCTCGCCCGTCAGGCGGGTTGGCGCGCCCGGGTACTGGCAGTGACGGAGCCGGCGCGGCTGCGCGGCGATGCCGCCCGCGCCCATGCCGAGGCACGGGCGGCCGGGGTCGAGGTGGCGCCCTGGTCGCCCCGGTCGACGTTGGACGGGGTGGCGGTGGATGCACTGCTCGGCACCGGCCTCCAAGGGCCGCCCCGGGCGCCTTTCGGTGACGCGATCCGCTGGCTGAACGCCAGTGGATCGCCGGTCCTGGCGGTGGACTTGCCGTCCGGGGTGGAGGCGGACAGCGGGCGAGTCGCCGAGGTAGCCGTGCGCGCCGAACTGACCGTGACGTTCATCGGTCTCAAGCTCGGTTTGTTTTCCGGGCAAGGGGCGGACATGACCGGAGACCTGGTCTTCGATGGGTTGCGGGCGGACCCCGAGCAGCGGCGACGCACGCCCGAGGCGGCGCGGCGTCTGGCTCCCGAGGGGCTGGCGCGCCTGGCGCCACGGCCGAAGACCGCCCACAAGGGGCAGTTCGGCCACGTCCTGGTGGTGGGCGGCGACGCGGGCTTGGGCGGCTCGGTGCTGCTCGGCGCGGAAAGCGCGCTGCGGGCCGGCGCCGGACTGGTGAGCCTGGCGACCCGCGACGAGCACATTCCGGCGGCGCTGGCGCGGATGCCGGAAATCATGACCCGGGGCGTGCGCTCCGCCAATCAACTGCGACCGCTGCTGGATAAGGCCGACGTACTGGTGGTCGGCCCCGGTCTCGGGCGAGCGGCCTGGGGCCGCAGCCTGTTGAGCGTGGCCGGCGGCCGGGACATCCCCCAGGTCTGGGACGCCGACGCGCTCAACCTGCTCGCCGACGGCGGCTTCCGCTTGCCGCCGGACGCGGTCATCACGCCTCATCCTGGCGAGGCTGGCCGACTACTCGGGCTCGGCACCGCCGAAGTCCAGGCGGACCGGCCCGCCGCCGCCGAGGCGCTGGTGACGCGCTATGGCTGCTGCGTGATTCTCAAGGGCGCCGGGACCCTGGTAGCGGCGCCGGGGCATCCGCTCAGCCTGTGCGACCGGGGGCACCCGGCCATGGCCGGGGCCGGCTTCGGCGACGTGCTCGCCGGGCTGGTGGGGGCCCTGCGCGCCCAAGGGTTGGCCGCCCACGAAGCCGCGTGCCTGGCGGTCTGGCTGCATGCCCGCGCCGGCGAGGTGGCGGGCGTCGGAGGGCGCGGGATGACCGCCAGCGAACTGATTCCCACGATCCGTCAACTGCTGGAGGCGCATTCCCCATGCCAGGCATGAACGTGGACCGGATACTGGAACTCGCCGACGAGGAGGCCATGCTGACCTTCGGCGCTCGGATCGCCCAAGTGAGCCAGGGGACGGGCCTGCTTTACCTGCACGGCGACCTGGGCGCCGGCAAGACTACCTTGTCCCGGGGCATCATTCGCGGGCTCGGCCATCGGGGCGCGGTGAAGAGCCCGACCTTTACCCTGGTGGAACCCTACGAGCTGGGTCCGGTCCGGGCCTTCCATTTCGACCTGTACCGCCTGGCCGACCCCGAGGAGCTGGAATTCCTCGGGATTCGCGATTACTTCGGGGGCGATGCGTTGTGCCTGGTGGAGTGGCCCCAGCGCGGGGCCGGCCTTTTGCCAAAGCCCGACCTGGACATTACCATTAGCGCCCATGGGAGCGGCCGGCGGTTGCTCCTGCAGCCGCGCAGCGCACGCGGCGAGGCCTGGTGCGAAGCCCTGGGCGGTGCAGTCTGAATATTAAGGTGGGGTGTGTTATGCGCATGCGCGCACTGTGTGCCGGCTTGGGGCTGATGCTCGCATTCTTCGCCTTCGAAGCCCTGGCGGCTACGGCCGACGTGCGCGGTGTCCGGCTATGGCGCGCGCCCGACAACACCCGGCTGGTGTTCGACCTGTCCGGGCCGGTGCAGCACAGCGTGTTCACCCTCAGCGCGCCGAGCCGGTTGGTCATCGATGTCAACGGCGCTCACCTGACCACGCGGCTCGATCAACTGAATTTCGCCAACACCCCCATCACCGGCATTCGCGCGGCGCAACGCACGCCCGACGACCTGCGAGTGGTCATCGACCTGTCCGCCGTGGTCAATCCCAAGAGCTTCACCCTGGCCCCCAACCAACAGTACGGCAATCGCCTGGTGGTTGACCTTTACGACCAGGAAGCCACGCCTTCGCCGAGCGTGCCGGCCACCGCGGTGCCCGACACACCGCAACTGCCGGTCACGCCAGCTCAGCCTTCGGTGAAGCTGCCCCGGGTGCCGGGCGGCAAGCGCGACATCGTCGTTGCGGTGGACGCCGGTCACGGCGGGGAGGACCCGGGCGCCATCGGCGCCAAGGGGCAGCACGAGAAGGACATCACTCTGGCCATCGCCAAGGCGTTGCAGCAACAGATCAATCAGGAAAAGGGCTTCCGTGCCGAGCTGGTGCGGACCGGCGACTATTTCATCCCGTTGCGCAAGCGCACCGAGATCGCTCGCAAGAAAGGCGCCGACCTGTTCGTCTCGATCCATGCCGACGCCGCGCCTCGGCCGTCGGCCTTCGGCGCGTCGGTGTTCGCCCTGTCCGACCGGGGCGCCACGTCGGAGACCGCGCGTTGGCTGGCGGACAACGAGAACCGCTCCGACCTGATCGGCGGGGTCGGCAGCGTCAGCCTCGACGACAAGGACCGGATGCTGGCTGGCGTGTTGCTGGACTTGTCCATGACCGCTTCCCTCGCCTCGAGCCTCAACGTCGGGCAGAAAGTGCTTACCCACATCGGGCGCGCCACGCCCCTGCACAAGCGCCGCGTCGAGCAGGCCGCCTTCATGGTGCTGAAATCCCCGGACATTCCCTCGATCCTGGTGGAGACCGGCTTCATCTCCAATCCGAACGAGGCGCTCAAGCTCACCAGCACCAGCCACCAGCAGACCCTGGCCCGCTCCATCGCCTCCGGCGTCCGCCAGTTCTTCCAGCAGAACCCGCCCCCGGGTACCTACCTGGCGGCCCTGCGCGACCAGGGACGCCTGCCCACGGGACCGCGCCAGCATGTGGTGGCCCCCGGTGAGAGCCTGGCGTCGATTGCCCAGCGTTATCAGGTCAGCCCCGCCGCGTTGCGCGGCGCCAATGGCCTGAAGAGCGACACGGTGAAGGTCGGCCAGGCCTTAAGCGTGCCCGCCACGACCCTGGCTTCGCAAGAATGAGCCCGCTTCCTGCGCAGGAATACGCGCGTATCCAGCAACTGTCGCCACGGCTGGCCAACCAGATCGCCGCCGGCGAAGTGGTGGAACGTCCCGCTTCGGTAATCAAGGAGCTGCTGGAGAACAGCCTGGACGCCGGGGCCCGGCGCGTGGACGTGGACGTGGAGCAGGGCGGCATCAAGCTGTTGCGGGTGCGCGACGATGGCGGCGGCATCGCCCCCCAGGACCTGCCCCTGGCGCTGTCCCGCCACGCCACCAGCAAGATCCGCGAGCTGGAAGACCTGGAACGGGTGATGAGCCTGGGCTTCCGGGGGGAGGCGCTGGCCTCCATCAGTTCCGTGTCGCGCCTGACCCTGACCTCCCGGACCGCCGACGCCCAGGCAGCCTGGCAGGTGGAGACCGAGGGCCGCGACATGGCGCCCCGGGTGCAACCCGCGGCCCACCCGGTGGGGACCTCGGTGGAAGTGCGCGACCTGTTCTTCAACACCCCCGCGCGGCGCAAGTTCCTGCGGGCGGAAAAGACCGAGTTCGACCACCTGCAGGAAGTCATCAAGCGGCTCGCCCTGGCCCGGTTCGACGTGGCGTTTCACCTGCGGCACAACGGCAAGTCGGTGCTGACGCTCCACGAAGCGAGCGACGAGCTGGCCCGGGGGCGGCGCGTCGCCTCGGTCTGCGGTCCGGCCTTCCTCGAACAGGCGTTGCCGATCGAGGTGGAGCGCAATGGCCTGCGGCTCTGGGGTTGGGTCGGCCTGCCGACCTTTTCCCGCAGCCAGGCGGACCTCCAGTATTTCTACGTCAACGGCCGCATGGTGCGCGACAAACTGGTGGCCCACGCCGTGCGCCAGGCCTACCGCGACGTATTGTTCAACGGGCGCCACCCGACCTTCGTGCTGTTCCTGGAAATCGATCCGCTCGGAGTAGACGTCAATGTTCATCCGACCAAGCACGAAGTGCGTTTTCGCGAAAGCCGGATGGTCCACGATTTTCTCTACGGCACCCTGCACCGCGCCTTGGGCGATGTGCGTCCCGAGGACCAGTTGGCCGCGCCGGCCGCGGTAGCGACCGTGCTGCGGGCCTCCGGCGCCTCGGCTGGCGAGTTCGGCCCGCAAGGCGAGATGAGCCTGGCGGCCGCCGTGCATGATAGCGATAGCATGGCGACGGTGGCCGGCGAGCGGTCGCCGGGAAGCTCGGGGGGGCGCTACGCGCCGCCGCCGCGTCCACTGGCGGTCGGCTCGGCCGAGGAAGTGCGCGGCGCCTACCGCGAGTTCTTCGCCCCGTTGCCCGGTGGGGCACCGAGCCCAACGCTGCCCGAGGCACGGGATGACGTGCCGCCCCTGGGCTATGCCCTGGCCCAACTGAAGGGCGTATACATCCTCGCCGAGAACGCCACGGGTCTGGTGCTGGTGGACATGCACGCCGCCCATGAACGGATCACCTACGAGCGGCTGAAGACCGCGATGGATAGCGAAGGGTTGCGCAGCCAGCCGCTGCTGGTGCCGGAGTCCATCGCCGTCAGCCAGCGCGAGGCGGACTGCGCGGAAGAACATGCCGATTGGTTCCAGCGGCTGGGGTTCGAATTGCAGCGTTTCGGGCCCGAGACCTTGGGCATCCGCCAGATTCCCGCCCTGCTCAAGCAGGCGGAAGCCAATCAACTGGTACGCGACGTGCTGTCCGACCTGCTGGAGTACGGCACCAGCGACCGTATCCAGGCCCATCTCAACGAACTGCTGGCCACCATGGCCTGCCACGGAGCCGTCCGCGCCAATCGGCGGTTGACCCTGCCGGAAATGAACGGGCTGCTGCGGGACATGGAGCGCACCGAGCGCAGCGGGCAGTGCAACCATGGCCGGCCGACCTGGACCCAACTGGGCATGGACGACCTGGACAAGCTGTTCCTGCGCGGACGCTGATCCGTGCCGTCCTCTTTCGAGCGAGCCATGGCCTCCCCACTGCCTCCCGCGATCTTCCTGATGGGCCCCACGGCGGCCGGCAAGACCGACTTGGCCCTGGCCCTGGCCGACGCGCTGCCCTGCGACCTGATCAGTGTCGATTCGGCGCTGATCTATCGAGACATGGACATCGGCACCGCGAAACCCGAGCCGGCGCTGCTGGCGCGCTATCCCCATCGCTTGATCGACATCCGCGATCCGGCGCAGAGCTATTCGGCCGCCGAGTTCCGCGACGACGCCCTGGCCGCCATGGCGGAGAGCACCGCGCGGGGCCGCATTCCACTGCTGGTGGGCGGGACCATGCTGTATTACAAGGCCCTGCTGGAGGGGCTGGCGGACATGCCCCCGGCCGATCCCGAGGTGCGCGCCGCCTTGGAGGCCCAGGCTGCCGCCGAGGGGTGGGGCGCGCTGCACCGGGAGCTGGCTCGCGTGGACCCGGTATCCGCCGCGCGTATCCACCCCAACGACCCCCAGCGCCTGGTCAGGGCCTTGGAGGTCTATCGGGTGAGCGGACTGACCATGACCGCCCACCGCGAGCAGCAGCACGCGGAAAACCGCGTGGCAGAGGCGCCGGGGGCGGATCGATTCCCTTATACTGTCGCCCGCCTGGCCATCGCCCCGACCCACCGCTCCCTGTTGCACGCGCGCATCGCCGAGCGTTTTCGCCTGATGCTGGAACAGGGGTTTGTCGAGGAAGTCGAATCGTTGCGCGCGCGTGGCGACCTGCACGCGAGGTTGCCGTCGATCCGGGCGGTGGGCTACCGACAGGTCTGGGACTACCTGGAGGGCCGCCTGAGCCGGGCCGACATGGAGGAGCGGGGTATCGTCGCCACGCGCCAGTTGGCCAAGCGACAGTTCACCTGGCTACGGGGATGGAACGGGTTGCACTGGCTGGACAGCCTGGCTTGCGACAATCTGCCACGCGCCTTGAAATACCTGGAGGCGGTCTCCATATTGAGGTGAGCCTTTCGTCTTGCGTTTCTTCCGGGTGCGCAATACCAAACTTTCTTCTTATCTGTACCTACATCTAAACGGTTGATTCCTAAAGGAGTGCGTTACATGTCAAAAGGGCATTCGCTACAAGACCCTTACCTCAATACCTTGCGTAAGGAACGCGTCCCGGTTTCCATCTATCTGGTCAACGGCATCAAGTTGCAGGGCCAGATCGAATCCTTCGACCAGTTCGTCATCCTGCTGAAGAACACCGTCAGCCAGATGGTGTACAAGCATGCGATCTCCACCGTGGTTCCGAGCCGCCCGGTTCGCTTGCCCACCGCTGACCAACCACTGGAACCGGGCAACGCCTGACAGGAGGCTGCATTTGTTCTTCGAGCGCCCGGGAGGTGGTGAAAGAGCCATCCTGGTTCATCTAGAGGGCCAGGATCCCGAGGTGAGGGAAGACCCGCAGGAGTTCCAGGAGCTGGCACGCTCCGCTGGCGCGGATACGGTGGCCCTGGTGGTCGTCCCGCGCCACCAGTTCACGGCGAAGTACCTGATCGGCAGTGGCAAGGTCGAGGAGTTGCACGACCTGGTCCGGGCCGAGCAGGTCGAGCTGGTCATCTTCAACCACACGCTGACACCCAGCCAAGAGCGCAACCTCGAGCGTGCGTTCGAATGCCGGGTGCTCGACCGTACCGGGTTGATCCTGGACATCTTCGCCCAGCGCGCTCGTACCCACGAGGGCAAGCTGCAGGTGGAGCTGGCCCAGTTGAACCACATGAGTACTAGGTTGGTGCGGGGCTGGACCCACCTCGAGCGGCAAAAGGGCGGGATCGGCCTGCGCGGGCCCGGGGAAACCCAGCTCGAAACCGACCGGCGCTTGCTGCGGGTGCGCATTCGCCAGATCAAGCAGCGCCTCGACAAGGTCCGCAGCCAGCGCGAACAGGCGCGGCGCGGCCGCAAGCGCGCCGAGATCCCCTCGGTTTCGCTGGTGGGCTACACCAACGCTGGCAAGTCCACCCTGTTCAACGCCTTGACCACCTCGGATGTCTACGCCGCCAACCAGTTGTTCGCCACCCTCGACCCGACCTTGCGCCGGCTGGACCTGAAGGACGTCGGCCCGGTGGTGCTGGCGGATACCGTGGGTTTCATCCGTCACCTGCCACACAAACTGGTCGAGGCCTTTCGCGCGACCCTCGAAGAGTCCAGCAATGCCGATCTGCTGATCCACGTAATCGACGCCCACGAGCCGGACCGGCAGCAGCAGGTCGAGCAGGTGCTCGCGGTGCTCTCGGAGATCGGCGCGAACGAGCTGCCGATCCTCGAGGTGTACAACAAGCTGGACCTCCTCGAAGGCATTGAGCCGCATATCCAGCGCGATGCCGAGGGCAACCCCGAGCGGGTCTGGATTTCCGCCCAGAAAGGGGCGGGGCTGGAACTGCTCCAGCAGGCCATCGCCGAGCGTCTGGGGAACGATCTGTTCTCCGGCGTGCTGCGACTGCCTCAGGCGCTGGCTCGGTTGCGCGCCCAGTTTTTCGAGCTGGGCGCCGTGCAATCCGAGCATCACGACGAAGAGGGCCTTACCCTGCTTTCGGTACGCCTGCCGCGGGTCGAACTCAATCGTCTGGTGAGCCGCGAGGGGTGGGAGCCGGACGCATTCGTGCGGCAACATACTTTGCAATAAAGCCAGCCCCGTGTCTTTTCCTCGGGCGACGGGCATTCTGTAGCATTGGCGGGCGCGCCGTGGGCGCGCCTTCGCTTTATCAGATGGAGAGCGCTATGGCTTGGAACGAGCCGGGTGGCAACTCGAACAACCAAGACCCCTGGGGCGGTCGCAAGGGGGGCGGTAAGCAAAGCCCACCGGATCTGGATGAAGTCTTGCGCAAGTTGCAAGGCAGCCTGGGAGGGTTGCTGGGAGGGCGTAAACGCACCGGTGGTGGCGACGGCTCCGGCGGTCGCAGTGGCGGGGGCGGTTTCGGCCTGGTCGGTATCGTCCTTGTCGTACTGGCCATCCTCTGGCTGTACAACGCGGTCTATGTGGTGGACGAGCAGGAGCAGGCGGTGGTGCTGCGCTTCGGCAAGTACTACGAGACCGTCGGCCCGGGCCTGAATATCTATTTCCCGCCGTTCGACAAACGCTTCCAGGAGAACGTTACCCGAGAACGGGCCTACAGCAAGCAAGGGCAGATGCTCACCGAAGACGAGAACATCGTCGAGGTGCCGCTGACCGTGCAATACAAGGTCACCAGTCTCCAGGACTTCGTGCTCAACGTGGATCAGCCTGAACTGAGCCTGCAGCAGGCCACCGAGAGCGCGCTCCGCCACGTGGTGGGGTCCACGGCGATGGACCAAGTGCTGACCGAGGGCCGCGAACTGATGGCCAGCGAGATCAAGCAGCGCTTGCAACGCTTCCTGGACACCTATCGCACCGGCATCACCGTGACCCAGGTCAACGTGCAGAGCGCGGCCGCGCCTCGTGAAGTGCAGGAAGCCTTCGATGACGTGATCCGTGCCCGTGAAGACGAGCAGCGCGCCAAGAACCAGGCGGAGGCCTACGCCAACGGCGTGGTACCCGAGGCCCGTGGCCAGGCGCAGCGCATCATCGAGGACGCCAACGGTTACCGGGACGAAGTGGTCGCCCGCGCCAAGGGCGAGGCCGATCGGTTCGCCAAGCTGGTGGCCGAGTATCGCAAGGCTCCCGAGATCACCCGCCAGCGCCTCTACCTGGAAACCATGCAGGAAGTGTTCAGCAACACCAGCAAGGTTCTGCTGACCGGCGACAAGGCGCAGAACAACCTGTTGTACCTGCCGTTGGACAAAATGATCGATAACCGGGGCGCGGCTCCCGTTGCATCGGGTGGAACGACCAGCAGCGCGCCGGAGGTCGGTGCCCGCGTGGCCACCGATCTCGCTCCGCGTGACCTGCGTGCGAGGGAGAGTCGCTGATGAGTAACAAATCGCTGATCGCCCTGATCTGCGGCGTGGTCGTCGCGCTGGTGGCCTGGAACAGCTTCTACATCGTGTTGCAGACCGAGAAGGCCGTGATGTTGCGCTTCGGGCGCATCGTCGAAGCGGATGTGCCGCCTGGCCTGCACGTGAAGATTCCCTACGTCAACCAAGTGCGCAAATTCGACGCGCGACTGCTGACACTGGATTCGCCGACCGAACGCTTCCTCACCCTGGAAAAGAAAGCCGTGATGGTGGATGCCTATGCCAAGTGGCGGGTAGCCGATGCGGAGCGCTTCTATACCGCGACCTCCGGGATGAAGCAGATCGCCGACGAGCGCCTGTCGCGGCGGCTCGAGGCGGGGCTGCGGGACCAGTTCGGTAAGCGCACCCTGCACGAGGTGGTGTCCGGCGAGCGCGACGCGCTGATGGGGGACATCACCGCCGCGCTGAACCGGATGGCTGGCAAGGAATTGGGCATTGAGGTGGTGGACGTTCGCGTCAAGGCCATCGACCTGCCCAAGGAAGTCAACCGTAGCGTGTTCGAGCGCATGGGCACCGAGCGCGAGCGCGAGGCCCGCGAGCATCGCGCGAAAGGCAGTGAACTGGCCGAGGGCATCCGCGCCGACGCCGATCGCCAGCGTCGCGTGCTGTTGGCCGAGGCCTATCGTCAAGCCGAGGAAGCCCGGGGGGACGGCGACGCGAAGGCCGCCGCGATCTACGCCCAGGCCTATGGGCAGGACCAGGAGTTCTACGCCTTCTACCGCAGCCTGCACGCCTATCGGGAAAGCTTCGCGAACAAGAGCGATGTGCTGGTGCTCGACCCCAGCAGCGAGTTCTTCCGCTACCTGAAGCAGCCCAAGCCCTGACGGTTGCCCGGCAGGCGTCCGTCGCCTGCCGGGGTGACCCACGGGGAAAATCTGGGTATCATGAATCAGCCGGGAACATCCCGGCTTTTTTACGTCCGCGGGAATCATGTGGCGGGAACTTGGCATAGCGGTCTGTCTCGTGCTGGTGCTCGAAGGCATCCTGCCCTTCCTCTATCCACGCCATTGGCGCGCCGCGGTGCTTGGGTTGACGGCCCTCTCCGATGGACGGCTTCGTCTGGGGCTGGCCGGCATGGTGCTGGGTACCGGGCTCCTCTATCTGCTTCACTGAAGGCCCCGCCGCCGATTGAGAAGGAATGGTGAAATGGCAACGGTAGATCGCTGGCTGCTGCCAGATGGGATCGAAGAAGTTCTGCCGCCCGAAGCGGCTCGCATCGAAGCAGCCCGTCGCCATGTGCTGGACCTGTTCCAGCGTTGGGGCTACGAGTTCGTCGTCACCCCTCATCTGGAATACCTCGACTCCCTGCTGACCGGTGCCGGCCAGGACCTGGACCTTCGCACCTTCAAGGTGGTCGACCCGGAGTCCGGCCGTCTCATGGGCTTTCGCGCCGATATCACTCCTCAGGTGGCCCGTATCGACGCCCACACCTTGCGGCGTGAGGGGCCCAGCCGTCTCTGCTACGCCGGCAGCGTGCTCCATGTGCAGCCCCGGGCTCTCGCGACGTCACGCAGCCCGATCCAACTGGGCGCCGAACTCTATGGCGATGCCAGCCCGGCCAGCGATGTGGAAGTCATCAGCCTGATGCTGGACATGCTGGAAATGGCTCGGGTGCCCGATGTGCACATGGACCTTGGCCATGTTGGCATCTATCGCGGGCTCGCTCAGGCCGCCGGTCTTTCCGGCCAGGCGGAGCAGATCCTGTTCGATGCGCTGCAGCGCAAGGCCGTGGACGAAGTCGCGGCCTTGACCGAGCACCTGCCGGGACATTTGGCCTCGATGCTGCGTGCGTTGGCGGAACTGTCCGGCGGACGCGATGTGCTGGAGCTGGCTTCGGCCTGCCTGGTGGAGGCGCCCGCCCAAGTGCATCGGGCCCTCGACGAGCTGATCGCGATTGCCGATGAGCTCGAAATCCGCTACCCGCAGTTGCCCCTGTATTTCGATCTCGGCGAGCTGCGCGGCTATCACTACCATTCCGGCGTGGTGTTCGCCGCCTTCGTGCCGGGCGTCGGCCAGTCCATCGCCCAAGGGGGGCGCTACGATGGCATCGGCGCGGATTTCGGCCGGGCACGCCCGGCGACCGGCTTCTCCACCGACTTGAAATCCTTGGTCAGCCTGGGCCAGATGCCCCGAGAGCCGGAGGCCTCCGGGGTCTGGGCGCCTGACAGTCGCGACCCTTATCTCTGGCAGGCGGTGAGCCGGCTGCGTCGCGAGGGCCTGAGGGTCGTGCAGGCGTTGCCGGGCCAAGCGCCGTCCTGCGCCCACGAAGCCGGCTGCGACCGCCAGTTGGTCTGGGCCGACGGCCAGTGGTCGGTGGCGCCGCTGGCGCTCTGAATCGTTTTCCGCCGGCCTGGCCGGCTGTGGTTTTCCTCGAGAGGACAAGTGTTATGGGTAAGAACGTCGTCGTCCTGGGCACCCAGTGGGGTGATGAGGGCAAGGGAAAAATCGTCGACCTGCTCACCGATCAGGCCGCCGCCGTGGTGCGCTACCAGGGCGGGCATAACGCCGGCCATACCCTGGTGATCGACGGCGAGAAAACCGTCCTGCACCTGATTCCATCCGGCATCCTGCGCGACAACGTCCAGTGCCTGATCGGCAATGGCGTGGTGGTCGCTCCCGATGCGCTGATGCGCGAAATCACCAAGCTGGAAGAGAAAGGCGTGCCGGTGCGTGAGCGGCTGCGTGTCAGCCCGGCTTGCACCTTGATCCTGCCTTACCACGTGGCCTTGGATCAGGCCCGGGAAAAAGCCCGGGGCGATGCGAAGATCGGCACCACCGGCCGCGGCATCGGCCCGGCCTACGAGGATAAGGTGGCCCGGCGCGGACTGCGCATCGGCGACCTGTTCCATCGGGAGCGCTTCGCCGCCAAGCTGGGCGAGTTGCTGGATTTCCATAACTTCGTCCTGCAGCACTACTACAAGGAACCGCCGATCGACTTCCAGAAAACCTTGGACGAGGCGCTCGGGTATGCCGAACTGCTGCGCCCGATGATCACCGACGTTGCCGCGCGCCTGCACGAGCTGCGCAAGCAAGGCGCCTACATCATGTTCGAGGGCGCTCAGGGCTCGCTGCTGGACATCGATCACGGCACTTACCCTTACGTCACCAGCTCCAGCACCACCGCCGGCGGCACCGCCACCGGATCGGGATTCGGGCCGCTGTACCTGGACTACATCCTGGGCATCACCAAGGCGTACACCACTCGCGTGGGCTCCGGCCCGTTCCCCACCGAGCTGTTCGACGATGTGGGTGCCTTCCTCGCCAAGCGTGGCCACGAATTCGGCGCCACCACCGGACGCGCCCGTCGCTGCGGTTGGTTCGACGCGGTGATCCTGCGCCGGGCCATCGAGATCAACAGCATTTCCGGCCTGTGCCTGACCAAGCTCGACGTGCTCGATGGTCTGGATACCATTCGTATCTGTACCGGTTACAAAGATCAGGACGGTAACGTGTTGACCGATGCGCCGACCGACGCCGACAGCTACCTGGGCCTGCAACCGGTGTACGAGGAAGTACCGGGCTGGGCCGAGTCCACGGTGGGGGCGAAGAGCCTGGAAGACCTGCCGGCCAATGCGCGCGCCTACATCAAGCGCGTCGAGGAACTGGTGGGGGCGCCCATCGACATCATTTCCACCGGTCCGGATCGCAACGAAACGATCATTCTGCGACATCCCTACTCCTAATCGGAGTCGTGCAAGGACAACGGGCCGCATCGCGGCCCGTTGCTTTTTGGACGAGAAGTTTGCCTTATAGGCGGCACGCCGTTTGCTTTGAGCTATAAATCCCTTTGAATCCACCGTCCCGCCGACGGTCGTGGAGGCTCTATCGTGTCTGCCGTTCTTTCGCTGCTCCGTAGTCGTTTGTTGCGGCCTGTGTTCGTGGCGTTGGGTATCGCGCTATGCGTACAGGTGATGGTGGTGCTGGTACTGACGCAGAGCACCGTGAAAAACCTGATGAGCGATCTGGGGGATCGCCTGAGCAGCGACACCGAGCGCCTGTCCGCCGAGCTGAAGGCGGCGGGGGACGAAGTCACGTCCAGCCTAGGCGGCTTGTCCGTGCGTACCCGCAAGCACTTGACCGACGGCTTGACGCAGCGGTTGTCCGAGGAGCAGAAGCAGATGCGCGGCGTGCTGGAGCAGAGCCTCAAGGACTCTGCCAACGATCTGGCGTTGCTGTTGGCCGCGGTGGCGCCCCGAGCCATGTGGGACGCCGATATCCCGACGCTGTCCGAGTTCGCCCGGCGGGCTCAACGCAACCCCAATGTTCTGTTCGTCATCTACGACGATGCCGAGGGCCAGCACCTGACCCGCTACCTCAACCGCGACAATCCGCAGATCCGGGCGCTGCTGAGCAAGGGACAGGGCGACCGCGCCTTGGACAAGGTGCTGGACGCGGCGCGCAAGGACCCCTCGGTCTACTTCGTGGAATCTTCCATCAGTCCCAATGGTGTGGAGATCGGCAAGGTGCTCATGGGGGTTTCCACCGCGTCCATCGACAGCGAACAGGCGGCCTTGGATGCGCGTTTCAGCGCCATGATTTCCAGCAGCGGCCAGTTGGTGGCGGATAGCCTGGCGGGAGCCGCCAAGGACAGCTCCACGGCGTTGACAGCGCGGTTGAAATCCGCCGAGAGCACCGCCTCCAATATGACGGCGGGCATGCGCGGGGCGGTCGGCGATGCCGAGTCGAGCTTGCGTTGGCGAATCGGCCTCGGATTGGTGCTGGTGGGGCTGGGGGTGCTGCTGGTGCTGGCCATCGTGCTCGGTCACCGCGTGGTGAATCGGTTGAGGCTGCTCATCGCTGCCTTGAACGATCTGGCTGCGGGGGAGGGCGACCTGACGCGCCGAGTGGACATCGACAGCCACGATGAAGTGGGTGAAATGGCTTCCGCGGTGAATCGCTTCGTCGCTAAGCTGCAGCCTATCGTTCGCGAGGCCGGGGATGTCGCGGTGCGGACCGGCCGCGAGATCGCCGGTCTCACCGCCCGCAGCGCGGCGGCGGAAGCGGCCACGGCGCGCCAGCGCGACGAAGTGGCCGTGAGTTTGCAGGCCCTGGCGGACATGGCCGCCGAGGCGCAATCGGAAAGCCGTACCATGCAGGAAGCCCTGGAGCGGGTGGTGTCGATCCGCAAGGCGGCCCAAGACAATGCCGCCATCGCCGTCCAGGTGAGTAACCTCATCGAGGAGCTGGTCACCCGAGTGCAGGCTGGGTCCGCCGTCATCGAACGACTGGCGCGGCAGAGCGAACAGATCGAGGTGGTTCTCACGGTCATCCACGGGATCGCCGAGCAGACTAACCTGTTGGCCTTGAATGCGGCCATCGAGGCGGCTCGTGCCGGGGAAAGCGGGCGCGGCTTCGCCGTGGTGGCCGATGAAGTGCGAGCCCTGGCGAGCAAGACGCAACAATCCACCGGCGACATTCAAGCCCACATCGGTGCGCTGCAGCGGGGTGCTCAGGAAGCTGTGGCGGCCATCGGCCAGGCCGGGCAGCAAGCCAGCGAGGGTCTTGCCGCGTTGCGGGACAGTCGTCAGCTACAGCAATCGGTGCAGAGCGCGGTGGAGGAAGTGCATGTCGCCATCGATGCCGCCGCGCTGGCCGCCTCCCGACAAGCCGCCGGCGCCGACGCGGTACGCGGGCGAGTGGAAGTGATTCATAGCGAAGCCCGGCGCGCGGCGGAAGCCGTATCCGCTACCGCCGCCAGTGGCCGCGAGCTGGACACCTTGGCGACCCAGCTCAAGGCCAGCCTAGGGCAGTTCCGCGCCTGAGGCATCGCTCGGCTTGCTGAGGGTTCGTTGTGGAGGGAGCGGCTGGCGGAGCGGGGTGGTCCGTGCTTCGCCACGTCGTTCGCGTAGACGGGCGCTTCCAGGTCTTAAAGGAGGAGGTTGAGGTTGCCGTCCAAGAAAAGAAGCGAGGGGTATCGAGCCGCTTTGAGCTTCGGTACGCGCGTAGATCAAAAACAAAAAAACCGACTCAAGGTCGGTTTTTTTGAATTTAGAATGTTTTTAAACATCCTAAAGAAGAGGTGGTGCCCAGGAGAAGACTCGAACTTCCACGGTGTTGCCACCGCTAGGACCTGAACCTAGTGCGTCTACCAATTCCGCCACCTGGGCGTTGAGTCTGCGATCTCTCGCGTCTTCAACTCAACAACGTTTGCCGTCGTTGTGGTGGCGCACTATACGGACCGGGTTTCACCTTGTAAACCCCTGTTATGCAAAAAATTTAAATTACGCGCCGAAGCTGACCGCGTCGGCGTTTTCGAGCTTAATACGCACGTGCATATGGACAAAAAAGATGAAGGCGCTCTGATGGCCGATTGGCAGAACCTCGATCCCGAGGCCGCCCGCGAGGCGGAAAAATACGAAAATCCGATTCCCAGCCGCGAACTGATCCTGCAGCACCTTGCTGAACGCGGCGCACCGGCGAACCGCGAGCAACTGGTCGAGGAGTTCGGCCTGAGCAGCGAGGAACAAGTGGAAGCCTTGCGGCGTCGCTTGCGGGCGATGGAGCGCGATGCTCAGTTGATCTACACCCGCCGTGGCACCTACGCGCCGGTGGACAAGCTCGACCTGATCTGCGGCCGTATCAGTGGCCACCGTGACGGCTTCGGCTTCCTCATTCCCGACGACGGCAGCGACGACCTGTTCCTCAGTCCCGCCCAGATGCGGCTGGTCTTCGATGGCGACCGCGCCTTGGCCCGGGTATCGGGACTGGACCGACGTGGCCGGCGCGAAGGCGCGCTCGTGGAAGTGGTCTCCCGCGCCCACGAGACCCTGGTTGGCCGTTTCTTCGAAGAGAGCGGCATTGCCCGAGTGGTCGCCGACAACCCACGAATTCAGCAGGAAGTCCTGATCCCCCAGGACAAGCAAGGCGGCGCGCGTCACGGTCAGTTCGTCCAGGTACGCATCGAGCAATGGCCGAGCGGCTTCCGCCAGGCCCAGGGCGAGGTCGTGGAGGTGCTCGGCGACTACATGGCGCCCGGCATGGAGATTGAAGTCGCACTGCGCAGCTATGACATTCCCCACGAGTGGCCCTCCGCAGTCCTCAAGGAAGTCGCCAAGCTCAAGCCGGAGGTCGCGGAGAAAGACAAGGCCAAGCGAGTGGACCTACGCCACCTGCCCCTGGTCACCATCGACGGCGAGGACGCCCGGGATTTCGACGATGCCGTATACGCCGAGGCCCGCAAGGGGGGCGGCTGGCGGCTTTTCGTGGCCATCGCCGACGTTTCCCATTACGTGAAGGTTGGCTCGGCGCTGGACCAGGAGGCGACCACGCGCGGCAACTCGGTCTATTTCCCCGAGAAAGTCGTGCCGATGCTGCCGGAAATTCTTTCCAATGGCCTCTGCTCGCTGAATCCGCTCACCGACCGGCTGGCCATGGTGTGCGAAATGACCTTGTCCCGGACGGGCAAGCTCACCGGTTACGAATTCTACGAGGCAGTCATCCACTCCCACGCGCGGCTGACCTATACCAAGGTCAGTCAGTTGCTGGAAACCCCCGATTCGGTGGAAGGGCGACAGGTCGCGGAGCAATTGCCGCATTTAGTACCCTCGTTGCGCCAGCTTTACGCCCTTTATCAGGTGCTGTTGAGCGCGCGCCAACGTCGCGGCGCCATTGACTTCGAGACCCAGGAAACGCGTATCGTCTTCGGTGCCGACCGCAAGATCGCCGAGATCCGCCCGACCCAGCGCAACGACGCCCACAAGCTGATCGAAGAATGCATGCTCTGCGCCAACGTGGCCACCGCGCGCTTCCTGCAGCAGCATGGCATCCCCGCGCTCTATCGGGTGCACGACGGCCCGCCAGCGGAGCGCCTGGAAAAGCTGCGACTGTTCCTCGGCGAGTTGGGCCTGACCCTGAACCGGGGCAAGGGCGACCCCACGCCCAGCGATTACCAAGCCTTGTTGCAGACCATTCGCGAGCGGCCCGATTACCACCTGATCCAGACCGTGATGCTGCGCTCCTTGAGCCAGGCGGTTTACAGCCCGGACAATGCCGGCCACTTCGGCCTGAACTATGAGGCATACACCCATTTCACTTCGCCGATCCGGCGCTATCCGGACTTGCTGGTGCATCGTGCCATCCGTAGCGTGATCCGCTCCAAGACGCCAAGCGAGCATGTGCGGCGCGCCGGGGCCAGCAGCATGCCCAAGGCACGCATCTACCCCTACGACGAGCCGGCCCTGGCGCAACTGGGCGAGCAGACTTCGATGACCGAGCGCCGCGCCGACGAGGCAACGCGTGATGTCACTAACTGGTTGAAATGCGAATACATGCGGGAGCGGGTCGGCGAGGTGTTCCCAGGGGTGATCTCCGCGGTGACGGGGTTCGGCCTGTTCGTGGAGCTGACCGACATCTATGTCGAAGGCTTGGTGCATGTCACCGCGCTGCCCGACGACTACTACCACTTCGATCCGATCCATCATCGCCTCTCCGGCGAGCGTAGCGGCCGCAGTTTCCGGCTCGGCGACAGCCTGAGCGTGCGGGTCGCCCGGGTCGATCTGGATGAACGCAAGATCGATTTCGAGCTGGCGGGAAGCGCGCCCGCGGGGCGCAAGAAACGCCAGTCCGGAAGCGAGCCGCCGAAAAGCGAGGCGCGTACCGGCCGTAAGCGGCGCCATCAGGAGCCAGAGGTAAAGGTGGAAATCGAAGGCGCCGTGGCGGTGCGTCGTGGCAAGGCCGGCAAGGTCCAGGCCCTGTCGGTGCCACCGGAAATGCTCGTGCAAGCGGAAGACATGCTGGGCAATACCGACGTGCGCAAGAGCCGGGCGGTGAAGGACGCCTTGTTGTCCGAGGCACGCCAGGGTGAAGGTCCCGCGCGCAAGGCCCGTGCTGGCAAAACGGCTCGTACCGGCCAGGCGGGAGGCGGCGAGAAGGCGTCGGGGAAAACCTCCAGCAAGAAGGCCAAGGCGGCCAAGGGCGAACCGGCGAAAGCCAAGGCCACGCATCGTAAGGGCCCACCCAAGGCGAAGGCGGCCGATGGGGCGCCCAAACCCCGTAAACGCAAGGTCAGTTCATGAGTCAGTTGGAAAAAATCTACGGCGTGCACGCCGTGGAAGCGTTGTTGCGTCATCACCCCAAGCGGGTCAAGCAGGTCTGGCTGGCGGAGGGGCGGGGCGATCCCCGCGCTCAGGCACTGATCGAGCTGGCCGGGCGGGCGCGGGTCGCGGTGGGGCAATGCGAGCGGCGCGAGATGGATGCCTGGGTCGAAGGCGTCCATCAGGGCGTGGTGGCCGAGGTCAGCCCGAGCCAGGTCTGGGGCGAGGCGATGCTCGACGAACTGCTCGACCGCGCGGAAGGCCCGCCCCTGCTGTTGGTGCTGGATGGTGTCACCGATCCCCATAACCTGGGCGCTTGCCTGCGCACGGCGGATGCCGCGGGCGCGCTGGCGGTAATCGTGCCGAAGGATAAGTCCGCGACCCTCAACGCCACGGTGCGCAAGGTCGCCTGTGGGGCCGCCGAGGTGATTCCGCTGGTAGCGGTTACCAACCTGGCGCGCAGCCTGGAGAAGCTCCGCCAGCGTGGGCTCTGGGTGGTCGGCACGGCGGGAGAGGCCGAGCAGGTGGTCTTCGTGCAGGACTTGACGGGGCCGACCGTGCTGGTGATGGGCGCCGAAGGCAAGGGCATGCGTCGTCTGACCCGGGAACATTGCGATTACCTGGTGAAGCTGCCGATGGCCGGTAGCGTCAGCAGTCTCAACGTTTCGGTGGCCACCGGGATCTGCCTGTTCGAGGCCCTGCGCCAGCGCCAGGCGAAAAGCGCCGGCTGAGCGGCCTCTCGTTGTTCAAATAATCGCCATTTGCCTTGCGCCCCTCTGGGGGCTTCTCTAGAATGTCGCGCCTTGCCGCCTCGGCAGGCGCCGACGCGCCTTGCCACCGGCAAGTCTACAAAACCATTCACTCCTTGCCTGACCGCATTGTCGGCAGGCTACAACCCGTAAGGAGCATTCATGCGTCATTACGAAATCATCTTCCTGGTTCATCCGGACCAGAGCGAGCAGGTCGGCGGCATGGTCGAGCGCTACACCAAGCTCATCGAAGAAGACGGCGGCAAGATCCATCGCCTGGAAGACTGGGGCCGCCGCCAACTGGCCTACGCCATCAACAACGTTCACAAGGCTCACTACGTGATGCTGAACGTCGAGTGCAGCGGCAAGGCCCTGGCCGAGCTGGAAGACAACTTCCGCTACAACGACGCCGTGATCCGCAACCTGATCATCCGTCGCGACGAAGCCGTCATCGGTCAGTCCGAAATGCTCAAGGCCGAGGAAAACCGCAACGAGCGCCGCGAGCGTCGTGACCGCGTCGAATCCGCGGAAGGCGCCGAGAGCGACGACAGCGACAACAGCGACAACGCTGACGAGTAATCCCCGGATCTAGTGAGGTTATCCACATGGCACGTTTCTTCCGCCGTCGTAAGTTCTGCCGCTTCACCGCCGAAGGCGTGAAAGAGATCGACTTCAAAGATCTCAACACCCTGAAAGCCTACATCTCGGAAACCGGCAAGATCGTTCCCAGCCGCATCACCGGGACCAAAGCCAAGTATCAGCGTCAGCTGGCGACCGCTATCAAGCGCGCCCGCTACCTGGCCCTGCTGCCCTACACCGACAGCCACGGCCGTTGAGCCCGGGCCGTCGACAGACGTAATGGATAGATAGACGCATGCGCGCCCTGGCCGGATTCATCATGCGCGGCCGCATGCAGGCCACCCTCGTGGTGGCGGGCGCCGCGGCGTTACCCTTGTTGTTCTGGCTCAGCGCCGCCGCAGGGTCTCTGGTGTTGTTGCGCCGGGGACTGGGTGACGCGGCAAGCATCGTGCTCTGGGCGCTGCTGCCCGCTCTGGCCTGGTGGTACTTCGGCGAGCCGAGAACGCTCTTGGTGTTGCTCGGTACCTTGGGGTTGGCGCTGGTGCTGCGGTCGAGCTTGTCATGGTCGCGCGTGCTGCTGTGCAGTGTGGCGATGGGGCTGGTGTTCGGTGCCGCCTTGGGCGCGCTGTTCGGCGGGCCCATCGAGGCGATGGCGAACGAGCTACGCGCGCTCTTGCCGCAGATGCTGCCCGGCGTCCACCAGCAGTTGACGGTGGACGAGCAAGCGCGTCTGGGCGAGCTGGTGGCGCCGGTGTTGACCGGCTTGCTGGCGGCGTTGTTGCAGATCGGCAGCGTGCTCAGCCTGATGCTGGGTCGTTACTGGCAGGCGGCGTTGTACAACCCGGGCGGGTTCGGCCGGGAGTTCCGCGTGCTGCGCTTGCCGCCGGCCGTGGCGTTCGGGTTGCTCGCCGGCATGCTGCTGGGGCCCAACCTGGGGCCGCGATGGGCCATGTTGACGCCCTTGTGCAGCGTGCCGCTGGCGTTCGCCGGCCTTGCCCTGATGCACGGCCTGATCGCTCAGGGACGCCTTGGGCGGTTCTGGTTGGTGGGGCTTTACGTCACGCTGCTGTTGTTCATGCAATTGATCTATCCATTGCTGGTCGTCGCGGCTCTCGTCGACAGCCTGTTTGATTTTCGGCGCACGGGACGCACGAGCGGACCGGACGTACCGAACGGTGAAGGTTAAAAAGTTAAGAGGTAAGACTCAGATGGAAGTCATCCTGCTGGAAAAAATCGCCAACCTGGGCAACCTGGGCGACAAGGTGAACGTTAAGTCCGGTTACGGCCGCAACTACCTGCTGCCGCAGGGCAAGGCCACCGCCGCGACCGCTGCCAACGTCGCGGCTTTCGAAGCGCGTCGCGCCGAGCTGGAAAAGGCCGCCGCCGAGAAGAAAGCATCCGCCGAAACCCGCGCGGCCCAACTGGCCGAGCTGGAAGTCACCATCACCGCCGTGGCCGGTGACGAAGGCAAGCTGTTCGGCTCCATCGGCACCGCCGACATCGCCGACGCCCTGACCGCCTCCGGCGTGGAAGTGGCGAAGAGCGAAGTGCGCCTGCCCAATGGCACCATTCGCCAAGTTGGCGAATACGACGTGGCCGTGCACCTGCACACCGACGTCGAGGCCACGGTCAAGCTGATCGTCCAGGCCGGCTGAGCCGCGCCGAACGGTCCGCCGCCGAGGCGGGCTTGCGCAGATGCGCGGGCCTGCTAACAATCGGGCACGGTATCGCGCGAGCGTACCGTGCCCGTTGTCTTTTCCGATGCCTGATTTTTCGCGAAGCCAATGAACGAACTCTCCGTCCCCGAGCAATACGACCTGGAAACCGCCGCGCTCAAGGTGCCGCCGCATTCCATCGAGGCCGAGCAGGCCGTGCTGGGCGGGCTGATGCTGGACAACAACGCCTGGGAGCGGGTGCTCGATCAGGTGTCCGACGGTGACTTCTATCGCCATGACCACCGCCTGATCTTCCGCGCCATTCACAAGCTGGCCGAGCGCAACCAGCCCTTCGACGTGGTCACCTTGTCCGAGCAATTGGACAAGGAGGGCCAACTGAGCCAGGTAGGCGGCCTGGCCTACCTGGGAGAGCTGGCCAAGAACACCCCCTCGGTGGCCAATATCAAGGCCTACGCGCAGATCATCCGCGAGCGCGCCACGTTGCGGCAGTTGATCGGCATTTCCAACGAAATCGCCGATAGCGCCTACGCCCCCCAGGGGCGTACCGGGGAGGAAATCCTCGACGAGGCGGAGCGGCTGATCTTCCAGATCGCCGAGGCGCGGCCGAAGACC
This sequence comes from Pseudomonadaceae bacterium, assembly GCA_032052615.1. Taxonomy (GTDB): domain Bacteria; phylum Pseudomonadota; class Gammaproteobacteria; order Pseudomonadales; family Pseudomonadaceae; genus Pseudomonas_T. The sequence goes on from DAMBWF010000010.1 coordinate 121,097, forward strand.
GGCGGCCCCATGGCGATCAATGACATCCTGGTCAAGGCCATCGACCGGATCGACTCGCTGTTCAACGCGGGCGACGCCATCACCGGCCTTTCCACCGGCTTCACCGACCTGGATGCCGCCACCAGCGGCTTGCAACCGGCCGACTTGGTGATCGTCGCCGGGCGCCCCTCCATGGGCAAGACCACCTTCGCCATGAACTTGGTGGAAAACGCCGTGTTGCGCAGCGACAAGGCGGTCGTGGTGTATTCCCTGGAGATGCCCGCCGACTCCATCGTGATCCGGATGCTCGCGTCCCTCGGGCGCATCGACCAGACCAAGGTACGCGCCGGTCGCCTGGAGGACGACGACTGGCCGCGCCTGACCTCGGCGGTGAACCTGCTCAACGACCGCAAACTGTTCATCGACGACACCGCCGGTATCTCGCCCTCGGAAATGCGCGCCCGGACCCGCCGCCTGGCTCGCGAACACGGCGAGATTGCCATGATCATGGTCGACTACCTGCAACTGATGCAGATCCCCGGTTCCAGTGGCGATAACCGGGTCAACGAGATTTCCGAGATTTCCCGCTCGCTCAAGGCCCTGGCGAAGGAATTCAACTGCCCGGTCGTGGCCCTGTCCCAGCTCAACCGCTCCCTGGAGCAGCGGCCGAACAAACGCCCGGTGAACTCCGACCTGCGGGAATCCGGGGCCATCGAGCAGGACGCCGACATCATCATGTTCGTCTATCGGGACGAGGTGTATCACCCCGAGACCGAGTACAAGGGCGTCGCCGAGATCATCATCGGCAAACAGCGTAACGGCCCCATCGGTACCACGCGGTTGGCCTTCCTCGGTAAATACTCGCGCTTCGAGAACCTCGCCCCGGGCAGCTACACCTTCGACGACGAATGAGCCGCCTCAGGCGTCGGCGGACCTGAGTCAGGTCAATTCGATGCGGGCTCCGGCCCGGTTAGAATGCCCGCCCGTTCCGTCTGCAGGGTTCGCCATGCGTCCGCTCATCGCCACGGTCGATCTGGCCGCCATCCGCCACAACCATGCCATCGCCAAGCGCTGCGCGCCGGGTCGCCAGACTTTCGCCGTGGTCAAGGCCAACGCCTACGGGCACGGTATTCGCGAAGTGGTCAGCACCCTGCATGACGAGGCGGACGGGTTCGCCGTGGCCAGCCTGGAGGAGGCGGCGGATGTGCGGGCGATGCACGGCTTGGCGCGTATTCTGCTGCTGGAGGGCTGCTTCGAACCCGGCGAGTACCGCATCGCCGCTCACCTGGGGCTGGACGTGGCGGTGCGCGACGACGACCAGGCCGAGGCACTGCTCGCCAGTGACCCCGGCAAGCCGTTGGCGGTCTGGCTCAAGCTGGACTCGGGGATGCACCGGCTCGGCTTCGCGCCGGAGGCGTTGCGCGGCTGGCACGCCCGGCTGCAAGACGCGCCCCAGGCCGCCGAGCTGAACCTCATGAGCCACCTGGCCTGTGCCGACGAACGCGGTCATCCGCTCACCGAGCAACAGATGGAGATGTTCCTCGACCTGCTCGATCTCGACTTCAACCGGCGCAGCCTGGCCAACTCGGCGGCGATCCTGACCATTCCCGCCGCCCACATGGATTGGGTTCGCCCGGGCATCCTGCTGTACGGCGCCACGCCATTCGCCGACCTCGGCGTCGACGAGCTGGGGCTGCGTCCGGCGATGACCCTGGAGGCGAAGCTGATCGGCGTGCGCGAGGTGGAAACCGGCGCCAGCGTCGGCTACGGCGCCGACTGGATCGCGGAGCGGCCAACCCGTATCGGCACGGTCAGTTGCGGCTACGCCGACGGGTATCCGCGTCACGCGCCCGCCGGCACGCCCGTGTGGCTGGGGGGCCAACGGGTTCCCCTGGTGGGCCGGGTTTCCATGGACCTGCTGACCGTGGACCTCTCCGGCCGTCCCGACCTCGCCGTCGGCGCCAGCGTGGAACTGTGGGGCGCCCACCTCCCGGTGGACGAGGTGGCCCGGGCCGCCGGCACGGTGGGCTACGAGCTGCTGAGCAAGGTGACCGCCCGGGTGCGCCGCCGCTACGTCGGCCACTGAGGTCCGGCACGCCGCGCGAGACGTGGCCCTGCCCGGCGAGGCGATGAAAAGTCCGACCGCAAGCGTCGGGCTTGTATATTTTTTGTGCTATATTCCGCGCCCCGTAAAACCTGCCGGTCCCTCAAGCATGCATGCCGTGAAGCCGCTGTTCGACTATCCCAAGTACTGGGCCGAGTGTTTCGGTCCCGCGCCTTTCCTGCCCATGAGCCGGGAAGAGATGGATCGGCTCGGTTGGGATTCCTGCGACATCATCATCGTCACCGGCGATGCCTATGTGGACCATCCGTCCTTCGGCATGGCCATCATCGGCCGGCTGCTGGAAGCCCAGGGCTTCCGCGTCGGCATCATCGCCCAGCCGGACTGGCGTTCGAAGGACGATTTCATGGCCTTGGGCGAGCCGAACCTGTTCTTCGGCGTGGCGGCCGGCAACATGGACTCCATGATCAACCGCTACACCGCCGACAAGAAGATTCGCTCCGACGATGCATATACCCCCGGCGGCCTGGCGGGCAAGCGCCCGGACCGCGCCAGCCTGGTCTACAGCCAGCGCTGCAAGGAGGCCTACACCCATGTGCCGGTGGTGCTCGGTGGCATCGAGGCCTCGCTGCGGCGCATCGCTCATTACGATTACTGGCAGGACAAGGTCCGGCGCTCGATCCTGATGGACGCCACCGCCGACATCCTGCTCTATGGCAACGCCGAGCGCGCCGTGGTGGAGATCGCCCAGCGCCTGGCGAGCGGCGAACCCATCGGCTCCATCACTGACGTGCGTGGCACGGCGTTCGTCCGCCGCGACACGCCCGCGGACTGGTTCGAGCTGGACTCGACCCGCATCGACCGTCCGGGCCGGGTCGACAAGATCATCAACCCCTACGTCAACACCCAGGACCTGCAAGCCTGCGCCATCGAGCAGGAGAAGGGGCCGTCCACCATGGCGGACGACCCCCAGGAAGCCAAGGTGGTGCAATTGCTGCCGAGCCCGAAGCTGACCCGCGAGCGCACCGTGATTCGCCTGCCGTCCTTCGAGAAGGTGCGCAACGACCCGGTGCTCTATGCCCACGCCAACCGCGTGCTGCACCTGGAGACCAACCCGGGCAACGCCCGCGCCCTGGTGCAGCGCCATGGCGAGATGGACATCTGGCTGAACCCGCCGCCGATCCCCATGACCACCGAGGAAATGGATTACGTCTTCGGCATGCCCTTCGCCCGGGTGCCGCACCCGGTCTATGGGGGCGCGAAGATCCCGGCCTACGAGATGATCCGCTTCTCGGTGAATATCATGCGCGGCTGTTTCGGCGGCTGTACCTTCTGTTCCATCACCGAGCACGAAGGGCGGATCATCCAGAACCGCTCGGAAGAGTCGATCATCCGCGAGATCGAGGAAATCCGCGACCGGGTGCCGGGCTTCACCGGGGTCATCTCCGACCTGGGCGGGCCCACCGCCAACATGTACCGCATCGCTTGCAAGAGCCCGGAGATCGAGCAGCACTGCCGCAAACCGTCCTGTGTGTTCCCCGGCATCTGCGAGAACCTCAACACCGACCATTCGGCGTTGATCCAGCTTTACCGGTCGGCCCGCGCCCTGCCGGGGGTGAAGAAAATCCTGATCGCCTCCGGCCTGCGCTACGACCTGGCGGTGGAGTCGCCGGAATACGTCAAGGAGCTGGTGACCCACCATGTCGGCGGTTACTTGAAAATCGCCCCGGAACACACCGAGGAAGGCCCGCTTTCCAAGATGATGAAGCCGGGCATCGGCACCTACGACCGCTTCAAGCGGATGTTCGAGAAGTATTCGAAGGAGGCGGGCAAGGAACAGTACCTGATCCCGTACTTCATCGCCGCGCACCCGGGCACCACCGACGAGGACATGATGAACCTCGCCCTGTGGCTCAAGCGCTATGGCTTCCGCGCCGACCAGGTGCAGGCGTTCTACCCGTCGCCCATGGCCACCGCGACTGCCATGTACCACTCCGGCAAGAATCCGCTGCGCAAGGTCACCTACAAGAGCGACGGCGTGACCATCGTCAAGAGCGACGAACAGCGCCGGCTGCACAAGGCGTTCCTGCGTTACCACGACCCGAAGAACTGGCCGATGCTGCGGGAAGCCTTGCAGCGCATGGGCCGCGCCGACCTGATCGGCAACGGCAAGCATCAGTTGATCCCCACCCACCAACCCCAGGTGGAGGGTTACCAGAGCGCGCGGCGCAAGAATTCCACGCCGGCCGGCAGCAAGAAGGCTGGTGCCGCCGGCAAGACGGGCGGCGGGCGTATCCTCACTCAGCACACCGGGTTACCGCCCCGTGGCAGCGACGGCGGCAAGCCTTGGGACAAGCGCGAACAGGCCAGGGCGGCCGCCGAGGCGCGTCACCAGGCGAACAAGGCGGCTGGCTCGGGCAAGAAGCCCAAGGCCCGCCCGGTGGCGCCCCGCTGATGGATGGGCCTGATGCGTTGAAATCGCGCCAGGCCCTCTGTTTACTTACCCCGGGCGCGGTTCGGCTCGGTCCGCCCGTGCTCCAACTCCGTCAGCCCTTGGCTTCGTTCGTGACGAGCCGCAAGTGCAGCAGCGGGAACGGCCGGCCCTCGCCATCCAGCGGCGAGCGGCCGACCACCTCGAAGCCCATGCGTCGGTAGAACCCCAGGGCCTGGGGATTCTGCTCGTTGACGTCCAGCTCGTTCACTCCATGTTCGTCCATGGCCTGCTTCAGCAGCCGCCGCCCCAGCCCCTGGCCGTGGCGCGCCGGATCGACGAACAGCATCTCCACGCGATGCCCGTCGCGCCCGAGAAAGCCCGCGACCCGGCCGGCTTCGTCCCGCGCGCAGGTGAGCGCCACCTGGGACAGGTACTGGTCGCGGATGGCCACCCGCAGCGTCTGGATATCGGCCTCGTCGAGAAAATCATGGGTCGCGCGGACGGCGGCCTCCCAGACATCGAGCAGGTCAGGCAGGTCGGCGGCCGTGGGAGTGTCGAGGGCGTAATCGATCATGGTGGTCTTCGAGGCGCGCTGGGGTCGGAATAAGCGTGGCGCGGTAGCCTACCCGGGTCGGGCCGTGTCAGGGTTGCGGGCGCCTGGGTTTCAAGCGAATGGCGTGGTAGTCCGGTAGCACGGGCAGGGTATCGCTGCCCTGGGGCCCTTCGGACAGGTAGGCCTGGTACTCCGAGCCCTTGCTGCTATCGAATCGATAAACCAGGTAGCGCTCCGGCGCCTCGTTGCGGCCGGGATTAGGGACCACCACATAGAAACCGCCCGTGCCGAGATAAAGCCATTCCGGCGCGCTCCGCTCAGCCAGGTTCAGGCGTTCCCACGTGCCCCAAGTCTGGTTGTAGCGCAACACCACGCTCTGCAGGAAGTTGGAGTGGAATTCGCCGGTCACCACCAGGGCCTGCTCGTTGTCTCCCGCGCACTGGGCCTCTACGAACGAGCCCCGAGAGTACTCGGCGGGGTCGTCGTCCGGCTCTTCCCTGGCGTCGTAGAGATAGTCCGCGTGGCCCCCGATGACCAGGCGGTAAATGGCCGAGCCCGCGAGGGGAGCCTCCGAGGTGATCGCCACTTGTTTCTTGTCCGCTTCGCCCAGCGCGCAGGCGATCAACCTCTGCGTGGCCAGGGCGGGCAGACTGGATACAAGGAGCGGCAGGAAGAGCAGGGCCAGTCGAAGGTGCATGTTCGCTCCGGGAGCGCGAGGATGATGGATGGAGATCACTCTGCCCCTCCAATATGTTCGGCGAGGGCCGGAATGCCAGGGGTGCGGCATAAGCCGGCTTCGGCGGGACAGCCCAGGCGGCAAGGACCAGGACACGAACCCACGGCGTGCGGTCGCGAGGCAAGCGCCCGAGTTACTCACTCGTCTTCGCTTTGGATCGGCTCGATCTCCCGTACCGTGTAGCCGTCGCGTGGCGGCAGCGCGTCGCTGGCGGCAGGCTCCTCGGCGTCTTTGGGCACGGGGTAGCGGTAGACGAGGTAGCGTTTATCACTTTCATGCCCCTCGTTGGGGATCACCGCGAGCATGGCGTCCTGACCCAGATAGAGCCACCGTGGGGTGGCCTTTTCCGCGAAGATCAGGGTCTCGGTCTGGTGCGAGCCGGGGTTCCGGCGAACCACCGCGCCCTTGAGATAAGGGGAGGCGCTTTCGTAGACGAAAAACAGCACGTCGCCGAGACACTTGGCATACAAGGCACGGCCCACATACGTGATGTTGTCGGGCATGTCCTGAAAGGCGGGTCGGGTCTGGCCGTCCACGTTCAGCAGCGGGGTTTCTTGGTCATAGCCGTCGGGCTGACCCAGCAGCGTGACCCGACTGCCGTCCGCCAGTGTGCAGGCGAGAACAGTGCGGGGGGGCGATTCCTCGCCCGGGTAGGGCGTCTGCTCGCCCTGGGCCGACAGGGCGAGAGCCGTCAGCAGGGCGGCGGCCAGGCAGGGGAATGTCTTCATTTGAGGGTGTCGTAGAGGGGCTGCATGGAATCGGGGCGAGCCCGTAGGCGGTCGGCCGCGAGGCTGATCTTGGCGTAGTAGACGCCGTTGCTCAGGCCGCGATACAGCTTGTAGCCTTCCACCACCGAACCGGCGCTGTCCACGCAGTGTTGCATGTACTCGGTGCCCAGCTGGATGTTGGTGGCTTCGTCGAAGATCAGCGCGCTGGAGTGCATCGCCTTGCCCTCGGCCATGACAGCCGCGAACTCGGCCTTGTCGCGGATCTTGTGCTTGAGTTCCTTTTCCCGGCGAGTCTGGTAGACCTGCTTCACCGCGGCCACGGTCAACTGCATCAGCCCCTTGGCGCTGCTGCCGGGGGCCTTGGCCATGGCGTCGAAACGCGACTCCATGTAGATCTGGCAGATGATCAGGTCGTTATCCAACGTGGAGCGGTTGTTGGCCGCCACCAGGCGGCGGATTTCCTGCAAGCGGGCCCGCTCGGCGGGGGTGGTCTGGTCGATGCCGGCGCCGGAGCCCTGACTGCCCACCGGGCCGGGGGCGGGGCTGAGGGAGCGGCACAGGGTGCCGGCGTCGACGGAGCCGCTGCGCGTGGCGCAGGTCGGTCCGGGAATGCGATAACCCGTCATGATGTCTTCCTGGCTCGTCACGGGGACGCGGCCGGGCGGCGGCCGCGCGAAGCACCCACTATGGCGAATTCCGCACCGGATGCCAGCCTCGCTTGTCGATTAGTGGACCGGCGTCACACAAGACGAGAGGCCGCCGTGGCACGGATGGTATGGATGGACGGGTGCAGGCGGCCGGGGCGCGAGGTAAGCGCCTCGGGAGGGCGCCGACCTGGCTGGCGCCGATCACGAGGGCGCACCGATTCCAATCACGCTCCGATGATGCGGCAGCCTGGAGGTGGCGCTTCTGGAGTCCGATCCCGCAGCCCGCCGGGCAGCCCTCCCAAGGCGCGCTTGATCGTGGTCAAGGCGCCATGGCCCGCGCGCGGTACCGTGGAACCAACCCGGTACCGAGGCCCGACTTTCATGGCCAAGCCCTTTCCCCTCAACCCCAAACACCCCGAGCGGATCTGTTGGGGCTGCGATCGCTATTGCCCTGCGAGCGAGCTGGCCTGCGGCAACGGGTCGGATCGCACCATGCACCCCGTCGAGACCTTTGGAGAGGATTGGCACCAGCAGGGCGGCTGGGGCATCGAGCCGGTGCAGGGGCCCGACCCTGTCCCCGAAGAAAAACCGCGCTGAGCCCATGCGGCCTTCTTCATCCCACCCCCATGACCCTGGGATCAACCCTACATGCATCCGAACCGATGCCGGCCGGGAGGGCTTTCTACGAGCATTCGAGGCAAGGCGGATAGGCGCTCATGGCCTTGCTCGGGCGATACGGATTTCAGGGGGCGGCCGAATGGCCAGGCTGTCGACGCACGGTGCGCTTCGGCCTGACTGAACTGCTCACGGTTTTTTTGTCAACTTCGAGCCGGCGGCCGCTGTTATACGGGCAAGCCGCCCGGCGGTCCTCGTCCCATAGCTGATGATAATAATCCGCATTTGGCTTGTTTTTAGATATATCTTTAGTAATATCTTCCGATATATCTAAGCAGGTTCTCCCATGCGCGATCATGTCTCTTCCGATCCTTTCGAGCGCCGCCCCGGTCGGGGTGAGCGTGGCCCACGGGTCTTCGCCCCCGGCGACTTGAAACTGCTGATGCTGTCGATGCTCGCCGAGCAGCCCGGTCATGGCTACGACCTGATCCGCCAGATCGAAAACCTGTTCGAGGGCGGCTACAGCCCCAGTCCGGGCGTGATCTACCCCACCCTCAGCTACCTCGAGGAAGCCGAGCTGATTACCGGTGCGGTCCAAGGCAGCAAGCGCCTCTATGCCATCACCGAGGCCGGCCGCGCCGCGCTGGCCGAGCAGGCCGTGGCGCTCGACGGGATGCGCATGCGCATCGAGGTCAGCAAGCGCGCCCTGCGCGGCCATGACCGCCCACCGGAAATCCACGAAGCCGTCGGCAACCTGCGCCATGCGCTGCATATGCACAGCGGCCGCTGGACGCCCGACGAGATCGAGCGGGTCCGTACCCTGCTCAACGACACCGCCAAGGCCATCGCCTCCGGGCCGGCCGCCTTGGGCAAGGAGGACACTCCATGAGCGACACCATTCACCGCGTCAACCACGAGATTCGCCAGCGCCGCCTTGTCGTGCTGCGAGTCACCAACCTTACCCCACGCATGCGCCGGGTCACCTTGGGCGGGCCGGAATTGGCGGGCTTCGTCAGTCTCGGCACGGATGACCACATCAAGCTGCTGTTCGCTTGCACGCCGGAGGAACGGCAGGCCATCGACGCGCGCGACCTGGGCCGTAACGGCGGCGCCCGGCCGACCATGCGCGAGTACACGCCTCGGCGCATCGACCTGGCGGCCAACGAACTGGACATCGACTTCGTCCTGCATGGGGATGGCCCCGCCTCCACCTGGGCCGCCCAGGCGACGCCTGGCCAGCACCTGGATATCGCCGGCCCCCGGGCGTCGATGGTGGTTCCGGATATCTTCGACAGTTACCTGCTGATCGGCGACGAGACGGCGATCCCGGCCATCGCCCGGCGCCTGGAGGAGTTGCCGGCCGGGCGGCGGGTCGTGGCGGTGATCCAGATCGAGGACGAGCAGGAGCGCCAGGCGTTGACGAGCAAGGCCGAGGTCGAGGTGATCTGGGTGCGTCGGCATGAGGACGACTTGCTGGAACGGGTCAGGAACCTGGCCCTGCCCGGGGGTCGGCTGTATGGCTGGGTCGCACTGGAGAAAGCCTTGACGCGCCAGGCCAAGGCCCTGCTTCAGGAGAAGGGCGTGCCGGAAGATGCCCTCAAGACCGCCGCCTACTGGCGAGCGGACGGGACCCCGGACGACGAATGACCTCGTCGGAGCGGCCCTGCCCACATGGGGTCGTCTCGATGTCATTCCCGCGTTGTCCCCTGGCGATCCCATGGATCCTTGGAGGCTCGCCAGCGGGGTCGCGCATTGGCCTCGCCTGCTCATCCCGCCGCTATTCGAATGGCACGGCACCCGGATCGCCAGCGCGCCTCGGAAGGGCAAGGGCGTCATGCCCGCCCGGCTAGGGCACTCGACATGTTGACTCGGCTACCGGTCGGTGCCGCCACCCGGCACCTGCGGACGCGCGCCCTGGCCGGCACCGCCTGACGCGCATGGCGGCTTCCGGGCCTTCGTTTTGGCCCAATCAGGGAGTAATTACCGGTGGCGGGGTCAGGGGGCGTCTGTCCGGTGGGCGCGGTTATCCCCGGCCTCTCGCTCCGAAACCCCTGCCCCTGCCAAGGACGGCGTGACGCTTGCCAGCCCCGAACGATGCGTGGCCGGCGAGAAGCACGGGCATATCGCCTGCGGGGCGGCAATGATTCAAGTGGCCGGTTCCTCGCTGCCCGCCCAAGCCAGCGGCAGGGAGCCCTTGCCAGTCGCCATCCTCCCTCGGAAGTTCGCCCAGCCGCTGTCTCGAAGGGCGCGTGGCGCCGTCCTGGCCGCGCTTGCTCCGCGAGCGAGGACGCGGCTGCCCGTGCCCAGGCGAAGGGCAGGTTGTGCCCCCGGGAGAAGGTTCGGCCATACTAGCGTCGCGGGCCGGCCGCGCCGTCGAGGATCGAGGGCGCCGGAGCGTCATCGCATACTGTCCGACGCCTGCGTCGCGTTGCCGCAACCACTGGGAACCGCGCCACTTATCAGGCAGTCTGGAGAACGGCTATACCTTTGCCATCTGCCAAGGAGACATCCAATGATCCGCAAGCTCATCGTCGCATCCGCGCTGGCCGCCGCCAGCCTGCCGGTACTGGCCGCCGAATGCGAGGTAGAGGTGCATTCCACCGACCAGATGTCCTATACCACCAAGGCCATCGACGTCAGCAAAAGCTGCAAGACCTTCACCGTGAAGCTCATCCATGACGGCAAGCTGCCGAAGAACGTGATGGGCCACAACTGGGTGCTGAGCAAGGCTTCCGACATGGCCGGCGTCACCACCGATGGCATGGCGGCCGGGCTGGACAAGAACTACCTGAAGGCCGACGACGCCCGCATCATCGCCCACACCAAGATCATCGGTGGCGGCGAGACCGACTCGGTCAGCTTCGATGTTTCCAAACTGCAAGCCGGCGAGAACTACCAGTTCTTCTGCTCCTTCCCGGGGCACGCCTCGATGATGAAAGGCGATCTGAAACTGGTCGACTGATCCTCATCGGTTTCATCCAGACGCCCCGGCCTTGACCGGGGCGTTTTCGTTTCGGGGCGAAGCAACCTGGCGGCCGGGGCCGATGCGAAGCGTGGGCCGCATCGGTTCGGGGCGCCTCTGGATACGCGCGCACCAGAGCGGTGCTCCTGCGGGAAGCATGCCCTCGTTACCGAAAGTAAACGTAGCGCTAACCGGTGGGGCGTTACAGAACAGTCGGCGAAAACAGTTGGCGACCCGCTTCCGGGGAAAGTCCATCGAAACGCGCGATTCTTCCTGAGTGGGCTTTACTTCAGAAACCTTCGCGGGTCGCCGCCGGGCGGCTGGCATAGGGCTTGCTGTGGCTCCGGGGGCCGATACCTATAACAACTCCCCGGAGCACGCCGCATGTCGAAGATTTTTCAGAAAGGTTTTCTGGCTGTCGCACTATCCACCGCCATGGGCTTCGCCCATGCCGATATCGTCGTCGCGGTCGCCGCGCCGCTCACCGGCGGTAACGCGGCGTTCGGAGAGCAGTTGTGGCGCGGCGCCGAGCAGGCGGCGAAGGACATCAACGCCGCCGGCGGTATCAACGGTCAACAGATCAAGCTGGTGAAGGGCGACGACGCCTGCGAGCCGAAGCAGGCGGTGGCGGTGGCCAACCGGCTGGTGGACTCGGACAAGGCGGTGGCGGTGATCGGCCACTTCTGCTCGTCCTCCACCATCCCCGCCTCGGAGATCTACGACGAGGCCGGCATTCTCTCCATCACCCCGGCCTCCACCAACCCGCAAGTGACCGAGCGCGGCCTGAACGGCGAATTCCGCATGTGCGGGCGCGACGACCAGCAGGGCGTGGTCGCGGCAGACTACATCGTCGACGTGCTGAAGCTGAGCAAGGTCGCCATCGTCCACGACAAGGACACCTACGGCCAGGGCCTGGCCGACGCCACCAAGGCCCAGCTCGCCAAGCGCGGCCTCAAGGAAGTGCTCTACGAGGGCCTGACCCGGGGTGAGAAGGACTTCAACGCCCTGGTCACCAAGATTCGCTCCTCGGGCGCCGAGGTGGTGTATTTCGGTGGTCTCCACCCCGAGGCCGGCCCGTTGGTGCGGCAACTGCGGGAGCAGGGGGTGAATGCGCTGTTCATCTCCGGCGACGGCGTGGTCACCGATGAATTGGTCACCACCGCTGGCGGCCCGCAGTACACCAAGGGCGTGTTGATGACTTTCGGCGCCGACCCCCGGCTGATCCCCGACGGCAAGGCGGTGATCGATACGTTCCGCGCCAGCGGCTACGAGCCCGAGGGCTACACCCTGTATTCCTACGCCTCCATGCAGGCCATCGCCGCCGCCTTCAAGGGCGCCGGCGGCACCGATGGCTCCGCCGCCAGCGCCTGGCTGAAGAGCAACCCGGTGCAGACCGTCATGGGCAAGAAGGAGTGGGACAAGAAGGGCGACCTGAAAGTCTCCGACTACGTCATGTACGAGTGGGACGACCAAGGCAAGTACCACCAGAAATAAGCCGCTCTCCCTGGCGGCGAGGCCTCTCGGCGCCTCGCCCTCGCCGTTCCCGGCCTTCACCGGCGGCCCGCTCACGAGGCGGGCCGGCCGTTGACGCGCCGCCGTTCTTTCCCACGCCTATGAGAATGACTTCATGGACGGTATTTTCCTGCAGCAATTGATCAACGGGCTGACCCTCGGGTCGGTCTATGGGCTGATCGCCATCGGTTACACCATGGTCTACGGCATCATCGGCATGATCAACTTCGCCCACGGCGACGTGTACATGATCTCCGCCTACCTGGCCGCCATCGGCCTCGCGGTCCTGGCGTTCTTCGGCGTCCAGTCCTTTCCCCTGCTGATCCTCGGCACCCTGGCCTTCACCATCGTGGTCACCGGCGTGTACGGCTGGACCATCGAGCGCATCGCCTACAAGCCGCTGCGCAACTCCACCCGCCTGGCGCCGCTGATCAGCGCCATCGGCATGTCGCTGATCCTGCAGAACTATGTGCAGATCGCCCAGGGCGCGCGCCAGCAGGGCGTGCCCACTCTGCTCGACGGGGTGATCAAGTTCCACGTGGGCACCGGCTACGTCCAGCTCACCTACACCAAGCTGTTCATCATCGTCGTCTCGCTGCTGGGCATGGGCGTGCTGACCTATGTGATCCAGCGCACCAGGCTGGGCCGCATGTGCCGCGCCACCCAGCAGGACCGCAAGATGGCCTCGATCCTCGGCATCAACACCGACCGGGTGATCTCCTACGTGTTCGTCATCGGCGCCTCCATGGCCGCCCTGGCCGGCGTGCTGATCACCATGAACTACGGCACCTTCGACTTCTACGCGGGCTTCATCATCGGCATCAAGGCGTTCACCGCCGCGGTGCTCGGCGGCATCGGCTCGCTGCCAGGGGCGATGCTCGGCGGCATGATCCTCGGGATCGCCGAGGCGCAGTTCTCGGGGCTGGTGAATTCCGACTTCAAGGACGTGTTCTCCTTTTCCCTGCTGGTCCTGATCCTGATCTTCCGTCCCCAGGGGCTCATGGGCCGGCCCCATGTTGCGAAGGTGTAAGCGATGTCGGTGAAAGAATCCTCCTTCGACTTCAAGCGCTGTCTGATCGACACCCTCCTGTCCGGCCTGGTGGCGTTGATCGTCTTCGGGCCCATCGTCGGCGTGGTGCTGCAAGGCTACGACTTCACCCTGCAACCGGTGCGCGTCGCCTGGCTGGTGGCGGCGGTGATGCTCGGCCGCTTCTGCCTGAGCCTGTTCCTGCAGACGCCCACGGGCCGTCGCGTCGCCGACTCGTTCGCCTCGCCGTCCGGCGGTGTGCATGTGCTGCCGCCGGACCACAAATCGATGCTGCGCGTCGTCATCCCGGTGGTGCTGCTGCTGGCCATCGCCTTCCCGTTCTTCGCCAACAAGTACCTGCTCTCGGTGGTGATCCTTGGGTTGATCTACGTGCTCCTGGGCCTTGGCCTGAACATCGTGGTGGGGCTCGCCGGCCTGCTCGACCTGGGCTTCGTCGGCTTCTACGCCATCGGCGCCTACGGCCTGGCCCTGGGCTATCAGTACCTCGGCCTGGGCTTCTGGTCGGCGCTGCCAGTGGTGGTGATCCTGGCCGCCTGCGCCGGCGCGCTGCTCGGCTTCCCGGTGCTGCGCATGCATGGCGACTACCTGGCCATCGTCACCTTGGGCTTCGGCGAGATCATCCGCCTGGTGCTGAACAACTGGATGGAATTCACCAGGGGGCCCAACGGCGTGCCGGTGCCGGGCCCGACCCTGTTCGGCCTGGAGTTCGGCCGCCGCGCCAAGGAGCAGGGCCACGTGCCGGTCCACGAGTGGCTGGGGGTTGCCTACAACCCCAACGCGACCCTGATCTTCACCTTCGTCACCCTCTTCGCGATGGTGCTGGTCGTCCTCTACATCAAGCACCGGCTGACCCGCATGCCCATCGGCCGGGCCTGGGAAGCGCTGCGCGAGGACGAGATCGCCTGCCGCGCCATGGGCCTCAACCATGTGCTGGTGAAGCTCTCGGCGTTCATGATGGGCGCCGCCGTGGCCGGCATCGCCGGGGTGTTCTTCGCCACCAAGCAGGGCTTCATCGACCCGTCCTCGTTCACCTTCTTCGAGTCGGCGCTGATCCTCGCCATCGTGGTGCTGGGCGGCATGGGGTCGACCCTGGGCGTGGTGATCGCGGCCTTCGTGCTGACCGTCGCGCCGGAGCTGCTGCGCAGCTTCGCCGAGTACCGGGTGCTGCTGTTCGGCATCGTCATGGTGCTGATGATGATCTGGCGGCCCCGGGGCCTGGTGCGGATCAGCCGAACCGGGGTCGCGATCCGCAAGGGGGTGGCGCCATGAGCCGGAACATCATCCTGTCCGTCGAACACCTGATGATGCAGTTCGGCGGTATCCGCGCCCTGAACGACGTCAGCTTCGCCATCGAGCGGCACTCCATCTCCGCCCTGATCGGCCCCAACGGCGCTGGCAAGACCACCGTGTTCAACTGCCTGACCGGCTTCTACAAGGCCACTGGCGGCCACATCGTGCTGGACACCCGCGAACGGCCCACCGACGTGGGCCAGGTGATGGGCGAGCCGTTCCAGCTCCACGACTTCGTGTCGCCGCCGAGCTTTCTCAGCCGCCTGCGCTACAAGATGTTCGGCGGTACCCACCTGGTGAACCGCGCCGGCCTGGCGCGCACCTTCCAAAACATCCGGCTATTCCGGGAGATGTCGGTGGTGGAGAACCTGCTGGTGGCCCAGCACATGTGGGTCAACCGCAACCTGGTGGCCGGCGTGCTCAACACCCCGGGCTATCGCCAGGCCGAGGAAAAGGCCCTGGATACCGCCTTCTACTGGTTGGAAGTGGTGGACCTGGTGGAGCACGCCAACCGCCTCGCCGGTGAACTCTCCTACGGCCAGCAGCGCCGCCTGGAAATCGCCCGGGCCATGTGTACCCGGCCGGAGATCGTCTGCCTGGATGAGCCCGCCGCCGGCCTCAACCCCGCCGAAACCGAGCGCCTGAGCGCCATCATTCGTCGCCTGCGGGACGAGCACCGGATCACCGTGCTGTTGATCGAGCACGACATGGGCATGGTGATGAGCATCTCCGACCAGGTGATCGTGCTCGACCACGGCGCGTTGATCGCCGAGGGAACCCCCGAGCAGGTCCGTAACGACCCCAAGGTCATCGCCGCCTACCTGGGCGCCGACGAGGAGGAAGTGGCATGAGCGCCCTGCTCGAATTCAAGGACGTCGATGTCCACTATGGGCCGATCCAGGCGCTGAAAAAAGTCTCGCTGCGCATCGACGAGGGCGAGACGGTGAGCCTGATCGGCGCCAACGGAGCGGGCAAGTCCACCCTGCTCATGTCGATCTTCGGCCAGCCTCGGGCCAGCGCCGGGCAGATCGTCTACGCCGGCGCCGACATCACCCGCAAGTCGTCCGACTACGTGGCGTCCCACGGTATCGCCCAGTCGCCCGAAGGGCGACGGGTATTCCCCGACATGAGCGTCGAGGAAAACCTGCTGATGGGCACCATCCCGATCGGTATGAAGCACGCCGATGAGGACATGCGGCGCATGTTCGAGCTCTTCCCGCGTTTGAAGGAGCGGCGCAACCAGCGGGCCATGACCATGTCCGGGGGCGAGCAGCAGATGCTCGCCATTGCCCGCGCGCTCATGAGCCGGCCGCGCCTGCTGCTGCTGGACGAGCCGAGCCTGGGTCTGGCGCCCATCGTGGTGAAGCAGATCTTCCAGACCCTGCGGGAGCTGGCGAAGAGCGGCATGACCCTGTTCCTGGTGGAACAGAACGCCAACCACGCCCTGCGCTTGTCCGACCGCGCCTACGTGATGGTCACCGGGGAAATCCGCATGACCGGCACCGGCCAGGAACTGCTGGGCAACGAGGAGGTGCGCAACGCCTATCTCGGCGGGCATTGAGCCTGGAGCCGGGACCGCCGGTCCCGGCTTTCCACAATTCGTGTGGACGAGGCTGTGGACAAGTTGATGACAGGTCGTCGCGAGCCCCGGCCTTCGCGGCTCGCGGTGACTTGGTCAGTATTCGTCCAATACCGCTTTGAATAGCGAAATCAGGCACTTGAGGCTATGGGACGCTTCGCCGGGGACGCATGAGGTTGTCCCCGGTCGCTGGGGATAACCTTGTGGAAAGCCCGGGGAGCGAGCGGTCCGGCTCAGGCGCCACGGGGCCTTCGCCCGGCTGGTCAGTGTTTGAGCGACGGTGGGGGAGGGCACGCGCCCGGCAACGCCGAGGGGTTGTCCACGGATGCGGTGGGCGAAGCTGTGGACAACCTGCGGGCAGGGGGCGCCGGGCCCCGGCTGGCAAGGGCTCCCGCGCATCGTACGTTTTCTGACCGCGCGGCGGCAGCGCGCGATGCGCCGGATCGGGTACGCTTGCGCCATCCCTTTCCGGCCGCGCCCCTCGCGGCCTCGCGGCCGGCATTCCTGAGCGAGGAGAATCCACATGAGCGCAACCCTGTTCATCACCGGTGCCACGTCCGGTTTCGGCGAAGCCTGCGCGCGGCGTTTCGCCGAGGCCGGCTGGTCGCTGGTCATCACCGGTCGCCGGGAAGAGCGCCTGCGGGCGCTGGCGGAAGAGCTCTCGACGAAGACCGACGTGCTACCCCTGGTGGTCGACGTGCGCGACCGGGCGGCGATGGAGGCCATGGTGGCCGGCCTGCCGGAGCGTTTCGCCACGCTGCGCGGGTTGGTGAACAACGCCGGCCTGGCCCTGGGCACCGACCCCGCGCCCTCCTGCGACCTGGACGACTGGGACATCATGGTGGACACCAACGTCAAGGGCCTGCTGTACGCCACGCGCCTGTTGCTGCCGCGCCTGATCGCCCACGGGCGCGGGGCCGGCATCGTCAACCTGGGCTCGGTGGCCGGCCACTGGCCCTACCCGGGGAGTCATGTCTATGGGGCCACCAAGGCTTTCGTCCGGCAGTTCTCGCTGAACCTGCGCAATGACCTGGTGGGTACCGGGGTGCGGGTCACCGACCTGGAGCCGGGCATGTGCGAGAGCGAGTTCTCCCTGGTGCGTTTTGGCGGCGACCAGGCGCGCTACGATGCCACCTATGCCGGCGCGGAGCCGATCCAGCCGGCGGACATCGCCGAGACGATCCACTGGATCCTCACCCAGCCCGCCCACATCAATATCAACAGCCTGGAACTGATGCCGGTCAGCCAGACCTGGGCCGGCTTCGCCGTGGATCGCTCCCGCGGGTGAGTCACATCCGGCCTCGCGGGCGCGGACTGGGCTCCAGACCTCCAGGCCCGGCTCCCGTCGCCAGCCCCGCGCTGCACCGCAATAAGGCGTGAAGGGCGCGAGGCCACCGCATGCGAAGGTGACCACGAAGACGAGACCGATATCGGCAGGGGCTCGCCTTGGTGAGCCTTCCCCGGCTAGCAACGCGCCAAGCCAAACCGGTCCCCGTGACGCGGCCGGCGTCGCGCGCACGCTTGAGTCGTGGCCTGGGGCGACCGGGGGCGGCCGCCAAGCTGGTGCATGGCCCATCGGGACCTCGGTCCTTGACGCGTGGGGTGCCGTGCTTCGCGCTGGCGCTAAGGCATGGCTGGCGGGGCGCGACCCGGGAGCAGTGGGGCTCGCCGACACGCGAAGGCGCAGAGGCTGGCTGTCGGCCGAGGCCATTCACAAGGGGCGCACAAGGGCTTGCGAATGACGCCAGACGCCTTGGACAGCCTGGGCTTCAGGCTCGGATGCGGTGGCACGCGCCTCAGGCGTCGGGTCGGCCAATTCCCGCCCAGTGCTTGCCGCCGACGAAGATGAAGCGCAGCTGCTGGGTGATCTTCGCCTCCGCCGCGAGGTGCGCGGGCAGTCGCTCGGCGGGAGGGTCGATGAGCTCGGGCAGGGTGGCGAAGACCGTCTTCACCACCAGGTCGGAGAGGACGTCCAGGGCCGCGTCGTCCAGATGAGGCATGCGGTTCATCAGCCTGAGGTCCGCCGACAGGTCGTCGGTGATGCGCTGGCGCAACGCGCCGATGGCCTGCCGGACCGGCTGGGAGCCACCGTATTGCTCCCGGGCGAGAAAAAGAAACTGGGCGCGGTTGGCGCTCACCGCGTCGAGGAAAATGCGGGTGCTGGCCTCCACCAAGCCACCCAGTTCGAATTCGTTGCGGCGCACCTGGCGCAGGGTCTCGCGGAAGGTCTCGCCGACCTCCTCCACCAGTGCCAGGCCCAGTTCGTCCATGCCGGGAAAATGGCGGTAGAAGCCTGTGGGCACGATGCCCGCGCGGCGGGTCACTTCCCGCAGGCTCAGGCTGCCGAAGCCGCGCCCGCTCTCCATCAGTTCCCGGGCCGCGCCCATCAGGGCCTGACGCGTATGCAGTTTCTGTTCGGCGCGAAGAGACATGGCGGAGGCATCCGGATCGACAACGCGCCACTCTAGCAAATGGCTTTCAGGGGCGTCGAACGGAGGGGGGCGGGACGTGGAGAGGCGCGGGCCGTGCGCGCGGTTCCGGCCCGTTCACCGCGAGCCGGCGGGCGCCGGGCTTCGCGGTCGGGCGGCGATCATCAGGCTGCCCGTTGAGTGGCCAGCAGACGGTCGGCACCGTCTTCGGCGACCCGCATGCCGGGGGTGCGCTCGGAGCCGTCCTCGGCGACCCGGAAGCCTGGGGTGCGCTCGGAGCCATCCTCGGCGACACGGAAGCCTGGGGTGCGCTCGGAGCCGTCCTCGGCGACCCGGAAGCCGGGGGTGCGCTCGGAACCATCCTCGGCAACGCGGAAGCCGGGAGTGCGCTCGGAGCCGTTCTCGCCGAGAAGGTCTCGCTGCAGGGCCCGATGGTTGCTGCCGTGGTCATGGGGGTGCTGGGCGAAGGCGGTGGCGCTCGCTTCGGCGAGGGCCGACTGCGGCAGGGGCTGGGGAAGGGCGAAGGTCGTGGTGGATAGACTGGCCAGGATCAGGCTGGCGAAGAGTGTGCGTTTCATCGTAGTGCCTCGTGGGCTTGGAAGTTGACGAGGGCTATGGTCCTGCAAAGGAAATCGATGAAAAAGCGCGGATATGGAATAGTAAGAATCGATATTATCGATTGCTTGCGGAGCCGTCATGGAGCGGCCAATAGACGAGAACGGTATGGGGCGTGCGGCGGAAGGCGCGGCCGGAGCCGCGCCTCGAAGGGTCAGGGATGCAGGTCGCGCTCGCGGTCTTCGCGCTGAGCGCAGGTCATGAAGCCGGTATGGTCGACCCGACCGTTGATGTCGAAGCTGACGTGGAACGGCTGTTGATGGCCATCGGTGGTCAGGATGTAGTTGTTGCACGTACCCGGACGATAGGTGCGTTTCACCTCGGAGGAGGCGGGCCCGCCAATGGCGCGGACCTGGTCCTTGGTCATGCCTTTTTCCACCTGTTTCACCAGCGGTTCGTTGCGGTAGGTGAAGTGATCCACCGGATTTTCGGGCTTGCTGGCACAACCGGCCAGGGTCAGGGTGCCGAGGGCGAAGAGGGTGGCGAGGGATCGTTTGGACATGGTCGCTTCCTTGTTGAGTGGACGTACGATGTTGATTCGCGAAGCGCGTCCGGAGTTCGACTTCGTTACGTTCCAGCGAAGCGCCACAGGGCTCGAACCCGAGCGCCGCCCCTCTCACTTCCTCTTCAATATCCCAGTCGCGCTCGACACCGGGTGGCAGCCAAGGGAGGCTCCATCGTCCAGGTGGCAACGGGCGCGCGGGGCGCCTCTTACGGGTCGGCTTGCTCCAGTTGCCGCTCGTGGGCGGTGTTGGCCTGGTCGAGCTGCTGCTTGAGCTGGGCTTGCTGCTGGCGGGCTTGCTCGGCCTGCTTGGCCTGCAGGGTGGCCGTGGCGGCGGTTTCGCCGGCACCGCAGGCGCTCAGCAGGGCACTAAGGGACAGGGCGATGTACACGGGGAGGGCGCGCATGGGAAGACTCTCTCACGGTCAGGACAGGGCGAGAGTATGACGCGGCGTGACCGCTGGCGCAGGTAATCCCGCGCCGGACGGCGGAACCGGGAGCGGACCTCGTCGCGACGGTCTCGTGGCTCAACTGAGGGCTTCGATCAGTTCGCCCTTGCGCATGCGGGAGCGCCCACGCACGTTCTGGGCCGCCGCGCGCTTCATCAGCTCTTCCTTGGTCAGCGCGCTCAGGGAGGTGCTGCCGCCATGGCCGCTGGCGCTGGCGCGGCCGCGATTGGCCGGGCGTCCCTGGCGCGTCGAAGCCGCCCGGCGGGCCGAGTCCTTGCGGTCGGCGCGCTTGGCGGTCGTGCTCTTGGCCTTGCCGGAACCGGACTTCTCGCCGCCCCCGGATTGCTTGTTGACCGTGGCCCAAGCGCGCGCCTCGGCTTCCTTCTCGGCCACGCCCCGTGCTTCGTAGCTGTCCGCGATATGTTCGGCCTTGCGCTTCTGCGCCCCGGTGTACGTGCTCTTGTCGCCGCGCGCCATGATGGACCTCCGGATCGGGTGGGTATGTCCGTATCGACTGCCCGACCCGGCCAGGTTTCCCCGGCGCCGACGCGCGGCTCTTCAGCCGTAGCGCTTCTTCGCCTCGATGGCCAGCCCGCTGCCGATGCTGCCGAAGGTGTCGCCCTCCACCGGCGCCGCGTTGGGCAGCAACCGGGCGATGCGCTGGCGCAGGGCGGGGATGCCGCTGGAGCCGCCGGTGAAGAACACCGTGTCGACCTGGTCCGGCCCCAGTCCGGCCTTGCGCAGCAGCTCCGCGACCCCTTGGCCGATGCGCTCGAGCTGGGCATCGATGGCGGCTTCGAAGAGCGCCCGGTCCAGGGTCACCCGTAACTCCGCTTCGATACGCGCCAGGGACAGTTCCAGGGTCGACGCCTCGGTGAGGTCGATCTTGGCCTGCTCGACCTGCATGGCCAGCCAGTGTCCGGCGCGTTGCTCGATCAGGCGGAACAGGCGATCGATACCGGTGGTATCGACGACGTCGTAGCGCATGTTGCGCAGCGCCAGTTGGCTCTTCTGGGCATACAGGGCATTGATCGTGTGCCAGGTGGCGAGGTTGAGGTGGTAATGGGTGGGCATCAGCGCGTCGCTCTTCATCCGGCCGCCATAGCCGAACAGCGGCATTACCCCGCGCAGGCTGAGCTGCTTGTCGAAGTCGGTGCCGCCAATGTGGACGCCGTCGGTGGCGAGGATGTCGTCCTGCCGGTCGGCCCGCTCGCGCCGCTCCGGCGCCAGGCGCACCAGGGAGAAGTCCGAGGTGCCGCCGCCGATATCGACGATCAGCACACGCTCCTCGCGGGTGACGTTGCGCTCGTAGTCGAACGCGGCGGCGAGGGGTTCGTACTGGAACGAGACCTCGCGGAAGCCCAACTCGCGCGCCACCGCTTCCAGGACATCGGCCGCCTCGCGATCGGCCTTGGGGTCGTCGTCGACGAAGAACACCGGGCGACCCAGCACCGCCTGCTCGAAGCCGCGCCCGGCGGCGGTCTCGGCGCGCCGCTTGAGTTCGCCGATGAACAGCCCGAGCACCTGCTTGAAGGGCATGGCGCCGCCAAGCACCGTGGTTTCGCTCTTGAGCAGGGTCGAGCCCAGCAGGCTTTTCAGCGAGCGCATCAGCCGGCCTTCGTAGCCGTTCAGGTATTCGTCCAGGGCCTGTCGGCCGAATGCCGGCCGGCGTTCTTCGACGTTGAAGAACAGCACCGAAGGCAGGGTGGACTTGCCGTCCTCCAGGGGAAGCAGCAGCTCCGCCCCTGGGCGCCACCAGCCGACGGTGGAATTGGAGGTGCCGAAATCGATACCGCAGGCTCGGGCCGGGGAATCCTTGTACATGTCGCGACGGTTCCGGTAGCAAAACGGCCGCGCAGTGTATGCGAGGAACGGGGCGAAGGCTGCCCTTTCCGATGCTCGACGGTCAGGACACGTTGGGCTTGCGGTGCCAGCGCGACCATTCGAAGCCCGCCACCACGAATACCGAGAGGGCGAACGGCAGCAACAGGTAGAGGCCGCGGAAGACGATCAGCGCCGCCAGCACGTCGGACTTGTGCAACTCAGGCATCGCCGCGAGGAAGGTCACCTCCAATACCCCCAGCCCGCCCGGCGCATGGGACAGCAAGGCCAGGGAGAAGGAGGCGAGGAACACGCCCAGCACCACCAGGTAGCCCGGGTTGCCTTCGCTGGGCAGGGCGAAATAGATGATCGCCGCCGCGCAGGCCAGCTCCAGCGGCCCGGCCATCAACTGCCGGGCAACGATGCCCAGGCGCGGGTATTCGATGTGCAGCTTGCCCCAGGTCCACGGCTTGAACTGGCGCCAGGAGCCCAGCACGTAGAGCGACACCAGGGTCAGCAGCAGCAAGCCGATGGACACGGACAACCAGGGACCGACGTCGGCCACCCGGGTGATGATCCGCGGTTGCGCCACCAGCACGCAGCCGCTGGCGAGCAGCGTGCCGAGAATGAAAGTGAACGAGCAGAATACGATCAGGATGCCGATTTCCTGGGGCGCCAGGCCCTTGGTGCGGTAGGCCCGGTAGCGTACCAGGGCGCCGGAGAACACCGAGGCGCCGATGTTGTGCGCCAGGGCATAGGTGGTGAACGAGCAGAGGGTGATGAACCACCAGGAGATGTGCTTGCCCAGGTGAGCCACGGCGATCCGGTCGTACCAGGCGAGGGCGGAATAAGCGCCAAGGGTCGCCACGGCGGCGAGCAGCCAGTTCAGCCGAGGGATCGCTTCCAGGCTGGAGGCGATTTCTTCGAGGGAAATGGTGCGAACTTCGTGATAAAGCAGATAGCAGGACAGCACGACCGCGCCAATACCGACGAGGGTCCAGAGCAGGTCACTCCTCTTCATCATTGGCATGACTCCTTAACATTGGCTGTCATCCCGCGCGGCATTCCAAGGCCAGGGGAGGCGGCGCTTGGGCCGGTTCGAGGCGGTTGATTCGACGCCGGCGCACACCTGCTCCTTCGGGCACGACGACGGCGGGGCAGTATCCCGGACGCCGGCCCGTTCCTCAACTCCCGCCGGCGTTACGAGGTGTTTCTTTCCCGTGCGCGCCTTCGGAGCGGGACCGGCGAAACACCGGGGGACTCCGTGCCCGTGGCCTTTCCCAGGGAGCGCGGGGCGTGGGGCGAGGCGTTTTGCCGCGCCCGCAGGGCTCCCGGTCATGGCCAGGCGCTACCGTTCAGCGGGTATCGAGAACGAAAGCCGTCGGCGGCGCATCGTAAATTCCATGAAGACATGGAGTAGGAGTAGATGCGATGAGCCAGAAAGCACTGTATGAAATTCAATACAAACTGCTGGGCGAGCCTCATGCCGACCTGATCGCCGATCTCAACGTGCCGGTCATCGACGTGGTGCAGGAGCTGGCCCGCAAGCACAACGTCGCGGTGAACGACGACAACGCGGTCGATGAGACCGGCGTGCCCCTAGTGGTTCCGATCACCGATGTGCACATCCATAGTGTCGCCGCTGACGACGCGACCGAAGTCTCCCGCTGAGCCCATGGCGGTCCGCCGGGTCCGTGTGGGACCCGGGTCGGCATTCGGCGCAGGGCTCCATCTTCTGAGTTTTTTTGAGGCTTCTCTCCAACCACTTGGCGAGTCGACTGTTTTGCCGAGTCGTTCGACGCGAGTTTTCCGAAAAGAGAGGGGTCCCGATCCCGCGATATATCGGACGCGCTCGACCCGGGCCTGGCTGGCTTCGGGAGGCTGCGACGAGCATCCGCCTCGCTGCCTTGCGAGCCGGTCACGCCAATAGCGATCTGGCTCACTCTACGTGGCAAACACGCCTGTGATTCGCGTCCGGCTCGTGGAACGACCGTCGTCGGGCGCCGTCGGAACCCATAGGGCCGTCGCGGCCCGTTGGACAAGCGGAGGATTAACATGGCCGGAGGTTGGAGCACCGATGGTGCGGTGCAGGAGCAGATCGATAGCACCGTGGATGACGCGATCCAGCGTGCCCGCAGCCAATTGCCCCGGGGCGAGAGCCTGACCCAGTGCGAGGAATGCGACGCGCCCATCCCCGAAGCCCGCCGCAAGGCCCTGCCGGGCGTGCGGCTATGCGTGAATTGCCAAGCCGCCCATGACAAGGAGCAGGCCGCGTTCAGCGGCTATAACCGCCGAGGCAGCAAGGACAGCCAGCTACGCTGAGCCTCCGTTCCTTTTCCATCCACGCGCCGTTCTGTTGAAGAGCGAAGCCATCCCGCAAATCGGCCCGAGTGAGTAGGGTGGATGGCCGAAGCCATCCACCGATTGGCCCAAGGTGGAAAAGCCTTCGGCGTTTCCCGCCCTACAGCGGTTGCCGCTTCGCGTTCACGGGCACCGGTCCCAACCCATGAGTCGGGTGGATAGCCGAAGCCATCCACCCGATCAGCCCGAGGCGGAAAAGCCTTCGGCGCTTTCCGCCCTATAGCGGTTGCCGCTTCGCGTTCACGGGCACCGGTCCCAACCCATGAGTCGGGTGGA
>DAMBWF010000010.1:145794-156170 GCA_032052615.1 Pseudomonadaceae bacterium
TGGCCGAAGTCATCCACCCGATTGGCCCCAAGGCGGAAAAGCCTTCGGCGTTTTCCACCCTACAACGGCCGCCGCTTCGCGTTTACCTGCGGCGCCGATCCACTCATGGGTAGGGTGGACGGCCGAAGCCATCCACGGGTGGGCCTGCGGTAGCGGTAGGGTGTTCGCCGGGGCCTTACCCAGGCTTCAGGCGAGGCGTTTGTAATAGAGCGCGGTGGGGTGGTAGTGGCCGTCCGGGGTGGCGGCGTAGTCGGGAATTTCCCCGGCGCGCTGGTAGCTAAGGGCTTGGTAGACCCGTTCGGCCTCGGAGCCGGCGAGGGTATCGAGGAACAGCAAGGTGCGCCCCAGGTCGAGCGCGCTCCGTTCCAGTACTTCCATCAGGGCCCGAGCGATGCCGCGACGACGGGCGGCGCGGACCACCAGCAGCTTTTGCACCTCGGCGCGCTTGAGTCCGTTGGGCTTGGTGACCAGTGCCAGTTGCACGCTGCCGAAAACAGCGCCGTCTTCCCAGGCTACCCACAGGCGCAGGTGCCCCCGAGCCAGCGCGTCGGCGACTTCCGCCCAGTACGCCGCCAGGTGCGCCTCCGGCGTGTCGGCGAGAAAGCCCACGGAGGCGCCGCCGGCGACGCTGTCTTGCAGCAGCGCCAGCAGGCCGTCGCGGTAGCGGGGAAAGGTGTCGGCCGTCACGGGCATCAGGGCCAGCGGAGCCGGTTCAGGGTCGGGGGACGCGAGTGTCATGGGGTCTCCGGAAGCGTGGCTGGCTTGGGCGGCGACGGTGACCTCCCGTGGAGTCTTTTGCGGGAGCATCCTGCACGGTTGTCCGTCGACGATCCTGCCGGAGCAAGACCCATGCCGGGGTGGAAAGGATACAGCGAGGGGACAAGGGCCATCCCGCATGGGGCACCTTCGGTGCGGGAAGAGGGAGCCCGCACCAAGGCTGGGCGACTCAGCCGGCCAGCAGGTAGTTGCGAATACCGGTGAAGATGATCTGGGCGGCCAGGGCGCAGACGAACAGGCCCATCAGGCGGCTGACGATCTGCAAACCCTGGTCCTTGAGCAGGCGCTCGAACCAGTCGGACAGGTACAGCACCAGGCCCACCGTGAGGCTGGCGAAGAAAATCGCCGCCACGGCCAGTGCCTTGTCGTTCCAGTGGGGCTGGGTGGCGCCCATCACCAACATCGCGCCAATGGTGCCGGGCCCCACGGTGAGAGGAATGGTCAGCGGAACGATCGTCACGTCCTGGTGGGGGTTGTCCGCCTGCACCGCCGACTTGCCTTGGGCCATGCCCAGGGCGGAGATGAACAGCACGCTGCCCGCGCCGATGCGGAAGGCATCGATGGTGATGCCGAAGACGCTGAAGATGCCCTGGCCGAACAGGTAGAGCAGCAGGCTGGACACCAGGGTGCCGATGGCCACCTTCCAGGCGAGCCGCTTGCGTTCCTTCACCGTATAGCCACGGGTCATGCCGATGAAACAGGACAGCACGAAGAAGGGGCTGTAGAGCACCAGCATTTTCAGGTACAGGCTGAACAGCATCGAATGCATGAGAGATGCTCGTGGGAACGGTGCGGCCATTGTAGGAGGAGGAACCGGCGCCGTCGCCCCTCAGGTCGGCAGGGCATCGCTGGCGCGATGTTCGCGCCGGGCTTCCTTCTGAGCCACCCAATACTCGATCAGTTCACGCAACTGGGACAATTCGACCGGCTTGGCCATGTGCCCGTCCATGCCCACTTCCCGGGTGCGCTCCTTGTGCTCGGTCAGGATGTGGGCGGTGAGCGCCACCACCGGGGTGCGCGGCCGCTGTTCCCGCGCTTCCCACTCCCGCAGGCGCTCGGTGGCGGTGAAGCCGTCGAGGATCGGCATCTCGCAGTCCATCAGCACCAGGTCGTAGGCGGTTCGCTTCATCGCCTCCAGGGCTTCCTCGCCATTGCTGGCGGTGTCCGGCTGCAGGCTCAGCTTGCTCAGCATGCCCCGGATCACCTTGGTGGAAATGCTGTTGTCCTCGGCCACCAGGATGCGGAAGTCGGTCGGCACGCTCAGCGGCGCGCTCACCACGGGTTGGACGACCCGGGCGGTGCCGCCGTTCTTGCGCTGCGCGAGTTCGTCGGCCAGGGTGGTCTTGAGGGTGTAGCCGGCCACCGGCTTGGCAAGGATGCGCTTGATCCCGGCATTGCGCGCGACCACCTTGCCGGGGGCGTTGCTGATCCCGGTAAGCATGATCAGCAGGATGTCGTGGTTGAGGCGCGGGTCTTCCTTGATCCGGGTGGCGAGCTGCATGCCGGTCATGCCCGGCATGTCCTGATCCAGCAGCACCACGTCGAAATATTCCCGCAGGTGCGCCTTGGTGCGCAGCAGGGCCAGCGCCTCCTTGCCCGAGGAGACCGCGCTGACCTGCACGCCCCAGGCGTTGCACTGCTGCACCAGCACCTTGCGGCAGGTCTCGTTATCGTCCACCACCAGCAGCCGCGCGCCTTGCAACGGGCTGTCGAGGTCGGCGGTGGGGTGCTCCAGGCGCTCGCTGTCCAGGGGCAGGCTCAGCCACAGGGTCGAGCCCAGTTGGCCGTTGGCCTGGATGCCGAACTCGCCATGCATGAGGCGAACCAGTTGCCGGGCGATGATCAGCCCGAGGCGGCCACCCAGCTTGGTGGCGGCGAGGAAGTCGCGGCTATGCAGCTCGGCGTTGAGCAAGGCATCGCGTTCGCCGGCCAGCATCGGCTGGCCGCTGTCCTGCACCGCGATGCGCAGGCGCGGTGGCGGGGAGACACCTGATTCCAGCGCCACCACCAGCAGGATCTCCCCCTCGTCGGTCTGCTTGAAGGCGTTGTCCAGCAGACTCAGCACCGCCTGGCGCAGGCGCGTCGGGTCACCGCTGATGACGCGCGGCACTTGGGGCTGCATGAAACTGATGAGCTCGACCCGTTGCTGCTCGGCCTTGGCGCGGAAGATGTCGAGGCAGTCCTCGATCAACCCGTTGAGGTCGAACTGCACGTCATCCAGTTCGATCTGCCCGGACTCCAACTTGGAAATGTCGAGGATCTCGTTGATCAGGGTCAGCAGTTCGTTGCCGGCGCTGTGGATGGTCTGCACGTAGTCCCGCTGCTTGGTGGACAACTGGGTTCCCAGCAAGAGTTCGGTCATGCCCAGCACCCCGTTCATCGGGGTGCGGATCTCATGGCTGATCTTCGCCAGGAAGTCGGCCTTGGCCTTGAGTTCCGCCGAGCTGGCCGCCAGGTCGCGGCTGACGCTGAAGCGGTCCTGGGCGATGCGCCGTTGCCGCTCGCTGAGGGCCAGGCTCATGAGCAGGCCGCTGACCACGCAGGCGCTGAGCAGGCCGAAGGCGACCCATTCCGGTTGCGCCTGCCAGTAGCCGAACAGCGCCGGCAAGGCGCCGAACACGCTGCCGCAGAACAGCGCCATGGCGTAACAGAACAGCCGGGCCGGCTCGTAGCCCCGGCGCCACTGGCGCAGCGCCACCAGAAAGATGGTCAGGCCGGACACCGCGGCGATCAGGTAGACCAGTTGGGTGACGCGCAGCCCAGTACCCAGCAGCAGTACCAAGCCCACCAGCGCGGTGATCAGCGACTCGCCGGCCAGTAGCCGGACCAGGGTCCCCCTGGGAGTTTGCGTCTCGAAGAAACTGACGGTGAAGCCCATGGCGCAGAGGAGGGACAGCAGGATCGCCAGGTGGGTGACATGGGGCTGCGCCGCTTGCCAATCGCCCAGCCAGGGGGAGAGCACGCCGAGCATGCTCAGCGCCGCGCCCATCAGGCATCCCTGTATGCCCACCAGCCATAGGCCGCTGCTGGCGCGCACGCGGCCGAAGCGGAGCAGGTTGTAGAGCATCAGCATGCCGATGGCCCCCAACAACAGGCCGAACAGCAGCGAGCGGCTGTCGTCGGCGGCGAGGTCGGTGGCGGGCCGCAGGCTGATGCCGGGCCGCACCGGCTGGTCCGAGGCCAGGCGCAGGTAGACATCCAGGATCGCTTCGGAGGGGGGCAGCGGCAGCAGGAAGTCGCGGCTGGGCAGCGGGCGGCTGGAGAAGGGCAGGCGGCTGCCGGTCTGGGTCTCGCCGAGCAGTTCCTCGCCACGCATCACGTAGAGATCGACATAGGCCAGGTAGGGCGCGAAGAGCCGCAGCAATTGCTCCCGGTCCTGGGGGGCCATGCGGTAATGCAGCCACAGGGCCTGCTTGCCGCCGGCGAGGTAGAGCTGGTCGAGATCGATGGAGGCGAACTGGGACTGGTAGCGAGCGGTGCGGATGTCGGCGAGCCGCAGGCTGCCGTCGGTGTCGATCAGCAGCTCCCAGGCCTGGCTATCGACGGCGTGTGCGGGGGCTGGGCCGAGCAGCGAAGCCAGTAGGGCACTGACGAAAAAACCGATGGCAATCCTGAGCCGACGCACGAGCAAGTCCCTTCAGGGTGAGTGGTCGGATTATAGCCAAGCCACTCTCGCGGAGAATATGACGACGCGGTCGGCCCAGGCGAGGCCGCGCCGGCGTTCGACCTCGGACACAGTGCCCGATGTGGCGGACGCCGGAAAGGGGTTTACGCGATCTTTACCCCGTTTCGCGCGTCGCGAAGGTTCAACGGTCCCGCCGCTCGCGGGCGATGGCCCGGTAGCCGATGTCGCGGCGGTAGAAGCACCCGTCCCAGTCAAGGGGCGCCGCCAGGGCGTAGGCATTGGCCTGGGCTTCCGACACGCTGTTTCCCAGAGCGGTGGCGCAGAGCACCCGGCCGCCGGCGGTGACCACTTGGCCGTCGGCCAAGGCCGTGCCGGCGTGGAAGACCTTGCCTTCGGCCGACACCGCGGCGTCCAGGCCCCGGATCGCCACGCCCTTGGCGTAGTCGCCGGGGTAGCCGCCGGCGGCCAGCACCACGCCCAGGCTCGGGCGCGGGTCCCACTGGGCCTCGATCTTGTTCAGGGCCTTGGCCAGGGCGGCCTCCACCAGCAGCACCAGGCTCGATTGCAGGCGCAGCATCACCGGCTGGGTTTCCGGGTCGCCGAAACGGCAGTTGAATTCGATGACCTTGGGCGCGCCCTGGGCGTCGATCATCAGGCCGGCGTAGAGGAAGCCGGTGTAGACGTTGCCCTCGGCGGCCATGCCCCGGACCGTCGGCCAGATCACCTCGTCCATCACCCGCTGGTGGACTTCGGGGGTCACCACCGGCGCGGGCGAATAGGCGCCCATGCCTCCGGTGTTGGGGCCGCTGTCGCCGTCGCCGACCCGCTTGTGGTCCTGGCTGGTGGCCATCGGCAGGACGTTCTCGCCATCCACCATGACGATGAAGCTGGCCTCCTCGCCGTCGAGGAATTCCTCGATCACCACCCGCGAGCCCGCCTCGCCGAAGGCATTGCCGGCGAGCATGTCGCGCACGGCCTCCTCGGCTTCGGCCAGGGTCATGGCGACGATCACGCCCTTGCCGGCGGCCAGGCCATCGGCCTTGATGACGATCGGCGCGCCTTGCTCGCGCAGGTAGGCGAGGGCGGGTTCGATCTCGGTGAAGTTCCGGTAGGCGGCGGTGGGAATCCTGTGCCGGGCCAGGAAATCCTTGGTGAAGGCCTTGGAGCCTTCCAGCTGGGCGGCAGCGGCGGTGGGGCCGAAGCAGTCCAGCCCGCGCCGGCGGAACAGGTCGACCACGCCTTTCACCAGCGGGGCCTCGGGGCCGACGATGGTCAGTTGCACGTTGGCCTCGGCGAAGTCCGCCAGTTGCTCCAGGGCCAGGACATCGAGGGCAACGTTCTCGCACTTGGGTTCGGTGGCGGTGCCGGCGTTGCCGGGGGCGACGAAGACTTTCTCGACGCGCGGGTCTTGGGCCACTTTCCAGGCCAGGGCGTGTTCGCGACCACCGCTGCCGATGATGAGTACGTTCATTCCTTTTTCCTCGTGGAGGCGGGCCCGGGCCCGTTCGGTGGATGAGCGAAGCGTCATCCACCCTACGAAAACTTTTGCGCTAAACGTCGAGGCCGTGAGTGGGCCGGTAGATGCCGGGCGCCCGGTCCTTCCCCCAGCGGAACTGCCCTCTGGCAATGAGCATGGGAAGGACCGGGCAACGCCGCAGATGCCGGTCCGAGTGTGGCCGTTAGTGCCTGAAGTGGCGCATGCCGGTGAACACCATGGCGATGCCGGCCTCGTCGGCGGCGGCGATCACCTCGTTGTCGCGCATCGAGCCGCCGGGCTGGATCACCGCGGTGATGCCGGCCTGGGCGGCGTTGTCGATACCGTCGCGGAACGGGAAGAAGGCGTCGGAGGCCATCACCGCGCCCTTCACCGCAAGCCCCGCGTGCTCGGCCTTGATGGCGGCGATGCGGGCGGAGTTGACCCGGCTCATCTGGCCGGCGCCGACGCCCACGGTCTGGCGCTGCTTGGCATAGACGATGGCGTTGGATTTGACGAACTTGGCCACTTTCCAAGCGAAGATCAGGTCATGGATTTCCGCTTCGGTGGGCGCGCGGCGGGTGACCACTTTGAGGTCCGCCTCGGTGATCATGCCAATGTCGCGGCTCTGCACCAGCAGGCCGCCGTTGACCCGCTTGAAGTCCCAGCCCGGGGCGCGTTCGGTGGGCCATTCGCCACATTCCAGCAGGCGAATATTGGCCTTGGCGGCCACCGCTTCGCGGGCTTCGGCACTAATGCGAGGGGCAATGATCACCTCGACGAATTGACGCTCGACGATGGCCTGGGCGGTCTCGCCATCCAACTCGCGGTTGAAGGCGATGATGCCGCCGAAGGCCGACTCGCTGTCGGTGGCGTAGGCTAGGTCGTAGGCCTTGCGGATGCCGCCGTCGGCCTCCGGCACCACCGCCACGCCACAGGGGTTGGCGTGCTTGACGATCACGCAGGCCGGCTTGACGAAGCTCTTCACGCATTCCAGGGCGGCGTCGGTATCGGCGACGTTGTTGAAGGACAGCTCCTTGCCCTGCAGTTGCACGGCGGTGGACACACTGGCCTCGCCCTTCTTCGCCTCCACGTAGAACGCCGCCTGCTGGTGCGGGTTCTCGCCATAGCGCATTTCCTGGGCCTTGACGAACTGGGTGTTGAAAGTGCGTGGAAAAGCGCCGCGGCCTTCGGTGGACAGGCTGTCCCGGGTCCGGTCGATGGTGCCCAGGTAGTTGGCGATCATGCCGTCGTAGGCGGCGGTGTGCTCGAAAGCCTTGAGGGCCAGGTCGAAGCGCTGGGCGTAGGTCAGGCCGCCGGCCTGGAGGTTGGCGACGACCTCGGCGTAATCGGCGGCATTTACGACGATGGCGACATCCTTGTGGTTCTTCGCCGCCGAACGGACCATGGTCGGGCCGCCGATGTCGATGTTTTCGATGGCCCGAGCCAAGTCGCAATCGGCCTGGGCGACCGTGGCTTCGAAGGGGTACAGGTTGACCGCCACCAGGTCGATGGGGGCGATGCCGTGCTGCGCCATCACTTCGCCATCCAACGCGCGGCGACCCAGGATGCCGCCGTGGATCTTCGGATGCAGGGTCTTGACCCGACCGTCCATCATTTCCGGGAAGCCGGTATAGTCGGCGACTTCCTGCGCCTCGATGCCATGCTCCCGGAGCAGCTTATAGGTGCCGCCGGTGGACAGGATTTCCACGCTCAGGTCGCGCAGCGCGCGGGCGAAATCGAGAACGCCGGTCTTGTCGGAGACGCTGATGAGGGCGCGGCGGACGGGGAGGCGAAGGGTCTGGTCGGTCATTGCGATTCCTAGGACAGGCTACTGGCCGCGAGCCCGACCGGGCGACGGTTCGATGCGCCGCCCCGGTCCGCGCCCGCCGCCGCGATTAGAGCAGGTCGTACTGCTTGAGCTTCTTGCGCAGGGTGCCGCGGTTCAGGCCCAGCAACTCGGAGGCCTTGGTCTGGTTGCCCTTGACGTAGTTCATGACGCTTTCCAGCAACGGTGCCTCGACTTCGGAAAGCACGAGGTTGTACACGTCGGTCACCTCGGCGCCTTCCAGGTGGGCGAAATAGTTATGCAGCGCTTTCTCGACGCTGCCGCGCAGGGTCCAGCCCTCTGCGCTCGGTGCGTTCAGGTGTTGTTTCAGATTGGCGTTGTCGCTCACGGATGCTGCCCCATCAAAAAAATTCTCGCTGATCATCGTCATGCGGCCACCCCTTGGTTGTCATGGCATTCGGCGAAGAACTGTCGAACGCTGGCGCGTTGCGCATGCTGATCGTCCAGGCGGTTGAACCGGGCGCGGAACTCCGTGGCCCCGGGTAACGTCGCCAGGTACCAGCCGACATGCTTGCGGGCGATGCGTACGCCCATCACATCGCCGTAGAAGTCATGCAGCGCGGCCAGATGTTCCAGCAATATGCCTTCCACTTCTTCCAGATCCGGCGCCGGCAGCGCTTCGCCGGTCGCCAGGTAGTGGACGATCTCGCGGAAGATCCACGGTCGTCCTTGCGCCGCGCGGCCGATCAGCAGGCCGTCGGCGCCGGTGGCGGCGAGGACCTGGGCGGCCTTGCGCGGCGAGTCGATGTCGCCGTTGGCGAACACCGGAATCGTCAGCGCCTGCTTGATCGCGGCGATGCTCTCGTATTCGGCCTCGCCGGTGTACAGGTCGGCGCGGGTCCGGCCGTGCACCGCCAGGGCCTGGATGCCCGACGCCTCGGCGATGCGCGCCACGGCCAGGCCGTTGCGGTTCTGCCGGTCCCAGCCGGTGCGGATCTTCAGGGTCACCGGTACGTTCACCGCGCCGACCACCGCTTCGAGAATAGCCGCTACCAGCTTTTCGTCCTTCATCAGGGCCGAACCGGCGGCCTTGTTGCAGACCTTCTTCGCCGGGCAGCCCATGTTGATGTCGATGATCTGCGCCCCCAGCGCGACGTTGGCGCGGGCCGCCTCGGCGAGCATCTGCGGGTCGCCGCCGGCGATCTGCACCGAGCGG
Organism: Pseudomonadaceae bacterium; assembly: GCA_032052615.1. Classification (GTDB taxonomy): domain Bacteria; phylum Pseudomonadota; class Gammaproteobacteria; order Pseudomonadales; family Pseudomonadaceae; genus Pseudomonas_T. Next base: position 154,676 of record DAMBWF010000010.1, read on the forward strand.
GGCTCGGGGTCACCCTCGTGGGGCAGGCGCAGGCTCGACTTGCGGGTGTTCCACAGGCGCACGTCGCTGGTGACCATCTCCGAGACCACCAGGCCGGCGCCGAGGCAGCGGCAGAGCTGGCGGAACGGACGGTCGGTGACGCCCGCCATGGGAGCGAGGATCACGGGGTTGGGCAATGTATAGGGTCCGATGCGTACCGCCGACATGGCGTCTTCCCTGCCTGTGAAACCTGCCCGCAAGAGGTTCCGGGGCGTTCGAAAAAGGGTGGGCATGATACCCGCTCCGGGGGGGCGGATAAAGCGCGCTTGGACACTTTCTGAACAGTGGCGGACGGGCGAGCGGCGGCCTTCGAGCGGGCCGCCGCGAAGCCTGATTCAGTCGGGGGAGTGGAAGCTCAGGCTGTAGTTAACCGCCTGGGCGCCCGGGTCGAGGATGTCCAGGGAGATGTGGATCGGCGTCTGCGGCGGCATTTCGCTCTGGCCGGCCAGTTCGCCTCCCAAGTACTCGCCGGGCTGGAAACGCCGGCTGGCCAGCAGGCGGCCGTTGAGGTCGGCGAAGCGCAGTTCCAGCAACGGGAACGGCTGGGCGAACGACGCGCGGTTGTAGAGGATCGCGTCGACCACCAAGGCGCCGCTGAACTCCGGGTGGCTGCGGACCACCAGGTTGCTGCTTTTGATCAGGTCGATATCCACGCGGGAGGGCAACTGGCAGCCGATTTCCGGGCAGACCTGTTCGAACCAGGAGCGGTACTGTTCCTGGCGCGCCAGCTCGCCGAAGTGATACCAGACGTACTGGCCGGTCAGGGCGAGCAGACCCAGCACGTTCAGCAAGGTCCAGCCGATCCATCGACCCCAAGGCTTCTTCGGCGCCTGCCAGTCCAGGTGCAAAGGCTCCTCGCTGAGGGTGCGCAGGCCTTCGTCCCGCAACGCCGGTTCGTGAAGCAAGCGCGGGGCGGGCGTTTCGTCGGGGACCATCCGCGGGGCATCTTCCGGCTCCGCGTGGAGGGCGGGCAACGGCGCCAGTTTTTCCGCGCGAAGCACAGGCTCGGGGCGCTCCGCGACCGGGCGCGCCGGCGCCGGCGCGGGGGCCGGAGCCGAGGGCACGGGCACCGGCTTCGCCACGGGTGGCGCGGTTTCCGTCTTCGCTTTCGCCTTGGCGGGCGGCGTGGCGGGGCGGCGCGTCTCCTCTTGCAACAATGCCTCCGCCCAGCGCTCGTCATGGCGCTCCGGGCCGTGGTCGTCGCGGATGCCGAGCAGGCGATCGGCTTCCCGGGGCGCGCGCTCCAGGGCGAGGAACTCTTGGGAAAGCTGCAGCTCCTCCCGTTCCAACTTGGCCAGTTCCTCGTCTAGGTCCAGGCTATCCAGGTCCAGGTCGTCGTGAATCCACAACGTGTCGGGACGGGCCGCCTTGTCGGGGCCGCCCGATACCGCCAGCCTGGCTGGAGTCGGAGTCGGAGTCGGAGTCGGAGTCGGAGTCGGAGTCGGAGTCGGAGTCG
>DAMBWF010000011.1:0-117503 GCA_032052615.1 Pseudomonadaceae bacterium
CCAAGGACTTTTTCGCTGGCTACGCGCCGGAAGTGGTGCGCATTATAGGGACAACAAAATCCACGTCAACGAGTTTTTCGGTTTTATGACAAATATTCCAGCCTCACTCGGGCGAACGCTTTTTTACCTGCCTGACAGACATGAGCAGCGCCTCGTTTGAAAACGAAGTCGCGGCCCACCACCTCGCCATCGATTCGCACGCTACCGGCTCCCAGCAGATCGCGTGCCATCGCGGCGTTCTTGACCAGCCCCGCTTTATTCAGCACAGCGGAAATCGGCATGTCCTCCTCGGAGGCAAGCACAACCTCGGGCAGATCGTCCGGCAGCTCGCCATCCTTCATACGGTTTCCAGCCGAGCGGTGAGCGCTGGCAGCGGCCTCCTCGCCATGGAATCGGGCAACGATCTCCTCAGCCAGCTTGATTTTGATGTCCCGCGGATTGGCTCCGCTCGCCACGTCCCTCCGGAAGGCGTCGATCTCTTCCATCGAACGAAAGCTCAACAGCTCGAAGTACCGCCACATGAGAGAGTCGGGCATGGAAACCAGCTTGCTATACATCACACCCGGCGCTTCCTGAATGCCGACGTAATTACCCAGAGACTTGGACATCTTCTTCACGCCATCCAGCCCTTCGAGCAAGGGCATGGTGACGATGCACTGGGAAGGCTGGCCATAAGCCCGTTGAAGCTCCCGCCCCATCAGCAGGTTGAATTTCTGGTCGGTTCCTCCCAGCTCGACATCGGCTTGCAGCGCCACGGAGTCGTACCCCTGCACCAAGGGATACAAGAACTCGTGGATTGCAATGGGCTGATTCGCGCTGTAGCGCTTATCGAAGTCGTCCCGCTCCAGCATTCTCGCCACGGTGTACTGGGACGCCAGGCGAATGAAATCCGCCGGCGTCAACGCATCCATCCAAGTGGAGTTGAAGGCGACTTCGGTCCGAGCCGGATCAAGAATCTTGAAGACCTGAGCCTTATAGGTCTCGGCATTCTCAAGCACTTGTTCGCGCGTCAACGGCGGGCGAGTGGTGGACTTGCCGCTGGGGTCGCCGATCATGCCCGTGAAGTCACCGATCAGGAAAATGACCTGGTGCCCCAGCTCCTGGAACTGACGCAGCTTATTAATAAGTACCGTATGCCCCAGGTGCAGGTCAGGCGCGGTCGGATCGAAACCGGCCTTGATACGCAAGGGCTTGCCTTGCTCGATCTTACTGACCAGTTCGGATTCGACCAGAACCTCTTCGGCGCCGCGCTTGATGAGCGCGAGCTGCTCTTCGACCGACTTCATGACGTGCGACCATCGATAAAACTGAAAAGGGAACCAACCATACAAGATCGTTGACCAATTACAAGTTTTGCGCCCGCCGTTTGCCCATGGCGGACCGCAAACTTGCCTCGCTTGGCGTTTGGTTATATTTTACCCAGTTATGTCATCGTCATTTTCATGTTCACGTTCATCTTTTCATCTCCTTTTCTCAGCCAAATCCAATGACCCCGACCTCCAAAATCCCTCGTTACCCAAAGAGCCACATCGTGGCCGCAAGCGGCGTCGCCGCCCTCCTCAGCCTGGCCTTACTGGTGTTTCCTTCCCGTGAAGTGGAGGCCAAAAAGACCTATATCAACCTTGAAATGGAGAACGACGCCGAGAGCGCGCTCCGAGAAGACGCCGACCTCGAACCGAATGCCGTCGGCGGGGAAAGCGGCTCCCCCTTCGCACGGATCGAGTCACCCGCCGAGCAGGTCGAGAAGGCCGAGCAGGAAAAGAATGCCCCCGCAGCTCCCCAGTCCGTTGCCACCACGGCACCGGCCAAACCGGTCGACTCCAACCTCAAGTCCGTCCGGGTGGGCAATGGCGATACGCTGTCCACGCTGTTCGCCAAAGTCGGCCTGTCTTCCAATCAGCTTCACGACATGCTTGAGAGCAACAAGAACGCCAAGCAGTTCAGCAAGCTGAAGATCGGGCAGGAGCTGCACTTCACCTTCGCCGCCAATGGCGATTTCCAATCGTTGCGCTCCCAAATCAATGATTTGGAAAGCATCAGCCTGACCAAGGCCCCCCAGGGCTATGAGTTCAAACACGATTTGGTTAAGCCGGACGTACGGGACACTTACGCTCGCGGGGTCATCAGCAGTTCCCTGTTCAGCACGGCGAAACGCGCGGGGCTGTCCCATGACCTGACCATGGACCTCGCCAACATCTTCGGTTACGACGTCGATTTCGCGCTGGATATCCGCGAGGGCGACGAATTCGAGCTGATCTATGAACAGAAGCTGGTGAAGGGCAAGCCCGTCGGCAGCGGCCAGATATTGGCGGCCCGCTTCACCAATCGCGGCAAAACATTCACCGCGGTGCGCTATGTGGACAAGCAAGGGACCGCCAGCTATTACCGTGCCGACGGCAGCAGCATGCGCAAGGCCTTCATCCGTACGCCGGTGGATTTCGCCCGCATCAGCTCGCGCTTCTCCCTGGGACGTTTCCATCCGGTCCTCAACAAGATCCGCGCGCACAAGGGCGTCGACTATGCGGCGCCCCCCGGCACGCCCATCAAGGCGACCGCCGACGGGCGTATCGCCTTCGCTGGTCGCCGCGGCGGCTACGGCAATGCCATCGTTCTGCAACACGGCAAGACCTACAGCACCCTGTACGGGCACATGCAAGGCTTCGCAAAGGGCATCCAGACCGGGGGCAGCGTGAAGCAGGGCCAGATCATCGGCTACGTCGGCACCACTGGCCTCTCCACCGGCCCGCACCTGCACTATGAGTTCCAGGTCAACGGCACCCATGTGGACCCTCTCAGCGTGAAACTGCCCATGGCCGACCCGCTGGCCGGACCGGACAAGAAGCTCTTCCTGCAGAAGAGCCAGCCGATGATGGCGCGCATGGACCAGGAAAAGGCCACCATGCTCGCAATGAACAAGCGCTGAACCCATGCCGCGCTACCTGGGCGTGATGTCCGGCACCAGCCTGGATGGGCTGGATATCGCGCTGATCGAACAGGACCAGCGGCCCCGTCTGCTGGCCAGCCACTACCAGCCCATGCCGCCGGCGTTGCGAGAGGAGCTTCTGGGTTTGTGCAGCCCTGGCCCCGACGAAATCGCCCGGGCGGCCCTGGCCGAGCAGCAATGGGTCGCGGCGGTCGCCGAAGGGATTCGTGCCTTACTGGCTGAACAGGGACTCGAGCCCGGCGACATCCGGGCCATCGGCAGCCATGGCCAGACGATTCGCCATGAGCCCGCCCGCGGCTTCACGGTACAGATCGGCAATCCCGCCCTGCTCGCCGAGCTGACCGGCATCACCGTCGTCGGCGATTTCCGCCGCCGCGATGTCGCCGCTGGCGGTCAGGGCGCGCCCCTCGTCCCCGCCTTTCACCAAGCGCTCTTCGCCGACACGTCCCAGCCTTGCGCGGTACTCAATATCGGCGGGTTCAGCAACCTCAGCCTGCTGGAGCCCGATGCCCCGGTACGCGGGTTCGACTGCGGCCCGGGCAACGTGTTGCTGGATGCCTGGATCCAGTACCGGCGCGGCGAGCCCTTCGACCGTGGCGGTGCCTGGGCCGCCAGCGGCACGGTACAGCCCGCCCTGCTCGACGCATTGTTGAGCGATGGTTTCTTCCAGGCGCGTGGACCGAAGAGCACGGGCCGCGAGCTGTTCAACCTGGACTGGTTGAAAAGCCGCCTGGGGCATTTGCCGGACTATGCTCCCGAGCACGTCCAGGCGACCCTGTTGGAACTGACCGCCCGGAGCACATGCGAGGCGCTACGAGCGGCCCAGCCGGAGACCCAGTCCCTGCTGGTCTGCGGAGGCGGGGCGCACAATACGGCATTGATGGCCCGGCTGGCGCAACTCCTGCCCACCACTCGCGTGGCGAGTACCGCCGCTCACGGCATCCCTCCCGACTGGGTCGAAGCGATGGCTTTCGCCTGGCTCGCCCACTGCTGCCTGGAAGCGATTCCCGCCAATCGTCCGAGCGTCACCGGGGCGAAGGGCCTTCGGGTACTCGGCGCGATCTATCCGGCCTGAAACGAAAACGCCGTGCAGAGCACGGCGTTCGAGGGCAGGCGAAAGGAAAGGGGATTAGATCGAGAAGGACTGCCCGCACCCACAGGTCGTGGTGGCGTTCGGGTTCTTGATCACGAAACGCGAACCCTCCAACCCTTCCTGGTAATCCACTTCGGAGCCCGCCAAGTACTGGAAGCTCATGGGGTCGACCACCAGGCTGGCGCCGGCGCATTCGACGATGGTGTCGTCCTCGGCCACGTCTTCATCGAAGGTGAATCCGTACTGGAAGCCGGAACAACCGCCCCCGGTCACGAACACCCGCAGCTTCAGGCGCGGATTGCCCTCCTCATCGATCAGGTTCTTCACCTTGCTCGCCGCGCCCTGGGTGAAGACCAAGGGGGTGGGGACGAAGGACTCGACGCTCATTGCAACTCTCCCGGCGTGACGCCGCCATTACTTGCGTAGGACCCGGGCATTATCCGCTTGCCCTAGAAAACTGGTCAACTATTGAGCGCTTCCACGCCCGCCGGCAATTCCAGCGGGGCGCTCGCCTCGCGGGCCGGGCAGAGCCGACCCTCGACCTGGGCGCCCATGGCCATCTCCATCAGCCCGTAGTGCAGATTGCCGGTGACGCGGGCGCGAGCGCCCAGCTCCAGATGCTCGCCGGCGTAGACATCGCCGATCACTTCCCCATCGAGGATGACGTGGGGCGCGCGGATCTCGCCCTCGACCTGCCCCTCGACGCTCACCCGCACCAACCCGTCCACGGCGATCAGGTTGCCCCGCAACCGGCCGTCCACCTGCACCGCGCCCTGGAAGCGCAGCTCGCCCACCAACTCGGCGCCGGCCGCGATCACGCTGGTCTTGCCGCTGAAGCGCTGCAAGTCCGCCTTCGGTTTGCCTTTCTTCCACATCTCGCTCATCCCTCCTCCTTCCACTCGAATAAACGCTCCTGCGCCTCGCCTTTGCCCTCGACATCCGCGCGGACCTTGACCTGGCGCGGCTCGAAGCCAGCCGGCAAGGTCAGCTCGGCGTAGCGGCCGGCATCGGGAATCGCCTGGAAATGCTTGAAGCCGAACGGGATGGCCGCCTCCTTCGGATCGGGCAGCCCCCGACTCAACGGGGCCAGGTCCACTTCAGTGTCCTTGCCCGCTTGCCGCCCGATCAGCGTGAGCCGCAGGCGACCGGCCAGCGGCGCGTCGGCCGCGCCTACCCGACCGAGCACCAGACGGTAGCGGAAATGTGTCGGCGTCTCGCCGGCATGCAGTTCGAAGGCGCCGATGCGCAGCCCCTCGCGGCGGCTGTCCGGCGCCAGTATGCCCTGATAGAACGCCAGGTCCTGTTGCAGCGTGTAGATGCGCTCTTCCAGTGCCTTGATGGCTTGCCGGTTCTGCTCGCTGGCCTGATGGGCCAGTTGCTCGCCGCTCTCCGCCACCGCGAAAAGCTGACGCAGCCGCTCCAGCGTCCGCGCCTGGTCGACAGTCAGGCGCTCCAGGCGATCGCGTTCCGCGCGGAGCACGCCGGCTTCGCCGTCCTGCCGCTGCTGGCCGGCGAAATACGCCAGGGGCAGTCCGGCCAGCGCCAGTACCAGCAGCGCGCGCCAGAGGCGCTCGCGACGCGGGTCGCTGACGCGAACCTCCCAGCGCATCAGGGCATCAGCGCGGCGTGGGCCAGGCCATCGCGCTCGTCGAGCCCGAACAGGATGTTCATGTTCTGGATCGCCTGGCCCGAGGCGCCCTTCACCAGGTTGTCGATCACCGACAACACCACCACCAGATCGCCGCCCTGCGGCCGGTGCACGGCGATCCGGCAGACGTTGGCGCCGCGCACGCTACGGGTCTCCGGGTGGCTGCCGGCCGGCATCACGTCGACGAAGGGCTCGTCGGCATAACGCTTCTCGTAAAGCGCCTGCAGGTCGGTGGCGGTGTCCGTCACCGTGGCGTAGAGCGTGGCGTGGATGCCCCGGATCATCGGAGTGAGATGGGGCACGAAGGTCAGGCCCACCGGCCCGCCGGCGGCGCGACGCAGCCCCTGGGCGATCTCCGGCAGGTGACGGTGCCCCTTCACTGCATAAGCCATCAGGCTCTCGCTGGTCTCGCAGAGCAGCGAGCCGACCTTGGCGCCGCGGCCGGCGCCGCTGACCCCGGACTTGCAATCCGCGATCAGCCGGGACGGGTCGGCCAGGCCAGCCTCCAGCAATGGCAGGAAGCCGAGCTGGGTGGCGGTCGGGTAGCAGCCCGGCACGGCAATCAGGCGGGCTTGGCGGATGGCCTCGCGGTTGACCTCGGGAAGCCCGTAGACCGCCTCGGGCAGCAGGTCCGGCGCCCCATGGGGCTGGCCGTACCAGCGCGCCCACTCCTCGGCATCCTGCAGGCGGAAGTCGGCGGACAGGTCGATGAGCCGGGTACCGGTGGCCAGCAGCTCGCCGGCCAGGGCATGGGCGACGCCGTGGGGCGTGGCGAAGAACACTACATCGCACGCGCCCAGGGTAGCGCTGTCCGGCACGCTGAAGGCCAGGCCGTCGTAGTGGCCGCGCAGGTTCGGGTACATATCGGCGACCCGCACGCCGGCCTCGGAGCGCGAGGTGATCACCGCCACCTCGGCATGGGGATGCTGGGCCAGCAGGCGCAGCAACTCGACCCCGGTGTAGCCTGTGCCGCCGACGATACCGACCTTGATCATGACCTGCCCCTTGCGCGAACCCATGTGGAAGGCGCCGATGATAAGGCCGCGCCGGGGCCCCGGCCAACCGTCGTGGGTGACGGCCCGTGTCCCCGGCACTACTATCGGCGCACCGTGATAAGGAGATGACCCGATGCTCTACCTATGGATCAAGGCCCTGCACATCGTTGCCGTGGTCTGCTGGTTCGCCGGCCTGTTCTATCTGCCGCGCCTGTTCGTGTACCACGCCAGCAGCGAGGACGAGGCGAGCCGCGAGCGCTTCTGCGTCATGGAGCGCAAGCTCTACCGGGGCATCATGATGCCGTCGATGATCGCCGTCCTGGTGCTGGGCATCTGGCTGATCCTGCTCAACGGCGACCTGATGCGCCAGGGCTGGCTACACGCCAAGCTGGCCCTGGTGATCCTGCTGATTGGCTACCACCATGTCTGCGGCGCCATGCTCAAGCGCTTCGCCCGCGGCGAGAACCGACGCGGCCATGTGTTCTATCGTTGGTTCAACGAAGCACCGGTCCTGATCCTGATCGCCATCGTGATCCTGGTCGTCGTCAAACCGTTCTGACCCTCCGAAGGAGACCGCCATGCCCCTGCCCGCCTCGCTCGACCGCCTGCGCCTGCCCCTGGTCGCCGCTCCGATGTTCCTGGTTTCCGGCCCCGAGCTGGTGATCGGCTGTTGCAACGAGGGGATCGTGGGCAGTTTCCCGGCGCTGAACCAACGAGACAGCGCCGGCTTCCGGGATTGGCTGGATCGCATCGAGGCCGGCCTGCGCCCCGACGCCGCCCCCTACGCGGTCAACCTGATCGTCCACTCGAGCAACCCGCGGCTGCAGGCGGACCTCGGGCTCTGCGTGGAGAAGAGGGTCCCCATCGTCATCACCAGCCTCGGCGCGGTGAAGGAGGTGGTGGACGCGGTGCATGCCTACGGCGGCCTGGTGTTCCACGACGTGACCACGCGCCGCCACGGGGAAAAGGCCGCCGAGGCCGGCGTCGACGGGCTGATCGCGGTGGCGGCCGGGGCCGGTGGCCATGCCGGCACCTGGAGCCCGTTCGCCCTGGTGGCCGAGCTTCGCCAGTTCTTCGACAAGACCCTGCTGTTGGCGGGGTGCCTCAACCAAGGCCATGAGATTCTCGCCGCCCAAGCCTTGGGCGTCGACCTGGCCTACCTCGGCACCCGCTTCCTGGCCACCCGGGAAAGCCAGGCCGAGGCGGCCTACAAGCGGATGCTCCTGGAGGCCCACGCTGCGGACATCGTGCACACGCCGGCCGTGTCGGGAGTGCCGGCGAGCTTCATGCGCCAGAGCCTGGAGCAAGCGGGTTACGACCTCGCCCGGTTGCGGGACCAGGCCGCCGCGCCGGGCCAGACGCTCAAGCCGCTGGACAGCGAGGCCAAGGCCTGGAAGACCGTCTGGTCGGCCGGCCAGGGGGTTGGCGGCATCCACGACCTGCCTCCGGTGGCGGAATTGATCGCCCGCCTGGACGCGGAATACCGCCAGGCCCGGGCGCGCCTCGCCCAGGGATGAAGCGGCGCTACCTGCTGGGCGCGGGCGCCGTGGGGCTGCTCGGTCTCTGGGCGCTGCGCCCGGCCGACCGGGGCCGCCCCTACGACGGCTATTTCGCCGCGCTGAATGACCTGCTGCGGCGGGAAGGCGGCGGGGTGGCGCAACTGGTGATCGACCTGGACCGCCTGGATGCCAATGCCGACTTGTTGCGACGGCGCCTGGACGGACGTCTGGCGCTGCGCCTGGCCACCAAGTCCCTGGCTTCCCTCGGCCTGCTGGACTACCTCGGGCGGCGCCTCGGCCTGCAACGCTTCATGGTCTTCCAGGCCGCCCACCTGAACGCCCTGGCCCGTGCCTTCCCGACCGGCGACCTGCTGGTGGGCAAGTCGCTGCCCGTCGACGCCGCCTTCGGCTTCTACCGGCAACTGCCGGCGGACCTGCCCTTCGAGCCCGCCACCCAGTTGACCTGGCTGGTGGACAGCGGCGAGCGCCTGCACCAATACGCCGAACTGGCGCGCGCCCTCGGGCGGCGCCTGCAAGTGGCCCTGGAAATCGACGTCGGACTGGGCCGGGGTGGCTTCGCCACGCCCGAGGCGCTGGGCGCCGCCCTGCAAGCCTGGCGCCGGGACGCGCCGCCGCTGCGCCTGCGCGGCCTGATGGGCTACGACGCCCATGTGGCCGAGGCGCCCTTCTGGATCGGCCAAGCCCAGGCCCATGCCGACAGCACGGCGCGCTACCGGGCCTTCATCGACGCACTCAACGTCTTCGCTGACCTGCGGCCTTCCCAGCCGCTGCTATACAACGGCGCCGGCAGCCCGACTTATCCGTTGCATGCCGCCGGGGACACGCCGCTCAACGAGGTGGCGGTCGGCTCGGCGCTGCTCATGCCCCGTGCCTGCGACAGCGAGGCGCTCGCCGCCCACCGGCCGGCCCTGTGGATCGCCAGCCCCGTGCTGACGGTGGACGAGGGCCCCTCTCCCTACCTGGAGACGGCTCAGGCTGGCTGGCGCCTGTGGGACCGCAACCGCCGGCGCGCCCATCTCCTCGACGGTGGGCGCTGGGCGGCCGAGCCGGTGGCGCCGGCCGGGCTGCGCGAGGCATTCCCGCCGGGGGACAATGCCCCCGAGCGCCTGCTCGGCTCCCCGGCCACCGCCTTGCGCGTGGACGACTGGGTTTTCCTGCGGCCCGACAGCACCGTCGGCCTGCTGGGCGAGGTCGGCGAACTGCGCCTGCTGCGCCACGGTCGCTTGGTGGGACGCTGGCAACCCCTGGGCAACGCCTAGAGCGACGCCACCCCGCGCCTTTTTCCGCACCTGCGTGGCCATCGAGCACACCGCTCCTTTTTGTGCGATCCGTCCGCTGGCGATGCTTGTGTCCCCTGGGCCGCCTCTTTAATCTGCGTCACTCCGCCATCGCCTCTGCTCCGCAGCCAAGGAACTTGCATGACCGACGTCCACTACAAGATCGTTTTCGACGGGGAATTGATGCCCGGAGCTACCCCGGAAACCGTCAAGGACAACCTGGCCCACCTGTTCCGCAGCGATCGCGCCCGCATCGAGGCACTCTTCGGCGGCCGCACCGTGGTGCTCAAGCGCGACCTCGGCGACGAAGAGGCCGATCGCTACCTCGAGGCCCTGCAGCAGGCGGGCGCCCGGGTTCGCAAGGAGCCCGACCTGGCAGCGGGGCTGAGCCTGGTCGCCGCCGAAGACGAACCGGATACCCAGGCGCGCGCCACCATGACCTGCCCCAAGTGCGGCCATGAACAGGTCAAGGCGATCCAGTGCGCGGCCTGTGGCATCGTCATCGAGAAGTACCTGACACGCCAGGCCCAGCTCGCCGAAGGGACCCCGGCGGGCGCGCCCGCCGCCTCCCCCTATGCGCCGCCCCGGGCGGAGGTGGGCGAGATCTTGCCGGAATACGGCGAGCTCAAGGTCTTTAGCTTCCAAGGCCGCATCGGCCGCCTGCGTTACCTGGCCTGGTACATGGCGCTGGTACTGGTGGCCATGCCCGCCTCGCTGCTGATCGGTAGCGCCGCCCTGCTCTCGCCCACGCTCCTGATAGGGCTGTCGGCCGTGGCGGTGATCGCCTTCTTCATGGTGACCCTCTTCATCGGTGCCCAGCGATTGCACGATATCGGTTGGTCCGGCTGGTTCCAGTTGCTGTTCCTGGTGCCGGTGGTCGGCGGCGTGCTCGGCCTGCTCATGCTGATCATTCCCAGCACGGACGGCGTCAACCGCTACGGTCCGCCCCCGCCGCCCAACAGCCGTGGTGTCACGGTCCTGGCCTGCACGGTGATCCTGGTGCCGATCATCGGCATCCTTGCCGCTATCGCCATACCCGCCTACCAAGGGTATGTAACCCGCGCTCACCAGGCCGGGGTCCCCACCGCGCCCGTCTCCCCCGCTCAGGAATGAGCATGAGCGGCGTCCCCGCGTCGGCAGCGGGGACACCGTACCGCACGGAGAAGCCCATGCCCCGCTATGCCCTCATCACCGGCGCGTCCAGCGGCATCGGCCTCGCCCTGGCCGAGGCTCTGGCCCGGCGCGGCCAGGCCCTGATCCTGGTGGCGCGCCAGCGGGAAGCGTTGGAAAGCATCGCCTGCGAGCTGGCCCAGCGCTTCGGGGTGGAGGTGCTCTTCCTCACCTGCAACCTCGCCGAGCCCCGGCAGCTCACCGGCCTGCTCCAGGAACTGGAGGACAGCGGCCACGAGATCGAACTCTTGATCAACAATGCCGGGCTGGGCACCTCGGGGCCATACATCGAGCAGGACTGGAGCCGCGAGCAGCACCTGATCGAAGTGAACGTGCTGGCCCTGGCCCGGCTCTGCCATGCCTTGGGCGGGCGCATGGCCGAACAGGGCGGCGGGCAGATCCTCAATGTCGCCTCCGTGGCGGCCTTCCAGCCTGGCGCGTGGATGAGCAACTACGGCGCCAGCAAGGCCTATGTGCTGAGCCTTTCCGAAGGGCTGCGGGAAGAGCTGCGCAGCCGGGGCGTGAAAGTCAGCGTGCTGTGCCCGGGGCCCACCCGCACCGCGTTCTTCCGCGTCGCCGGGCTTCGCCTCGGCCGCCTGGAACGGGGGTCGCTGACCATGGACCCGGAGCAGGTCGCCCAGCTCGCGGTGCGGGGGCTGGAGCGCAACCAGGCGATCATCGTGCCTGGCTGGCGCAACGCCCTGCTGGCCCGGCTGCACCGCCTGGCGCCGCGCTGGCTGGCGCGCAAGGCGATGGCGGCGGTGAACCGTTCCTTGTTGCCGGTGGCGCCGCTGTAGGCGCCCCGCTCAATCCGCGCTGACCGTCCGGCCCTGGGCCCAGGCGCGCAGTTCCGCCAGGGCCTCGGCCATCACCACCGACAGCGGCGCCGTGGCGCCCAACTGCTGCAGCAGCAACGCTTGGTCCACGCTGCCCTCGCGAGCCTGGGCGGCGTACAAGGCGCTGACCACCGCCTGCTCGATCTCCGCGCCGGAGAAGCCCTCGCTGGCCCGCGCCAGCACCCCCAGGTCGAAGTGTTCCGGAGCAAGCTCACGCCGCGCCAAGTGGATGCGAAAGATGTCCGCGCGAATCGTCTCGTCAGGCAGGTCGACGAAGAACAGCTCGTCGAAACGCCCCTTGCGCAGCAACTCCGGCGGCAAGCGGTCGACGGCATTGGCGGTGGCCACCAGGAACACCGGTGCCTTGCGCTCGGCCATCCAGGTCAGCAACGTGCCCAATACCCGCTGGCTCACGCCGCCGTCCTGGTCGCCCTGGGCCAGGCCCTTTTCCAGTTCGTCGAGCCATAGCACGCAAGGCGCCATTTGCTCGGCGAGGCGCAGCGCCTCGCGCAGGTTGCGCTCGGTCTCGCCGAAATACTTGTTGTACAGGCAGGCGAAATCCAGCCGCAGCAACGGCAGGCCCCAGAGACCGGCCACCGCCTTCGCCGCCAGGCTCTTGCCGCCGCCCTGCACCCCGACCAGCAGCACCCCGCGGGGCATGTCGCGGCCATCGCCGTCGAGGAAGGCCCGCTGCCGCTCCCCCAGCCAGCGCTTGAGATTGGCCAGCCCGCCCACCTCGGCGAAACGCGCGGTCTCGTACTCGAAGCCGAGCACGCCGTCCAGGTCGAGCAGCTTGAACTTGGTGCGGTTCAGCTCGGGCAAATCTTCCTGGGTGATGGCTCCGTCGTCGCAAATGACGTTGCGCGCCAGCGCGCGGGCCTCGCCGTGGCTCAGGCCGCGCAGGTTTTTCACCACCTGGTGCAGCGTGCGGTTGTCGGTGCGTACCCGCGCGCCCCGGTTGCGCTCGCTCCAGCGCGTGGCCTCCTCGCGGACGATGGCCAGCAGCTCGTCCTCGCCCGGCAGAGACAGGGTGAAATGCGCCGCGTAGCGCTGCACCTCGGCGGGCAGCTTGAGCTGGTGCGATACCAGCACCACCGTGGGCCGCTGCGCGCCCTCGGCCATGGCGATTTCCTTGAGCAGGCGGATCGGCTTCGGGTCCCCGGCGAGGAAGGGATGCAGGTCGCAGAGCACATACAGGTTGGCCTGCGGATCGGCCTTGATCAGGCGCAGCGCGACATTCGGGTCGGTGCTGTCGGTGTTCGGCGCGTCGCCACCGAAGCCCAGGCGGCAGATGCCCTCGGTCACCGACCAGGTATACAGGCCCAGGCCACGCTTCACCGCCAGTCCGGTCAGGGTTTCCAGCACCCGGGGCTCGTCCCAGGACTCGATGACGACCAGCTTGACCTTCGAATCCAGGACCAGCCCGAGATCATGAATATCGTTCTTCACGGAACATCCTTGCAGGGAAAAGTATTCAGGCGCCGGGGCGAGGGTCTGCGGGCCGGACGCAGGCGCACCCCGGAAACACGCCACCCTGAAGGATCGCGGGGCGGAAGACAAGGCACTGGCGGAGCGCGCGAAAGGATGCATGCGGACGGCCCGACCGTGGGCGAAGGACGCGGGCCGTCCGTTCTCGCCACCGATCCGGCACCGGTGGCCGGACGACGGGCACGCCAAACCGGGGGGCCCACCAACCGGCATGGGCCGGGATGCATCGGCTGCGTTGGGAGGCCCGCCTGGGCTCTCCAGCCGAGCGGCCCGTCTGGGACTGCCCGTCTGGGACAATCCGCCGCTGGGTGGCGGGCGGAGCGAATCCGGTACACTGCCGGGATCGAGTTTGCGGAGCCAGGCCCTTGTCCACCGAACGCTACTACACCCCCGTCGACCGTCTGCTGCTGCAGGCCAATACCGCCCTGCGCACCCTGCTGCCCTTCTCGGGGCAACCCTACCGGCCGTCCCCCGCCGACGACCACCAGGACGTTCCGTTGGAAGCCCGCGAGGCGCGCCACGTGGCCGGCCTGATGCGTATCAACCACACCGGCGAGGTGTGCGCCCAGGCGCTCTACCAGGGCCAGGCCCTGACCGCCAAGCTGCCGCAAGTGCGGGCCGCCATGGAGCAGGCCGCCGAGGAAGAGATCGACCATCTGGTCTGGTGCGAGCGGCGCATCCGCGAACTGGGCAGCCGCCCCAGCGTGCTCAACCCCTTGTTCTATGGCCTGTCCTTCGGTGTCGGCGCGGTGGCCGGGTTGATCAGCGACAAGGTCAGCCTGGGCTTCGTCGCCGCCACCGAGGACCAAGTGTGCAAGCACCTGGACGATCACCTGGGGCAACTTCCGGACGAAGACCGCAAGTCCCGGGCGATCCTCGAACAGATGCGCGTCGACGAAGAGCACCATGCCACCAATGCCCTGGAAGCCGGCGGCCTGCGTTTCCCGGCGCCGGTCAAGTTCGGTATGACCCTGCTGTCCAAGGTGATGACCAAAAGCACCTACCGTCTCTGAGCACGGCCCGCACGAAAAAGGGCGCCCGCGGGCGCCCTTTTTCATGGCTGGCGATCAGCGTGGCATGTTGCGCGCGTAGAAGATTTCCAGCATCTCGTGACGCACCCGCGTCTCCACCTGCTGGCGCTGTTCCGCCGTCAGCGAGCGGGTGGCGTCGCCGAACAGGTAGTTGTCCAAGTCGAAGTCCTTGAGCAGCATCTTGGTGTGGAACAGGTTCTCCTGGTACACGTTGACGTCGGTCATCTGGTACGCCGCCTGGGTGTCCTCGGACAGGTAGTTCTGGATCGAGGTAATGGCGTGGTCGATGAAGTGCTTGCGCCCCTCGACGTCCCGGGTGAAACCACGCACCCGGTAATCCACGGTGACGATGTCCGAGTCGAACTGGTGGATCAGGTAATTGAGCGCCTTCAGCGGGGAAATCACGCCGCAAGTGGAGACGTCGATATCCACGCGGAACGTGGCGATGCCTTCCACCGGGTGGATTTCCGGGTAGGTGTGCACGGTGATGTGGCTCTTGTCCAGGTGCGCCAGGATGGTGTCCGGACGCGGCCCCGGCGATTCCTCGATCTGGCTCTCGGTGGGCGTCACCGGCTGCTCGGAAATGAGGATGGTCACGCTGGCGCCTTGGGGGTCGTAGTCCTGACGGGCGATGTTCAGGATGTTGGCGCCGATGATGTCCACGACATCGGTGAGAATCTGCGTCAGCCGCTCGGCGTCGTACTCTTCGTTGATGTACTGGACGTAAGCCTGCTGGTCTTCCGGCGTTTCCGCGTAGCAGATGTCATAGATGTTGAAGCTCAAGGTCTTCGTCAGGTTGTTGAACCCGTGGAGCTTGAGTTTGCTTTTCACCGTAGGAAACTCTCTCTTCTTTGATGCGGCGACGCCGCGTGATCGAGCATGCCCGTCAGGTACGGCGGTACCTGCGTAGGACGGTTTACACACCTCTTCGCGTTGGCGATTGTGGTTGTCTGGTGGGGCGAGGCGCCCCGGAAGGCGGCGAATTATGCAGATCGCGAAGGCCGGCCGCCATAGCCTGGGCCGCTTTCGTGAATGCCATATGTCGCCGGGCGGCCGGTGCCGGCGCGGCCGTTCGGCGAAGGAGTCAGGCGTCGGGTTCGACGATCTCGTAGCTGTGGCTGATCTCCACGCCGCCCCGCCCCAGCATGATCGAGGCCGAGCAGTACTTCTCGGCGGAAAGCTCCACCGCCCGCTTGACATGGGCCTCCTTCAACCCCCGGCCCTTGACCACGAAGCGCAGGTGGACCCGGGTGAATACCTTCGGCTCGCTGTCGGCCCGCTCCGCCTCGAGAAAGGCCTCGCAGCTTTCCACCGGTTGCCGTGCCTTGCGCAGGATGCTGACGACATCGAAGCTGCTGCAGCCGCCGAGGCCGATCAGCACCATCTCCATCGGGCGGATCCCCAGGTTGCGCCCGCCGGCCTCCGGCGGCCCGTCCATGACCACGGCGTGGCCACTGCCCGACTCGCCGATAAACAGGGTGTCGCCCGCCCACTGGATGCGCGCTTTCATCATCAAGGCCTCCGTCGAATGAAATAAAAGCGGATCAGGTTACCACAGGGTTTTGACAGAACCGCGACGTCCGGGCGCGCCCGAAAGTTCCCACGCGGCGGCATTCCTGGCGCAAAATCGGACGGCTGACACGGTCGTTCTGCTAAGCTGGCGCCCCCATAAAGGCATAGAGCCGGATAACTATAAAAAACGCCTGCGGGATAAGGGCTTAACTTTTCTTTTCGGGACTCAGGCATGGTCGCTATTACCCTCACCCCCAAGATCAAGAATCTGGACAAGATCCTTGCGCACTGCAATCGCCGCCGCTACGCCGCCAAGAGCACGATCATCTACGCGGGCGACCGGTGCGAAACCCTGTTCTTCATCGTCAAGGGCTCGGTCACCATTCTCATCGAGGACGACGATGGGCGGGAAATGATCATCGGCTACCTGAACGCCGGGGACTTCTTCGGCGAAATGGGGCTGTTCGACCGGGAAGGACCGGAGCAGGAGCGTAGCGCCTGGGTTCGCGCCAAGTCCGAATGCGAAGTCGCGGAAATCAGCTACATCAAGTTCCATGAGGTCACCCAGCAGGACCCGGACATCCTGCTCACCATCGGTGGACAACTGGCCGACCGCCTGCGCAAGACCACCCGCAAGGTGGGCGACCTGGCTTTCCTCGACGTGACCGGCCGGGTGGCCCGGACCCTGCTCGAACTGTGCAAGCAGCCCGATGCCATGACCCACCCGGACGGCATGCAGATCAAGATCACCCGCCAGGAAATCGGCCGCATCGTCGGCTGCTCGCGGGAAATGGTCGGGCGCGTGCTCAAGGGGTTGGAGGAGCAGGGGCTGGTCCACGTCAAGGGCAAGACCATGGTGGTCTACGGCACCCGCTGACCGCCCCCCCGAAAAAAAGGCCGGCTGATGCCGGCCTTTCTCATGGCGGGTTCGCCTCAGGGAAAGAACAGGCGATGCAGCTCGACGCCAGGCTCCTCGGCGCGCATGAAAGCCTCGCCCACCAGGAAGGCATGCACCTCGCTGACCTCCATCAGCTCGACGTCGGCCCGATTGAGAATGCCACTCTCGGTGATCACCATGCGTTCCCGGGGAACCTGGGGCAGCAGGTCGAGGGTGGTTTCCAGGTTCACCTCGAACGTGTGCAGGTCGCGATTGTTGATGCCGATCAGCGGCGTGTCCAACGCGCTCAATGCGCGCTCCAGCTCGTTTCCGTCATGGACTTCCGCCAGCACGTCGAGCCCCATCCGCCGGGCCACGGCCGCCAGCTCCTTCATGAGGCCGTCGTCCAGCGCGGCGACGATCAGCAACACGCAGTCGGCGCCCAGGGCACGGGATTCGATGATCTGGTACGGGTCGACCATGAAATCCTTGCGCAGCACCGGTAGCGAACAGGCCCCCCGGGCCTGCTGCAGGTACAGGTCGGCGCCCTGGAAGAAGTCCACGTCGGTCAGCACCGACAGGCACGCCGCCCCGCCGTCCGCATAGCTCTGGGCGATGGCCGCCGGCTGGAAATCCTCGCGGATGACCCCCTTGCTGGGCGAAGCCTTCTTGATCTCGGCGATTACCGCGGGCTCCTTGCGCTTGATCCGCTCCTGCAGCGCGCGGGCGAAACCGCGAGGCGCGTCGGCGCCGAGCGCCCGCTGCTCCAGCTCGGCCAGCGGCAGCCTGGCGCGACGCTCGACCACCTCTTCGGCCTTGCGGGCCAGGATCTTCTCCAGCACGGTAGGGATGCTCACGCTTCATTCTCCTGACGATACACAGCGGTAAAGGCCGCCAATTCCTCCAGCTTCTCCCTCGCCAGCCCCGTATGCAGGGCGTCATGGGCGAGGTCCACGCCTTCCCTGAGCGTCGCCGCGCGGTCGGCGGCGTACAGCGCCGCGCCGGCGTTCAACACGATGGTCTCCGCAGCCTTCTGCCCGGCTTCGGTCTTGCGCCGTCCCAGGGCGTCCCGGATCAATTCAAGGGAAGCCTGCGGCCCGTCCACGGTCAAGCCGATCAGGGTCTGGCTCTTGATGCCGAAATCCTCGGGCTGGATGCGGTACTCACTGACCTTGCCATCCTTGAGTTCGGCGACATGGGTCGGCGCGGCCAGGCTGATCTCATCCAGGCCGTCCAAGGCATGCACCACCAGCACGTGGCGGCTGCCGAGGCGCTGCAACACTTCGGCCATCGGCCTGCACAGGGCCTGGCTGAACACGCCGATTACCTGATGCCGGACGCCGGCCGGGTTGGTCATGGGGCCGAGCATGTTGAACAGGGTCCGCAGGCCCATTTCCCGGCGCGGCCCGATGGCGTATCGCATCGCGCCGTGGTGGGCGGGGGCGAACATGAAGCCGACCCCCACCGTTTCCACGCAGCGCGTCACTTGCTCGGGGGTCAGGTTGAGGTAGATGCCCGCCGCTTCCAGCAGGTCGGCGCTGCCGCTCTTGCCCGACACCGCGCGGTTGCCGTGCTTGGCCACCCGTCCGCCCGCGGCGGCCACCACGAACGCCGCGGCGGTGGAGACGTTGAAAATGTTCATGCCATCGCCGCCGGTGCCGCAGGTGTCCACCAGATGCTCGACTTCGATACGCACCGGCGAGGCCAGTTCGCGCATCGCCTGGGCCGCGCCGACGATCTCGTCAATGGTCTCGCTCTTCATGCGCATGCCCATGAGGAAGGCGCCGATCTGCGAGTCGGTGCATTGGCCGGTCATGATCTGGCCCATGACCGTCTGCATTTCGTCGGTGGTCAGGTCGAGCTGGTTGACCACCCGGTTGAGCGCTTCGCGGATATCCATCTCAGCGCACCTCGCCCGCGTCGCGCCGGCCGCCCTGCTGGCGAAGGAAATTCGCCAGCAGTTCATGGCCCTGCTCGGTGAGGATCGATTCGGGATGGAACTGCACCCCTTCGACGTTCAGGGCGCGGTGACGCAGGCCCATGATCTCGTCCAGCCCGCCGTCGTCCCGCTGGGTCCAGGCGGTGACTTCCAGGCATTCGGGCAGGCTCTCGTGACGCACCACCAACGAGTGGTAGCGAGTCACCGTGAGGGGGTTGTTGAGGCCGGCGAATACACCTTGGTCCCGATGGTGGACCGGGCTGGTCTTGCCATGCATGACTTGGCGCGCCCGCACCACCTCGCCACCGAAGGCCTGGCCGATGCTCTGGTGGCCGAGGCAAACCCCGAGGATCGGCAATTCGCCGGCGAAGCGGCGGATCACCTCCAGCGAGACGCCGGCCTCGTTGGGCGTGCAGGGCCCCGGGGAAATGACGATACGCTCGGGCTTCAGGGCCTCGATATCCGCCAGGGACAGTTCGTCGTTGCGGACCACCTTGACCTCGGCGCCCAACTCGCCGAGGTACTGGACGACGTTGTAGGTGAAAGAGTCGTAGTTGTCGATCATGAGCAGCATGTAAGCTTCAACCCGTTGATTCTATTGGCTTTATAACCCCGTCCCTTGCCTGTACCCGCTTATCCGCGCGGCTTGGCATGGCTGGGGAAGACGGCAGAGTCGGCCCGGCTGGCGCCGGAAAGAAGATGTCAGGCGCGCCAGCGCCAACGGGAGAAGGCCTTGGTCAGGCAGGTGGTGATACTGCGGAGGTGGATCACTGCTGCAACCTCTCTGAGTTACGAGCGGAACAGTAGCCCACCTCGCGGGCATGGTGCAATCACGGGGAAACGGACGGAGCGAGTTGCCGTCTGCCCGAATCGCCGGACGAGCGCCCGCGCGCAAGGCTGCTTGTCGCGAGCCGATGGGGAAGAAGCATGACGGAGTTGGCGCATCTGGAATAACCGCCACTCAAGGGGCTGGAGTGCGGATGCTCAGAAGATGTCACGGCGATAGGCGAAGTCGCACGCAATGCGCTGAGCGAGAACAGAAGGATATTGAGAGATTAGGCGGACACCGAGTGGCGGGCACACTCAATGGGTCTTAGCAAGTTATACGCAACAGCGAAACACTGTTAAATAAAGCGAGAGCATTCTTTCCATAAACACCCACCAACAAAAACAACTTTAATAGCCGAAAACCGATATACGCTTACATATAGATCTCCTGCGCATTATCCATATCTGCGCTTTTATCCATAGTGCTCCTTCACATACTACTCAAAGCGTCGTCCCCAAAAGAGGGAGGCATCGCGTGTGCGATGCCTAGGGCCCATCCAAGCCTCAAGGCTTAGTGCTGACCGCCTTTGCGACCGGCTTCGGAAGCGCGCTCCCGGTCATTCGCAAAGTTACCGCCGCTGACCTGACCGCCTTTACGGCCTGCTTCGGAAGCTTTCTCACGATCGTTGGCGAAGTTACCCGGGTTGTTATTGCCTTGACGGTTAGCCATGGTGGTTCTCCTTCATAGTGGAAAGTGCGTGACTGTGTTTTCACATGTCACAGTAAATGAGAAGGAAGAATAACTTGATAGTTTCGCTGGACTTGACGAACGGTAGATAGCAAAAAGCAAGTATTCGCCTCGACCTTCGACTCCGGCGACTCGATGCGTGCCCGCCTTGCACCATTTCCTGGATGGGCTCCCAGGCGCACCGCTCCACGAAGCGATGCCCCTAGCCACCCGGCCGTCGAATGCTCCAGCGAAGCGGCCGCGAGCCCGCCGCGCCTGAACTTCGCGGGGTGGAATGTTTCTATTCATGACAGCAAAAGGAGAACGTCCATGGCCAGCGATACCCCCATCGGCTCCTCCCATCAGACGGCGCAGCCTCCAACCCCGCCCTCCCATGACCGGCATCCGAAAGAGCCCCGGGGCAAGGCCCGATCGCGCCTGACCTTCGGTCAGTTCGCCAAGAACCTCTCGGACTGGTGCGGCAGCCCCCGCACCTTCCAATTGGCCCTGGTGGCCATCCTGGCGTGGGCGCTCAGCGGGCCCTATTTCCACTTCAACGACACTTGGCAACTCATCATCAATACCAGCACCACCATCATCACCTTCCTGATGGTGTTCCTGATCCAGAACACGCAGAACCGCGACAACGATGCCCTGCACATCAAGCTGGACGAATTGCTGCGGGTCACCAAGGGCGCCCAGGACCGGTTGCTGAACCTGGAGAACCTGGACGCCCACCAGTTGAAGGCGTTGCGCGAGCAGTACGCCAAGATCGGCGAACTCGCCGCCAAGGAGTGTGGCAAGGATGAGTTGATCCCCACGCCCGCCCGCCACGTCGAGACCGTGGCCCCCGCTATCCCGGAACACCCGAAGGGCCGCAAGCCCTCCTGAAGCGAATCACGGAGCGAAGCGCCTCGCTCGCCCGTCATAGGAATGCGCCCGTGCCATTACGGGGCCAGCCGACGTCGAAGCGAAGTCGCCGGTCCCGACCGGGCGTTTCCCTTTCCTTCAGGACGATCCTCATGTCACGTTCCGCCCTGGTTTGCCTCGCGGCCCTGATGACGGGCTGCGCTTCGGTTTCGGATACCACCCTGCCTAACGGCCGCGCCGCCGTCGATATCGACTGCTCGGGCCAAGCCCTGAAATGGGACAGTTGCTACGAAAAAGCCACCGAGGTCTGCCCCACCCGTGGCTACCGCGTGCTCGGCAAGAAAGGCGAGCCGGACGCCGACCCGTCCGAAGCGCCGCTGGGCATCGAGCCGGGCAAGTTCGCCAGCCGCAGCTTGGTAATCACCTGTAACTAACGCGGCCGCGCGAAGAGCGGGGCAACCCGCCCTCCCGGCAGGTGAACCCGCACGGCACTCGGCGTATCCTCTCGCGCCTTGGTTCCCTTCTCCGCAACGACGGACAGGGAAGGAGCACGACGGACACGGGAGTCGACCCATGGGGAGTGACGCACGCGGGCGCGACAGGGCAGCAAAGGCCCTATTCGCGCTCATCGGCCTGGGCTATCTGGCCTCGGCCCTGCTCGGTACCTGGAACAACTATTCCTCGGTTCCGTTCTGGGACATGTGGAACGGCTATTTGGGGTTCTACACCCAATCCGGCGAAGGTTGGGAACCTTGGTGGGCGCTGCACAACGAGCACCGCATCCTGCTGTCCCGCGCCCTCTTCTGGCTGGACCTGCGCCTCTTCCATGGCTCGATGGTGCTGCTATTCGCCCTCAACGTGCTCTTCGCCGCCTGCATCTTCCTGTGTTTCTTCGCCACCCTGAAGCGCCTGGTACCCGACGACGGGCGGCGCCTCACGGTGCCCGCGGCCACGGCGCTGATCGCGGTGGCGAGTTTTTCCTGGATCCAGTCGGACAACTTCACCTGGGCCTTCCAGAGCCAGTTCTTCCTCGCCTACCTGATGCCGCTCCTGGCGTTCTACCTGCTGGCGCGCGCGGCCGAGACGGGCTCGCAACCGCTGTTCGTCCTCGCCCTGCTGACCGGCATGCTCAGCGCCGGCACCATGGCCAACGGCGTGCTCGCCTCGCCCGTGCTGGCAGTCCTGGGGATGTTCCTGCGCCTGGGGCGGGCGCGCCTCGCGGCCTTGCTGGTGGCGGCCGCACTCGAACTGACCGTCTACTTCCATGGGTTCAGTCTTCCGCCTGACCATAGCACCCTGACCGGCGTGCTGCGGGACATGCCCCTGAACCTGCTGCGGTACCTGCTGATGTACCTGGGCGGGCCGTGGTTCTTCGTGTTCCAAGGCCGGAGCCAGGTCTTCCCTCTGGTCGGCGGCGTCCTGTTGCTGGCGGGCATCGCCGTGGTCGTCGCGAGCATGCTCCGGGCCCACCGCGCGGCGCCCCTGCAACTGGCCCTGCTGGCGTTCCTGCTGTTCTTCGGCGGCACCGCCCTGGGAACCGCCGGCGGACGGGTGGCCATCGGCGTGGAACAGGCCATGAGCAGCCGCTACCTGACGCCGCAACTGATGGCCTGGAGCGCGCTGCTGATCCTGCTGGTCAGCCAGTTCCGCCGGTTCAGCCAGACGCTGCTCGTGGCGGCCGCCCTGCTGATCCCCGTGGCGCTGCTGCGCTGGCAAGTGCATACCCTGGTCGAACCGGCCCGCCTGTTCGACCACAGGGTGGCCGCCCTCGCCGTGCAAATGGGCGTGCGCGACCCGGACTACTTCCGCACGATCTACTTCAATGACCGCCTCCTCTTCGACTTGGCCGGGCAGGCCAAGCGGGAGCACTTGGCGATTTTCGCCGAGGCGCCCTATCGGGCTTACGCCGAACACGCCGGAGCCCCTCTCGCCCCCCCGGCGCCCCGGTGCACGGCCTACCTGGACGAGGCGAGCGCGCTGCCGGAACAGCCGGGCGCCTATCGCCTCCGAGGCCGACTGGCGAAGGCAGACGATCACGCCACGCCGGCCTTTCTGCTGGTGGCCGACGGCGACGGTCGCGTCATCGGCGCCGCCCTCACCGGCGCGCCACGCCTCGATGCCGCTCAGTTCCTCATGGCCCGGGTCACCGGCGAGCCGGTCGATCGCTCCGGCTTCGTCGGTTACCTGGCCACCGAGGGCCGGCCGCGAGGACCATTGACCCTGATCGGCCAGTCGCCAGCCTGCCAAGCCACCGTGGCGCTGCCGCCAGCGCCGTGAGCGGCGGGCGGCGCCTCAGGCGACCCGGGGTGGGTTCGGCGGCAGATCGGGCGGGCCGTCGACGCCCGGGTCGGGCTCGGTCGCGGGGGGTGGCTCGGGCGAGTCGGGCTCCCGGCGTGGCAACGGCGGCACCGGCCGCTCGGGGTCCGGCGAGTCGGGCAAGGTCGAGGGGGCCTCGGAAGTCATGACGGTCGCTCCAAACGAAAAAGGGGACTCTTTCGAGTCCCCTTTTCGCGCCTAAGTGCCCGTCACGAAGCGGGCGACTGCTCGGCGAGGGCCACCGCGCGGAACATCGCCCGGCGCTTGTTGAGGGTCTCCTCCCATTCCAGGGCTGGCACCGAGTCGGCGACGATGCCGCCGCCCGCCTGGACGTGCAGCTCGCCGTCCTTGATCACCGCCGTGCGGATGGCGATGGCGGTGTCCATGTTGCCGTTCCAGGCCAGGTAGCCCACCGCGCCGCCGTAGATGCCGCGCTTGACCGGCTCCAGCTGGTCGATGATCTCCATGGCGCGGATCTTCGGCGCGCCGGACAGGGTACCGGCGGGCAGGATGGCGCGCAGGGCGTCCATCGCCGTGAGCCCCTCGCGCAGCTGCCCGGTGACGTTGGAGACGATGTGCATGACGTTGGAATAGCGCTCGATCACCATTTTCTCGGTGAGGCGCACCGAGCCGGTGGCGCTGACCCGGCCGACGTCGTTGCGCCCCAGGTCGATCAGCATCAGGTGCTCGGCGATCTCCTTGGCGTCCGCCAACAGCTCCCGCTCCAGGGCCAGGTCGGCTTCCTCGGTGGCGCCCCGGGGCCGGGTGCCGGCGATGGGCCGCACGGTGACCAGGTTGTCCTCCACCCGCGCCAGCACTTCCGGCGAGCTACCCACCACGTGGAAGTCGCCGAAGTTGAAGAAGTACATGTAGGGGGTCGGGTTCTGGGTGCGCAGGCCCCGGTAGAGGTCGATGGGCGCCGCCTTGAAATCGATGCTCATGCGTTGCGACGGCACCACCTGCATGCAGTCGCCGGCGAGGATGAACGCCTTGATGGTGTCCACCGCTCGCTCGTAGTCGTCGCGGCTGAAGCTGGAGCGGAAGGCCGGTTCGGCCGGCGTGGCGACGCTCAGGTCGAGCCCCCGGCGCGGCGCGATGGGCTGGCGCAGGCGCTCCCGCAGGTCGCTCAGCCGCGCCTGGCCTTGAGCGTAGGCGTCGGGCTCGGCGGGGTCGACCAGGACGATCATGTGCAGCTTGCCGGCCAGGTTGTCGAACACCACCACGGCGTCGGAGACCATCAGCAGGATGTCCGGGGTGCCCAGGGGGTCGGGGTTGGGGCACGGGCCCAGGCGCTTCTCCACGTAGCGCACGCAGTCGTAGCCGAAGTAACCCACCAGGCCGCCGTCGAAGCGCGGCAGGCCGGCCAGCGCCGGCACCCGGAAGCGCGCCTTGAAGGCCTCGACGAAGGCCAGCGGGTCCTCGCAGGCGTGCCGCTCCACCTCGACGCCCTCGGTGAGCACCCGCGCCTCGTGGCCATGGACCCGCAACACGGTGCGGCACGGCAGGCCGATGATGGAATAGCGCCCCCATTTCTCGCCGCCCTGCACCGATTCCAGCAGGTAGGTATTGGGGGCGTCGGCCAGCTTCAGATAGAGGGACAGCGGGGTGTCGAAATCGGCCAGGGTTTCGAGGGACAGCGGGATGCGGTTGTAGCCTTCAGCGGCCAAGCGCAGGAACTCGTCGCGGGTCATGATCAGCCTCGTGGCAAGGGCGGGATACGGTCGGGAGCAAACGGGGCCGCGCGGCGGCGGCCAGGGATCGATCAGGCGCGCCAGCGCCAACGCCCCAGGGCCTTGATCAGCCGGGTTGCGGCTGCGGTGAACCAGCGTTTGCAGTCGACCACCACGGTGCGATCTCGCTGCGGGATGTCGTCGGAAGGGTCGGGCCACGTTAGCGCAGCGTCAGCGGTGGCGCAACCGGGCAGCAGCTCGCGCAGGTCGTCCACCACCAGCGCCGGGTGTTCCTCGGCAATGGGCCGGCCATGGTTGTAGCCATACTTCAGGCCGACGCACGGCACCCCGGCCGCGTTGGCCGCCAGCACGTCGTTGCGCGAGTCGCCGACGAACAGGGCATCCTTCGCCTCGACGCCGGCCATGCGCATGACGTACAGCAGGGCCGCCGGGTCCGGCTTCTTCTGCGGCAGGGTGTCGCCGCCGATGATCCAGCGGAAATAGCGGCCGAGCTTCATCTCGTCCAGCAGCGGCGCGACGAAACGCTCGGGCTTGTTGGTGATCAGCGCCATCTCCACCTTCTGCCGGCGCAGCCAGCGCAAGGTGGCGCGCACGCCCGGGTAGACCTCGGTGCGGGCGTGGTTGTCTTCATAGGCGTCCATGAAGACCTGCAGCGCCGCCTCGGCCTCGGCGTCGTCCACCGCGCTGTGCTCGAAGCCGCCCGCCAGGGCGCGGCGCACCAGCACCGGGGCGCCGTTGCCGATCCAGTCGCGGACCCGCTCGATCCCCGCCGGCGGCCGGCCGAGAGTGGCCAGCATGTGGTCGATGGCGGCGGCGAGGTCGGGCACCGAGTCGATCAGGGTGCCGTCCAGGTCGAACATCACCAGGCGCGGCAGGCGGCCCGGGAACAACCGTTCGAACCCGTTCATGGGCGGACCGGGGCCAGGGCCTGGCGCATGGCATCGATGGCCTGGCGGTAGTCCGGGGCGTTGAAGATCGCCGAGCCGGCGACGAAGGTGTCGGCGCCCGCCTCGGCGATCTCGCGGATGTTCTTGAGGTTGACCCCGCCGTCGATCTCCAGGCGGATGTCGCGCCCCGAGGCGTCGATCAGCGCCCGCGCCTCGCGCAGCTTGGCCAGGGTGCCGGGGATGAACGCCTGCCCGCCGAAACCGGGGTTGACGCTCATCAGCAGGACCATGTCCACCTTGTCCATCACATACCGGAGCACGTCCAGGGGAGTCGCCGGGTTGAACACCAGGCCGGCCTTGGCGCCGCCGTCGCGGATCAGTTGCAGGGAGCGGTCGATGTGCTCGGAAGCCTCGGGGTGAAAAGTGATGTAGCTGGCGCCCGCCTCCAGGAAGTCGCCGACGATGCGGTCCACCGGCTTGACCATCAGGTGCACGTCGATGGGCGCGGTGATGCCGTACTTGCGCAGCGCCGCGCAGACCATCGGGCCGATGGTCAGGTTGGGCACGTAGTGGTTGTCCATCACATCGAAGTGGACGATGTCGGCACCCGCGGCGAGCACGTTGTCCACTTCCTCGCCCAGGCGGGCGAAGTCGGCGGACAGAATGGACGGGGCGATGGCGTAGGGTTGCATGGCGCACCTTCTGGCGTTTCGGATGCGGCGCATTGTACGCGCCCGAGGCGGGCGCGGGCAGAGCGAGACGCGCCGGGCCGAGGCTGCCCGTCCGATGGCGGCCCCGGCCCCGCGCCGTCAGGCGACGCGGCGCGGCAGGCCGGCGCCGTGGGGCGGCTCGGCGGTGTCGGCGTCGGGCAGCGGCGCGAGGTCCAGGTCCGGGCTGTCGAGGTCCTTGGCGAAGGTGCCGTCGTTCTCGCCGCTGAAGACGCGCCGCCCGTAGATCAGCAGGCACAGCACGATGCCGATGGCGAAGGCCCAACTGGCGCCCTTGATCGCCAGCACCGCGGCGATCACCCCGGCGATGCCCAGGTCGCGCTGGCTGCGCGCTTCCATCACCCCCAGGCGCACGCTGACGTAGCCCTGGATCAGCAGGGTCAGGGCCAGGGCGACGCCGAGGATCGGCTGCACGAAGGTCACCACCGGCAACAGCAACAGGCCGGTGTTGGTGCCCCAGCGGAACGAGCCGACGCCTCCGTAGAGGGACTTCATCGCCTTCGGCCCGCCCTTGAAGCGCTCGGTGACCACCACCAGCATGGCCGCCCACTTCGGCCCGCACATGGCCACGTCGGGGCCGAACACGCTCATCAGCGCGTTGCGGGCGCCAAAGATCAGGTGCGAGCGGTTGGCGTCGAAGTCCAGCTTCTCGTCGCCGCGGCTGCGCTCGGCGTCGTCCAGCAGCGCCTTGGCCGAGAGCACGTCGCCGAACACGATGATGTACACCGCCAGCACGGTGGGAAGCGTGGTGAGGAACATCTGCCACGACGGCAGGCCCAGGCCGAACACCGTGTACTGGGTCCACAGGGTGACGAAGTCCGGCCGGCTCAGGCCCCACTGGATTCGCGGCCAGGGCGCCTCGCCGAACAACGGGGCGATGAGCACGGCGAGGATGACGATGGGCAGGATGCCCAGCTTGGCGAAGTTCCACCAAAACGCGTTGCGCGCCTTCAAGTGCTGAAAGTGCCGGGAGAAGATCAGGTAGAAGGCGATGCCGATGGCGATCGAGATGGTCCAGGGAAAGGCGTCGAACTTGCCGCCGACGGCGAACACCGAGGTCACCGCCGAGAGCCCGGCGCCGATGATGATGCCGGACTTGATCGCCGCCGGGATGAAGCCGATCACCCGGCTCGCCAACCCCGTGGCGCCAAGGAAGATCGACAGCGCCCCGAGCATCAGCTGGAAGGCGATCAGCGCATGCACCCGCTCCGGGCCCAGGGGGAATTGCGAGCAGAAAGCGATCAGCAGCGGCACCGCCGGAGTGATCCAGCCCGGCACCACCGGGTCGCCCAGCAGGTGGTGCAACAGGTACAGCAGCCCGTTGAGCATGACCACCGCCAGGGCGGCCTCGAAGGGCATGCCCAGTACCTCGGTCATCAAGGGGATCGCCGCCAGGTCGACGGCGCACATCAGCAGGCCCTGCAGGTAGTCCGAGATCTCGAAGCGGTAGTGCAGGAACGGCAGGCGCAGCTTGAACGGGCCGAGGGGAATGTAGGGGGACTCGGACGGAGTCGGGGAAGCAGCCATGGGGAATACCTTTCTTATTGATTATCGTGCGGCGGGTGGGCCGGCCAGGGCGCGCCCACGGCCGGAACGCGCCGGGCTTCAGTAGGCGGCGCGGTAGATCCGCTCGATGTCCCCGGCGCTGAGTACCCGGGGGTTGTTGCGCATCAGCCGGTCGATCTTCGCGGCCTCCTCGGCCATGGCCGGCAGGGCGTCCTCGGGAATCGCGAAGTGACGCAGACCGGTGGGAATCTCGACCCGCGCGCAGAGGTCGGCCATGGCCCGCACCGCGCGCTCGGCGGCATCGACCAGGGACAGGCCGACCACCACCACGCCCATGGCCTCGGCGATATCGCGGAAACGCTCCGGGCAGGCCAAGGCGTTCCAGGCCATCACGTGGGGCAGCAGCAGGGCATTGCTCACCCCATGGGCGATGCCGAAGCGGCCGCCCAGGGGGTAGGCCAGGGCATGCACCGCGCCGACCCCGGCGTTGCCGAAGGCCATGCCGGCCATCAGGCTGGCGGTGGCCATGTCTTCCCGGGCGCGCAGGTCGTTGGGGTTGGCGTAGGCCTTGGGCAGGGCGCCGGCGATCAGGCGGATGGCGCCGATGGCCAGCGCGTCGGTGATCGGCGAGGCATGCAGCGACAGGTAGGCTTCCACCGCGTGGACCAGGGCGTCGATGCCACTGGCGGCGGTGACCCCGCGCGGGCAGGTGAGGGTCATGGTCGGGCTGACCAGGGCCACGTCCGGCAGCAGGTGGTCGGAGACGATGCCCTTCTTCAACTGGGCCGCCTTGTCCGAGAGGATCGCCACGTTGGTGACTTCCGAGCCGGTGCCGGCGGTGGTGGGAATGGCGATCAGCGGGGGCCCCTTGCGCGGCACCCGGTCGACGCCGAACAGATCGTCCAGGGCGCCCTCGTAGCCGGCGAAGGCGGCCACGCTCTTGGCGATGTCCAGGGCGCTGCCGCCGCCGACGCCGATCAAGCCATCGTGGCCGCCCTCGCGGTAGACCCGGGCACAGGCTTCGACGATGGCGATTTCCGGCTCCGGCTCCACCTGATCGAAGACACCGTGGGGCAGGCCGCCGAGACGCTCGACCACCTGGCCGACGGTGCCGGAACGCACCAGCACGGCATCGGTGACGATCAGGGGGTTGCCCACCTGGAGGCGGGCCAGCTCGGCGGCCAGTTGATCCAGGGCGGCGGGGCCGGTCATGAGCTTATTGGCGATCTTGAAGGCAGAGACGGTCATCGGGCTCACCTTGATGTTGTTATGGAGGTGGGCTCGGTGCTTAGCCAAAGCTGTGCCAATTCGTCGCAGGACGCGTGGCACTAGGGCGAGAGGAGTCTCGCGGAGGTTAGACCCGGCGGTCGCGATTGGTTTTCCGATCGCCTTTCACCGTGGTGAACGAGAAACTAATCGCTGCGTTCCCAGCGCTTCATCTTCTGCACCACCGTCGCCTGGCTCACGCCGAGGGCCTTGGCCGCCAGCCGGGTGGTCTTGTGGCGTTGCAGGGCGCGGCGGATGGCATCGCGCTCGGTGCGCTCCACCAGCCGACGCAGGTCCAGGTCGTCGCCCTCCCCGGGCGCTTCCAGGTGGGCGCGACACTCCTCCGGCAGGTCGGTGCTTTCGATGCGTGGCCCGTCGGCGGTCACCACCAGGCGCTCGACCACGTTGATCAGCTCGCGGATGTTGCCGGGCCAGGGGTAGCCCAGCAGCAGGTCCAGGGCTTCCAGGCTCCAGGCCAGGTCCCGGCGATGGCGGGCGTTGAACTGGGCGAGGTAGTAGTCCAGCAGCGGGCGGATGTCCTCGCGCCGCGCCCGCAGCGGCGGGATGGCGATGGGCACCACATTGAGCCGGTAGTAGAGGTCGGCGCGGAACGTGCCGTCGGCCACCATCCGTTTCAGGTCGCGGTGGGTGGCGGTGACGATGCGCACGTCGACCTCCTTGAGTTCCAGCCCGCCCACTGGGATGAAGCGGTTCTCTTCCAGCACCTTGAGCAGCTTGACCTGCAACGCCAGGGGCAGGTCGCCGATCTCGTCGAGGAACAGCGTGCCGTGGTTGGCCAGTTCCAGCAGCCCGCGCTTGCCCTTGGGGGACGCCCCGGTGAAGGCGCCGGGGGCGTAGCCGAACAGCTCGGCCTCCACCAGGTGTTCGGGCAGCGCCCCGCAGTTGAGGGAGAGGAACGGCTCGGCGGCTCGGCGGCTGACGCGGTGGATGTACCGGGCGACCAGGGTCTTGCCGACGCCGGTCTCGCCCTGCAGCAATACCTTGACGTCGCTGGCCGCCACTCGTCGCGCCAGGGCGAACACCGCGCCGGACACTTCCTGGCCAGCGACCAGGGGCGATTGCAACAGGTCGTGGGGTCCGGCATGCAGGCGCGCCGTGCTGCTGCGCAGTTGCCGGAGCTGTTGCAATTCGTCGCGCTCGTGCTTCATCCGTAGCAGCTCGGTCATGTCGCGCACGGCGCTGACCACATAGCGGACCCGGCCCTCGCCGTCGAGGATCGGCGAGGCGCTGACCAGCAATTGCTTGCCGTTGCCGAGGCTCTGGGTCACCGAGAATGGCCGGCCTTCCTTGAGTACCCGCAGCGAGGCGGATTGGGAGATCACCCCCTCGCGCACCAGGTCCTGCATGTGCCGGCCCACCAGCGCCTCGCTGCGCAGGCCGGTGAGGCGCTCGTAGGCACGGTTGATCTTCAGGGTACGGCCGCTGGCGTCGGTGATGTACACCCCATCGTGGAGGGCATCGAGCAGCACGCCGAAGCTCGGGTCGTCGAAGTCCATGGAGGCTCCCGATCAGGCCGCCGCCCCGTCCCACGCCGACGCCGCCGGCCCGCGCGGGCGGGCCGGGGCGACGCTCATGCGGCGGGCACGCTGGCGGTGCGTAATTTCTCGCTGCGCCCGCGCAGCCATTCCAGCACCAGCAGCAGGACCACCGAGAAGGCGATCAGCAGGGTCGCCGCGGCGGCGATGGTGGGGCTGAGGTTCTCGCGGATGCCACTGAACATCTGCCGGGGCAGGGTCGCTTGCTCCGGGCCGGCGAGGAACAGCGTCACCACCACTTCGTCGAACGAGGTGGCGAAGGCGAACAACGCGCCGGAAATCACCCCGGGGGCGATCAGCGGCAAGGTCACCCGGAAGAACGCGGTCAGCGGCGGCGCGCCGAGGCTGGCGGCGGCCCGCACCAGGTTGTGGTTGAAGCCCTGCAGGGTAGCCGACACGGTGATGATCACGAAGGGCACGCCGAGCACCGCGTGCACCAGGATCAGCGACAGGTAGCTGTTGCCCAGCCCCAGGGGGGCGAAGAACAGGTAGCTGGCGACGCCGACGATCACCACCGGCACCACCATCGGCGAGATCACCAGGCTCATGATCAGCGCCTTGCCGCGGAACTCGCCGCGGGTCAGGCCGATGGCCGCCAGGGTGCCGAAGACCATCGCCAGCAGGGTCGCCACCGGCGCCACGATCAGGCTGTTGGTCAGCGCGCGCATCCATTCGGCGGAGGCGAAGAAATCGTGGTACCAGCGCAAGGAGAACCCTTGCAGCGGGTACACCAGGAAGGTGCCGGAGTTGAACGACAGCGGTACGATCACCAGCACCGGCAGCACCAGGAACAGCAGCACCAGGCCGCAGAGGATGCGCAAGGTGTAGTACCAGACGCGCTCGACGGGGGACAGGAAAGGATTCATTTCGGTTCTCCTCAACCCAGGCGCAGGCGGCCAGCGCCGACCAGCTTGCCGTAGATGACATAGAGCAGCAGCGTGGCGATCAGCAGCAACCCGCCCAGGGCCGTGGCCATGCCCCAGTTGATGGTGGTGTTGGTGTAGAAGGCGACGAAGTAGCTGACCATCTGGTCGTTCGGGCTGCCCAGCAGCGCCGGGGTGATGTAGTAGCCGATGGACAGGATGAACACCAGCAGGCAGCCGGCGCCGACCCCCGCCACGGTCTGCGGGAAGTACACCCGCCAGAAGCTGGCGAACGGATGGCAGCCCAGGGAGATCGCCGCGCGCATGTAGCTGGGGGAAATCCCCTTCATCACGCTGTAGATGGGCAGGATCATGAACGGCAGCATGATGTGCACCATGGCGATGTACACGCCGGTGCGGTTGAACACCAGCTCCAGGGGCTGGTCGATCAGGCCGAGCTTGATCAGCGCGCCGTTGATCAGGCCGCCCGATTGCAGCAGCACGATCCAGGCCGCCACCCGCACCAGGATCGAGGTCCAGAAGGGCAGCAGCACCAGGATCATCAGCAGGTTGCTCTGCCGGGTCGGCAGGTTGGCCAGCAGGTAGGCCAGGGGGTAGGCCAGGACCAGGCACAGCGCGGTGATCACCAGGCCCATCCAGAAGGTCCGGGCGAAGATGTCCAGGTAGATCGCCTGGTCGGGGGTGGCCGGCGCCAGCTCGCCCAGGTCGTCGATGCGATGGTCCAGGGCCGCCAGCAGGTAGTAGCTGGTCAGGGCGCCGCTGTTACGACGGATCGCCTGCCAGTAGGCGGGGTCGCCCCAGCGCTCGTCGAGGGCTTCCAGGGCATCCTTGTAGGAGGCCGGTTCGCTGGCGAACGGCAGCGCCCGGGCGGTCTTCGCCAGCAGGCTGCGGTAGCCGGCCAGCTCCATGTTCAGGCGCTTCGACAGCTCGCCGACGCTCTGATTGCGGCGCGCCTCGGCCAGGTCCAGGCCGAGGGCCCGGTACACCGGCTCGTCGGGCAGCGACTTGCCGTCCCAGGCGGCGATGGCTTCGACGGTGCGCGGCAGGGCGCCGACCACCTCGGGGTTGTTCACGCTGCGGTAGAGCAAGGCGCCGATGGGCACCAGGAAGGTCAGCAGGAGGAAAACCAGCAGCGGCAGGATCAATGCCTGGGATTTCAGGCGGTTCACCCGCTCGGCGCGCGCCAGGCGCTGCTTGAGGGTGGAACCGGTGGCCTCGGTCGGGGACACGGCGGCCTCGGTCAGGGGCACTGCGGCCATAGCGAACTCCGGAAAAACGGGAAACGTCTCCCCTACCCGCGCGACGGCGAGAGGGCCGAGGACGGAGACTCGCGTCTCCGCCCGAACCCTCTGCCCGGGCAGGGCGAGGGTTTACCGCTCAGGGTCGCGTCACTTGGCCGCCCAGGCGTTGAAGCGCTGCTCCAGGGCCTCGCCGAAGTCGGCCCAGAAGCCCACGTCCATCGCCACTTGGTTGGCGATGTTTTCCGGCGTGGTGGGCAGGTCGGCGGCGACCTTGGCGTCCAGCAGCGGCACGGCGTTGGTGTTGGCCGGGCCGTAGGCGATGTTCTCGGCGTAGACCTTCTGC
Source organism: Pseudomonadaceae bacterium (assembly GCA_032052615.1). Classification (GTDB taxonomy): domain Bacteria; phylum Pseudomonadota; class Gammaproteobacteria; order Pseudomonadales; family Pseudomonadaceae; genus Pseudomonas_T. Next base: position 33,114 of record DAMBWF010000011.1, read on the forward strand.
TGTTCCGGCTTGAGGGTGAAGGCGATGAACTTCATCGCTTCGTCCTTGTTCTTGGCGCCTTTCGGGATCGCCCAGGCGTCGAAGTCGTAGATGCCGCCGTTCCACACCACCTTCAGGCTGCTGCCTTCCTTCTGGGTCGCGGCGATGCGGCCGTTGTAGGCCGAACTCATCACCACGTCGCCGGAGGCGAGGTACTGCGGCGGCTGGGCGCCGGCTTCCCACCACTGGATATAGGGCTTGAGCTGGTCGAGTTTCTTGAACGCGCGATCCTGGCCATCCTTGCCGGCAAGCACCTTGTATACATCCTTGGGCGCCACGCCGTCGGCCATCAGGGCGAACTCCAGGGTGTACTTGGCGCCCTTGCGCAGGCCGCGCTTGCCCGGGAATTTCTCCACGTCCCAGAAATCCGCCCAGCTCGTCGGCGGGCTCTTGAGCTTGTCGGCGTTGTAGGCCAGCACGGTCGACCAGACGAAGAAGCCGACCCCGCAGGTGGTCGCGGCGCCCGGCACGAAGTCGGCCTTGTTGCCCACCACGCCGTAGTCCAGCTCCTCGAACATGTCCTCGTCGCAGCCGCGGGAAAGCTCCGGCGACTCCACTTCCACCAGGTTCCAGGACACGCTGTTGGTGTCGACCATGGCCTTCACCTTGGCCATCTCGCCGTTGTACTCGCCAGCGATGATCTTGCCGTTGCCGGCCTTTTCCCACGGGCCGTAGAAGGCCTTTTCCTGGGCGGTCTTGTTGGCCCCGCCGAAGGACACCACGGTCAGGTCGGCCGCCAGGGCCGGCGCGATGCAGGCCAGGCTGAGGCCGAGGGCGCCGAGCGGGCGGACACTGCGTTTGAAGAGCTGTAACATTGTTGTTATCTCCAGACTGTGCGGTTGGTTGGGGGGCGCCGGCTCACTCCATGGCGAGCGGATCGAGCGCGCGAACATGCTCGACATGCCAGCCGAGCGGCACCACGTCGCCCACCGCCAGCGCGGAGTCGAGTTCGGCGATCGGCTGTTTGACGAAGAAATCGGTCTGGCCGCAGACCTCCAGGCGAATGCGCACGTGGTCGCCCAGGTAGATGAACTCGGCCACCCGCCCGGAGAAACGGTTCGGGCAGGCCTCGCTGGCGCCGTTCAGGCGGACCCGCTCGGGGCGGATCGACAAGCTTACCGGCTCGCCCGGCTGGCCGACGTTAACCGCCAGCGCCTCGACCCGCTCGCCCCGCGCCAGGTTCACCAGGCAGCGCTCGCCATCGCGGCTGAGCAGGTGGCCGGAGAGGCGGTTGTTCTCGCCGATGAAGTGGGCGACGAAGGTGTTTCGCGGCGACTCGTAGAGATCGCGAGGCGGCGCAATCTGCTGGATCTCGCCCTGATGGAACACCGCCACCCGGTCGGACATGGTCAGCGCCTCGCCCTGGTCGTGGGTGACGTACACCACGGTGACGCCCAGGCGCTCGTGGATGTGCTTGATCTCCATCTGCATGTGCTCGCGCAACTGCTTGTCCAGCGCCCCGAGGGGCTCGTCCATCAGCACCAGTTGCGGCTCGAACACCAGGGCCCGGGCCAGCGCCACGCGCTGTTGCTGACCGCCGGACAGTTGCGCCGGGTAGCGCCCGCCGAAGGCATCGAGCTGGACCATGGACAGGGCGCGCTTGACCCGCTCGCCGATGTCGGACTTGGAGAAACCGCGCACCGACAGCGGGAAGGCCAGGTTCTCCGCCACGGTCATGTGGGGGAACAGGGCGTAGTTCTGGAACACCATGCCGATGTCGCGCTTGTGGGGCGGCACGTTGTTGATCGAGCGCCCGGCGAGGAGGATTTCGCCGTGGGTGGGCGTCTCGAACCCCGCCAGCATCATCAGGCTGGTGGTCTTGCCGGAACCGGACGGCCCGAGCAGGGTGAGGAACTCGCCCTTGCGGATGTCCAGGTTGAGGTCCTTGACGATCAGCGTTTCGCCGTCATAGCTCTTCTGCACGCCGCGAAAGCTGACCAATACGTCGTTCGCCGCGGTTGTCGCGTTCAGCTCGGCCATTTCCCCACCTTTGTTGTTATCCATGCCGTTGTCCCAAGCCTAGTGAAGCGAACCGGCCCGGGAAATCGGGCGGCGGGAGAGATTGCTATCAGCCGGGCCGAAGCATCGCTGTAGGAATTGCCCTACACGCGTCGCCCCGAGAAACCGGCCGCGCCCTGGCCCGGCGCGGCCGGGCGTCCTCAGTTACCGGCCCAGGCGTCGAACCGGTTCTCCAGCTCCACCCCATGGTCGGCCCAGAACGCCACGTCCATGCCCACCGCGTTGGCGATGTTCTGGGGCGCCGTGGGCAAGGTGGCGACGATTTTTGGGTCGAGCAGGGGGACCGCCTTGGTGTTGGCCGGACCATAGGCGATGTGCTCGGAGAACACCTTCTGCTGGGGCGGTTGTACGGAAAACGCGATGAAGTCTTTCGCCAGCGCGGCCTTCCAGGCCCCCTTGGGGCGCGCCCAGTAGTCGAAGTCGTAGATGCTGCCCTGCCAGCTCAGGCTCAGTCCGGGGTGTTCGGCCTGGGCCGCGGCGATCCGCCCGTTGTAGGCGGAGCTCATGGTCACGCTGCCGTCCGCCAGCGCCCGCACCGGCTCGGCGCCGGCCTTCCACCAGACGATGCTGGACTTGATCTCGTCCAACTTGCGGAAGGCGCGGTCGACCCCGGACGGGCTGGCGAGCACTTGGTAGACGTCCTTGGGCGCCACGCCGTCGGCCATCAGGGCGAATTCCAGGGTGTACTTGGCGCCCTTGCGCAAGCCGCGCTTACCCGGGAATTTCTTCAGGTCCCAGAAATCCGCCCAGGTGGCGGGCGCCGTGCCCTTGAGTTTGTCGGCGTTGTAGGCCAGCACGGTCGACCAGACGAAGATGCCCACGCCGCACGGCTGGATCGCCCCGGGCACGAAGTCGGCCGGATCGCCCAGGGTGCCGGGGTCGAATTTTTCGAACATCCCCTCGGCGCAGCCCCGGGCCAGCTCCGGCGATTCCACCTCCACCACGTCCCAGGATACGTGGCTGATTTCCACCATCTGCTTGAGCTTGGCCAGGTCTCCGTTATAGGAGCTGCGCACCACCGCGTTACCGGTGGCCGCCTTGAACGGCTTGTAGAACGCTTCCAGTTGCGCGTCCTTGTTGGCGCCGCCGAACGACACCACCGTGACGTAGTCGGCCCAGGCCGGCCACGCGCCGCCCAGCATCGCCACCGCCAAACCACCCTTCAACAGCTTATGCATTCTTGTTATCCCCTCCCTTGGGCTCATTCGCCCACGGCTACTCGCCTGGAGCATCGCTCCAAACCCCGAAGGCCCCCGCCGTGGCGCGGGCCCGTCATACTCGGCCGTTCTCCTGTGCGCCACAAGTCCGCCGCCAATGAAATGGCGAAACAGTGACGCATTACCCACGAGGGGGCGGTATCAACCGGTGCGCCAAGGCATAGCGCACCAGGTCGGCCACCGAACCGACCCCCAGCTTTTGCATCAGCCGCGCCTTGTGGGTGCTGACCGTCTTGCCGCTGACCGCCAGGTGCTGGGCGATCTCGTTGACCCCCTCCCCTTGCACCAGGCGTTCGAATACCGAGAACTCGCGCTCCGACAACAGCGCGTGGGGCGGCCGCGAATCGGTCAGGCCCACCTCGAAGACCATCCGGTCGGCCAGGTCCGGATCGATGTAGCGCCCGCCGGCGGCCACCTTGCGGATCGCCGTGAGCAGCAGCGACGGGTCGCTGTCCTTGGTGGCATAGCCGGCGGCGCCGCTCTTCAGCGCGCGGGCGGCCATCTGCGCCTCGTCGTGCATCGACAGCACCAGGATCGCCGGGGCCTCGCTCAGGGCACGGATGCGCGGGATCGCCTCCAGGCCGTTCATGCCCGGCATGGAGATATCCAGCAGCACCACCTCGCAGGGGGTGTGTCGCAGCGTCTCCAGCAACGCCTCGCCATGGCTCGCCTCGCCCACCACTTGCAGGTCGCGGGCCAGACCGATCAATTGCTTGATGCCCTCGCGGACGATGGTGTGGTCTTCCGCCACCAGAACCCGGATCATCGCGTCTCCTCTCCCACTGCAACGGGCTCCACCGAAGCGGCGGGCAGGCCCGAAGGGTGAACGGCCGACCGGCCGGTCAGCGGCACCCAGGCGCACAGCAGGCAGCCCTCCCCGGGCTGGCTGTCGATCTCCAGGCGCCCGCCCAAGGCCAGCACCCGCTCGCGCATGCCCACCAGGCCGAACGACTGGCCGCGCCGGCAGACCCGCTCGTCGAACCCGCGACCGTCGTCGCCGATGCACAGGCGCAGGGCCTCGTCCTCGACGGACAGGCGGACCTGCACGCTATGGGCCTCGGCGTGGCGCATGACATTGGTCAGCGCCTCCTGCAAGACTCGGAACAGCCCGATCGCCTTGGCATCGGAGAGTACCGGGAGTTGCTCGGGAACTTCCACCAGGCAGGGTATGCCGGTGCGTGCTTCAAATCGTCGCGCCTGCCACTCGATGGCCGAGGCGATGCCGGCGTCGAGGATCGGCGGGCGCAGCGCGGTGGCCACGTCGCGCACCAATTGGAACAGGTGGGCGATCAGTCGCTTCATGCTGTCCAGGCGTTCGCGCAAGCCGGGATCGAGGGCGCCGAAGGCCAGTTCGCACATCGAGGTTTCCAGCTTCAGCACCGTGAGCACTTGCCCGAGCTCGTCGTGGACTTCCCGGGCGATGCGCGCCTTTTCCTCCTCGCGCACGCTCTCCAGGTGGGCGGACAGCTCGCGCAACTGGGCCCGGGAATCGGCCAGCGCCAGTTCGATCTGCTTGTTCTCGCTCATGTCCCAGACGATGCCGTCCCAGACCACCACGCCGTCGGCCAGGCGCCGCGCCGAAGCGCGGATATCGGCCCAGCGCTGACGCCCGTCGCGGGTCAGGATGCGGCCCTGCCAGTGCCAGTCGCGCTCGCTCTCCAGGGCGGCGTCCTGGCTGCGGTGATAAGCCTCGCGGTCGTCCGGGTGGACCAGGCTGCGAATGCCGAAGTCGGGCGCCATCACCGTGGCCGGCGAGTAGCCCACCAGGCTCTCGCTGCCCTCGCTGATGAAGGCGAAGTCCAGGGGAGCGCCCGGGTAGGGGCGCTCCAGGCGGAACACCAGCCCGGGCACGTTGGCGGCGATCCCTTGCAGGCGCGCCTCCCGCTCGCCCAGTTCGGCCCGGGCCCGGCGCCGCTCGGTGACATCGGTGAGGAACACCACCAGGTACTCAGCCTGGCGAAAGCGCAGGAAGCTCAGGGACACGTCCACCGGCAGCGTGCCGCCATCGGCACGGCGCACCTCGGTCTCCACGTTCAGCACGCCCTCTTCCCGGTTGCGCGCCCGCCGCCAGAGGGTCAGCCAGCGGTCCATGTTCAACCCCGGCTCGAACTCCGCCAGGGGGCGCTCCACCAGCTCGCCCATCCCCAGCCCGAGCATGTACTCGGCGGCCCGATTGGCGTAGCGGATGCGGCTGTCCCAGTTGACCCAGAGGATGCCGACCGGACCATGGTCGAGGGACGACTGGGTGAGTTGCAAGGCTTCCTCGGCGGCCTCGCGACGCGCCAGGTCCTGGCGCGCCGTCGCCAGTTGCTGCTCCAGGGCATGGCGCTGGCGACGCAGGGAGAAGCCCAGCGCCAGGGCGATGGCCAGCAGCACCCCCAGCAACAGGGCGAGGTTCTGCCAGAATCCCGTGGAGTCCCCCAGGCGCGGGGACTTGGGCTTCAGCCAGCGCGCCTGCAACTGCTCCAGGTCCTTCGGCGGCAAGCTGCGCAGGGCGCTGTCGACGATCCCCGCGAGCATCGGCCAGTCGCGGCGCGAACCGATCCGCAGCAGGTTCGGCAGGCCGACGTCGCCCACCACCGCGAGGTCGGCGAACGGCGGGTCCCGGGACAGCAGGCTGAGCTGCGCCTCGTCGACCACCGCATAGCGCGCCCGTCGGTTCAGCACCCGCTGCAATGCCTGGCGGTCGCTGCCGGTCGCCTGCAGGTCGAGGTTGCCGTAGGTGCCGCGCAGGTAGTCGGCGACCGGGCCGGGCGCGCGCAGCGCCACCGGGTCGCCGGGGCCGAGTTTCTCCAGGTCCACCGCGCCGGCGCCGTTGCGCTCGCCCACCACCAGGTGGGCCACTCGCAGATAGGGATCGGAGAACAACCACAGGCGCAAGCCCGCCGGGGTCTGGCCGAGACCCGGCGCCAGGTCGACCTCGCCGGCCCGCACCGCGCGTTCCAGCGCCTCGGGATCGGTGTAATGCCGCCAGCGCAGCTCGACCCCGAGGGCGCGGCCGATCCAGGCCATCAGCTCGACGTTCGCCCCGGACAACTGCTGCGAGCGCCGGTCGTAGTACGCATAGGGCGCCTGCAACACCACGCCTACCCGCCACTGCGGGTGCTGAGCCAGCCAGGTTCGCTGCCCCGCGTCGAGCGGCACCAGGCCGGCCTGGGCCGGCGCGCCGGCCAGGCACAGCAGCAACGCGGCGAACAGAAGGAACGGGCGGATCATGTCGACGGCTCCAGTGGCTGGGAATGCCCGGCGAAAACCGGCCTACCATACTCCAAGCGCTCCGCCCGGGCACGGCCTGACAAACACCGGGGGAGCGATTAGGCTGACCGGACTCCCCGCGTCCGGAGCGTGCCGATGAACCGTCCCCCTCGCCTCCCCCTGCGCGCCGCCTGCCTCGGCGTCTCGCTGCTGTTCGCCAGCCTCGCCCACGGCGACGATCCCGCCCCGGCCACGGAGGGCGCGACCTCGCCGCCGGCCGAGGCCGCGCCGCCGACCCGAGCGCCATTGCCCGAGCGCAGCGACGAGGGAGCCTCCGGCCTGGAACGCCAGGTGCCGCTGAAGGAACAGCAGATGCTCAAGGCGGGCGACGAAACCTTCCTCGCCCTCTGGCGGGACGCCAACGTCGGCGATCCCAGTGGAATCGTGATCATCGTCCCCGGCGACGGCGAAAGCGCCGACTGGCCGGTGGCCGTGGCGCCGCTGCGCGGCAAGTTGCCCGACGCCGGCTGGAGCACCTTGAGCATCACCCTGCCGGACCCTCAGGACACCGTGCCGCCCCGCCTGGCCGAACCGCCGGCCTCCGCATCGGAGACGGCCCCATCCGGCGAGGCCAAGCCCGAGGACAAACCCGAGGCCGCGCCCGCCGCCGCGACGCCCACCCCGACGCCGGCGCCGACCGCCGAGGCGGCCCCGGACGCCGAGACGCTGCGCAAGATCCGCGAGCAACGGGTGCTGGCGCGCCTGGACGCCGCCCTCGGCTTCGCCAAGGCGCGCCAGGCCAAGCGCATCGTGCTGCTCGGCCATGGCAGCGGCGCTTGGTGGGCCGCCCATTACCTGGCCGAACGCAAGGCGCCGGAGCTGGGCGGCCTGCTGATGGTGTCCGCCGCGCCGCCCGAGGGTTACGCGCCGCCCTTGGAAGACCTAGTGCCGCCATTGAACGTGGGCACCGGCGACTACTTCTATAAGGACGTGCAGGCCGAGCGCGACGCGGCCCTCCTGCGGTTACAGGCCAGCAAGCGGGCCAAGCACCCGACCTACGAGCAGGTTCCGCTGAAAACCCTGCCGGGCAACCGGGAGATCGAGCAGGAGCAGTTGTTCCGCCGCGTGAAGGGCTGGCTCAGTGGGCCGCCCCCGGCGACCCCGACGCCGGGCTGAACTAGCGGAACCCGTGCCGGGCGCGGATCAGGTCGTAGGCGGCGTGCAGTTCCCGGGTCCGCTCGGTGGCGTCCCGGACCTGCGCCGGGCTGGCGCCGCTGCCGGCTAGCTTGTCGGGATGGGTCTGGCTGAGCAGGCGCCGATAGGCTCGCTTGATGGCCACCGGCTCGCTGTCCGCGGCGACGCCCAGCAGGCGCAGCGCCGCCTGATAGGGCGTGCCGCCCCCGCTCGCGGACGACATCCGCCGGGGCTGGAACTCCACGCCCCAGGCTTCCACCTCGGCGGCCTCGAACCCCAGCCAGCCGCCCCACTGCAGGATCAGCGCCTTCTCCCGCGCGCCGATCTGCCCGTCCACCGCCGCCATGCGCCAGCACGGGCGCAGCAGCGCCTGGGCCTGGGCGAGGTCGCCACGCAGGCGCCGCAGGGGCGCGCGCAGCGCCACCTCGTCCTGCTTGCCGCGCCCGAACGCCTCGATGGCTCGCAGGCGCTCCGCCTCGCTCAGGTTCAACCGCTGCATCTCGCTACGGGCCTGGCGGATGTGCACCTCCAGCACCCGCCCCTCGCTCTTCGCCAACCGCCCCAGCAGCACGAACAACAAGTCTTCCCGGGCCGGCAAGTAGCGCCCCGTCAGGCGCGCCACCAAGCTGGCCCAGGAATCCAGGCCCAGCCGGCGATCCGCCAATTGACCGAGCAGCCCGCCCAGCAGCGCGCCGGGGATGTTCGCCACGGCGAAGCCGGCGACGGCGGCGAGCAGGGTCAGGGGCCAGTACATGTCAGCGCCCCGTCGCCAACAGCCGCTCGACTTCGGCGAGCCGCTCGACCGTGCCGACGTCGACCCAGCGCCCGGCGAAGCGTTCGCCGCTCACCTGGCCGTCGGCCATGGCCCGTGCCAGCAGCGGGGCCAGCTTGAAGGCGCCGGCCGTGCAACCGGCGAACAGCCGGGGGTGCAGCACCGACAGGCCGCTGTAGGTGAAGCGCGGCGCATCGCCCTTAGTGCTCACGGCGCCGCGCTCGTCCAGATGAAAGTCCCCGGCGGGGTGATGGGGCGGGTTATCCACCATCACCAGGTGCGCGAGGCCCGCCAGCGGGCGGCGCAGGGTCGCGAAGGGATAGTCCGTCCAGATGTCGCCGTTCACCACCAGGAAGGGGTCGCCCCCCAGGAGCGGCAATGCCCGCAGGATGCCCCCGCCGGTCTCCAGGGGCTCGCGCTCGGGCGAATAGCGAAGCGCCAGGCCGAAGCGCGCGCCATCGCCCAGGTGAGCCTCGATCTGCTCGCCGAGCCAGGCGTGGTTGATCACCACCTCGCGAAATCCCGAGGCGGCGAGGCCGCGCAGGTGGTATTCGATCAGCGGAACCCCGGCGGCGCGGAGCAGCGGCTTGGGCGTGTGCAGGGTCAACGGGCGCATGCGCTCACCCTTCCCCGCCGCCAGGATCATCGCCTTCATGGGCGCACCGCGTTGAAGCGCGGCAGGCTGTCCAGCAACCCGGCCAGACCCGACAGCTCAGGCCGGCGCGCCAGCACTGCTTCTATATAGGAGAAGAAACGCGGTACATCGGCCAGGTAGCGCGGCTTGCCGTCACGGTGGCAGATGCGCGCGAAGATGCCGATGACCTTGAGGTGGCGTTGCACCCCCATCAAGTCGCTGGCCCGCAAGAACGCCTCGAAGTCATCGTGCACCGGAATCCCCTGCCGCCGCGCGCGGCTCCAGTAGGTTTCGAGCCAGCCGCGCACCCGGGGTTCGGGCCAACTGACGAAGGCATCCTTGAACAGGCAGGTGACGTCGTAGGTGACCGGGCCATAGACCGCGTCCTGAAAGTCCAGCACGCCGGGGTTGGGCTGGCTGAGCATCAGGTTGCGCGGCATGTAGTCACGATGCACCAGCACCCGGGGTTGAGCCAAGGCGCTTTCCACCAGGCGATCGCAGGTGTCGCGCCAGGCTTCCAGCCGCTCGCCGTCCAGCTCGATGCCCAGGTGGCGCCACACGTACCACTCGGCGAAGAGGTTCAGTTCACGACGCAGCAAGGCGTCGTCGTAATGGGGCAGCGGGGCGTCGACGGGGGCGTCGCGCTGGATGTCCAGCAAGGTATTCAAGGCGGCGTCGAACAGGGTGTCGGCATTGTCCGCATCGAGCACATCCAAGTAGGTTTGCCGGCCCAGGTCGTCCAATAGCAGGAAGCCCCGCTCCATGTCGGCGGCGAGGATCGCTGGCACATGAGCGCCGGTGGCGGCCAGCAGGCCGGCGACCTCGACGAAGGGCCGGCAGTTCTCCTGGGGCGGCGGCGCATCCATCAGGATCAGGCTGCGGCCTCCCCCCTCCCAGCGGAAATAGCGTCGAAAACTGGCGTCGCTGCTGGCCGGGGTGAGCTGTCCGGCGGGGGGCTCGCCCCAGCCCTGACGGGCGAAATACCCCGGCAGGGTTTGCGCCAGCCAGTGGGTCAGGTGCTGCAGGCGTACATCGTGTTCGGGCATTGCACGGGTCTCCGACGGCGCTAGCCGTTGCGCGGGTCATGCTTTATTATCCAGCATCTTTTTCAGCCCATCGAGAGGCGTGCGGCCCCTGCGGGGCGATAGCGCGCAGGAAGCCCGGACTAACAAGATGGCAGTAAAATCACCTGCATTTCGTAGAAAATTCCCCCTGCTGGTCACCGGCAGTTTGTTGGCCCTGCAACCGTTCGCCACGCCCTCTCTCGCCGCCGAGCAATTCGACTGCCAGGCTTCCGCCACCGGCGGCTGGGCCTGCTCGCCGAAGTCCGGCAATGCCGCCCTGCCGCCCCGTCCGGTCCACAGCGAAAGCGCGGTGAGCGCCAGCGGCTTGGCACCGAGCGCCGACGGCGAAGATCGCTCCGCCCAGCCCGGGCCCACTCTGGTCACCGAGAGCCGCGGCAAGGGACTCCAGTCCCGCAGCGCCGACTTCAGCCATCTCGACTGGGTCCCGCGCCACAAGCTCAATGCCGCCCAGCTCGCCGAGATCGGCCCCTACTGCGGCGGCACCTACGTCGAGCCTTGGCGTCCGGGCATGAACGACAAGACACCCAAGGACGAAGCCCCGCTGTATGTCTCCGCCAAGGCTTCGCGCTACGAGGAAGACCAGCAGGTCGCCACGCTGGCCGGCGACGTGGTGCTGCGCCAGGGCAGCATGCAGGTGGAGGCCGACGAGGCCAATCTGCATCAGGCGGAGAACCGTGGCGAGCTGGTGGGCAATGTCCGCCTGCGGGATAACGGCGCCCTGGTGGTCGGCGATCGCGCCGAACTGCAACTGGACAACGGCGAAGCGAAGATCGACAACGCCGAGTACGTACTGCATCAGAGCCAAGTCCGCGGCAATGCACTGTACGCCAAGCGCCAGGAAGACGCGATCATCCGCCTGAAGGACGGCACCTATACCCGGTGCGAACCGGGCAGCAATGCCTGGAACCTCAAGGGCAACAACATCAATCTGAACCCGGCCACCGGTTTCGGGACCGCCACCAACGTGACGCTGCGGGTGAAAGACATTCCGGTCTTCTACACCCCCTACATCTATTTCCCGATCGACGATCGTCGCCAGTCGGGCTTCCTGGTGCCGACCCTCGGCTCCAGCAGCGACACCGGCCTCATGCTGGTGACGCCCTACTACTTCAACCTGGCGCCGAACTTCGACGCCACGCTCTACCCGCGCTACATGAGCAAGCGCGGCCTGATGATGGAAGGCGAATTCCGCTACCTCACCCGGAGCAGCGAGGGCCAGTTCGGCGCGGCCTACCTGAACGACCAGGACGACAAGCGCAAGGAGCAGTCCGAGTACCAGGACCAGCGCTGGATGTATAGCTGGCAACACACCGGCGGCCTGGATTCGCGCCTGCTGTCCGAAGTGGACTACACCCGCATCAGCGACCCCTACTACTTCCAGGACCTCGACACCGACCTGGGCATCGACACGCCCAGCTACGTGAACCAGCGCGGCACCCTGACCTACCGGGGCGATACCTACAGCGCACAGCTCAACGTGCACGCCTACGAGATGGCCACCATCTCCGACGTGACCCCGTACGACCGCCTGCCGCAACTGACCCTGAACGGGGCGCTGCCCTTCCAGCCCGGCGGCATGAGCTTCACGTACGGCACCGAATTCGTGCGCTTCGACCGCGACCTGCGCAAAGGCAACTTCGTCAACGAGGACGGCATTCCGACCCCGTGGTACGACAACAATGTCGTCGGCCTGGCCCGCGCTAACGGCGACCGCCTGCACTTGGAGCCGGGCGTCGAGCTGCCGCTCAACTGGACCTGGGGCTTCGTCAAGCCCAGCCTCAAGTACATGTACACCCGCTACGACTTGACCCTGGACGGTCGCGGCAAGAACTCCCTGACCCCGGGCCAGAACTTCGACAGCAACCAGGATCGTAGCGTCCCGGTAGCCAGCATCGACAGCGGCCTGTACTTCGACCGCGACACCCAGTGGTTCGGCAAGAACTATCGCCAGACCCTCGAGCCGCGGCTGTTCTACCTCTACGTGCCGGAAGAGGACCAGGACGACATCCCGGTGTTCGACACCACCGAGAGCACCTTCAACTACTCCTCGCTGTTCCGCGAGAACCGCTTCTCCGGCAAGGACCGCATCGGTGACGCCAACCAGGTATCGCTCGGCGTGACCAGCCGCTGGATCGAGAGCAACGGCTTCGAGCGTCAGCGCGTCAGCCTCGGCCAGGCCTTCTACTTCGAGGACCGGAAGGTCCAGTTGCCGGGCATCGATTGGCGCGAAAGCGCATCGGCCACGGCCGACACGTCGCCCTACGCGCTGGAGTACATGTACCGCTTCAACCGCGACTGGCGCCTGAATGCGGACTTCAACTGGGACCCCGATACCCACAGCACCCGGTCCGGCAGCACCATGTTCCACTACCAGCCGGAAGACAACCTGAACAAGGTGGTCAACCTGGGCTTCCGCTATCGCAACGACACCAACCGCTACAACCCGAGCACCGGGCGCTGGGAATTCGGTGGCGGCGACTACGTGGACCCGCGCACCGGCAAGGTGATCAAGGACTACTACAAGATCGAGCAGCACGACTTCTCGACCATCTGGCCCATCGTGCCGCAGTGGAGCGCCATCGCCCGCTGGCAATACGACTACAACCGCAGCCGCACGCTGGAAGCGTTCGGTGGTTTCGAATACGACAGTTGCTGCTGGAAGCTGCGCCTGATCAATCGCTACTGGGTCGACTACGACGAGTTCGATCTGAACCCGAGCGACAAGGCCGACCGTGGCATCTTCCTGCAGATCGTGCTGAAAGGACTGGGCGGCATCGTCGGCGGCAAGGTCGACAGTTTCCTAGGCCAAGGCATTCAAGGTTACCGTGAACGTGAAGACCAAGCTCTCTGATCGTCTGCGCCCGCTGCTGGCGGGCGCCCTGCTCCTCGGCGCGATCGCCCACGCCGACGTGCGTCCCCTGGACCGCGTCGTCGCCATCGTCGACAACGACGTGATCATGCAAAGCCAACTGGACCAGCGCCTGCGGGAAGTCCAGCAGACCCTGGCCAAGCGCGGCGCGACCCTGCCGCCGGAACACGTGCTGAGCCAGCAGGTGCTGGAGCGCCTGATCACCGAGAACCTGCAATTGCAGATGGGCGAGCGCGCCGGCATCCGGGTCAGCGACGAAGAGCTCAACCAGGCGGTGCAAACCATCGCCCAGCGAAACGGCATGAACCTGGAACAGTTCCGCGCGGCCCTGGGCCGCGACGGCCTGTCCTTCGACGATGCCCGCGAGCAGGTGCGCCGCGAGATCGTCATCAGCCGGGTACGCCAGCGCCGGGTCGCGGAGCGGGTCCAGGTCAGCGAACAGGAAGTGCGCAACTTCCTCGCCTCGGACTTGGGCAAGCTGCAGTTGTCGGAGGAATTCCACCTCGCCAACATCCTCATCCCGGTGCCGGACGGCGCCTCGTCCAGCGCCATCCAGGCCGCCGGTCGCCAGGCCCAGGACCTCTACCAGCAACTGCGCCAGGGCGCCGACTTCGCCCAGTTGGCGGTATCCCGCTCCGGGGGCGAGAACGCCCTGGAAGGCGGCGACCTGGGCTGGCGCAAGGCTGCTCAAATGCCGGCGCCCTTCGACAGCATGATCGGCGCCCTCGCCCCGGGCGAAGTCACCGAGCCGGTGCGCACCCCGGGCGGCTTCATCATCGTCAAGCTGCTGGAGAAGCGCGGCGGCGAGACGGCGGTCCGCGACGAAGTGCATGTCCGCCATATCCTCCTCAAGCCCAGCGAGATTCGCAGCGAGGCGGACACCCAGCGCCTGGCCGAACGCCTGTACGAGCGCATCACCTCGGGCGAGGACTTCGCCGACCTGGCGAAGAACTTCTCCGAAGACCCCGGTTCGGCGCTCAACGGCGGCGACCTCAACTGGGTCGACCCCAGCGCGCTGGTGCCGGAGTTCCGCGACGTCATGGCCAAGACACCGGCCGGCCAGTTGTCCCGGCCGTTCCGCAGCCAATACGGCTGGCATGTGTTGGAAGTGCTCGGCCGCCGCGCCACCGACAGCAGCGAGAAGCTGCGCGAGCAACAGGCGCTGTCGCTGCTGCGCAACCGCAAGTACGACGAGGAATTGCAAACCTGGCTGCGGCAGATTCGCGACGAAGCCTACGTCGAAATCAAGCTCTGACGCGTCCCGTTCCTCCCGAAAAGCCCGGCGCCACGCCGGGCTTTTTCGTTATCCGCCTCGCCACGCTAGAGTGTGGCGACCTCTGCCGGAGCCCGCCCATGACCGTTGCCCCCGTTTATGCCCTGACGCCCGGCGAACCCGCCGGTATTGGCCCGGACCTGTGCCTGTTGCTGGCCGCCGAGGCGCAGCCATACCCGCTGGTGGCCGTCGCCAGCCGCGCCCTGCTGGCCGAGCGCGCCACCCTGCTGGGCCGCAGCGTCCACCTGCTGGACGTTGGGCCCGGGGCCTGGCCCCCGGCCCCCGCACCGGCCGGCGCGCTGTACGTCTGGGATACGCCGCTGCGGGCACCGGCGCACCCCGGCCGGCTCGACCCGGCGAATGCCGCCTACGTGCTGGAAACCCTCACCCGCGCCGGCCAGGGCTGCCTGGACGGCACCTTCGCCGGCATGATCACCGCCCCGGTGCACAAGGGCGTGATCAACGACGGCGGCATTTCCTTCTCCGGCCATACCGAATTTCTTGCCGACCTCACCGGCACGCCCCAGGTGGTGATGATGCTCGCCACCCGGGGCTTACGGGTGGCCCTGGCCACCACCCACCTGCCCCTGCGGGACGTCGCCGATGCCCTCCGCCCCGAGCGTTTGGAACGGGTGACGCGCATCCTCCACGCCGATCTGCGGGACAAGTTCGGCATCCCGCGCCCGCGCATCCTGGTCTGCGGCCTCAACCCCCACGCGGGCGAAGGGGGCCACCTGGGACGCGAGGAAATCGAGGTGATCGAACCGGTGCTGACCCGCCTGCGGGCCGAGGGCCTGGACCTGGTCGGCCCGCTGCCGGCCGACACGCTGTTCACCCCCAAGCATCTGGACCATTGCGACGCGGTCCTGGCGATGTACCACGACCAGGGCCTGCCGGTGCTCAAGTACAAGGGGTTCGGCGCCGCGGTGAACGTCACCCTGGGCCTGCCCATCGTGCGCACCTCGGTGGACCACGGCACGGCCCTCGACCTGGCCGGCACCGGCCGGATCGACTGCGGCAGCCTGAGGGTCGCCTTGGACACGGCCTACCGGATGACCGCCCGACGCCCCTGAACCGCGCCGGGCCGCCGGGCAATACTGGTAAACTGCGCGCCTTTCAACGACCCCAGCCTCGACGCCGCTTCGAGCCGCGCCTGGAGCCCCGCCGATGACCGAATACACGCACCGCGCGCGCAAGCGCTTCGGCCAGAACTTCCTCCACGATGCCGGGGTTATCCACCGCATCCTTCGGGCGATCCACCCCCGCGAATCCGAACACCTGCTGGAAATCGGCCCGGGCCAGGGCGCCCTCACCGAGGGCCTGCTGGGCAGTGGCGCCCACCTGGACGTGATCGAGCTGGACCTGGACCTGATCCCGCTGCTGCGGCAGCGCTTCGGCCACCTGCCGAACTTCCGCCTGAACCAGGGCGATGCGCTGAAATTCGATTTCGCCCGCCTGGACGCCGAGCCCCATACCCTGCGGGTGGTGGGCAACCTGCCCTACAACATCTCCACGCCGCTGATCTTCCACCTGCTGGATAACGCCCACCTGATCCGCGACATGCATTTCATGCTGCAAAAGGAAGTGGTGGAACGGCTCGCCGCCCAACCCGGCGGCGGTGACTGGGGGCGCCTATCGATCATGGTGCAGTACCACTGCCAGGTGGAGCACCTGTTCAATGTTGGCCCGGGGGCGTTCAACCCGCCGCCCAAGGTGGACTCGGCCATCGTCCGGCTGGTGCCTCACGCCCAACCGCCCCACCCGGCGAAGGACCCGCGGCAACTGGAGCGTGTCGTCCGGGAAGCCTTCAACCAGCGCCGCAAGACCCTGCGCAACACCCTCAAGGGCCTGCTGGATGCCCAGGCCATCGAGGCCGCCGGCGTCGACGGAGGGCTGCGGCCCGAACAACTGGACCTGGCCGCTTTCGTCCGGCTGGCCGATCAGTTGAGCGATCGCCAACCCGAGTCGGGCGGGCAGACAAGCCGGCCATGAAACCCTAGACTGGCTCTTTGCCCTGCAGAGAGCCCGCGCGTGCACGATCCCCGCTACCAGGTCGACGTCAGCGTCGCCACCCGTTATCTCCCCGAGCAATCCCAGCCGGAACTGCAACGCTTCGCCTTCGCCTACACCATTACCCTGCGCAACGCCGGCGCCTTGCCGGCCCAACTGCTCACCCGCCATTGGTTGATCACCGATGGCGACGGGCAGGTCCAGGAGGTACGGGGCGCCGGGGTGGTGGGCCAGCAACCGCTGCTGCGGCCCGGCGAACAGCACACCTACACCAGCGGGACGGTACTCGCCACCCGGGTCGGCACCATGCAGGGCAGCTACCAGATGCAGGCGGACGACGGCCACCGCTTCGACGCGCCCATCGAACCGTTTCGACTCGCCGTGCCCGGCGCACTGCATTAAAAGGAGCCGCCATGACCCTCTACGCGGTCGGCGACCTGCAGGGTTGCCTCGATCCCCTCAAGTGCCTGCTGGACGAAGTGGCTTTCGACCCGGCCCGCGACCGCCTGTGGCTGGTGGGCGACCTGGTCAACCGGGGGCCGCAATCCCTGGAGACCCTGCGTTTTCTCCACGCCATGCGCGACGCCATCACCTGCGTGCTGGGCAACCACGACCTGCACTTGCTGGCGGTGGCCCACAATGTCGAGCGCCTGAAGAAGAACGACACGCTGCAGGAAATCCTCGACGCCCCGGACCGCGACACACTGCTGGACTGGCTTCGCCGGCAAAAGCTGCTGCACTACGACGAAACCCGCCGCATCGCCATGGTCCACGCCGGCATCCCGCCCCAATGGACCTTGCACAAGGCCCTGCAACGGGCCGCCGAGGTGGAAGAGGTGCTGCGTGACGATGGCCGCCTGCCCCTGTTCCTGGAAGGGATGTACGGCAACGAACCGAGCAAGTGGAACAAACGCCTCACCGGTCTGCCGCGCCTGCGGGTGATCACCAACTACTTCACCCGCATGCGTTTCTGCCGGGCCGACGGCACCCTCGACCTGAAGAGCAAGGAGGGGGCCGACAAGGCGCCCCAGGGCTTCGCCCCCTGGTTCAGCCATCCCCAGCGCAAAACCCGCGGGCAGAGAATCCTCTTCGGCCATTGGGCGGCCCTGGAAGGCCGGGTCGACGTGCCCGACGTCGACGCGCTGGACACCGGCTGCGTGTGGGGCAACGGCATGACCCTGCTGAACCTCGACAGCGGCGTGCGCCACCGCTGCGACTGCGACGAACACGGCCGCCCGGCCACACCCTGAGCGGGCGCTGCCCTTTACGGAGAATCGAGCATGAGCGACTTCAAACGCATTTCCCCCGAGGAGGCGCGCCGCCTGCGCCACGACGGCGCCGTGGTGGTGGACATCCGCGACCCGCAGAGCTTCGCCGCCGGCCGCATCGTCGGCGCGCGGCACTTGGATAACGTATCCCTGGCGGACTTCATCGCCAGCGCCGACCTCGACCGACCGCTGATCGTCGCCTGCTACCACGGCAACTCCAGCCAGGGCGCCGCCGCCTACCTGGCGGGACAAGGGTTCAGCGAGGTGTACAGCCTGGACGGCGGGGTCGAACGGTGGCGCGGCCTGTACCCGGACGACCTCGAACAAGACCCCGCCGAATAAATTTTTCGCCCCGCGCCAGGCCGCGCCGCGCCTGGCCTGGCCCGCCCCGCGCGGGCGCCTCGACACCCCGCGCCAGCGCCCCCGGCCTTGCCTCCCGCGATTCCCGACTACTCTTACCCCTAGGCCATCCATAACCGGGGAGAGCCGGCAGATCGGTTGCGGCCTTCGGGGGCGTTTTTCTTCTGCGGGAGGAGTGTTCGGGTTCATCGTCCGTCGCGGCGATGCCCAACCGCCCGTCGATCCCGTCGCCGTCCGGCCGGTCGCGCCAGGCTCCGAGCATTCGACGAGGTGACGTCATGAGTATTTTCAGCCACTTCCAACAGCGCTTCGAGGCGACCCGCCAGGAGGAATTGTCCCTCCAGGAATACCTCGAACTGTGCAAACAGGATCCCAGCGCCTACGCCACCGCCGCCGAGCGCATGCTGATGGCCATCGGCGAGCCGGAGCTGCTGGATACCTCCAGCGACTCGCGGTTGTCGCGGATCTTCTCCAACAAGGTCATCCGTCGCTATCCGGCCTTCGCCGACTTCCACGGCATGGAAGAGTGCATCGACCAGATCGTGTCCTACTTCCGCCACGCCGCCCAGGGCCTGGAGGAGAAGAAGCAGATCCTCTACCTCCTCGGCCCGGTGGGCGGCGGCAAGTCGTCCCTGGCGGAGAAGCTCAAGCAACTGATCGAGAAGGTGCCGTTCTACGCCATCAAGGGTTCGCCGGTGTTCGAGTCTCCCCTCGGGTTGTTCAACCCCACCGAGGACGGCGAGATTCTCGAAGAAGACTTCGGCATCCCGCGCCGCTACCTCACGACGATCATGTCGCCCTGGGCCACCAAGCGGCTCTCCGAGTTCGGCGGCGACATCAGCCAGTTCCGCGTGGTCAAGCTCTACCCTTCCATCCTCAACCAGATCGCCGTGGCCAAGACCGAACCGGGCGACGAGAACAACCAGGACATCTCCGCCCTGGTCGGCAAGGTGGATATCCGCAAGCTGGAGGAGTTTCCGCAGAACGACGCCGATGCCTACAGCTATTCCGGCGCCCTGTGCCGCGCCAACCAGGGGCTGATGGAATTCGTCGAGATGTTCAAGGCGCCCATCAAGGTGCTGCACCCGCTGCTCACCGCCACCCAGGAAGGCAACTACAACAGCACCGAAGGGCTGGGCGCCATTCCCTTCAATGGCATCCTGCTCGCCCACTCCAACGAGTCGGAATGGCACTCCTTCCGCAACAACAAGAACAACGAGGCGTTCATCGACCGCATCTACATCGTCAAGGTGCCGTACTGCCTGCGGGTCAGCGACGAGATCCGCATCTACGACAAGTTGCTGGTGAACAGCTCCCTGGCCAACGCTCACTGCGCGCCGGACACCCTGAAGATGCTGGCGCAATTCTCGACCCTGTCGCGTCTGAAGGAACCGGAAAACTCCAACATCTATTCGAAGATGCGCGTCTACGACGGCGAAAACCTCAAGGACACCGATCCCAAGGCCAAGTCGATCCAGGAGTACCGTGACGCCGCCGGCGTGGACGAGGGCATGAACGGGCTGTCCACCCGCTTCGCCTTCAAGATTCTCTCCAAGGTGTTCAACTTCGACCCCCACGAAGTGGCCGCCAACCCCGTGCATTTGCTCTATGTGCTGGAACAGCAGATTGAGCAGGAGCAGTTCCCCGCGGAGGTGCGCGAGCGCTACCTGCGCTACATCAAGGAATACCTGGCGCCGCGCTACATCGAGTTCATCGGCAAGGAAATCCAGACCGCCTACCTGGAGTCGTACAGCGAGTACGGGCAGAACATCTTCGACCGCTACGTGCTGTATGCGGATTTCTGGATCCAGGACCAGGAATACCGGGACCCGGAGACCGGGGAAATCCTCAACCGGGTCGCCCTCAACGAGGAACTGGAGAAGATCGAGAAGCCGGCCGGCATCAGCAACCCGAAGGACTTCCGCAACGAGATCGTCAACTTCGTGCTGCGCGCCCGGGCCAACAACAACGGCAAGAATCCCACCTGGCTCAGCTACGAGAAGCTGCGGGTGGTCATCGAGAAGAAAATGTTCTCCAACACCGAGGACCTGCTGCCGGTCATCAGCTTCAACGCCAAGGGCAGCAAGGACGAGCAGCAGAAGCACAACGATTTCGTCAAACGCATGGTCGAGCGGGGCTACACGGAGAAACAGGTTCGCCTGCTTTCCGAATGGTATCTGCGGGTCCGCAAATCGCAGTGAAGCCGGTAACGGCCGGCGGGCGGGATCGGCGCGTGCGACGGGTACGTCGCGCGACGCCGTCGCGTCCCCTGGCCTGAGCTCCCGGAGGGGCCTATGAGCTATGTCATCGACCGACGCCTGAACGGCAAGAACAAGAGCACGGTGAATCGCCAGCGTTTCCTCAGGCGATACCGCGACCACATCAAGAAGGCCGTCGAGGAGGCCGTCAGCCGGCGCTCCATCACCGATATGGAGCACGGCGAGCAGATCAGCATTCCCGGCCGCGACATCGACGAACCGGTTCTCCACCACGGGCGGGGCGGCCGCCAGACCGTGGTCCATCCCGGCAACAAGGAATTCACCAGCGGCGAACGCATTCCCCGGCCCCAGGGCGGCGGCGGAGGCAAGGGCAGCGGCAAGGCCAGCAACTCCGGCGAGGGCATGGACGACTTCGTCTTCCAGATCACCCAGGAGGAGTTCCTCGATTTCATGTTCGAGGACCTGGAGCTGCCCAACCTGGTGAAGCGGCACCTGACCGGCAGCGATACCTTCAAGACGGTCCGCGCCGGCATCAGCAACGAAGGCAACCCGTCGCGCATCAACATCATCCGCACCCTGCGCTCGGCCCATGCCCGGCGCATCGCCCTCTCCGGCAGCAGCCGCGCCAAGCTGCGCGCCGCCCAGGCCGAGCTGGAGCGGTTGCGCCTGGAGGAGCCGGACAATTTCGGCGACATTCAAACCGTCGAGGCGGAGATTGTTCGTCTGCGGGCGCGGATCAACCGGGTGCCGTTCCTCGACACCTTCGACCTCAAGTACAACCTGCTGGTGAAACACCCCAACCCCAGCTCCAAGGCGGTGATGTTCTGCCTGATGGACGTCTCCGGCTCCATGACCCAGGCCACCAAGGACGTGGCCAAGCGCTTCTTCATCCTGCTGTACCTGTTCCTCAAGCGGAACTACGAACGCATCGAGGTGGTATTCATCCGCCACCACACCAGCGCCCGCGAAGTGGACGAGGAGGAGTTCTTTTACTCCCGAGAGACCGGCGGGACCATCGTGTCCAGTGCCCTCAAGCTGATGCAGGAGATCATGGCCGAGCGCTACCCGGTCAACGAATGGAACATCTACGCCGCCCAGGCCTCGGACGGCGACAACTGGAACGACGACTCGCCCATCTGCCGGGACATCCTGATCAAGCAGATCATGCCGTTCGTGCAGTACTACACCTATGTCGAGATCACCCCGCGGGAACACCAGGCGCTCTGGTTCGAGTACGAGCAGGTGCGCGACGCGTTCTCCGAGACCTTCGCCCAGCAGCAACTGGTCTCGGTGGGAGACATCTACCCGGTGTTCCGCGAACTCTTCCAGCGCAGGCTCGCCACATGACTACCTCGACCGACACCCTCCGCGACACGAAGCGCCAGCCGCTGTCCACCGGCTCGGAATGGACCTTCGAACTGATCCAGGCATACGACCGGGAGATCGGCCGCATCGCCGAGCGCTACGCCCTCGACACCTACCCGAACCAGATCGAGGTCATCACCGCCGAACAGATGATGGACGCTTATGCCTCGGTGGGCATGCCCCTGGGCTACCACCACTGGTCCTACGGCAAGCATTTCCTCAGCACCGAGAAATCCTACAAGCGCGGCCAGATGGGCCTGGCCTACGAGATCGTGATCAACTCCGACCCGTGCATCGCCTACCTGATGGAAGAGAACACCATGTGCATGCAGGCCTTGGTGATCGCCCACGCGTGCTACGGCCACAACAGCTTCTTCAAGGGCAACTACCTGTTCCGGACCTGGACCGATGCGGCCTCGATCATCGATTACCTGGTGTTCGCCAAGCAGTACATCATGCAATGCGAGGAGCGCTACGGCATCGACGCCGTGGAAGACCTGCTGGACTCCTGCCATGCCTTGATGAACCACGGCGTGGACCGCTACAAGCGGCCCTACCCCATCTCCGCCGAAGAGGAACGGCAGCGGCAGAAGGACCGCGAGGAGCACCTGCAACGGCAACTCAACGACCTGTGGCGGACCATTCCCAAGAGCGCCGAGAAGAACGACGAGCAGGATGTGCGGCGCTTCCCCGCCGAGCCCCAGGAGAACATCCTCTATTTCATCGAGAAACACGCGCCACTGCTGGAGCCCTGGCAGCGGGAGGTGGTGCGCATCGTGCGCAAGATCGCTCAGTACTTCTACCCGCAACGGCAGACCCAGGTGATGAACGAAGGCTGGGCGACCTTCTGGCACTACACCCTGATGAACGACCTCTACGACGAGGGCCTGGTCACCGACGGCTTCATGCTGGAGTTCCTCCAGTCCCACACCAACGTGGTCTACCAGCCGAGCTACGACAGCCCTTATTACAGTGGCATCAACCCCTACACCCTGGGGTTCGCCATGTACTGCGACATCCGCCGCATCTGCGAGCACCCCACCGACGAGGACCGCCGCTGGTTCCCGGACATCGCCGGCAGCGACTGGCTCTCCACCCTCAAGTTCGCCATGTCCACGTTCAAGGATGAAAGCTTCATCCTGCAGTTCCTCTCCCCCAAGGTGATCCGCGACCTCAAGCTGTTCAGCATCCTCGACGACGACCAACAGGAGGAGCTGCTGGTGCCGGCGATCCACGACGAGGAAGGCTACCGCACCATCCGCGAGCTGCTGGCGGCCCAGTACAACCTGGGCAACCGCGAGCCCAACGTGCAGATCTGGAACGTGGACCGGCGCGGTGATCGCTCCCTGACCCTTCGTCATCAACAGCACGATCGCAAACCCTTGGGGGAATCCACCGAGGAGGTGCTCAAGCACCTGCACCGGTTGTGGGGCTTCGCCATCCACCTGGAAGTGATGCAGGGCGACGAGGTGGTGGGGGTTCATCACGTGCCGCCGAAGGGCGAGCGCGGCGAGGACGGCGAATACCCCCGGCTCGATCTGGTGATGCCTCCCATCTGAGGCGCCTCCCGTCTGACCAGCGGACGCCGCCGAGCCGGCCGGCCCGTGCCGCTTCGGCTTGGTCGCCTCGGACGCGTCCCGCCGGTATCCTTGCCGCCATGGACAATCGACTGAACGTTTACAAGGTGGGCGGCGCCGTGCGCGATCGCCTGCTCGGCCGGCCGGTCACCGAAACCGACTGGGTGGTGGTGGGAAGCACGGCGGAGCGGATGCTGGAACTGGGCTTCCGCCCCGTCGGTGCGGACTTCCCGGTGTTCCTCCACCCACGCACCGGCGAGGAATACGCCCTGGCCCGCACCGAGCGCAAGAGTGGCCGCGGCTATGGTGGCTTCGTTTTCCATGCCGCTCCCGAGGTGACCCTCGAAGAGGACCTCACCCGCCGCGACCTCACCATCAACGCTATTGCCGAGGATGCCGAAGGCCGACTGATCGACCCTTATGGCGGCCAGGCGGACCTGCGGGATCGCTGGCTGCGCCATGTATCGCCGGCATTCGCCGAAGATCCGCTGCGGGTACTGCGAGTGGCGCGCTTCGCGGCCCGCTACGCGCCCCTGGGCTTTCGCATCGCCGACGAGACCCTGGCGCTGATGCAGCGGATCGCGGAATCGGGCGAATTGGACGCTCTCACCCCCGAACGGACCTGGAAGGAAGTCTCCCGGGCCCTGATGGAACCGCGCCCCGATGTCTTCGTCGACAGCCTGCGCCAGTGTGGCGCCCTGGCCGCCTGGCTGCCCGAAGTGGAGGCCCTATTCGAGGCGCCGATCCCGGGCGCTTACGCGAACCGGGGCGCCCACTTGCTGGCGACGCTGCGCCGTTGCGCCGAGCACCAACACCCGCTGACGATACGCTGGGCTTGCCTGCTCCAGCCTCTCGCCGAAGACGATCCCGAGGCGGGGCGGGCTCGGGTGCAAGCGGTCAACCAACGCTGCAAGGCGCCTCGGGACTGCCAGGAACTGGCCCTGCTGACGGCCGAGTTCCAGCCATGGGCGCGGCGCGCCGAGGCGCTGGACGCGAAGGCATTGCTGGAGCTGTTGCAACGCTTCGACGTCTATCGCCGCCCGCAGCGCTTCGCCGAATTCCTCGCCGCCTGCGAGCGATTGGACGTCGACGAGCCGAACGCCGCGGCGCGGACGGCCCTCTTGCAAGGCGCCGCCGACACGGCGCGGGCCGTGGCGGTAAAACCACTGGTGGAGCGCGGCCTGACCGGCGCCGCGCTGGGCGAGGCATTGTGCCAGGCGCGCCTGGACGCGCTGGCGGACTTCCGCGCGAACCGCTAGGGCGTGGGCGCTGCGGCGCGCAGCAGGGTGTCGGGCGTGAGCGCGACGCCGCGCCAGTGGAAGTCCACCGGCCACAGGCGCTGGTCGATGCGCGCGGCGCGCCAGAGGGCGGCGAAACTGAGTCCCGCGCCCGGATGCATGCGCTCCGGCGCCAACAGCGACAGCGGCCAGAGCACGAAGGCGTTCTTCAGGATTTCCGCCCGGGGCAGCACCAGCCCGTCGAACACACCCACCTGGTCACCGTACAGCAGCACATCGATATCCAAGGGCAGGCCCTTGCGGTTCGGCGCGTAGCGGCCGTTATCCGCCTCGATGCCCTTGAGGCGCCGGTCCAGCTCCGCCAGGGGCAGGTCGGTCAGGGCGGTCACCGCCAAGTTGTAGAAAGGGCCGCTCTTGATACCCACCGCCTCGCTCTCGAACACAGGGGAGCAGCGCATCTCATGGAGGAAGCCGGCCAGGGCGTCGAGTCCAGCCGTCAGGTGGGCCTCGCGCTCACTGTTGCTGCCGAGGCCGAGAAAGACCGGTATCAGCGACATCCGCGCTCGATCTCCACGCCGACGCCACGGGCCGCCGGCACGGCGCCGGGCTTGGTCACCTTCAGGCGCAGCCAGACGACGCCGAACGTACTCATCAGCCCCGCCGCCAGCCGCTCGGCGAAGGTCTCGACCAATTCGAAGCGCGCCGACTCGGCGAACGCCTGGACATGCTCGGCCACCTTGGCGTAGTCCAGGGCCCGATCCAGCTCGTCGTTCTCCGCCGCGGCCCGGTTGTCCCAGGCCAGGCGCAGGTCCAGGCTCAGGCATTGGCGAATCTCGCGCTCCCAGTCGTAGGCACCGATCACGGTGTCCACTTCCAGTCCCTCGATGAAAACGATATCCACGTGATTCATGTCTCCGGCCGGCGACCGACCCCGGCGTCGCCACGCGACGGTTTACAGGGGCAGGCCGACCCGGCCTAAAATCGAGGCTCCCTCGCCCCGGATGGATTTCATGTTCTGGCTGCTGGCGATCCTCGCCTACCTGCTCGGCTCGCTGTCCTTCGCCATACTGCTGAGCCGACTGTTCGGCACCGCCGACCCGCGCGCCCAGGGCTCCGGGAACCCCGGCGCCACCAACATGCTGCGCCTGGCGGGCCGCCGGATGGCGATGCTGACCCTGCTCGGCGACCTGCTCAAGGGGCTGCTGCCCGTGCTGATCGCAGCCGCCTTGGGGCTGGCGACGCAACGCCAGGCCTGGATCGGCCTGGCCGCGGTGATCGGCCACCTTTATCCGTTGTACTTTCGCTTCCAGGGCGGCAAGGGCGTGGCCACCGCCGCCGGCATGCTACTCGGCCTGTACCCGCCCGCCGCCCTGCTCGCGGCGGCGGCCTGGCTGCTGACCTTCGTGCTGACCCGCACCAGCTCGCTGGCCGCGCTGATCGCCACGCCGCTGACCCTGCCCTTGCTGGCCTGGCAACGGCCGGAGGCCCTGCTGCCGATGAGCGCGCTGACCGTGCTGATCGTCTGGCGGCATCGCGGCAATCTACGCGACCTCTTCGCCGGACGCGAACGGCATTTCTGACGCCACGCCACGAGCCACGCCCATCCGGCTCAGATCGCCGGCAACCGCTCCATGGGCCAGCGCGCCTGCACCGTGATCGCCGGGCCGTCGTGCTGACCCGCCAGGAGCCGCTGGCAGCCGGCGTAGGCGATCATCGCGCCATTGTCGGTGCAGAAGCGCGGCCGCGCGTAGAACACCTCGCCGCCCAGCTCGCCTAGCATCCGCTCCAGCGCCTGCCGCAACGACCGGTTGGCGCTGACGCCGCCGGCGATCACCAGGCGGTCGAGCCCCGTCTGGCGCAAGGCCCGGCGGCATTTCAGCACGAGGGTGTCCACCACCGCCCGCTCGAAGGCCAGGGCGATGTCGCAGCGGGTCTGCTCGCTATCGTCGCCCGCCTCGCGGCATTGATGCCAGGTGTTGAGCGTGAAGGTCTTCAACCCGCTGAAACTGAAATCCAGGCCGGGGCGGTCGGTCATGGGCCGCGGGAAGACGAAACGACCGTCCACGCCGGACTCCGCCAGGCGCGCGATCTCCGGGCCGCCGGGGTAGCCCAGGCCAAGCAGCTTGGCGGTCTTGTCGAAGGCTTCGCCCGCCGCGTCGTCCAAGGACTCGCCGAGCAACTGGTAGCGGCCGATGCCATCCACCCGCACCAACTGGGTGTGACCGCCGGACACCAGCAAGGCGACGAAGGGAAAGCGCGGGGGATGCTCTTCCAGCATCGGCGCCAGCAGATGGCCTTCCATGTGATGCACGCCCAGGGCGGGGATGCCCCAGGCGAAGGCCAAGGCCTGGGCACAGGAAGCGCCCACCAGCAGCGCCCCCACCAAGCCGGGGCCCGCGGTATAGGCGATGGCATCGACTTG
Source organism: Pseudomonadaceae bacterium (assembly GCA_032052615.1). GTDB lineage: Bacteria > Pseudomonadota > Gammaproteobacteria > Pseudomonadales > Pseudomonadaceae > Pseudomonas_T. The sequence goes on from DAMBWF010000011.1 coordinate 59,870, forward strand.
GCCGGCCGTCACGCCGGCCTCCGCCATCACCTGACGGGTCAGGGGCAGCAGGCGCTTGACGTGATCGCGGGAAGCCAGTTCGGGGACGACACCACCGTAGACCCGGTGCAGGTCGATCTGGCTGAACAGCGCGTCGGCCAGCAGGCCGCGTTCGCTGTCGTACAAGGCGACGCCGGTCTCGTCGCAGGAAGTTTCCAGGCCCAGCACAAGCATAGGAGTTCGATTCGGCCAGCCGTTCGGGAAGGCGCGCATCATAATCGCGCCCCCTTGGGCGGGCCAGTGCTTTTCGACTGAAGGCTTTGCATTTCGGGGCCTGGAACGTTAATATCCGCAACCCTTGAAAACCGACGTTCTCCGCACCGATTGCCTGGAGACGTTCGCCACCCGGTAATTAGTGAAGGTACGACCTGGATGCCAGCCGTCAAAGTTAAAGAGAACGAACCCTTCGACGTAGCCCTGCGTCGCTTCAAACGCTCCTGCGAGAAAGCCGGCGTCCTGGCCGAAGTCCGCAGCCGCGAGTTCTACGAGAAGCCGACCACCGAGCGCAAGCGCAAGGCCGCAGCCGCCGTCAAGCGCCACGCCAAGAAAGTCCAGCGTGAACAGCGCCGTCGCGAGCGTCTGTACTGAGTTCCACAGCGCCTCGCTGTCACGCTCTCGCCCGGCTCAAGCCGGGCGTCGCTTTTTCGGGCCCCGTAAAACCGATGCGCCTCGCCGCCCCTTGACCTGACCGGGATTCCCGCTTCCGCCCCCGTCCCGCGAGCAGTACCCTGTTGCCCATGGCCGGACTGATTCCGCAATCCTTCATCGATGATCTGCTCAACCGCACCGACATCGTCGAGGTGGTGGGTTCGCGCATCCAGTTGAAGCGGGCCGGAAAGAACTACAGCGCGCTCTGCCCGTTCCACAAGGAAAAGACGCCCTCGTTCAGCGTCAGCGCGGACAAGCAGTTCTATTACTGCTTCGGCTGCGGAGCCGGGGGCAACGCCCTCGGCTTCGTCATGGACCATGACCACCTGGACTTCCCCCAGGCGGTCGAGGAACTCGCCAAGCGCGCCGGCCTGGACGTGCCTCGCGAAGAACGGGGCCGCCCGGGCGCTCCACGCCAGCCCACCGATTCGCCGCTGTACCCACTCCTCGCCGCCGCCGCCGATTTCTATCGCCAGGCGCTGAAGAACCATCCCAGCCGCAGGGCGGCGGTGGACTATCTCAAGGGACGGGGCCTGACCGGGGAGATCGCCCGCGACTTCGCCCTCGGCTTCGCGCCGCCGGGCTGGGACTTCCTCCTCAAGCAGCTGGGCGCCGATGCCCTGCAGCAGAAACACCTGATCGACGCCGGCCTGCTCATCGAGAACGCCGAAAACGGGAAGCGCTACGATCGCTTCCGCGACCGGGTGATGTTTCCCATCCGTGACAGCCGTGGCCGGGTGATCGCCTTCGGCGGCCGCGTACTGGGCGACGACAAGCCGAAATACCTGAACTCGCCGGAAACCCCCGTCTTCCACAAAGGCCAGGAGCTGTACGGCCTCTACGAGGCACGCAAGCATAACCGCGACCTCGACGAGATCATGGTGGTGGAAGGCTACATGGACGTGATCGCCCTGGCCCAGCAGGGCCTGCGCAACGCCGTGGCGACCCTGGGCACCGCCACGTCCGAGGAGCACATCAAACGCCTGTTCCGCCTGGTACCGAACCTGCTGTTCTGCTTCGACGGCGACCAGGCGGGCCGCAAGGCCGCCTGGCGGGCCCTGGAGGCCGCGCTACCGAGCCTGCAGGACGGGCGCCGGGCACGCTTCCTGTTCCTGCCAGAGGGCGAGGACCCGGACAGCCTGGTCCGCGCGGAAGGCACGGACGCCTTCCAGGCTCGCATCAGCCAGCAGGCGATGCCTCTGGCCGACTATTTCTTCCAACAGCTGACCCAAGAGGCGGACCCATCCTCGCTGGAGGGCAAGGCGCACCTGGCGATGCTCGCCAATCCGTTGATCGAGCGGATCCCTGGCGCCAACTTGCGGGCGCTCATGCGTCAGCATTTGCAGACGATCACCGGTTTGTCCGGGGAGGCGTTGAACCAGTTCGCTCCCCCCTCGGCGCCCCTCCCCGACGCGCCCGAAGCCAACGAAGGCTATTACGAGGCATCGGCCGGTTATACACCCTTCGCCCCTTTGCAGGCGAACGAGCCGGGCGGACAGGGGTCATGGAAGAGTAACGGAGGGAAACGCTGGAAAAAGGACAAGGCGGGCGGCAAGCAGGCCGACAGCCCGCGCGGGCCCCGTAACGCCGTAGCCGTCGAGTCGCCGAACCTGAGTGCCTTGCGCACGTTGCTGCACCATCCACACTTGGCGCAGCGCGTCGAGGATGCCAGCCAGTTCGCCGCCGAGAACGACCCCTACGCGCAACTCATGGTGTCGCTGCTGGAGGCCTTGCAAAAGAACCCGGGGCTGCGCTCGCTGCAACTGATTGCCCGCTGGCACGGCACCGAGCAGGGGCGCCTGCTGCGGGCACTGGCGGAGAAGGAGTGGCTGATTTCCAGCGATAACCTTGAACGACAGTTTTTCGACACCATAACGGCACTAGCGGCCCGCCAGCGCGAACGCAGCCTCGAACACCTCCTCCGCAAGGCCCGGCAAAGCGAGCTGAGCGACGAGGAAAAAGAGCGGCTCCGCGACCTGCTCAGTCGCGGTACTTCCCGCACCGTTCCGACCTCAACTGGCGCGTGAGGTCAATGCTCAGCTATAATGCTCAGCTTGTTTTCAGCCCGCCAAGACCTTCAGTGGATAGGGTGTTATGTCCGGAAAAGCGCAACAGTCTCGCCTTAAAGAGTTGATCAGCCGTGGCCGCGAGCAGGGTTACCTGACGTATGCCGAGGTCAACGACCACCTGCCGGAGGATATTTCCGATCCGGAACAGGTGGAAGACATCATCCGCATGATCAATGACATGGGGATCAACGTATTCGAGAGCGCCCCGGACGCGGACGCCCTGCTCCTGGCCGAGGCGGACACGGACGAGGCCGCCGCCGAGGAGGCCGCCGCGGCCCTCGCGGCGGTGGAGACCGACATCGGCCGGACCACCGACCCGGTTCGCATGTACATGCGCGAAATGGGCACGGTCGAATTGCTGACCCGCGAAGGCGAAATCGAGATCGCCAAGCGCATCGAGGAGGGTATCCGGGAAGTCATGGGGGCTATCGCCCACTTCCCCGGCGCCGTGGACGGCGTACTCTCCGAGTACCATCGGGTCACCACCGAGGGCGGCCGCCTGTCCGACGTACTCAGCGGCTATATCGATCCGGACGACGGCTCCGTTCCGGCCGAGGTCGAGCCGGTCGAGCTGAAGATCGAGGCCGACTCGGCCAAGGAAGAGAAGGACGAGGAAGAGGAGGAAGGCGACGCCGACGAAGAGGAAGAAGGCGACGGCGGCCCCGACCCGGAAGAGGCCCAGCGCCGCTTCAACGCGGTTTCCGAGCAACTCGAGAAAGCCAAGAAAGCGCTGAAGAAACACGGTCGCTCGAGCAAGCAGGCCATCGAAGAATTGCAAGCCCTGGCCGACCTGTTCATGCCGATCAAGCTGGTGCCGAAGCAATTCGACGTCCTGGTCGAGCGGGTACGCGGTGCCTTGGAGCGGGTCCGCACCCAAGAGCGGGCCATCATGCAGTTGTGCGTCCGCGATGCGCGCATGCCGCGAGCCGACTTCTTGCGCCTGTTCCCCGGCAATGAAATCGAGTTGGACTGGAGCGACGAGTTGGCCAACGGCAAGGCCAAGTATGCCGAAGCCATCGGTCGCCTGCGCGACGACATCAAGCGCAACCAGCAGAAGCTGATCGATCTGGAGCGGGAAGCCGACCTGACCATCAGCGAGATCAAGGACATCAACCGCCGCATGTCCATCGGCGAGGCCAAGGCCCGCCGGGCGAAGAAGGAGATGGTCGAGGCGAACCTCCGCCTGGTGATCTCCATCGCCAAGAAATACACCAACCGCGGCCTGCAATTCCTCGACCTGATCCAGGAAGGCAACATCGGCCTGATGAAGGCGGTGGACAAGTTCGAATATCGCCGCGGCTACAAGTTCTCCACCTATGCCACTTGGTGGATTCGTCAGGCCATCACCCGCTCGATCGCCGACCAGGCTCGCACCATCCGTATCCCGGTGCACATGATCGAGACGATCAACAAGCTCAACCGCATCTCCCGCCAGATGCTTCAGGAGATGGGCCGCGAGCCGACGCCGGAAGAGCTGGGCGAACGCATGGAGATGCCCGAGGACAAGATTCGCAAGGTGCTGAAGATCGCCAAGGAACCGATTTCCATGGAGACCCCGATCGGGGACGACGAGGATTCGCACCTGGGCGACTTCATCGAAGACAGCACCATGCAGTCGCCCATCGACGTGGCCACGGTCGAAAGCCTCAAGGAGGCCACCCGCGAGGTGTTGGCCGGCCTGACCGCCCGCGAAGCCAAGGTCCTGCGGATGCGCTTCGGCATCGACATGAACACCGACCACACCCTCGAGGAAGTCGGCAAGCAGTTCGATGTGACGCGCGAGCGGATCCGCCAGATCGAGGCCAAGGCCCTGCGCAAGCTGCGACACCCGTCTCGAAGCGAGCATTTGCGCTCTTTCCTTGACGAGTGACAACAAAACCCCCGGTTCCGCCGGGGGTTTTGCTATCCGCTCTATCGACGGCTTCGCCCCGCCGTCTACACTCCGACTTACACCTCCCTTTATGACGAGACCGTCATGGTGCGTCTTCCGGCCATCCTCCAGTTGTGTTTGGCGGCCTGTACCTTGCCCGCGAGCGGGCTGGGCGCATTCCAGGCGAAGCGGCCCTGGCTCGCCCCAAGCCATGGCCTGAACGGATATTGCTTCGCCGTCCCTCCTGTCCGGTTGGCCCGGTCCACCCAAGCGGGAAGAATGCTCCCGGCGATGCCTTGGTCCGGCATGGCCAGGCACCCGGCGTATTCGCGGGCCGGTCTCACGCCGCTTCGTCCCTCAGCGAGGGGCTCGCATGCTTGATCGATGGTCCGCCTGGCAACCTCTTCTGGCCTACGGGCTCCCCGCTCTGCTGGGCCTGTTGGCGATCCTCGTCTCGATCCTGCTCATCAACCGGCGCCTGCACCGGGAAATGGCCCGCCGCGCCGACCTGGAGCGCGAGCTTCGCTGCAGCGAACAGCACTATCGCGGGCTCGTGGAGAGCCTCAACGCAGTGGCCTGGGAGCGCCAGCCCGACAATCGCTTCAGCTATGTATCCCCCCATGCGGAGCGGTTACTCGGTCACTCTCTCGACGCCTGGCTGCAGCCGGGTTTCTGGGAGCGGGTCCTGCACCCGGAGGATGCCGAGCGAACGCTGCGCTATGACTCGGCGGAGCGCCGCGCGGAGCGCGACTACAGCCTCGACTACCGCATGCTCACGGCGGACGGTCGCGAGGTCTGGGTGCGCGATATCGTCACCCTCACTCGCCAGGGCGCCGAGCCGACGATTCGCGGGCTGATGATCGACATCAGCGAGACCAAGCACACCGAGCGCGCCCTGAGGCTCTCCGAGCAGAAATTCGCCTCGGTGTTCCAGCATGCCCCCGACGTCCTGCTGATCGTCCGCCGCGAGGATGGCCGATTGCTGGCGGTCAACCGCGCCTTCGAGCGGGAAACCGGCATTCCCGCCCAAGACGCCCTCGGCCGGACCGCCGCGGAGCTGGTACTCTGGGATCGTGGGCAGATCGCCCCGCTGCTGCGCCGGCTGCAACGGGAAGACCTGCAAAACGTGGAGATGCCGTTCCACCGGCGCAACGCCACGTCCTTCAGCGGCCTGCTGTCCACCCAGCGCATCCAGCTCGGCGACTTGCCGGCGCTGATCGTCGCGGTCCGCGACATCAGCCCGCTGAAGGAGGCCCAGCAGCGCCTGCAAGTGTCCGAGGAAAAATTCGCCAAGGCATTCCATGTCTCGCCGGATGCCCTGTTGCTGAGCCGGCTGAGCGACGGCAAGTTGGTCGAGGCCAACGAAGGGTTCTGTCGCATCACGGGTTTCGCCCTCGACGAAGTGCTGGGCCGCTCCAGCCTCGAACTGGATCTCTGGGTCGACCCGGAGGACCGCCGCCGGCTCGCCCGGCAAATCGAAAAGCAGGGTCAGGCTCATCATTTCACCGTGCCGATCCGCCATCGCACCGGCGAGGTTCGCTTGTGCGAACTGGCCGCCCAGCCCTTGCCCGTGGGCGACGACGTCTTCCTGCTGACCATCGCCCGGGACGTCACGGAGCGGCATCAGATGCAGGAACGCCTCAAGCAGGCGGCCACCGTATTCCAGAGCACCGCCGAAGGCGTGATGATCACCGACACCCGGCAGCGCGTCAGCGCGGTCAACGCCGCGTTTACCGAGATCACCGGCTACACCGAGGAAGACGTGCTCGGCCAGTCTCCCGCCCTGCTCGCCTCGGGCCGTCATGACAAGGCGTTCTACCAGCTCATGTGGGAGCGGCTGACCAGCGTCGGGCACTGGCAGGGCGAAATCTGGAACCGTCGCAAGAACGGCGAGGTGTTCCCCGAGTGGCTGACCATCAATGCCGTGCGCGACGACCAAGGTGTCATCACCCACTACGTGGGTGTATTCGCCGACATTTCGCCCCTCAAGCAGGCGGAGGCCCGCCTCGACCACCAGGCACACCACGACCCGCTCACCGGCTTGCCCAACCGCCTGTTGTTCGAGGAACGCCTCAGCGTGGTCCTTCAGCGGGAAGGCCAGGCGGCCCAGGGAGCCGTCCTGTTCCTCGACCTGGACCGGTTCAAGCACATCAACGACAGCCTGGGCCATCCCGTGGGCGATGCCCTGCTGCAAGGCATCGCCGCCCGCTTGTCCACCCAGTTGAACGCCGACGCCACCCTGGCTCGCCTGGGAGGCGACGAATTCATCATCCTGTTGCCCGACATCGCCCATCCGCAGAATGCCCTGAGGACCGCCACCGCCTTGCTGGCCTGCTTCGGCGCGCCGTTCGACGTGAACCGCCAGGAATTCTTCGTCAGCGCCAGCATCGGCATCAGCTTGTTTCCCGAGCACGGCCGCGACGTGGCGACCCTGGTGAAGAACGCCGATGCGGCCATGTACCAAGCCAAGGCCAAGGGTCGCAATCGCGTCGAGTTCTACACACCCGAACTGACCTTCCGGGCCACCGAACGCATGGCCTTGGAGAACGACCTGCGCCGGGCACTGGAGCGTGACGAGCTGCACCTGTACTACCAGCCGAAATTCTGCCTCGGCACCCACCGCCTGATTGGCGCCGAGGCCCTCGTGCGCTGGCAGCATCCTCGGCTGGGCACCATCCCGCCGGATCGCTTCATCCCCCTGGCCGAGGACAGCGGGCTGATCCTGGGTCTCGGCGACTGGGTCCTGCAGGAGGCCTGCCGGCAGATGCAGGCCTGGCAGGAACGGCATGCGCCATTCGGCCCGCTCTCGGTCAACCTGGCCGGCGCCCAACTGAGCCAGCCGAACCTGGTGGAGCGCATCGAGCGCCTGCTCGCGGGGTACGGACTGGAATCCCAGCGCCTGCAACTGGAAATCACCGAAGGGTTCATCATGAGCCAGGCCGAGGAGGCGCTGGACATTCTCCACGCCATCAAGCGCCTAGGCGTGCAACTGGCGATCGACGACTTCGGCACGGGCTACTCTTCCCTCAGCTACCTCAAGCGCCTGCCGTTACACACCCTGAAGATCGACCAGTCCTTCGTCCGCGGCTTGCCGGACGACCCCCACGACATCGCCATCACCCGCGCGATCATCGCCCTCGCCCACAGCCTGCAACTCACCGTGATCGCCGAGGGCGTCGAGACCCTGGCCCAGAAGCGCTTCCTCACCGAGCTCGGCTGCCAGCACATCCAGGGCTACTACATCAGCCGCCCCCTCGCCGCCGACGCTTTCGCCCAACGCTTCCTCGCCCCCCGGCAAGCGATTGGCGCGCCCCGGAAGACGCCGGTATAATCCGCCGGCCTTCTGGGGGCCTATAGCTCAGTCGGTTAGAGCAGAGGACTCATAATCCTTTGGTCCACGGTTCGAGTCCGTGTGGGCCCACCACCTTCAAAGCCGCGCATTGCGCGGCTTTTTCATGTCCACGATGGTCTCGGCAATTACCGCCTGCCCATCCGGTCTTGTATGTCGATAAGGCGGTTGGCCTATCTGCTCTGGTAGCGAGAGCTGAGTAGTGTCTATTGCGAGGAGAGCGAGCCGCCTCACAGCCAAGCCAGGCGGCACCCCGGCGCTGATCGCCAGTGATACCATTCGCCCCTCAGAAAAGTTCCCTTCGAAAAGGACTTCGCGTGAAATATCAGTGGCTCCAAGTGGCTCGGGCGGTGGCGGCGCTGGGTGTGTTGCTTTTCCATGTGTCGACGTTTTGGGAAGGCATCGCCTGGCTGGAGCCAGTGGTGGCCGCATCGCACTGGGGGTTCTTTGGGGTCGACATCTTCTTCGTGCTGAGCGGTTTCGTGATCGCGGGCTCCATCGCCCGCAAACAGGGCTGTCACGAGGCGCTGCATTTCATTAGCCTGCGCTTCGCCCGCATCTACCTCGGTTACTGGCCCGCCCTGCTGTTGTTCGCGGCGGTGACATGGGGCATTCAGGGCGTTCCGTTGCCCTTGGACAAAGCCTGGCAGAGCGTGTTCCTGTTGTCGGGCAAGATCGAGAATCACTGGCTGGCGATCGCTTGGTCGCTGTTTTTCGAGCTGTATTTCTATGGGCTGGCGGCACTGTTGATCGTTCTGGTGCCGCCTCCGCGCCGAGCGCTGGCCATCAGCGCGGCGATGGCGGTGATTACCGCCTGGAACGCGGGATGGCTGGTGCTGGACGTGGAAACGGTACAGGCGGGGCTGCAACCGAGGCGGGATGTGTTGTCCGGGCTGGTACTGGAGTTCCTCATGGGCTGTGTGCTCTACGAGCTACGCCACCTGTTCGCCTTCTCCGCCCTGCAGGTGCTGAACCTGATCAGCCTGGCCACGGTGACCTTCGCCATCGGCACGTTCAACCACTGGTTCGACAAGATCGAGGTGCTGCGGGCCGGCACGTTCGGCCTGGCGGCGGCCGCGCTCATCGCACTCGCCCTGTGCCTGGAGCGCTCGCCCTATCGGCCGTGGCGTTGGCTGGTGTTCACCGGCGACAGCTCCTATGCCCTCTACCTGACCCATATCGTGGTGATCGGCCTGGCGGTGAACGGCGGTAACGGGTGGCTCGCCGGGACGCCGCTGCACACGCTGAATCTCCTGCTCGTCCCGGCCTATGCCTGGCTCTTCGCCGCGGCCTGGTATCGCGGGGTGGAGCACCCGTTGTACGAATGGACCAAGCGGCGCATTTCCCGGCATTTCGCCCCGTCTGCCTCGTTGGCGGGTGCCTCCCTCTCCTAATCGATTCAGGCTGCGGACACTCGGTATCTCCACGAGCCACGCAGGATAGGACGAACAAATCGACGTGGCGCCTGCTCAGGCGAGGATATCGAGGCCCGAACGCACGGGCCGGCCTCCCGGCCCGCGTATCGACTCAACGATGGGCGCCGCGGCTCCGCTCGCCACGAGGGGTGTCGCGAATGTGCAGGCGGCAGGCCAGGCGGTCTATCACATGCAGGGACACGGTGTCGTGGCGCGGCGCGCGGCGGGATGGCGCCTCGGGTTCTTCGGCTTCGAGTTGCAAGAGGGGATCGTATACGTCCAAGGGAATCGCCTTGAAAGTGCCCATGACATTTCTCCTTGCCGGAGTAGCCGGCATAGAACGTGGCAGGTGCGCAAACAGTGCGTGGCAAGGACCGAAGTCGTGACGGTGTTGTTGTACGGCGCGGGACGGCGAAACCGTTGCCTTGAGTGGCCAACTGTCCGCCCCTGGCCTGCCTCGGTCAATGGACGGGTTGTCGCAGAAGACGGGCGGTTGGCGGGCGCGAGGAAGGCGATGCGGGCGGGAGAAAAACCGCCGTCCATGGCGGGCGCGATGTCGCGAAAACGGCAATCGAGTCAGGTCAGGCTGGCATGGGGGCCGGTGAGGTAATCCAGCAGGCGGAACAGGGTCGGCGCCATCGAGCTGCAATGGGGGAAGCCGTCGCGGATGGTGGCGCGGTCCTGCACCGCGCCCGGGCGTTGCAGGTCCTCGGGGCAGGCATCGAGGAGGCTGTCGAGGCTCTCCGAGGTGCTCTCCAGGTGGCATTGCAGCGCCACCGCCCGTTCGTGCCAGACGAACCCCTGGTTCTCGCAGGCGGCCGAGCGGAACAGCGGGATGGCGTGGGCCGGCAGGTCGAAGGCCTCGCCATGCCAGTGCAGCGCCATGAGCCGTTGCGGCAACATCCGTCCCAGCGGTGACTCGGCCGCGCCGGCCTGTTTCTCCAGGGGCCACCAGCCGATTTCCGCCTGGGGGTTGGCCGCGACGCGTGCGCCAAGGGCCTCGGCGAGCAACTGGCCGCCGAGGCAGATGCCCAGCAGGCGCTTGTGGGCCATCAGCGCCTGGTGGATCAGGCGCTTCTCCGCGGACATCCAGGGATGGGCGACCTCGTCGTGCACGCTCATCGGCCCGCCCAGGATGATCAGCAAGTCGAAGTCGTCGAGGGCGGGCAGCGCCGGGTCCTCGTAGAGCGGGTAGACGCGCGCCCGCACCGGGCGCAGTTCGAGCCACTGGGCGATGCGCCCCGGGCCTTCGAAGGGAACGTGCTGGAGTATCGCGGCACGCATGGTCAGACCTCCTCCACCGCCACGCGTCGGCAGCGGGCAAATGCGCGGGCAAGGCGCTTGAGCATTTCATCGATGTTGCCGTGGCTGATGGTCAGCGCCGGCGTGAAGCGCAGGCAGCCCGTGGGCGTCGCCTGCACCAGCAGGCCCTCGGCGAGCGCCGCCTCGACCACCGCCGAGGCGGACTGGCGGATCAGCGGCAGGCCCAGCAGCAAGCCGTGGCCGCGCAGCGGGCCGTGGCCGTAGCGCCGGGCGATGCGCGCCAGCCCCTCGCGCAGATGGTCGCTGGCGCGACGGACCTGCTGGAGGAAGCTCGGCTCCAATACGGTCGCCAGGACCGCCAGGCCGGCGGCACTGATCAGCGCGCTGCCCTGGGGGGTTTCCGGTTCGCCGGGCTCGAAGCAGCCGGCATTGCCCCGGGCCAGCAGGGCCGCCAGCGGCAGGCCGCCTCCCAGCCCCTTGCCGAGGGTCAGAATGTCGGCGCGCACGCCATACAGCTCTTCGGCCAGCAGGGCCCCGCAACGGCCGACGCCGCTCTGCACTTCGTCTAGGATCAGCAACAGCCCGCGCTCCCGACACAACCGGGCCGTGCCTTGCAGGTAGTCCAGGGTGGCCGGCGCCACGTCCTCGTCGGCCAGCACGGGCTCCAGCATCACCGCGACCGTGTCGTCCCGAAGGGCCGCCTGCAACGCCTCCAAGTCGTTGTAGGGCGCCTCGTCGAAGCCGGTGTCGGCCGGAACCGGCGGCGCCTGGGGCGCCCTTCCGGGCAACGGCGAACGGGCGACCAGCACGCGCCAGGCGCCGTCGCGGTGCAGCCGCCCCCATTTGCGGGCCAAGGCCACCGCGCCGCGGTTGGCCTGTTCGCCGTCGAGGCAGAAATGCACCTGTTCGCTGTCGGTGGCCTGGCAAAGCTGGCTGGCCAAGTCCAGAGTGCTGCGCGTATGCAACGCGGGGCCGGGACAGATCAGGCGCTCCGCCTGGTGGCGCAGCGCATCCACCAGCACCGACGGGCTGTGGCCCAGGCTGTTCGCCGCCCAGCCCTGGCTGAAGTCCAGGTAGGCGCGGCCCTCGGTATCCCACAACCAGGAGCCCTGGCCGCGAACGAACACCGGTTCCGGGCGCGCCAGGGTGGGCATCAAGCGCCGGCAAGCCAAGGGATCACGCATGTTCGGGAACCTTCTCGTGGCGATACTCGATACCCAGCAGGCGCAGGCCATCCGGCCCTTGCTCGAGGATGCGGCGCAATTCGCGGCGGCGCTCGATGCGCAGCGAGAACCCTTCCTCGGCACTGAAACGCCGGCGGAGTTCTCGGCAGACCTCGACGTAGCGGGCACTGCTGACGCTCAGTTCGGCGAGCATCTGTTCTTCGCGGAGCAGCGCGATACGGTAGTCGCTCATGCGCGCTTGCCCTCCAGCGGCAGGCCGCCCAGGCGCGCGGTCCAATCCTCGACCTGGTGAGTGGCCAGGCGCCGCGCCGCCGTGTCGCGCCAGCGGGAGGACAGCGCGTCGCAGGCGACCAGTTGACGCAGGCCCGCGCGGTCCAGCGGCGCATGGAAATAATGATGGATCGCCAGGGCAACGGTCAGGCCGGGGTAGTCGCGCCGGACCTGTTCGAGGCGGTCCTCGACGCTGACGAACCCGGGCTCGACGACCCGGTAGAACCAGCCGCACCGGCCACTGTCCTGAACGTCCTGGGGCAACGTCGGCAGCGTCCAACGCCGGCTCAAGCGGTAGCAGGGCGAACGGGGCTGGCTGATCTGGATCAGCGCGCCACCCCAGCGGAACAGGTCGCCGATGCAGACATCTTCCTCGGTGACGCCGAGGGTGGAAAGGTTCTCGCCGAAGGCCGGGACCGGCCATTGCAGGGCGGGATAGCGCTGGCGCCAGTAGCGATAGTGCTCGCGGGGATAATGATGCAGAGCGCGCTCGGGGCCGCCATGGAAACGGAGGTCACCCTGTTCGTCGTGGCCCAGCCCCTGGGGCCACAACCATAGCCGTTGGTCCACCGGCTTCTTGTCGATGGCGCTGCACAGCCCGCCACCCATGGGCTCGGCCTTGCCCACGAAGACCCCCTCCACGCTCATTCCGCTCATGCTCTTGCCCCGTCTCAAGGACCGATGGCGCTAGGTTAGGGAATGGTTAAAGGTGCTGGCCATTTCGATTTTCCTGCTTTTTCCATAAGCTGACCTTATCGTTCATTGCTTCGGGCCAGTCATGGATTTTCGCCAGCTTCGTTATTTCGTCGCCCTCTATGAGGAAGGTCACGTGGGCCGGGCGGCCGAACGCCTGTGCATTTCCCAACCGGCGCTCTCCCAGCAGGTGCGCCAGCTCGAAAAGCGCCTGGAAGTCGACCTGTTCCAGCGCACCGGGAAGAAACTCCTGCCGACCTTGGCGGCCCAGACGCTCTACAGCCATGCTCTTGCTTTGCTCGACGGCCTGGAACGCGCCCAGGAAGCCATGCGCGCTTTCCGGGGGAAGAGCCCTCGCCATCTGGCCGTGGGAGTGTTGCAGACAGTCAACGCCAGCATCGTGCCGTTGTTGCTGGAGCGCCTGCGGCAGGCGCAGCCGCAATTGATCGTGCGCATCTATGAATTGTCCGGGATCGAGATCGAGCGGCGCCTGCTCACGGGTAACCTGGACGTCGGCATCGGCTTCCTGCCGCCGCGCCAGCCCGGTCTGCACAGCCTGCCGCTGTACGAAGATGAGTTGCAGGTAGTGATCGCGCCGGAGCATCCGCTGAAGGACTTCAAGAAGGTCTCGCTGGCCCAGGCGGCGGAACTGCCGATGCTATTGCTGGGCGAGGAGTTCCGGGTCCGGCAGATCTGGCAGGAGCAATTGGCGCTACTGGGCCGTCGCCCTCACGTGCGCGCCGAACTCAATCACATGGCGGGCATCCTCGACAGTTTGCCCCATAGCGACCTGGCCACGGTCCTGCCCGGCCGCGCGCGGCAACTGCATGCCAACCAGGGACTGCTGTGGAAACCCTTGAGCGAGCCAAGGGTGCCTTTGAAGGTGGGGTTGGTGTTCCGCGATGCCCAGCGCCAGCAAGCGACCCTGGAGCTGCTGCGCTCCTTACTGGAAGGTCTGAACATCCCCCGGGAAGCGGGTTGGCCGCCGCTGTCGTGAAGACACGGCCGGCTTTTTCCAAGGCATAAAAAAACCCCGCCGAAGCGGGGTTTTTGCAGACTATGTCCTGACCATCCTTGATCGAACCACCATCCTGGCGGCTTCCTTATCGTCATCCCTTTTTATAGTGCGCTTCCTGCGCGGCGTCCGTGGTAAGAGAGATTACGCGGGCCCCTAGGGGGCGGATAGCAGCTAACGCCAGTGCGCGCTGTAAGCATTCACCTACACACGCGAATCGCTCCCCTTTCATCGAAGCGGCGGTCGCGCCGCCGGCTTGCCGGCAGCGCGAGGCAGGGTCAGAACTGGGCGTTGTCCAGCAAGTACAGCGATTCGCTGCCGGCTTTCACCGAGGCGGTCAGTGAATGAATGCGCGGCAGCAGGCGGGCGAAGTAGAAACGAGCGGTGCCCAGCTTGCTGGCATAGAAGACGTCCTCGCTTTCCTTGCCCCACGCGGCTTTCGCCATGAGCGCCCACATGAAGGCGTAGGCGGTGTAGCCGAACACATGCAGGTACTCCACCGACGCCGCGCCGATTTCGTTGGGGTTGCCCTTGGCCCGCTCCAGCACCCAGGCGGTGAGGTCGTCGAGATTGGCCAGGGCTGCCTTCAGCGGCTCGACGAACTCGCCCAACTCGGGGCCAGCGCCGGCGATGAAGGTCTTCACTTCGTTGGAGAAGCGTTCGTAGAAGCGCCCCGCGCTGCCCACCACCTTGCGGCCCATCAGGTCGAGGGCCTGGATACCGTTGGTGCCTTCGTAGATCTGGGTGATACGGCAGTCGCGCACCAGTTGTTCCTGGCCCCACTCGCGGATGTAGCCGTGGCCGCCGAACACCTGCTGGCCGTGGATCGTGGTCTCCAGGCCCATGTCGGTGAGGAAGGCCTTGGCCACCGGCGTCAGCAGCGCCACCTTGTCCTCGGCCGCCAGGCGGGTATCCGGGTCCTCGCTGAACTTGGCGTTGTCCAATTGCAGCGCGACGTAGGTGGAGAAGGCACGCCCACCCTCGTTCAGCGCCTTCATGGTCAGCAGCATGCGTCGCACGTCCGGGTGGACGATGATCGGGTCGGCCACCTTGTCCTTGGCCTGGGGGCCGCTGGGGGAGCGGCTTTGCAGGCGCTCACGGGCGTACTCGACCGCGCTCTGGTAGGAGCGCTCGCCTGTGGACAGGCCTTGGATACCGACCCCCAGGCGCTCGTAGTTCATCATGGTGAACATGGCCGCGAGGCCCTTGTTGACCTCGCCCACCAGCCAGCCGGTGGCGCCGTCGAAGTTCATCACGCAGGTAGCCGAGGCCTTGATGCCCATCTTGTGCTCGATGGAGCCACAGGACAGGGCGTTGCGCGCGCCAAGAGAGCCGTCGGCCTCCACCAGCACTTTCGGGACCAGGAACAGCGAGATGCCTTTCGGGCCGGGCGGCGCGTCAGGCAGCTTGGCCAGCACCAAGTGGATGATGTTCTCGGTCAGGTCGTGTTCGCCGCCGGTGATGAAGATTTTCGTGCCGCTCACCTTGTAGCTGCCGTCGGCCTGGGGCTCGGCGCGGGTGCGGATGATGCCCAGGTCGGTGCCGGCGTGGGGTTCGGTGAGGCACATGGAGCCCGCCCAGACGCCGCTATACATGTTCGGCAGGTAGCGCTGGCGCAGCTCGTCGCTGCCGTGAACGTTAATCGCCAGGCAGGCGCCCGCGGTGAGCATCGGGTAGAGACCGAAGGACAGGTTGGCCGAGTTGACCATTTCCTCCACTTGGGCCGAGATGGCCTTGGGCATGCCCATGCCGCCATGCAGGGGGTCGCCGCCGACGCCCACCCAGCCGCCTTCGGCATAGGTCTTGTACGCCTCGGGGAAACCGGCCGGGGTGTGCACCACGCCGTCCTCCCAGCGGCAGCCTTCTTCGTCGCCGCTACGGTTGAGCACCGCCACGGTGCGCGCGGTGACCTTGCCGGCCTCCTCGAGAATGGCCTCGGCGGTATCGGCGTCGACCACGTCCGCCAGGGCGGGCAGGCCGGCCCAGAGGCGAGGCGCCTCGAAGACTTCGTTGAGGACGAAGCGCATGTCGCGCAGGGGGGCTTTGTAATCGGCCATGAAACAATCCTCGTGCGATTCATCGGTGAGCCGGACGGCTCCAACCTAAAGCTCCGAGTCTACCCGAACAACGCTTAAGACACATAGGGTCCGGTTGTGACCGTAAACGCCTTATGGTCACGCCGTCACGTGACCGGGATGTCGGACAGTCTTCAAGGTCGACGGTTTACCCGCGCCATTCGGCGGCTCGACGCCCCGGACCGCGCCCCGATGCTGTTGACCCTGCACCGAAATCCGATTGCGGCCGGCGCCCTTCGTCGCATAGAGCGCCTTGTCCGCCGCCTTGATCACCTCCGCCGGGCTGCGCCGATGAACATCCGAGACGGCCACGCCCGATGCTCACGGTGACGGCAATCCCTTGTTCCGTCAGGCCGCTGCACAGGGATCGGCGCGATTCGTCGCCCTTCGGACGGGTATGGCGGTCTCGCGGGTGCAACCGATAGCTCCCGTTGGCGCCGCGCTTCGAGGGACGCGCGGCAGGCATCCAGGTCGTGACCGGGAAAGACCAGCGTGAATTTCCTGGCCGCCGTAGCGATAAGCCTTGCCACCGTCCACCCACCGCAGGTGGGCGGCGATCATCCGCAGCATGTGGTCACCGATGTCATGACCTTGGCGGTCGTTGAGGCGCTTGAAGTGATCCACATCCACCATCGCCAGCACGTAGCGCCGACCGAGGCGTTGCAGCCGTCCGTTCAAGGCGCGGCGCCCCAACAGGCCGGTCAGCTCATCGCGGTAGGCCATCTGGTAGGCCTCGTGGGCCACGGCCACGGTCAACGCCAGCATCACCAGGCTGCTCATGACATCCAGGACATGGGGAGGCAGGAAACCTTCGGCAGCATCCACCACAGCGCCAGCAGGCCGAGCACCTGGGCGGCGTGCTGGGGCCTCGGTTGACGCAGATAGACGTCCAGCAACGTTGCGGCCGTCAGGCAAAACAGCGGGTAGGAGACTGGCGCCAGACTCATCCAGGCCCCATGCAACAGCGGCCAGTAGATTCGCTCAGGGCATGAACCAGCACCTCCGGCCAGGCCACCCCAGCAGGGCCGCCATCCCACCACCGTCAGCAGGACGTGGCGGGCCAGCAGGTCGCCGAACACGTGGGTGCGCTCGCGCCAGCCGCCATATATCCCATACAGCAGCGGTAGCAGCAGGCCGCTCAGATGGAACACCAAGGCCGCGTCGTCCCGGGGCACGCCGGCGCCGCGGTAGTCGTCCATCTGGGTATCCAGCAGGAAATACAACCCATAACCACCACCAGCAGAAACAACTGCCGCAGCCGTCCATAGGCGCCGCACAGCGCGCCGCCGAGCAACAGCAACAAGGTCCGCAGGACGTTGAACAACGAGACGAAGAGGACACTCATGTCCGTCAGCGACCCGACCACCGCCCCGGCCCCGAGGATCAGCGCCGACGGCATGAAGTGGTTAAGGCGATTAAGAGGACGGCGTCCGCACGGTACTTGGCAGGGGAAAAAACCGGGCGGGCCATGATGTCACCGCGCCTGGCGCTTGGCAGCGACCGTCCGGCATCGGGGATGCGGCCCGCTCCGTATATGAAAAAAGCCCGCTAGGAGCGGGCTTTTTCGTTACACCGTGTGGATCAGTAGCCGAGGGCGAAGTCTTCTTCGGCCATGTCCATCAGGTTGGAGGCTCCGGAGAGCATCGCGGCGACATGGGTGCGGGTACGCGGCAGGATGCGCGCGTAGTAGAAGCGCGCGGTCTGCAGCTTGGCCTTGTAGAAGGCTTCCTCGCCGGCGCCGGCGGCCAGTTTCTCCGCGGCGACGCGGGCCATGTCGGCCCAGAAGTACGCCAGGCAGACGTAGCCGGAGTACATCAGGTAGTCCACCGAGGCGGCACCGACTTCCTCGCGGTCCTTCATGGCGGCCATGCCCACTTTCATGGTCAGCTCGCCCCACTCCTTGTTCAGTTGGGCCAGCGGGGCGACCAAGTCCTTCAGCGCCTCGTTGCCTTCCTGAGCCTGGCAGAACTTGTGCACCACCTTGGTGAAGCCCTTGAGCGCCTCGCCCTGGGTCATCAGCACCTTGCGGCCCAGCAAGTCGAGGGCCTGGATGCCGGTGGTGCCTTCGTACAGGCAGGAAATGCGGCTGTCGCGGACGTTCTGCTCCATGCCGTGCTCGGCGATGAAGCCATGGCCGCCATAGATCTGCACGCCGTGGTTGGCCGCTTCGAAGCCCACCTCGGTCATGAACGCCTTGGCGATCGGGGTGAGGAACGCCAGCATCGCGTCGGCGGCTTTCCGTTGCTCCTCGTCCTCGCTGCGCTGGACGATGTCCACCTGCTTGGCCGCGTAGTACAGCATCGCCCGGTTGCCCTCGGCGAACGCCTTCATGGTCAGCAGCATGCGCCGCACGTCCGGGTGCACGATGATCGGGTCGGCGGCTTTCTCGGGCGCTTTCGGACCGGTCAGGGAGCGCATCTGCAGCCGCTCGCGGGCATAGGCGATGCCGCCTTGGAAGCCGAGCTCCGCATGGGCCAGGCCCTGCAGCGCGGTCCCCAGGCGAGCCGTGTTCATGAAGGTAAACATGCAGTTCAGGCCCTTGTTCGGCGGGCCGATGAGGAAGCCGGTGGCGCTATCGAAGTTCATCACGCAGGTGGCATTGCCGTGAATGCCCATCTTGTGCTCGATGGAGCCGCAGCTCACCGCGTTGCGCTCGCCCACGCCGCCCTCGGCGTTCGGCAGGAACTTCGGCACGATGAACAGGGAGATGCCCTTGGTGCCCTGGGGCGCGTCGGGCAGGCGGGCCAGCACGATGTGGACGATGTTATCGGCCATGTCGTGTTCGCCGGCGGAGATGAAGATCTTGGTGCCGGTGACCTTGTAGCTGCCGTCGGCCTGGGGCTCGGCCTTGGTCCGCAGGATGCCCAGGTCGGTGCCGCAATGGGGCTCGGTCAGGCACATGGTGCCGGTCCACTCACCGGAGACCAGCTTGGTCAGGTAGGTGGCCTGCTGTTCCGGGGTGCCGTGGGCGTGCAAGGTATTCATGGCGCCATGGGACAGGCCCGGATACATGCCCCAGGACCAGTTGGCCTGGCCAACCATTTCGCTGACGGCGATGCCCAGGGACTCCGGCAGGCCCTGACCGCCGTGTTCGACATCGTGGGCGAGGCTCGGCCAGCCGCCTTCGACGAACTGCTTGTAGGCTTCCTTGAAGCCAGTGGGCGTTTTCACGCCCTCGGGGGTCCAGGTGCAACCTTCCTGGTCGCCGACGCGGTTCAGCGGCGCGATCACCTGCTCGCAGAACTTGGCGCCCTCTTCGAGGATGGCGTTGACCATGTCAGGGGTCGCGTCCTGGCAACCCGGGATGCTCTGGTAGTGCGCGTCGTAACCGAGCAATTCGTCGCGGACGAAACGGATGTCGCGCAAGGGGGCCTTGTAGTCAGGCATAGCGGTAAACCTCTGCGATGGGTTCCTGGATAGGTGACCGGTGCGCCGGTCGTTTACAGGCTCAAGCATGGCGCGAGGCGCAAACAGGCACCCCAGCGATCAAACAGGTGTTTGAAACTTACGTTTACCCGCATGCCCTTGTCAAGCACCCACCCATCGGGCTCAGACGCTCAGGTGCAGTGAAGCCCCGGGACGACCGCTGTCGGCCACTTGGCGATAGGCCGCCAGTTCCGAGGCGCGCGCCTTCGGCCGGGTCGGCGCGCCGCGCTCGGTGGATGAGGTCTCGGGGTCGTTCTCCTCGCGGCGCTGCCTGCCCAGGTCGACACGGGCCTGGACCGCCTGGGCGGCGGCGCGAGCGGCGACGGCGAAGTCTTGGGCGGATGGATCGGCCGGTGCCAAGGCCGCGGCCTGGACGGTCTGCATCTTGCGCAGGGTGGCTTCAGGGTCGTCCGGGGTGGCGCCGACCTGAATGTTCACCTCGCCGCCGACGGCGTAGGTCTTGCCATCGGGGCCGCGCTGGAAGGTGTAGGACGGCGCGCCGGCATGGGCGCCGCCCACCGCCGCATGGGCCTGCTCGTGGGCGCGCACCGCGCGGTCGCGATTGGCCAGCTCCTGGATGCGCTGCTGGTCCTCCCGTGCCTGGCGCTCGGTGTCGGCGGTACTCCGGCTGGCCGACGAGCCGGGGGAATTAGCGATGGGCGCCTGGCTGGCGCGGGCGATGTCGGAGGTGGTATCGGGCGAAACGGGGCGCGCCGGCAGCGCGGGCGGCGCGGATGCGAGAACGGGAGTCGAGGCGCCGCCGATCTGCATGAAAAGAAACCCTCGTCGTGGAACGAAGGCGCCGCGGAATACGGCGGCGAGTCGGTCAGGCGCGGATGTCGATCAGCGTGCCGAGCACGTCGTCGGCGGTTTCCACCACGCGGGCACCGGCTTCGGCCTGGAGCTTGCCGCTGGTCATCTCGACCATGTCGCCGGCGATATCGGCGTTCGAGCGGGATTGGGCATCGGCTTGTCCCGAGCGGGCCAGGCTGGAACCGGCGATTTCGACGGAGGCTCGGTCGATGCGTTGCTGCCCGGTCTGGATCGTATTGAGACCCGTATAGAAGGCGCTTCCCGAGATTTGCATAGGGCGCTCCTTGAGTTGAAGGTGGATACGCCCTCATTGAAGCAGATAAAGGCCAAAAAACGTACAACCGAAAGGCGATGGTCGATGAGCGGCTTATAGCGTCGTGCGCGTGGCAGGGAGCCGCAAGTGCTCGGCCACGGCCGCCGGGCCGCTGTCGGCGAGATAGGGCACACGCCCCAGGCAGGGCGCCGGCAGCCGCTCGGCCAGCGTCGCCAGGTTGGCCTCGAGCCGCGCGGTGGCGGGGTCGACGAGGTTGGCGACCCAGCCCGCCAAGGGCAGGCCGTCCCGGAGGATCGCCTCGGCGCTGAGCATCGCGTGGTTGATGCAGCCCAGGCGCACCCCCACCACCAGGATCACCGGCAGCCCCAGGGTGACCGCCAAGTCCGCCAGGGTTTCCCCGCCGTCGAGGGGCACCCGCCAGCCGCCGGCGCCCTCCACCAGGGTAAAGTCGGCGCCCTTGGCGAGAAGGCGGCGGACCGGGCCGGCCAGGGTCGCCACGTCCAACGCGACGCCCGCTTCCCGCGCTGCCAAGTGGGGCGCGATGGCCGGCGCCAAGGCCAGTGGGTTGACCTCCTCGTAGCGCAGCGCCAGGGTGCATTCTCCCCACAGCGCCAGGGCATCGGCGTTGCGCAGCCCCTCGGGCCCCGCCTCGCAACCGGACGCCACCGGTTTGGCGGCGGCGGTGCTCAGGCCAACGCGCCGGGCGAGGCGCAGCAGGCCGGCGGAAATCGTGGTCTTGCCAACTTCGGTGTCGGTACCGGTGACGAAGAACGCGGACATCAGGACTCCTTGCGCAGCAGGCCGTAGACCACTTGGTAGGTGGCCGGCAGGCCGGCGGGGACGCGCCAGTGCTCGTAGGCCGCCGCCAGGGCGCGCAGCCGGGCGCGCCCTGTCAGGCCGCCGGGGCGGCCGGGGTTGAGGTTGTGGGCCCCGAGGGCCTTGAGTTCGCCGGTCAACTGGCGCAGGTCGGGGAAATGCAGCACCGACGGGCGTCGCTCCAGCCGCACCGGGCGCAGCCCGCTGTCGGCGCAGAGCCGCCGGTAGTCCTCGAACGCGCGGAACCGGTTGACGTGCACGAAGCCGTCCACTGCCCGCCAGCTTTCCCGCAACTCTTCCAGGGTGCCGGTGCAGAGGCTGGCGAAGGCCAGCGCGCCGCCGGGACGCAGTACCCGGGCGGCGCCGGCGAGCACGGCGGCGAAGTCCCCGCACCATTGCAGGGCCAGGCTGCTGAAGATCAGGTCGACGCTGGCGTCCGCCAGAGGCAGCCGCTCGGCGTCGCCGGCCAGGAAATGCCGGGCGCCCCCCTGGGGCCGGGCATACCGCAGCATGCCCTCGGCGATATCCAGGGCCACACCCTCGGCCTCGGGGAAGCGCCGCGCCAGGGCCCGGGTGAAATGCCCGGTGCCGCAGCCCAGGTCGAGCCAGCGCGCCGGCGCCAGTGCCGGTAGAGAGGCCAGCAGGCGCTCGCCCACTTCCCGCTGCAGCCCGGCCACGTCGTCGTAGCGGGCCGCCGCGCGGGAGAACGAGGCGGCTACCTGTCGCTTGTCGGGCAGGCCGAAGAGGTCCTCTTCAGGCATCGGTGGACCTCCCGATGAAGGCCAGCAGCGCCCGCGCCACGTCCAGGGGCCGCTCCAGCGGCAAGGCGTGGCCGGCGCCCGCGAAACGTCGGACTTCGCCGCCGTCCGGCAGGGCCGCCAGCGCCTCGGCGGCGGCCCGCGGCACCAGGGCGTCGGCCTCGGCGAACAGATGCAGGCGCGGGCCGGCGTAGCGCCCCAGCGCCTCGCGCCCGTCCAGTTCGGCCAGCAGCGCCAGCCCGGCGTCGAGTGCCGCCGCCGGCGTGTCGGGGCATTCCGCTCGCAAGCGCCGGCTCAAGTCGCGGGAGTCGGCGCCTCCTTGGGCGACCAAGGTCGCGAAGCGTCGCAGGGTGCCGGCGGGATCGGCGCGGCAGGCGGCGCGGAACGCGTCGAAGGTAGCGGCCGGCATGGCGGCCGGCCAGTCGGGGCGGGCGCGGAAGCATGCCGGGCTGGCGATGCCGATCGCGCCGGGGCAGCCCGCGCCGCGCCGCGCCGCCAGGCCCAGGGCGAGCATGCCGCCCAGGGACCAACCGCCCAGCCAGGCGCCCTGGGGCAAGCTGGCATCGAGCAGGTCCAGCCAGGTCGTCGGGTCGGGATCCATCGGCAGCGTCGGCACCTCTACCGAGAGCCCCGGCGCCAGGGCGAGCAAGGCGTCGCGCAGGGGCGCCAAGGCCGAGGGGCCCAAGGCCCAGCCCGGCAGCAGGACCAGGGTGTCAGTCATCGACGGCCTCCGTGGGCCGCTCGGCCTGCAGTTCGCGCCAGCCCAGGGCGAGGGCCTCCAGCAGGCGGTCCACCTGGGCCTCGTCGTGGGCGGCGCTCAGGGTCACCCGCAGCCGGGCGGCGCCGGTCGGCACCGTCGGCGGGCGGATCGCCCCGACCAGCACCCCGCGCGCGCGCAGCAGACCGGCCAGGCGCAGTGCCCGGGCGCTGTCGCCAACGAGGATCGGCTGGATCGGCGTCGGGCTGTCCATCAGCGCCAGGCCGATCGCCGCCGCGCCCGCGCGGAACCGCGCGATCAACCGGTTCAGGTGCTCGCGACGCCAGCCTTCCGCCCGCAGCAGCCTCAGGCTTTCCAGGCTGGCGCAGGCCAGGGCC
Source organism: Pseudomonadaceae bacterium (assembly GCA_032052615.1). Classification (GTDB taxonomy): domain Bacteria; phylum Pseudomonadota; class Gammaproteobacteria; order Pseudomonadales; family Pseudomonadaceae; genus Pseudomonas_T. The sequence goes on from DAMBWF010000011.1 coordinate 82,942, forward strand.
GGCGGCTGGCTGGTGGTGTAGATGTAGGGCCGGGCGAACTGGATCAGCGTTTCGATCAGCGCCTCGCTGCCGGCGACGAAGGCGCCGGCGGTGCCGAAGGCCTTGCCCAGGGTGCCCACCAGCACCGGCACCTCGTCCATTCCCAGACCGAAGTGCTCGACCACGCCGCCGCCCCGCTCGCCCAGGACGCCGAAACCATGGGCATCGTCCACCATCGTCCAGGCGCCCCGGCGGGCGGCGACCGCGCCCAGGGCCGGCAGGTCGGCCAGGTCGCCGTCCATGCTGAACACCCCGTCGGTGACCACCAGGGTGTTGCCGGTGGCCTTGTCCAGGCGCTTGCCGAGGCTGTCCGGGTCGTTGTGCAGGTAGCGGGAGAAGCGGGCCCCGGACAGCAGGCCGCCATCCAGCAGGGAGGCGTGGTTGAGACGGTCCTGAAGCACCGTGTCGCCCTGGCCGACCAGCGCCGTGACCGCCGCCAGGTTGGCCATGTAGCCGGTGGAGAACAGCAACGCCCGGGGCCGCCCGGTGAAGTCCGCGAGGGCCTCTTCCAAGGCATGGTGCGGCGCGCCGTGGCCGATCACCAGGTGCGAGGCGCCTCCTCCGGCGCCCCAGCGCGCGGCGCCGGCGCGCAGCGCCTCGATCACCCGCGGGTGGTTGGCCAGGCCCAGGTAATCGTTGGAGGAAAACGCCAGCAGGCGCTCGCCGTCCACCGTCACCTCCGGGCCCTGGGGCGACTCCAGCAGCGGGCGTTGCCGGTACAGGTGCGCCGCGCGGCGTTCGGCGAGACGGGCGGAAAGGTCAAAGGTCATTACGGGTACCGACAAGGGGCGGTCGCCCGCCCCACTGGAACAGGCTCGAGGGAGGAGTGACGCGTTGGCGCTCAGGCCGAGGCGGCGTCGTAGAACAGCGCCGACTCCCGCTGTTCCACCAGGGCCTGCTCGATGGCCGCCTGATGCACCTCGTCGTCGTGTTCTTCCCGGGCCTCCGGCTGGATACCGAGACGGGCGAACAGACGCATGTCCCGGTCCGCCTGGGGGTTGCCGGTGGTCAGCAGACGCTCGCCATAGAAGATCGAGTTGGCGCCGGCCATGAAGGCCAGGGCCTGCATCTGCTCGTTCATTTGCTCGCGACCGGCGGACAGCCGCACATGGGACGCGGGCATCATGATCCGCGCCACCGCCAGGGTGCGGATGAAATCGAAGGGGTCGACGTCCTCGGCCTCGGCCAGGGGCGTGCCCTTCACCTTCACCAGCATGTTGATGGGCACCGATTCGGGGTGCTCGGGCAGGTTGGCCAACTGGATCAGCAAGCCGGCGCGGTCGTCCAGGGACTCGCCCATGCCGAGGATGCCGCCGGAGCAGATCTTCATGCCCGCCTCGCGCACGTAGGCCAGGGTCTGCAGGCGCTCGCCGTAGGTGCGGGTGGTGATGATGTTGCCGTAGAACTCCGGCGAGGTGTCGAGGTTGTGGTTGTAGTAGTCGAGACCGGCGTCGGCCAGGGCCTGGGTCTGCTCGCGGGTCAGCTTGCCCAGGGTCATGCAGGTCTCCAGGCCCAGGGCCTTGACCCCCTGGACCATTTTCAGCACGTAGGGCATGTCCTTGGCGGACGGGTGTTTCCAGGCGGCGCCCATGCAGAATCGGGTGGAACCGATGGCCTTGGCCTCGGCCGCGGCCTCCAGCACCTTTTGCACCTCCATGAGCTTTTCCTTGTCCAGGCCGGTGTCGTAGTGGCCGGACTGCGGGCAGTACTTGCAGTCCTCCGGACAAGCGCCGGTCTTGATCGACAGCAGGGTCGAGACCTGCACGCGGTTGGGGTCGAAGTGGGCGCGGTGCACCGTCTGGGCCTGGAACAGCAGGTCGTTGAAGGGCTGCTCGAACAGGGCGCGGACTTCGGCGAGCGTCCAGTCGTGGCGGCATTCCAGGGAGGCGGTGGCACTCATGGGGAGGTCCTCGGGGGGGCGCTTCGGTCGGCGCGTTCAGCTAAGGGGATGACGCGGGCAAGGAGCCCGGCCCAGGCTTCGGGCATCATAGGAACCCTTCGGACGCTGTCAACCCGAACCAGGACACAGGTTTACATCTGAACATTTATTGAACAATAGAACCCCGCGAGCCCTGCCCCACTCCAAGCTGCATCTCCCCACGAGACACCGCTATGCGTGAAGAGGCTTTCTTCGATTGGCTGGGCCACACCGTTGGCCAGGCGATTCGCTTCATCGTCGACCTGCTGTCCGGCGTCCTCGGCGTCATCTGGGCGGCCATGGATGACTTCCTGCACGGGCTGGCCCGGGCGATCGGCATGGACGTCTCCCTCTTCAGCCTCCTGCTGCTGGCCCTCGGCCTGCTGTTGCTGTACACCGGCGTTCGCGCGTTCCTGCGCCGCTCGATCATCGCCGGGATCATCTGGATTTTCCTCGGCCTGATCGTCATGAGCTGGCTGATCCACTAGGACCCGCTCGGCTAGACTCGCCTGGGTTAGCTCCGCGTCAGACGGGCCCAGGGAGGGGCCGACGATGTTCCGTTCCTTCGACCTCGCCCGCTGGCGGCCACGCTGGACCCGCCCGCGCGCCACCTGCGCCCTGTGCGGCCTGGGCGCGGATCATCCGGCCGCCCCGCTCTGCATCGACTGCCTGCTGGAGCTGCCCTGGTTGCGGGCGCGCTGCGCCACCTGCGCGCTGCCCCTGCCGGTAGCCGGGCAGACCTGCGGCGCCTGCCTGCGACGACCGCCCGCCTTCGAGCGGGTCGAAGCGCCCTGGCGCTACGGGTTTCCCATCGACAGCCTGATCACCGGTTTCAAGCATCGCGCTCGCTGGCCCCATGGCCGGCTACTGGCCGACCTGCTGGCCGAGCACCTGCGCCAAGGGTTCGCCCAGGGCTTGCACCGGCCCGACTGCCTGCTGCCGGTCCCCCTCGCCCGGGCCCGGTTGCGCCGGCGCGGCTTCAACCAAGCGGGCCTGCTAGCCGATTGGTTGGCCGGCGATCTGGATCTGCCGGTCCGTCACGACTGGCTGCGACGCGAACGCGACACGCCCGCCCAGCAGGGGCTGGACGCCGACGCCCGACGGCGCAACCTGCGCCAGGCGTTCGCCCTGGAGCCCCGCGCCGACCTGACCGACCGCCACGTGGCCGTGGTGGACGACGTGCTCACCACCGGCGCCACCGCCGAAGCGCTGGCCCGCCTGCTGCGCCGCGCCGGAGCGCGGCGGGTGGACGTCTATTGCCTGGCGCGGACGCCGAAGCCAGGGGACTGACGCCCGCGCCACGCCATGCCCTGACCGCCGGGCGGCCCTGGCGGGCGCGCCGCGTTACACTGGTCGCCCCGTTCGCCGGAATGTCCTCATGTCCCACCCCTTCGCCGACCTCACTCCCGACCTTGTCCTGGACGCCGTGGAAAGCCTCGGCTACCTCAGCGACGCCCGGGTCCTGGCGCTGAACAGCTACGAGAACCGCGTCTATCAGGTGGGCCTGGAGAGGGAAACACCCTTGATCGCCAAGTTCTATCGCCCCGCGCGCTGGAGCGACGAGGCGATCCGCGAGGAGCACGCCTTCGCCGCCGAGCTGGCGGAGCGCGAGGTGCCGGTGGTGGCCCCGCTGGCGCGCGACGGCGAGACCCTGTTCGCGCATGCCGGCTTCCGCTTCGCCCTGTTCCCCCGGCGCGGCGGCCGCGCCCCGGAGCCGGGCAACCTGGACCATCTCTACCGCCTCGGCCAGTTGCTCGGACGCCTGCACGCGGTCGGCGCGATGCATCCCTTCGCCCATCGCGAGGCCCTGACGGTGGAGGGCTTCGGCCACGCGTCCCTGGACACCGTGCTGGAAGGCGGGTTCGTCCCCGCCACCCTGTTGCCGGCCTACGAGTCGGTGGCCCGCGACTTGCTGGCGCGCCTCGACCGGCTGTTCGCCGAGGTGCGCTACACACCGATCCGCCTGCACGGCGACTGCCATCCCGGCAACCTGCTATGCCGCGACGACACCTTCCATATGGTCGATCTGGACGACTGCCGCATGGGCCCGGCGTTGCAGGACCTGTGGATGATGCTCGCGGGAGACCGCCAGGAGCGCCTCGGCCAGCTCGCCGAACTGGTGGACGGCTACCAGGAATTCCACGACTTCGACGCCCGCCAGTTGCCCTTGCTGGAGGGCCTGCGCGCCCTGCGCCTGCTGCATTACAGCGCCTGGCTGACGCGGCGCTGGGACGACCCGGCATTCCCCCGCAGCTTTTCCTGGTTCGGCAGCGAACGTTATTGGGGCGAGCAGGTGCTGATCCTGAGGGAGCAGTGCGCGGCCCTCGACGAAGCGCCGCTGCGCCTGTACTGAGCGCGCCCTCGCTACCGAGACAAGGGGCTTCGCGGCTGCCAGAATGGCCGGTCCCTCAGCAGTACCAGGACCTCCTCGCATGCACGCCGCCAACCCGCGCCTCGGCTATTTCCTCGGCCTCACCGCCTACACCCTGTGGGGCCTCTTCCCGCTGTACTTCAAGGCCATCGAGGCGGTGCCGGCCATCGAGATCGTCGTCCACCGGGTGCTCTGGGCGGCGCTGTTCGGCAGCCTGTTGCTGGCGGTCTGGAAGCACCCGGGCTGGTGGCGCGAGCTGCGCGCCCATCCGCGGCGACTGGCCGTGCTGACCCTGAGCGGCGCGCTGATCGCCAGCAACTGGCTGGTGTACGTCTGGGCGGTGAACAACGGGCGGATGCTCGAGGCCAGTCTGGGCTACTACATCAACCCGTTGGTGAACGTGCTGCTCGGCCTGTTGCTGCTGGGCGAGCGGCTGCGCCGCCTGCAATGGCTGGCGGTGCTCCTGGCGTGCCTCGGCGTGGCCCAGCAGATCTGGCAGGCCGGCAGTCTGCCCTGGGTGTCCCTGGTGCTGGCGCTGACCTTCGGTTTCTACGGCCTGATCCGCAAGCAGGCACCGGTGGCGGCACTGCCCGGGCTGGTGGTGGAAACCTGGCTGCTCGTGCCCGTCGCCCTTGTCTGGCTCGCCCTGAACCCCGGCGCCCAGAGCGAGCAGGCAGGCTTCTGGACCAGCTCCCAGGCGCTGTGGCTGATCGCCGCCGGGCCCATCACCCTGTGCCCGCTGATCTGCTTCAACGCCGCCGCCCGGCACCTACCCTTCGCCACCTTGGGCTTTCTGCAATACCTCGCGCCGACCCTGGTGCTGCTGCAAGCGATTTTCCTCTACGGGGAGCACTTCGATCCGAGCCGCCTGCTGGCCTTCGCCTGCATCTGGGCGGGCCTGGCGATCTACAGCCTCGACGCCTGGCTGACCCTAAGACGCAACTGAGCGAAAAATCGCCATCCGGCCAGCGGCCCCGTGCCACGCGGGCCCTGGCCGGTCATCCCGGGCTTATCCACACGCTCATCCCCAGAAGCCGTGCATAACGCCGGCGAAGCGGGTTGTTTTTCAACCACTTAGGCGCGGCTCCCGGCCCACCGGGGCGGGCGCCGCCTGCCCCCAGCTTATCCACAGCGCTACCCACGCCCGACGGGGATAACCGTCAGGATCCGGGCTCGTGGTCCAGGCGCAGCTCCACCATCAGCTCGTCGGCCAGGGACTCCAGGCGCGCCTGCAACGTCTCCAGCGAGGCGCTGGCCGGCACCGCCAGGGTGGCCTGGGCGTGGAACAGCGGCTCGCCGCTCATGGGCGCCGGGCGCACGTCGGTCTGCAAGCGCTCCAGGTTGATCCCCTGCTCCGCCAGGGAGCGGGTGATCTCGCGGACGATGCCCGGCCGGTCGTTGCCGACCAGGTCCAGCTCCACCGCGCGTCCCGGGCTCGCCGAGGCCTGACCACCGCCAGCGAACTGCACACGGATGCCGTGGCGCTCCAGGTCTTGGAGGCTCCGCACCAAGTCATCGTGCGCCGACGGCTCCACGGCGATGCGCAGGATGCCGGCGAACTGCCCGGCCATGCGCGCCATGCGGCTGTCCAGCCAATTGCCGCCATGCCCGGCGATGCACTGGGCGACGCGTTCCACCAGGCCGGGATGATCGGCGGCGATGAGGGTAATGACCAACTGATCCATGGGCACCTCGCGACGTGGAAGGGGTTTCTGCATGGACCGACGGGGAAGCCGAACGTGCCCCGGCGCGGGACGCCGAAGGTCTAGGCGGGGAAGGCGGGCGACTCGGCGTCCAGCGCGCGCGCCGGCGGGCGCTTGCCGGCCAGGCTCAGCCAGTAGGTGTGGAACACCTCGTCACGCGTGTAGCCCAGGCGTTCGTACAGCGCCTGGCCGACGCGATTGGTCTTCGCCGTTTCCAACTGGATGCCGCAGGCGCCCCGCTCCTCGGCGAAGCGCCGGGCCGCCTCCATCAGCGCGCCGCCCACGCCGCGTCGGCGCGCGCCCTTGCGCACGTACAGATCGCTGAGCAGCCAGGCCGGCTCCAGCAGCAACGAGGCGTGGTAGGGATAGAGCTGGACGAAGCCGAGGGCGGCCTCGCCGTCGCGGGCGATCAGCACCTGGGAGTCGCCCCGCGCCAGGCGCTCCTGAAGAAACGCGCGGATACTCGCCGGCGGGCGTGCCACTTCGTAGAACTCTAGGTAGCCGGCGAACAGGGTCACCAGGTCGTCGAGATCGCGAGGGGTAGCGGGAAGGATGGTCATCGGCACGCTCCGGCGGAATTCGCTGGAGTATAGGCAAGCGGCGGGAGGGCGCCTGCGGCCTGGGGTCGCGCTCGGCGCCTCCGAACCGCGTCGACTTCCCCTGGAATCGTTCGCATATGACTGGAACGAGCCGACCGGTCGCAACGCGACGCCAACCGCTGATGCTCTCGCGGAATTTCATGTAGTATGCCGCGTCCCGGACTACAAAATCCGTCGCCGGCGCGCTCGCGGATGCCCGCGCGCGTCGAAGCCGAAACAGTGAGCAGAGTGAGGCAAGCAATGACTGAACGCGTTCGAGTCGGTGGCCTGCAGGTCGCCAAGGTCCTGTACGACTTCGTCAACCACGAAGCCATCCCCGGCACCGGCCTTTCCGCCGAGGCCTTCTGGAAGGGCGCCGAGCAGGTGATCGCCGATCTCGCGCCGAAGAACGCCGCCCTGCTCGCCACGCGCGACGCCCTCCAGGCCCGCATCGACGAGTGGCACCGCGCCCGCGCCGGCCAGCCCCACGACGCGGCGGCCTACAAGGCGTTCCTCCAGGAGATCGGCTACCTGCTGTCCCCGGGCGAGGACTTCGAGGCCACTCCCCGGAACGTCGACGAGGAGATCGCCCGCATGGCCGGCCCGCAACTGGTGGTGCCGGTGATGAACGCGCGCTTCGCCCTGAACGCGGCCAATGCCCGCTGGGGTTCGTTGTACGACGCGCTGTATGGCACCGACGCCATCCCCGAGGATGGCGGCGCGGAGAAAGGCAAGGGCTACAACCGCGTGCGCGGGGACAAGGTGATTGCCTTCGCCCGCGCCTTCCTCGACGAGGCCGCGCCCCTGGCCAATGGCTCCCACCGCGACGCCAAGGCCTATGTGGTCTATGGCGACAAGCTGGTGGTGAACCTGGCCGACGGCAACGAGACCGGCCTGAAGGACGTCACCCAGTTCGTCGGGTTCCAGGGCGATGCCGCCGCGCCCAAGGCCGTGCTGTTCAAGCACAACGGCCTGCACTTCGAGATCCAGATCGACCCGGACAGCCCCATCGGCCGCACCGACGCCGCCGGCGTGAAGGACGTGCTGATGGAAGCCGCGCTGACCACCATCATGGACTGCGAGGACTCGGTGGCGGCGGTGGACGCCGACGACAAAGTGGTGGTGTACCGCAACTGGCTGGGCCTGATGAAGGGCGACCTGGCCGAGCAGGTCACCAAGAACGGCGAGACCTTCACCCGGGTCATGTACGGCGACCGCAACTACACCGCCGCCGACGGCGGCGCCTTGACCCTGCATGGCCGTTCCCTGCTGTTCATTCGCAACGTCGGCCACCTGATGACCAACGACGCGATCCTCGACGCCCAAGGCAACGAGGTGCCCGAGGGCATCCAGGACGGCCTGTTCACCAGCCTGATCGCCCTGCACGACCTCAAGGGCAACACCCAGCGTCGCAACAGCCGTACCGGCAGCGTCTACATCGTCAAGCCGAAGATGCACGGCCCCGAGGAAGTGGCGTTCACCGACGAGCTGTTCGGGCGCGTCGAAGATGTCCTCGGCCTGCCGCGCCACACCCTCAAGGTGGGCATCATGGACGAGGAGCGCCGCACCACGGTCAACCTCAAGGCGTGCATCCGCGCCGCCCGGGAGCGGGTGGTGTTCATCAACACCGGCTTCCTCGACCGCACCGGCGACGAGATCCACACCTCCATGGAAGCCGGCGCGGTGGTGCGCAAGGCGGCGATGAAGAGCGAGAAGTGGATCGGCGCCTACGAGAACAACAACGTCGACGTCGGCCTCGCCACCGGCCTGCGGGGCAAGGCACAGATCGGCAAGGGCATGTGGGCGATGCCGGACCTGATGGCCGCCATGCTGGAGCAGAAGATCGGTCACCCGCTGTCCGGCGCCAACACCGCCTGGGTGCCCTCGCCCACCGCCGCCACCCTGCACGCGCTGCATTACCACAAGGTCGATGTGTTCGCCCGCCAGGCGGAACTGGCCAGCCGCGCCCCGGCGTCCCTGGACGACATCCTCACCCTGCCCCTGGCGCCCCGGGTCGACTGGAGCGCGGAGGAGATCAAGCACGAGCTGGACAACAACTGCCAGGGCATCCTCGGCTACGTGGTGCGCTGGATCGACCAGGGCGTGGGCTGTTCCAAGGTGCCGGACATCAACGACATCGGCCTGATGGAGGACCGCGCCACCCTGCGCATCTCCAGCCAGTTGCTGGCCAACTGGCTGCGCCACGGCGTGATCACCCGCGAGCAGGTGGAGGAAAGCCTCCAGCGCATGGCCGCGGTCGTGGACCGGCAGAACGCCAACGACCCGGCCTACCGACCGATGGCTCCGGACTTCGCCGCCAGCGTGGCGTTCCAAGCGGCCCTGGAATTGGTGGTCGAAGGCGCCCGCCAGCCCAACGGCTACACCGAGCCGGTGCTGCATCGCCGTCGCCGCGAGTTCAAGGCCAAGCACGGTCGCTGATCGTCGCCCCAACGAAAAGGCCGCCCGAGGGCGGCCTTTTTTCGTCGAGGCGTTCTCAGGGCCTCTCCATGTGCTCATGTCCCTTTCCAATGCCCCGATCCGGATGGAACTGCCCGCGACAAGCATGGCACGCGTCGTCCCGGGTCGCTTCCCATAAGCCCCTCTGCGCATTCCTCGCCCTGACCGCCGGCGGGGAGCCCCCTGCTTCTTCTCAGAGGCACGGCCAAAAGCGTTTAGCCGCTAACGGCTCACCCGCGCGGCGGAACATGCCGTTTAGTCCCACGTTCAGAACCGAGCGTTGACAGAACCGAGCGTTGAGGACCGACCGATCACGCGCTGATCAGCGTCAGGCTTTCCCGGGCTGCGTCTTCCCCGGGCCTCCCCCGCCTCCGGGGTGGCTTCGGCGGCGCGCCGATCTCGTTGCGGATCAAGGTCACCAGGACCGAGGGGTCGACCGGCTGCAAGAGGAAATCCAGGACCTTCAGGTGCAGCGCGTCGATGGCGTCCTGCACGTCGGCGTCGGCGGAGAGGATGATCGCCGGCAGGTTGGGCCGGGCCGACTGCCGGACCCGGCGCACCAGCTCCAGGCTTTCCTGAGTGGGCAGCGCGGCGACCAGCAGGCCCAGGGTCGGCCGCTCCAGCAGCAGCGCCAGGGCGCGCTCGGCGTCGCTGGCCACCGCGCAGGCGATGCCCTGGCCGATCAACCGCGTGGCGAGAGCATCCCGCGCCGCCTCGTCGTCGTCGGCCAGCAGCACCCCGGAATGGGCATGGGGCAGGCGCACGATCTCCTCCAGGGCGCGAAGCTCTTCTTCGCTGAGCAGGTCGCCGTAACTCATGAAAGTGCCCTCGTCGCGGACTGCACGGACCGCGCTCCGGTGACGACCGGGACGCGGGCTAACGCAGTTGGGATGGACCCCGGGCGGCAGAGTTCCCCGGCGGCGGCGGGCCCTGCCGAACGGCGCGACGCCCCGCGCGGGGGCGCTTAGACTTACGTCCAATGGGCGCTCCCGGGAGCGCCGCTCAGCATGGGCGCTTCCCCAGCCGGATACGGGACATGACACGACAGGACGAGTTCGCCGAAGCGGGTCGGCAGGCGGTACGGCAGAACGTTCGCGGCACCATGGAATTCCTGCAGAAATTCCCGCCGTTCGGCCAGATGGAAAACGCCCACCTGGCCTTTCTGGTGGAACAGTGCGTGCTGCGCTTCTACGGGGCCGGTGAATCCATCCTGCGACCGGACAGCGGGCCCGTGGAGCACTTCTATATCGTCAAGCAAGGCCGGGTGGCGGGACGGCGCGCGACTTCGCCGGCGCACCCGGAGGGCCGCCGGGGCGGCGCGCGGCGGGGCGAGAGTACCTTCGAGATCACCGCGGGCGAGTGCTTTCCGCTGGCCGCGCTGCTGGGGGAGCGGGCCACCCGCACCGAGCACCTGGCCGCCGAGGACACCTTTTGCCTGCTACTGGACAAGTCCGCCTTCGTGCGCCTGTTCACCCTCTCGCCGACCTTTCGCGACTTCGCCCTGCGCGGGGTCAGCGGCCTGCTCGACCAAGTCAACCAGCAGGTCCAGGCCCGCGCGGTGGAGACCCTCGGCGCCCAGTACTCCCTGGAAACGCCGCTGGCCGAGCTGGCGGTGCGCCAGCCGGTCACCTGCGACCCGACGCTGCCGCTGCGGGAAGCGGTGCGGCTGATGCACGAGCGGCAGGTGGGCAGCGTCGTGGTGGTCGAACGGGAGCGGCCCCTGGGCATCTTCACCCTCCACGACCTGCGGCGGCTGGTGGCCGACCCGACCGCCGATCTGGCCGGGGAGCTGGAGCGCCCCGTCGCCGGGCGCATGACCCCCTCGCCCTGCGCCCTGGCGCCGACGGCCACGGCCTTCGATGCCGCCATCGCCATGACCGAGCGGCACATCGCCCATGTCTGCCTGGTGGAGGATGGGTGCCTGCGGGGCGTGGTTTCCGAGCGCGACCTGTTCTCCCTGCAACGGGTCGACCTGGTGCACCTGGCGCGGACCATTCGCCACGCCGGCCGGGTCGAGACCCTGGTCGCGCTGCGGGACGAGGTCCGTCACCTGGTGGACCGCATGCTGGCCCACGGCGCCAGCTCGACCCAGATCACCCACCTGATCACCCTGCTCAACGACCACACGGTGTGCCGGGTGATCGAGCTGGCCCTGGAAGCCCTGGGCGATCCGGGGCTGCCGTTCGCCTGGCTGAGCTTCGGCAGCGAGGGCCGCCGCGAACAGACCCTGCACACCGACCAGGACAATGGTCTGCTGTTCGAGGCCGACGGCGCAGTGGAGGCGGCCGAGGGCCGGCGGCGCCTGCTGCCCCTGGCCGAGCGCATCAACCAGGACCTGGCGCGCTGCGGCTTCGCCCTGTGCCAGGGGCAGATCATGGCCGGCAACCCGCAGATGTGCCTGTCGCGCCAGGAATGGAGCCGGCGCTTCGCCACCTTCGTGCGCGAGGCCACCCCGGAGAACCTGCTGGGGTCGAGCATCTTCTTCGACCTGCGGGGCGTCTGGGGCCCCCGGGAAGGCTGCGAGGCGCTACGCCGACAGTTGCTGGCCGACGTCGCCGACAACAGCGCGTTCCAGCGCCTGCTGGCGGAGAATGCCCTGCGCCAGCGCCCGCCGGTGGGCCGCTTCCGGGATTTCGTGGTGGCCCGCAAGGGGGCCGAGAAAGACACCCTCGACCTCAAGGTCCAGGGCCTGACCCCCTTCGTCGACGGCGCCCGCCTGCTGGCCCTGGCCCACGGGGTCGAGGCGGTGGGCACCCTGGAACGCCTGCAAGCCCTGGCGGCGCGGGGCGTCATCGACCCCAAGGACGCCGCCGCCTACGCCGAGGCCTACCATTTCATCCAGCTCATCCGCATGCAGCAGCACCAGCAGCAGGCGCGGCAGAACCAGCCCTACGGCAACCGCCTGGACCCGGACAGCCTCAACCACCTGGACCGGCGCATCCTGCGGGAGTCGTTCCGCCAGGCCCAGCGACTACAGAGCAGCCTGGCGCTGCGTTACCAACTATGAAGGCCTTCCCCTGGTTACGCCGCCGGCGCGCCGCCCTCGCCCCTGAACTGCTACGGCGCTGCCAGGGCCTGCCATCGCCCGCGCCCTTCGCCGCCGCGTCGTCGTCGGCCCAGCGGCTGGTGGTGCTGGACCTGGAAACCAGCGGCCTGGACCTGCACCGCGACCAGGTGCTGTCCCTCGGCGCGGTGGTCATCGAGGACGGCGGCATCGACTTCGCCCAGCAGTTCGAGGCCACCTTGCGCCGGGACACTCGCCGCCCGCCGAACGCCAGCGTGCTGATCCACGGCCTCGCCCCCAGTGCCCTGGCCGCCGGCGTGGCGCCGGCCGAGGGGCTGCTGGCCTTCATGGAGTTCCTCGGCAACAGCCCGCTGCTGGCGTTCCACGCCGACTTTGACCGGACCATGCTGGCGCGGGCCCTCAAGGATGCCCTCGGCCTGCGCCTGGAACATGCCTTCCTCGACGTGGCCGAACTGGCTCCGCTGCTGTGCCCCGAGGCCGGCCTCGAACGGGCCGGCCTGGACGACTGGGTGAGCCATTTCGGCCTGGAGGTGCAGCAACGCCACCACGCCAGCGCGGACGCCCTGGTCACCGCCGAACTCGCCCTGATTCTCTTCCATCGCGCGCGCCGCCAGGGGCTGGACGACCTGGCCGGCCTGGCCGCCGCCTGCGCCCGGCATCGCCGGCGCCGGCAGTCGCCCTCGCTCTGAGGCGGGCCCGCTCGGCCATCCACCCGAACCGGCCGCGCGGCGGGGCAGTCCATAGCCCATGCCTAGCCGGGAGGACCCGCCCCATGCTCCATCGCCTCGCCTTGCTGCTGGTCGCCCTGCTGGCCAGCCAGACCCTCCGGGCCGACGAGGTCCGCTATTTTCCATTACCCCCGGGCAGCGCGCCCCGCGCGGTGGCGCCCGGCTCCGACGGCGGCGTCTGGTTCGTCGCCGGTGGCTCGGGTGCCTTGGGGCGCCTCGACCCCCAGACCGGGCAGAGCGAGTGGGTGGCACTGGGCGCCGGCGCCCGTCCCGAGGACGTCCTGGTGGCCGACGATGGCGCCGCCTGGGTGCTGGACAGCGGGCGCGGCGCCTTGTTGCGGATCGATCCCACGCGGCTCGGGGTGAAGACCTTCAAGCTGCCCGCCGAGGCGGCCGACGCCGGGCTGACGGCGGCCGCCTTCGCCCACGATGGCCTGCTCTGGTTCACCGGCCAGCGGGGCGTCTATGGCCGCCTCGACCCGGCCACCGGCCAGTTCCGCCTGTGGCCGGCGCCAGGCGGCCAAGGCCCCGAGGGTATCGCCGTGACACCGGCCGGGGATGTCTGGTATGCCAACCCCCGGCGCCAGGCGCTGGTCCGGGTCGACCCGCTGGAGGGCAGCGCCGAGGCGGTGCCGGTGGCCCATGCCGGGCAGGCCCCACGGAGGCTCTGGAGCGACGCCCAGGGCAAGCTGTGGGTCAGCGCCGCCAACGGCGACAGCCTCGGCCACTACGACCCGCTGGCCCGGGAATGGCGGGAATGGCCGCTACCCCAGGGCGCGTCCGCGCGTCCCCGCGCGGTCTATGTGGACGAGCAGGACCGTGTCTGGCTCAGCGACCCCGCCAGCGACGCGCTGCTGCGCTTCAACCCGTTCAGCCATGCCTTCACCACTTTCGCCAGTGACCGGCCCGGTACCGATGTGCGACAGTTGCGCGGCCGCGTCGGCGAAGTCTGGGGCGCGGACGCCGGCCACGACCGCCTGGTCGTCATCCGTTACTGACGGCGGTCCGAGCCGCCACCCGAGCGAGGATCGCCATGAGCCTGACCCTGTTCCATTCGCCCCTTTCCCCCTTCGTGCGCAAGGTCGTGGTGATGCTGCACGAGACCGGGCAGTTCGAACGGGTGACCCTGCAAACGGTGCAGCTCACCCCGGTGAACCCCAGCGATACCCTCAACCCCCACAACCCCGCCGGCAAGATCCCGGCGCTGCGCCTGGCGGACGGCAGCGTGCTCCACGACAGCCGGGTGATCCTCGACTACCTCGACCACCAGCATGCCGGCGAACCGCTGATCCCTCGTGAAGGACCGGAGCGCTGGCGCGTCCTCACCCTGGCCTCCCTCGCCGACGCGGTGATGGACGCCAGCGTGCTGCTGCGCTACGAGACCTTCCTGCGTCCCGAGGACAAGCGCTGGGACGGCTGGCAGACGGCCCAATGGGCCAAGATCGGACGCGCCCTGGCCCATGTCGAGGCGACCGACCTGGAGGCGCTTTCCCGCCGCTTCGACGTTGCCGCGATCGGCGTCGCCTGCGCCCTGGGCTACCTCGACCTGCGCCACCCGGAGCACGACTGGCGGGCCCGCGCGCCGGGCCTGGCCCAGTGGTACGCGGCGATCAGCCAGCGGCCGTCGATGCGCGCCAGCGCTCCGCCGCCGCCCTGACCTCGCCCGGCGACGGCTCCGGCCGGGGCGGGAACAACCGGGCGATGCGCCGCGCCAGGCGCCGGCCTTCCCGAGCCTCCTCGCGCAAACCGACGCGGCTCATGCCCGGCCCCGGCGAAACAGCAGCCAGCCGGTCAGGAGCGCCGGTTGCAGCAACGCCATGCACAGGCCGAGGAAGGAAACCACCGCCGGGTGGCGGCGCGCCCCGGCAAGGCCGGTGAGGCCATCCCACCAGCCCTCCGGCGGCAGCCACAGCAGGGCCTGGGCCAGGGGCCGGCCGCTGGCCAGCCAAGCCTCGATCCAGTCGAAGCGACCGAGGAACATCAGCGCCAGCAAGGCCCCCAGGGCGAGCAGCAGGCCGCCCGCGCCGCACAGGATTCCACGCAGGATCGTCTTCATCTCGGTGCCCTCAGCCGGCGCGGCCGCCCACGCCGTACCAGTCCACCCGGCGCGTCAGCAGCATGGCCACGCTGAGCACGCCGAACACCAGCAGGGCGCCCATCAGCAGGGCATAGTCCTCGGCGCCCAGCAACCCGTAGAGCAGGCCGTAGAGGGCCGCCAGGCCCGCGCCGAAGCCCAACCCGCGCGCCAGCCCGCGCAACACGTGGCCGACGTAGTAGCCGTTCAGCGCGACGCAGGCGCCGGCCGACAAGCCGTAGGCGGCCCTGAAGCCGATGTGCTCCGACAGCGACAGCAGCAGCAAGTAGAACAGCGCCAGGGACAGGCCCACCAGGGCGTACTGGATCGGGTGCACCTGCAGCCGCCCGATGACCTCGAAGAGGAAGAAGCTGCCGAAGGTCAAGCCGATGAACAGCAATGCGTACTTGATCGCCCGCTCGCTCTTCAGGTACTGGTCCACCGGGTCGACGAAGGCCACGCTGAGGTCGCGGGTAGGGAAGCGGGCGCACGAGGACTGGCGGGCGCAAGCGGCCACCGCTTCCTCCTGGTTGGTGGCGAAGAAGCTGGTCTGCCAGCGGGCGCTGAAGCCGTCGTCGCGCACCTCCCGCTCGCTCGGCAAGTATTCGCCCAGGAAGCTCGGGTGGGGCCAGTCGGAGGCCAGCATGACCTGGCTGTCGCGGCCGACCGGGTTGATCGATAGCCGGTCGCTGCCCTGCAAGTCCAGCACGAAAGCGAAGGACAGCGCCTCGGCGGCGCCGCTCAGGGCCGGCAGCGGCGCATGCACCCCACCCCCCAGGCGCTCCTCGCCGCTGCCCGGCTGGAAGGCGATGCGCTGGCCGTTCAGCTCCAGGCGCAGGTCGTTGCGGATGCCCCGGATGTCACTGATGCCCATGGCCAGGAACGGGGTCTCGAAGCGGTAGGCCGGGTAGTCCTCGGCGGGCACGCCGAACCGCTCGGGAATGGCGAAGTGCCCGCTGAAGCGGTTCTGCCCATGGTACAGCCGGGCCTGGTAGATACCCCGTTGGCGCGCCTCGGTGGTCAGCCGGCCCTCGACGACGAAGCGCTCGGGCAACAGGTACAGCCGTCCGGCCACGTCCTTGAACTGCTGGTAGCGGCTGCCGTCCTCCCGGGTGTGCCAGACGCCGACCTGCTTGCGATAGGGGATCACCAGCATCGGGCCGTTGAGCTGTTGGGCGTAGGCGGAGCTGCGGGCGATGTCCATCAGCACGCTGTCGCGCTGACGCTGGCGCTCGCCCACCAGGCCGTCGATCAGGGCCAGCGGGATCAACAAGGCCAGCATCAGCAGGGCGATGGCGCCCACTTTGAAAGGCAAGGTCCGGATCATGGGGGTTACTCCGTGGAAAGAAGACGACACGGAGTCTGCCGGGCCGGCGTGGCCGCTTCATGGAGCGCGGATGGAGAGTCGGTGGGGATTGGGTGGAGGACTCAGCCGGCCGGCAGGCGCAGGCACGCCTCCACCCCTTCGTCGCGGTTGGCCAGGGTCAGTTCGCCGCCGTGCAGGTGCGCCACCTCCTGGACGAAATTCAAGCCCAGGCCGGTGCTCTTGCGGCCGCTGGCGGGGCGCGGCAGGGAATAGAAGCGCTCGGTCAGCCGGGGCAGCGCGTAGTCGGGAATCGAGGGGCCCTGGTTGAACACCCGGATCGCCACCCGCGTGCCCTCCCGGCGCGTCTCCAGGGACAGGGCGGCGCCGGGCGGGGCGAAGTCGAGGGCGTTCTCCAGCAGGTTGGCCAGGGCCTGGCGGAGCAGGAAGCGCTCGCCCGACACCCGCGCGTCCTCCGCCACCGCCAGGCTCACCGCCAGGCCGGCGCGCTCGAGGCGGGCGGCCTGGGCTTGCAGCAGTTCCTCCAGCAACGGCCGCAGCGGGACCTCGACCCGCTCCTCCAGCCCCTGGCGCTGTTCCACCAAGGCCAGGTTCAGCAGGCGCTCGATCAACTGTTGCAGGCGCGCGCCCTCATGGTCGATGTGGGCGGCGAAGCGCCGCCGCTGCTCAGCCGGCATGTCGCCCTCCAGCAGCTCGGCGGCGCCGCGGATGGCCGCCAGCGGGCTCTTCAGTTCGTGGGTGAGGGTGTGCACATAGCGCTCCACGTAAGCCTTGCCCTCCAGCGCCACCCGCATCCGCTCCACCGCCTCGGCCAATTGCGCCAACTCGCCGCCCCGCAGGCGCGGCACCTCGGCCCGCTCGCCGGCGCTGACCGCCCGGGCATAGCGGGTCAGCCGCCGCAGCGAGCCGCTGAGCCACCAGGACAGCAGCCCGCCCACCAGCAGACCGAGGCCGATCAGCCCGCCGCCGAGCCAGGCGAGGCGGCGCTGGGAGCGTTCGATGTAAGGCAGCAGGGTGCGGTTCGGCTTGGCCACGGAGACCACGCCGATGATCCGCTCGCCGTCGCGGATCGGCGCCGCCACGTACATCACCGAGGAATCCGGGTCGCCCTCCTCTTCCCGGGTGGAACGGGCGCCGTAACGGCCCTGGAGGGTCAGGTAGACGTCGTTCCAGCGGGAGTAGTCCTGGCCCACGGCTTCCCCGGCGGAATCCAGCAGCACCACGCCCCGGGCGTCGGTGACATAGATGCGGTGGCTCACCGCCTGCTTGCGCACGCCCCAGATGTTCGCCTGGGGGCGCCGCTGGCCGTAGGCCCGCAGCAGGTCCGGCAGGCGCCCCTGGGCCAGGGTGCCGTGCTTGACGTCCTCCCGCAGCAGCTCCGCCAGCAGGTTGGCGGTGTCCACCAGGGTTTCCTCGGTGGATTGGCGCATGCCGGGGCGGATCTCGTCCATCACCGTGCCCAGGACGAACCAGCCGGCCAGGCCGACGAAGAGGAAATAGGCGAGGAAGATGCGGATGCCCAAGGGCATCTCAGCGCTCCGGGTCGTAGCTGTAGCCCAGGCCGCGATGGGTCTGGATCGGCTCGGCGACAGGGTCCACCTGGCGCAGCTTGGCCCGCAGGCTCTTGATGTGGCTGTCCACCGTGCGCTCGTAGCCGACCTCGGCCGCCACGCCGAGGGCATCCAGCAGGCGCTCGCGGGTGAATACCCGCTGGGGCTGGCCGAGCAGGGTCTGCAAGAGGCGGAATTCGTGGCGGGTCAGGGCCAGAGGCTGGCCCCGGTAGTGAATGCGGTAGCGCTCCAGGTCCACCTGGAACGGGCCGTCCGGCTGCAGCGGGGGCGCGTCCGGCGCCGGCTCGCGGGGCGCCAGGCGGCGCAGGATGGCCTTGGCCCGGGCGGCCACTTCCCGCGGGCTGAACGGCTTGACCACGTAGTCGTCGGCGCCGATCTCCAGGCCCACCACCCGGTCGACTTCCGCGTTGCGCGCGGTGAGGAAGATCACCGGGATGTCGGAGAAGCGCCGCAGCCGCCGGCAGGCCTCGAAGCCGCTGATGTCCGGTAAGCCGACGTCGAGGATCAGCAGGTCGAAGGGCTGTTGGCGCAGGCGTTCCAGGGCCTCGCCGGCCAGGCTCGACCAAGTGGTGGCGAAGCCCTCGGCCTGCAGCGCGTAGACCAGGGTATCGGCGATCGCGGCTTCGTCTTCGACGATCAGGATATGTGGCATGGCGGCCCCTGCGCAGGCGGAACGGGCCCGCCGGCGCGGCGAGCGCGCCTACGGGCGGTGGCGCCGCACGGTGCCGCAGCGACGCGACGCCGTCAACCGGCTCAGCAGGACGGCTTGCTGGTGGTGTACTTGCGGGCGGGGTCCACCGCCGCGTCGAGGCGCTCCAGGGCGCGGGCGCCCACCAGCAGCGGGTAGTTGAAGGCGGTGCGGTCGGCGAGGTTGACCTCCACCGTGCGACGCACCTGGCCCAGGCACATCTCCAGCTCGATCACCGGCCGCTTGGCCACTTCGCTGTCGCCGCCGGACTTCTCGTCCTCGTCTTCGTCGGCGCGGTTCTTGATCTTGCTGATACGCGCCAGGCGGTGCTCGTAGAGGGTGTTGTCGGCGCCCTTGGCGGCCAGGCGGAAGCGCACCCAGTCCTCGCCGTCGCGCTGGAAGCGCTCGATGTCCTTGGCCGACAGCGAGGCGGTGAGGGCCCCGGTGTCCAGCTTGGCCTTGAGGGTCTGGCCGATTTCCGGCAGGCGGACGTGCTCGTAGCGGCCGTAGAGGGTCGGTTGCGCCGTGGCGAGAGCCGGCAGCGCGGCCATCGCGAACAGGACGAGGATTCGGTTCAAGGTCGTGGCTCCTGGCAGGGCGGGCGGACGCTGGCCGGGCGACGGAGCCCGGGGCTCAGCCATAGACTCGCGGCGCCGGGGTTTCGTTCGCCGCCGCGCCCGCGCCGGAAGCGGCCCGGGGCGAGGCCGGCCCGCTTGGGCGCCTCGAAGCCACTTGGGTATCATGGACGGCCTTTCGCGAGCCAAGGAACCGAACGCCATGCGGGCGCCTCTCACCGGCCTCTTCGCCACCGTCCTGCTGTTGCTCAACACCCTGCTGCTGATCGGCCCGATGATGCTGGTCGCGCTGGTCAAGCTGGTGTCGCCGACCCAGGCCCTGCGCGATCGCTGCGCCCGGGGCGTGATGGCCATCGCCGAGGCCTGGGCGGAGAACGACAAGCGCATCTTCGCCGCCCTCACCCCCACGGTGTGGGACATTCGCGGCGGCGAACAACTGCGTCGCGACACCTCCTACCTGGTGATCAGCAACCACCAGTCGTGGGTGGACATCCCCGCCCTGGTGCAAGCGCTCAACCGGCGGGCGCCCTATTTCAAGTTCTTCCTCAAGCAACAATTGATCTGGGTGCCCTTCCTCGGCCTGGCCTTCTGGGCCTTGGAATACCCGTTCATGAAGCGCTACTCCAAGGCCTTCCTGGAGAAGCACCCGCACATGCGCGGCAAGGACCTGGAGATCACCCGGGCCGCCTGCGAGAAGTTCAAGCGCCTGCCGGTGACCGTGGTGAACTACCTGGAAGGCACCCGCTTCACCCCGGCCAAGCAGGCCCTGCAGCAATCCCCCTACCGCTACCTGCTCAAGCCCAAGGCCGGCGGCGTGGCCTTCGTTCTGGCCGCCCTCGGCGAGCAACTGGACGCCATCCTCGACGTCACCCTGGTCTACCCCGGCGAGCGAGTGCCCGGCTTCTGGGACCTGCTGTGCGGGCGCGTGCCCCGGGTGATCGTGGACATCCGCACCCTGCGCCTGGACCCGGCGCTGTGGCAGGGCGACTACCAGAACGACCCGGCCTTCCGCCAGCACATGCAGGACTGGGTCACCCGGTTGTGGCAGGAGAAGGACGCCCGCATCGCCACGCTGCGCGCCGAGGCGAACGCCGCCCGGTAAGTTTCCGACGAACGCACCGGCGCCCGGGAAACGGGGCGCCGCCGCGCCGTCCGGCGCCTCCCGAGGCCGATGGCGATTGGCCCCGGGCAAACCATCCGTGTTTATATTGAACGTTCGAACAATATCCGAGCCTGGAGGTTTCCCCTTGCCTATCCTTCGCCCCCTGCCGTCGAGGCACGCGCGATGAGCGCGCCGTCGGCCGCGGAGGCCGCGACGCCCCGCATGAATCCGCCGGTGTTCTACAGCTCGGCGGCGCTGATCCTGGTATTCGCCCTGGTGGTGATGGGCGCCCCCGAGCAAGCCGGCGCCTGGTTGCTGCGGGCCCAGACCTGGGCCGCCGACAGCGTCGGCTGGTACTACTTGCTGGCGATGACCCTGTACCTGGTGTTCGTGGTGGTCACCGCCCTGTCCGGCTACGGCAAGATCAAGCTGGGCGCCGACCACGACGAGCCGGAGTTCAGCTACCTGTCCTGGGCCGGCATGCTGTTCGCCGCCGGCATCAGCATCACCCTGTTCTTCTTCTGCGTCTCCGAGCCCCTGACCCACTTCGCCCAGCCGCCCCAGGGCGAGGCCGGCACCCGCGAGGCGGCGCGCCAGGCCATGCAGTTGCTGTTCCTGCACTGGGGCCTGCACGGCTGGGGCGTGTTCGCCCTGGTGGCCATGGCCCTGGCCTATTTCGCCTACCGCCACAACCTTCCCCTGGCCCTGCGCTCGGCCCTCTACCCGTTGATCGGCAAGCGCATCGACGGCCCCCTGGGCTATGCGGTGGACGCCTTCGGCATCATCGCCACGGTGTTCGGCCTGGGCGCCGACATGGGCTTCGGCGTGCTGCACCTGAACGCCGGCCTCGACTACCTGTTCGCCATCCCCCACAACCAGTGGGTGCAGGCCGTGCTGATCGCCCTGATGATGGGCGCGGCGATCCTGGTGGCGGTGTCCGGGGTGGAAAAGGGCGTGCGCCTGATGTCCGACCTGAACATGCTGCTGGCCTGCGGCCTGCTGTTGTTCGTGCTGTTCGCCGGGCCGACCCAGCACCTGCTGGAAACCCTGCTGCAGAACCTCGGCGACTACCTTGGCACGCTGCCGGCCAAGAGCTTCGACCTCTACGCCTATGACGAACCCTCCGACTGGCTGGGCGGCTGGACGGTGTTCTACTGGGCCTGGTGGATCGCCTGGGCGCCCTTCGTCGGCCTGTTCATCGCCCGCATCTCCCGGGGCCGGACCATCCGCGAGTTCGTCTTCGGCGTGCTGTTCATCCCCCTGGGCTTCACCCTCGCGTGGATGTCCATCTTCGGCAACAGCGCCCTCGACCAAGTGATCGGCCATGGTGTTGGCGAGCTGGCCCGGGTCGCCGTGGAAGAGCCGGCCATGGCCATCTACCGGCTGCTGGAAACCTACCCCTGGAGCCGGGCGGTGATCGGCACCACGGTGTTCGTCAGCTTCGTGTTCTTCGTCACCTCGGCCGACTCCGGCACCGTGGTGCTATCGACCTTGTCGGCGCGGGGCGGCAACGTCGACGAGGACGGCCCGAAATGGCTGCGGGTGTTCTGGGGCGCGGCCACCGCGCTGATCACCAGCGGGCTGCTGTTCGCCGGCAGCATCGATGCGCTGAAGTCGGCGGTGGTGCTCACTTCCCTGCCCTTCTCGCTGATCCTGCTGCTGATGATGTGGGGCCTGCACAAGGCGTTCTACCTGGAATCCCAGCGCCAGCGCGCGCGCCTGCACTCGCCGATGCCGGCGGCGGGCCGCTCCAGCCGCCATGGCGGTGGCTGGCGTCAGCGCCTGAGCCAGGCGGTGCACTTCCCCTCCCGGGACGAGGTGTACCGCTTCATGGATAGCCGGGTGCGCCCGGCGATGGAAGACGTGGTCGCCCAATTCCGCGAGAAGGGCCTGCGCGTCGACACCGCCCTGGACGACAGCCACGCCAGCCTCAGCCTGGAGATCGGTCATGGCGAGGAGCACCCGTTCCTCTACCGGGTGGTGATGCGCGGCTACTTCACCCCCTCCTTCGCCATCGCCGGCCTGCAAGCGCGCAACCTCAACAACCGCCGCTACTACCGCGCCGAGGTACACCTGGCCGAGGGTAGCCAGGACTACGACCTGGTGGGCTACAGCAAGGAGCAGGTGATCAACGACATCCTCGACCAGTACGAGCGGCACCTGCAGTTCCTGCACCTGGTGCGCTAGACAAGGGCCGGGCCCGCGACAGAAACGCGGGGCCCGGCGGGGCGCCGCCGGGTTTTGCTATGGTTGGCCGACTCCGCGCCGGTCGCGGCCGCTGTTTTCCATGGAGGCGCCTTGAGCCGTACGACCCCTTCCTCCCTCGATGCCTTCTGGCTGGCCGAGGCCATTCGCCTGCGGGAAGCGCAGGCCGGGCCCGTGGAAGACGCCGAGGCCCGGCGCCGGGCCATCGCCGGCGGCGGCGACCTGCAGACACGCCTGCTCGCTCGGGCCGCCTGGATTGGCGAGCGCGAGGGGTTGAGGGAGGCTCAGGCCACGGCGCGCCAGGGCGCCGGCCTGGCGCTGCTGCTCCTCGCCCTGCTGGCCCTCGCGGGCGGCGCGGGCTTGGCCGTCGGCGCCCTTGGCGAGGGCCAGCGTCCGGTGAACGTGTTCTGGGCGCTGGCCGGCCTGCTCGGACTGAACCTGTTGAGCCTGCTGGGCTGGCTCCTGAGCCTGACCCTCGGCGGCGAGACCGGGGGCACCCTCGGCCGCCTCTGGCTGTGGCTCAGCGGCGCCCTGGCGCGGGACGCCCGCATCGCGCAGTTGGGCCCGGCGCTGCTGGTGCTGCTGGGACGCCGCCGCCTCACCCGCTGGGGGCTCGGGCTGTTGGTCCATGGCCTCTGGCTGCTGGCCCTGCTGGCCGCCTTGGGGACCTTGCTGGCGTTGCTGGCCACCCGCCGCTACGGCTTCGTCTGGGAAACCACTCTGCTGGGAGCGGATGCCTTCGTCGCCCTGACCCAGGGCCTTGGCCGCCTGCCGGCGCTGCTGGGCTTTCCCGTCCCCGACGCGGCGACCATCCGCGCCAGCGGCGGGCTGGCGCTGGCCATCGAGGCCGCCCGCCATGCCTGGGCCGGCTGGCTGGTGGGAGTGCTGGCGGTATACGGCGTGGCCCCGCGCCTGCTGCTGGCGGCCCTCTGCGGATGGCGCTGGCGACGAGGCGTGGCGCGCCTGGAACTGGACCTCGGCGACCCCGGCTACGTACTGCTGGGGGAGCGGCTGATGCCAGCCAGCGAGCGCCTGGGGGTGAACGACGCGGCGCCGGAGCGGCCAACCCCCGCCAGCCTGGGGCCGGTCGCCGCCGGCGAGCGGGGCGCCTTGCTGGTGGCCATCGAACTGGACGAGCGCCCTTGGCCGCCGCCGCTGCCGGCGGGCGTCGCCGACGCCGGCGTGCTCGACGACGGCGGTCAGCGCCGACGCCTGCTGGAACAGCTCACCCGCCACCCGCCGGCGCGCCTGGCCATCGCCTGCGACCCCCGCCGCTCGCCGGATCGCGGCACCCTGGCGCTGCTCGGCGAACTGGCCCGCTGCGCCGGGGCGACCCGGGTCTGGCTGTTGCCGGCGCCACCCGGCGACACCCTCGACCCGGCGCGCCTGGCGGATTGGCGGGCCGCCCTGGACGACCTGGGCCTGCCCCACGGCGACGCCTCGCCCCTGGCCTGGCTGGAGCACGGCGATGACTGAGCCCTTGCGTCTGGCGGTGGTTGGCCACACCAATGTCGGCAAGACCTCGCTGCTGCGCACCCTGACCCGGGACACCGGCTTCGGCGAGGTCTCCCACCGGCCCAGCACCACCCGCCACGTCGAGGGCGCGCGGCTGTCGGTGGATGGCGAGGCGCTGCTGGAACTCTACGACACGCCCGGCCTGGAAGATGCCATCGCCCTGCGCGACCACCTGGACGACTTGGAGCGCCCCGGCGAGCGTCTGGACGGGCCGGCGCGGCTGGCGCGCTTCCTCGCCGGCGGCGAGGCGCGCCAGCGCTTCGAGCAGGAAGCCAAGGTACTGCGCCAGTTACTGGCCTCCGACGCCGGGCTCTACGTGATAGACGCCCGCGAGCCGGTGCTGGCCAAGTACCGCGACGAGTTGGCGGTGCTGGCCATGGCGGGCCGGCCGCTGCTGCCGGTGCTGAACTTCGTCGCCAGCGCCGCTCACCGCGAGCCGGCCTGGCGCGAGGCGCTGGCCCGGCTCGGCCTGCATGCCCTGGTGCGCTTCGACAGCGTGACGCCCGCCGAGGATGGCGAGCAACGCCTCTACGAGAGCCTGGCGCTGCTGCTGGAACGGGCCCGCCCGGCCCTGGAGCGACTGGTGGCCGACCACCGGCGCCAGGCCGAGGCGCGGCGCCAGGCCGGCGCGCGGCTGATCGCCGACCTGCTGCTGGACGCCGCCGCCTGCCGCCGCCAGGTGCCGGCCGAGGCCGCCGTGGAGCGGGCCGCCGTGGACGAGCTGCGCCAAGGGGTGCGCCAGCGGGAGCAGCGTTGCGTCGAGGCACTGCTGCGGCTGTATGCCTTCCGCCGCGACGACGCCCGGGCCGACGACTTGCCGCTGCTGGACGGCCGCTGGCGCGACGACCTGTTCAACCCCGAAAGCCTGCGCCGGCTGGGCCTGCACGTGGGGGGCGGCGTCGCGGCCGGGGCGGCGGCCGGTGCCGGCCTCGACCTGCTGGTGGGCGGCCTCACCCTGGGCGCCGCGACCCTGGTCGGTGCCCTGGCCGGCGGCGGCGCCCAGACCGCGCGGCACTATGGCGGGCGCTTGCTGGGCAAGCTCAAGGGACGCCGCGAGCTGACCGTGGACGATGCCGTGCTACGCCTGCTGGCCCTGCGTCAGCAACAGTTGCTGCAGGCCCTGGAGCGGCGCGGCCACGCGGCCCTGGAGGCGATCCGGCTGGCCGCGCCCGAGGACGAGCGCTGGCGCAAGGGCACGCTACCGGAGCCGCTGCGGATCGCCCGGGCACGCCCGGAATGGTCGTCCCTGAACCCCGGCGCCCGGCTGGAGCAGCCCGAACGCCTGGCGCAGGTGGAGCGCCTGGCCCTCTCGCTCGCAACGGACTGACCCCAACGCGTCGCCATCGGCTCCGCTCACGGCAGTGTCCATGCCGGGGCGTGCATCGCGCCGGGCTGGCCTGCCCGCCGGACCCGGCCACGCCATGCAGCGCCGACGAGCACAAGGCGTGCCCCACATCGGCGGCCGATCGTGCTCGCACCGTGTTCTCACCCCTGTTCGCCGACGAGACGCCGCCTCGGACAGCGGGACGCTGCCGGCTCCGGCTTGCCGCCGGCGGGACGGCCGTCAGACCGCCACCGGTGCCTTGATGTGGGGGTGAGCCTGGTAGCCGACCAGCTCGAAGTCCTCGAAGCGGAAGGCGAACAGGTCCTTCACCTCGGGGTTGAGCTTCATGGTCGGCAGCGGCAGCGGTTCGCGGGAGAGCTGCAGGTCGGCCTGTTCCAGATGGTTGGCATAGAGGTGGCAGTCGCCGCCGGTCCAGATGAATTCGCCTGGTTGCAGGTCGCAGACCTGGGCCACCATCAGGGTCAGCAGGGCGTAGCTGGCGATGTTGAAGGGCACCCCGAGGAAGATGTCCGCCGAACGCTGGTAGAGCTGGCAGCTGAGCTTGCCGTCGGCCACGTAGAACTGGAACAGCGCATGGCAGGGCGGCAGGGCCATCTGGTCCACCAGGGCCGGGTTCCAGGCGGAGACGATCAGCCGGCGCGAATCCGGGTTGTGGCGGATCATCTCCACCAGTTTGGCGATCTGGTCGATGGATTCGCCATCGGGCGCCGGCCAGGAGCGCCATTGGTAACCATACACCGGGCCCAGCTCGCCGTGCTCGTCGGCCCATTCGTCCCAGATGGAGACGCCGTTTTCCTTCAGGTAGCGGATGTTGGTCTCGCCCTTCAGGAACCACAGCAGCTCGTGGACGATGGATTTCAGGTGGCACTTCTTGGTGGTCACCAGCGGGAAGCCGTCGGCCAGGTCGAAGCGCATCTGGTAGCCGAACACGCTGTAGGTGCCAGTGCCGGTGCGGTCGCTCTTGAAGGTGCCGTGCTCGCGCACGTGGCGCATCAGGTCGAGGTACTGTTTCATTTCACACTCGAAGGGCGCGGGGTCGGCGCGCGGAAGCGAAGGAGAGCCGGCCGGCCCCGTGCGCCCTCACGGGACCGGCGCACGCCGGGTCAGGCGACGCGGGCGCGAGGCTCGCGATGGCGGTAGGCCAGGGCGATCAGCGACAGGCCGCCGAGGATCATCGGCAGGCACAGCACCTGGCCCATGGTCAGCCAGCCGAACGCCAGGTAGCCGAGCTGGGCGTCCGGCACCCGGACGAACTCGACGATGAAGCGGAACAGGCCGTAGCACAGGGCGAACATGCCCGACACCGCCATGGTCGGCCGGGGCTTGCGGGAATAGAACCAGAGGATCAGGAACAGCGCCACGCCCTCCAGGGCGAACTGGTAGAGCTGGGACGGATGGCGCGGCAGTTGCGCGGGGTCGCTGAACGGCGGGAAGACCATGGCCCAGGGCAGGTCGGTGGGCTTGCCCCACAGCTCGGCGTTGATGAAGTTGCCGATGCGTCCGGCGCCCAGGCCGATCGGCACCAGCGGGGCGATGAAGTCCATCAGCTCGAAGAAGCCCTTGCCGTTGCGCCGACCGAACCACCAGGTCGCCAGCATCACGCCGATCAACCCGCCATGGAACGACATGCCGCCCTTCCACACTTCGAGGATCAGCAAGGGGTTGGCCAGATAGGCCGGCAGGTCGTAGAACAGCACGTAGCCCAGCCGCCCGCCGACGATCACCCCCATGGCCACCCAGAACACCAGGTCGGAGAGTTTCTCCCGGGTCCAGGTCGGGTCGAAGCGCGGCAACCGGCGCGTCGCCAGCCACCAGGCGCCCCCGATGCCGATCAGGTACATCAGCCCGTACCAGTGGATTTTCAGCGGACCCAGGCTGAGCGCCACCGGGTCGATGTTCGGATAAGCCAGCATCACGACTCCTTACACGAGAAAACTCAGGCCCACGCTGAACAGCAGCAGGGCGAACAGGCGCTTGAGGACCCGCGGCGACAGCGAATGCGCCAGGCGCGCGCCGAAGCGGGCGAAGACCATGCTGGTCAGGGCGATGCCGGCCAGCGCGGGCAGGTAGACGAAGCCGATGCTCCAGGGCGGCAGGTGGGCCTCGTGGCGGCCCAGGACCATGAAGCTGATGGCGCTGGACACGGCGATGGGCAGGCCACAGGCGGCGGAGGTGGCCACCGCCTGCTGGATCGGCACGCTGCGCCAGGTGAGGAACGGCACGGTCAGCGAGCCGCCGCCGATGCCGAAGATCGCCGAGGCCCAGCCGATCACCCCGCCGGCCACGCTCAGGCCGGCCTTGCCCGGCACCGCGCGGCTGGCCTTGGGCTTGAAGTCCAGGGCCATCTGGATCGACACCAGGATGGCGAACACGCCGATGATCTTCTGCAGCATCGGCCCCTGGATGGCCGACGCGGTCATTCCGCCGAGCCAGGCGCCCAGCAGGATGCCGCCGGTCATCCAGCCGACGATGGGCCAGCGCACCGCGCCCTTGCGATGGTGGGCCAGCACCGAGTTGATGGAGGTGAAGACGATGGTGGCGAGGGAGGTGCCCACTGCCAGATGGGTGAGGATCTGCGGGTCGAAGCCGTGGGCGGTAAAGCTGTACACCAGCACCGGGACGATGATCAGCCCACCGCCGACGCCGAACATGCCGGCCAGCACGCCGGCGCAAGCGCCGAGCACGAGATAGAGCAGGAATTCCATCGGGCGTCCCTTCGAGGCAAACCAGCATGGTAGCCGAATTGCCGGCGGGGCCACAGGCATCGGCGAAGGTCGGCTGACGAAAGCTCGCCGGTCGCGAGGGGACAATAATGGCCATTCGACAGGTGGGTGGGTTTCCCTTATAGCGAATGGCTTGTGACTTATGCGGCAAACTCATAGCCTGTCGGCTGTCGCATATTCAAGGAAGTCCTATGTGCCTGATTCTCCTCGCCTGGCGCCCCGGCCAAGCCCACCCCCTGGTCATGGCCGCCAACCGTGACGAATTCTATGACCGTCCCACCCTGCCCCTGCATGCCTGGCAAGACGTTCCCGGCCTCTGCGCCGGCCGCGACCAGCTCGCCGGGGGCACGTGGCTAGGCGTCGGCCGCGACGGCCGCTTCGCCGCCCTGACCAACATCCGCGACCCGCGCCAACCGCCCTTCGGCCGTTCCCGGGGCGAACTGCTGGTGCAGTTCCTCGGCGACGATCGGCCACCGGCCGCCTTTCTCGACGAGATGGCCCAGCGCGCCAACCAGTATTCCGGCTTCAACATCCTGCTGGGCGACTACCGCGAGCTGTGGTTCTTCAGCTCCCGGGAAGTCCAGCCGAGACAGTTGCCAGAAGGCCTCTATGCGCTGTCCAACGCCGACCTGGACACGCCCTGGCCGAAGTCCGTGCGCGGCAAGGCGGCCCTGGAGCGCACCCTGGTGGCGCCCGACGCGGAGCAGTTGCTGGCGTTGCTCCACGACTCCGAGCAGGCCGCCGAAAGCCTGCTGCCGGATACCGGCATCGGCGACAGCGCCGAGCGCCTGCTGTCGAGTATCTTCATCGCCTCGCGGGCCTACGGGACGCGCGCCAGCACCTCGCTGATCGTCAACGCCGACGGCACGCGGGAATTGGTCGAACGCAGCTACGGCCCCTTCGGGGCGCTGCTGGGCGAAGTGCGGATGAATCCCTGAGACGCCGCCCCGCGCCCTCGGCGCGGGGCCTTCTCGCGCTGGCATGACGCCAGTCGGGAGGCTCGACCGGGACGCCTCGCCAAACACGCCCGCCAGAAACGCCCCGCAGTGAACCCGAGGCCGCTCGAACGAGGCGCCTGGCCTCAGGCCTGGATGGTGGCCGCCGGGTTGATCACCCGACCCAGGCCAAGGTTGCGCAAGGCCAGGGACAGGGCGCTGTGGATGACCTGGGGGTTGTCGATGGTGAGCAACTGGCCGAGCAGTTCCCGTGCCTTGGTCAGGGTGATCTGCCGCAGCAGCCACTTCACCTTCGGCAGGTTGGTGGCGTTCATCGACAGGCTGTCGAAGCCCATCGCCAGCAACAGCACCGCCGCCGCCGGATCGCCGGCCATCTCGCCGCAGATGCTCGCCGGCTTGCCTTCGGCGTGGGCATCCTCCACCACCCGCTTCAGCGCTTGCAGCACCGCCGGGTGCAGGTAGTCGTAGAGGTCGGCCACCCGCGGGTTGTTGCGGTCCACCGCCAGCAGGTACTGGGTGAGGTCGTTGGAGCCCACCGAGACGAAGTCCACCTGGCGCGCCAGCTCGCGGGCCTGGTAGACCGCCGCGGGAATTTCGATCATCACCCCCACCGGCGGCATCGGAATGTCCACCCCCTCGTCGCGCACCTCGCCCCAGGCGCGGTGAATCAGGTGCAGGGATTCCTCCAGCTCCTGCACGCCGGAGATCATCGGCAGCAGGATGCGCAGGTTGTTCAGGCCCTCGCTGGCCTTGAGCATCGCCCGCACCTGCACCAGGAAGATTTCCGGGTGATCGAGGGTGACGCGGATGCCGCGCCAGCCGAGGAACGGGTTGTCTTCCTTGATGGGGAAGTAGGACAGGGACTTGTCGCCTCCGATGTCCAGGGTACGCATGGTCACCGGCAAGGGATGGAAGGCGGCGAGCTGCTCGCGGTAGATGGACAGTTGTTCCTTCTCGCTGGGGAAGCGCTCGTTGATCATGAACGGCACTTCCGTGCGATACAGGCCGACGCCCTCGGCGCCGCGCTCCTGGGCGCGGGTGACGTCGGCCAGCAGGCCGGTGTTGACCCACAGCGGCATGCGGTGGCCGTCGAGGGTCTCGCAAGGCAGGGTACGCAGCGCGTCGAGGCCCTTGGAAAGGTGGCGCTCTTCTTCCACCAGTTCGGTGTACTGCTGGCGCAGCACCTCGCTGGGGTTGGTGAACACCTCGCCGTGGTAGCCGTCGACGATCAGGTCGATGCCGTCCACCTTGGAATACGGCAGGTCCACCACCCCCATCACCGTGGGGATGCCCATGGCGCGGGCGAGAATCGCCACGTGGGAGTTGCCCGAGCCGAGCACCGATACCAGGCCCACCAGCTTGCCCTCCGGCACCTCGCCGAGCATCGCCGGCGACAGCTCCTCGCTGACCAGGATGGTGTTGTCCTGGTATACCAGGTTCTGCTTGCGCTCTTCCTGCAGGTAGGCCAGCAGGCGCCGGCCCAGATCCTTGACGTCCGAGGCGCGCTCGCGCAGGTAGGCGTCGTCCATCAGCTCGAAGCGCTTGACGTGCTCCATGACCACCTGACGCAGGGCGCCCTGGGCCCATTGGCCGCCACGGATCACTCGCTTGACTTCCAGGCCGATGGAAGCATCGTCGAGCATCATCAGGTAGACGTCGAACAGCGCCCGTTCCTCGGGGCGCAACTGGCTGGCGAGTTTGGTGGACAGATCGCGCATGTCCGCGCGCACCGCTTCCAGCGCCTGGCGGAAACGCGCGACCTCGGCCTCGATGTCGTCTACCGGGCGGTCCGGCACCACTTCCAGGTCGGCCGGCGGCAGCACCACCACGGCCTTGCCGACGGCCGCGCCGGGCGCGCCCGGCACGCCGACGAACTTGGTCTCCTGGATGCCCCGGCCCAGCTTGCCCAGGCCCCGGATCGAACCGGTGGCCTCGGCGTGGGCGATGACGCCGGCGAGCTGGGCGCTCATGGTGACCAGGAAGGCTTCCTCGCCCTCGTCGAACTGGCGGCGCTCCTTCTGCTGCACCACCAGTACGCCCATCACCCGCCGGTGGTGGATGATCGGCGCGCCGAGGAAGGACGCGTAGCGCTCCTCGCCGGTCTCGGCGAAGTAGCGGTAGCGGGGATGGCTGGCGGCGTCCTCCAGGTTCAGCGGTTCCTCACGGGAACCCACCAGGCCCACCAGGCCCTCGTTGGGGGCCATGCTGACCTTGCCGATGGAGCGCTTGTTCAAGCCCTCGGTGGCCATCAGCACGAAGCGGTTGCTTTCCGGGTCCAGCAGGTAGACCGAGCAGACCTGGCTGCCCATGGACTCGCGCACTCGCTGCACGATGATCGTCAGCGCCGCCTTGAGATCCCTGGCGGCGTTCACTTCCTGGACGATCTTGCGCAGCGTGTTGAGCATGCTGACTCCGGTCAGTCGTGCGCCAGCAGGCGCGGAGCGAGTTCCTTGAGTGCCCGGCGGTAGACTTCGCGCTTGAAGGTCACCACCTGGCCGAGGGGATACCAGTAGCTGACCCAGCGCCAGCCATCGAATTCGGGCTTGCCGGTGACGTCCATGCGCACCCGGTCCTCGGCGGACTGCAGGCGCAGCAGGAACCACTTCTGTTTCTGCCCGATGCACAACGGCTGACTATGGGTACGCACCAGACGTTGCGGCAGACGATAACGCAACCAGCCCCGGGTGCACGCGAGAATTTTCACATCCTGCTGTTCCAGGCCGACTTCCTCGTTCAGCTCGCGGTACAGCGCTTCTTCCGGCGTCTCGCGCGGGTTGATGCCGCCTTGGGGAAACTGCCAGGCATCCTGATTGATGCGGCGGGCCCACATCACTTGGCCGACGTCATTGGCGAGAATGATGCCGACATTGGGGCGAAAACCATCGGAATCGATCATGACGACAACCTCGCAAACGCTTGTTTCCGCATTGTTCCACAAAACGCGGCGATGCCGGAAGCGGCGCGGACGAGGCCGTGGCGACGGGCTTGCGCGAGGCCGTGGCGCCTCGACCACGCGGCCGCCCGGCGGGTTCGAGCAGCACCCGCCGGGGCATGGCGGCGCCCCGGCGAGCCGGAAGGCGCGCGCCGGTCCGTGCCCTCGCCGGTGGCCGGAACGGCGCGCGGCCTTTATGCTGCCGGCTTCCCTTCGCAACGAGGTATCCCATGGCCCTGGCGCTCTTCGATCTCGACAACACCCTGCTCGGCGGCGACAGCGACCACGCCTGGGGCGACTGGCTGTGCGCCCGTGGCATCCTCGACGAGGCCACTTACAAAGCCCGCAACGATGCCTTCTACCAGGACTATCTGGCTGGGCGGCTGGACATCGTCGACTACCTGAACTTCAGTCTGGAGATCCTCGGCCGCATCGAGATGGAGCAGCTCCAGCGCTGGCACGCCGAGTTCATGGCGGAATGCATCGAGCCGATCATCCTGGCAAAGGGCCTGGACCTGCTGGCGCGGCACCGCGACGCCGGTGACCGGGTGGCGATCATCACCGCCACCAACCGCTTCGTCACCGAGCCCATCGCCCGTCGCCTGGGGGTGGAGACCCTGCTGGCCACCGAGTGCGAAATGGCCGACGGCCGCTATACCGGACGCACCACCGATGTGCCGTGCTTCCGCGAAGGCAAGGTGACGCGTCTGACGCGCTGGCTGGAAGAAAACGGCCTGACCCTGGACGACAGCAGCTTCTACAGTGACTCGATGAACGACCTGCCGTTGCTGGAGCGGGTGACCCGGCCGGTGGCGGTGGACCCCGACCCGACCCTGCGCGCCGAGGCCCAGCGGCGTGGCTGGCCGATCATCTCCCTGCGCTGAGCCTCAGAGCGGCTTGGCCACCATCAGGTAGAAGATCGCCAGGAAAGCGATGAACGCCGGCCAGCCGAGGGTGAACCAGATCGCCATGTAGCGGTGGGCCAGGGGCGCGATGGGCGTGCCGTCCCGCAGGGCCGCCTCGGCCATGTCGCGCACGCGGATCTGCAACCACACCACCGGCAGCCAGCAGAGGCCGGCCAGCACGAACAGGCCGACGCTCCACAGCAACCACCACTGGTTCAGCGGCCAGCCGGCCACCTTGGCCAGGCCGAGGCCGCTGAGGGGCTGGAACACGGCGGTGGTGGCGATGAACAGCCAGTCGGCGGTGACCAAGTGGCGGAAGGTGACCGCGATCACCTGCAGGTTGCCGCTGCGCCAGGCGCGCAACGCGTAGTACGCCGAGCCCAGACCGGTGCCGAACAGCAGCGTCGAGGAAAGAATGTGCAGGGTTTTCAACAGCAGATAGACACTGGTCATTCGACGCTCCGCGCGGGGGGCTCCAGCGCTCGGGCGAACCCGCTGGCGACGAGCAGCACGAGGTTTTTGCCGACCGCCATGAAAGGGTCGCTCCAATAATGGGGCAGCAGCAGGGTGATCGTCGCGGTGTAGCCGACCATCAGCGCCATCTGCCCCAGTAGCACGGCGCGGCGCCAGCGGCGCGCCAGCAGGCCGAGGCCAAGGGCGCCGTCCAGCAATGCCCCGGCGCTCACCGCGCCCAGGGCCACCCCCGGCGCGACGCCCAGCCCCGTGAGCATGGCCACGCCCTCCTCGCGCCCCGGTCCCAGGCAGACCAGCGCGGTGCCCACCCAGACCGCCACCAAGCTACCCAGCAGCGGCGCGCGCCACAGGGCCGCCAGGCTCGCCACGCGGCACGGCCAGTGGCGCAGGCGGACGGCCAGGCTCGCCGCGCGAAAACCGCAGGCGGCATCCAAGGGCTCCGCCGAGGCCAGGTTGTCGACCCGGGCCATGGCCAGCAACTGGCGGTTCAGGGCCCGCCCGCCGATGCGCTCGCCGAGCCGCGCGCCCAGGGCCGCCAACGGGCGCGGCACCTGGAGATAACGCCCCCGGCCCCAGCCTTGGGCGCCGCGCAGGCGATCGAGCAGTTCGCCCTGGGTCATCGATTCCGGCCCCACCAGGGGCAGCACGTCGGGCTCCGGCCAGCGGCGCAGCAACGCCAACACCGCGCCGGCCAGGTCGTCCACGTGCAGCGGGCGGGTCCGTGCCTGACGGTCCAGCAACGGCGCCACGGGCCAGGCCGAGAGTCGCGCCAGCCATTCGCTGCTGGCGCCGCCAGGGCCGATCACCAGGGACGGGCGCAGCACCACGGCGGGGATGCCCAGGCCCAGCAGGTACTCGTCGGCCGCCGCCTTGCTGGCGAGAAACGGCACGTCCGGCTGCTGGCCGGCGCCGAGCGCGGAAATCTGCAAGACCCCGGCACCGTGCAGCGCCGCCTGCTTGAACAACACCCGCGGCCCCCGGTCCTGCACCCGCTCCAGCAGGGCGGCGTCCGGACTCAGCACGCCGGCGGCGTTGATCACCAAATCCACCGGGCCCGGCCAGTCGAAGGCGTCGGGGTCGTCGGCCAGCCGCTCCAGGTCCAGGGCCAGCCAGTCGGCCTCGCCCCGGGCCGGACCCTGGCCGTCCCGGGAGGTGGCGTAGACCCGGTGACCGGCGGCCACCAAGGCGTCCAGCAGGCGACCGCCGATGAACCCGCGCGCGCCCACCAGCAGGATGGCCAGGCCGCTCAGGTGAACCTCCTGGCGCCAGCGAGCGGGATCGGAAGCCAGTTGCCCATGATCAGCCCAGGAACAGCCGGTAGGCGGGGTTGTCGGTCTCGTCCCAGTAGGGGTAG